>NZ_AYWB01000003.1:0-506435 GCF_000503035.1 Mesorhizobium sp. LSHC412B00 | reverse complement strand
GCCGTCTCGTATTCGACGTGCGCCGTCGAAATCGTGATGCCGCGGGCCTTCTCTTCGGGCGCCGCATCGATCTGGTCGTAGCGCTTGTACTCGCCAAAATACTTCGTGATCGCCGCCGTCAGCGACGTCTTGCCATGATCGACGTGGCCAATCGTGCCAATGTTCACATGAGGCTTGTTACGCTCGAATTTACCTTTTGCCATGTGATGTCTCCAATCTGCTCGCCCGTACGGGCCTTGAATTAAGTTACCGATGCAACCCGTTCAGGTTACGCGTATTTCTTCTGGACTTCCTGGGCGACCGCGGTCGGCACAGGCTCATAGTGATCGAACTGCATCGTGTAGGCCGCGCGGCCCTGGCTCATCGAGCGCAGGTTGTCGACGTACTTGAACATGTTGGCCAGCGGCACCATCGCGTTGATGACGACAGCCACGCCACGCGCTTCCTGGCCCTGGATCTGGCCGCGACGGCCGTTCAGGTCGCCGATGACGCTGCCGACATAGTCTTCCGGCGTCACGACTTCGACCTTCATGATCGGCTCGAGCAGCTGCACGCCAAGCTTGGGTGCGGCTTCACGGAAGCAGGCGCGGCCGGCGATTTCGAAGGCCAGGACGCTGGAGTCAACATCATGGTACGCGCCGTCGATGAGCGTCGCCTTGACGCCGATCATCGGGAAGCCCGCGAACGGACCCGACGACATGACGCTGTTGATGCCTTTTTCGACACCCGGGATGTATTCCTTGGGAACGGCGCCGCCGACGATCTTGGTCTCAAACTCGAACTCCGAGCTTTCCGGGTTCGGTTCGAACACGATCTTGACGCGAGCGAACTGACCGGTACCGCCGGTCTGCTTCTTGTGGGTGTAGTCCTGCTCGTGCCTGCGGGTGATGGTCTCGCGGTAAGCCACCTGCGGCGCGCCGACATTGGCCTCGACCTTGAACTCGCGACGCATGCGGTCGACGATGATGTCGAGGTGAAGTTCGCCCATGCCCGAAATGATGGTCTGGCCGCTTTCCTCGTCGGTCTTGACGCGGAAGGACGGATCCTCGGCGGCCAGGCGGTGAAGGGCGAGGCCCATCTTTTCCTGGTCGTTCTTGGTCTTCGGCTCGATGGCGATCTGGATGACCGGATCGGGGAATTCCATGCGCTCGAGGATGACCGGGTGCAGCGGATCGCTGAGCGTGTCGCCGGTGGTCGTGTCCTTGAGGCCGGCCAGAGCAACGATGTCGCCGGCAAAGGCTTCTTCGACGTCGGCGCGCGAATTCGCATGCATCTGCAGCATGCGGCCGATGCGCTCTTTCTTGCCCTTGACGGTGTTATCGACCGAGATGCCCTTGGTCAGTTTGCCCGAATAGATGCGGGCAAAGGTCAGCGAACCGACGAACGGGTCGTTCATGATCTTGAAGGCCAGCATCGACAGCGGCTCGTTGTCGTCGGCATGACGCTCGATCTCGGCGTCGGTCTTGGCGTCGACGCCCTTGATGGCGGGAACATCGGCCGGCGACGGCAGGTATTCGACGACGGCGTCGAGCAGCGGCTGCACGCCCTTGTTCTTGAAGGCCGAGCCACAGAACATCGGGTAGAACTTGACCGCGATGGTGCCCTTGCGGATCAGCGCGCGGATCTCGTCATTCGACGGCATCTTGCCTTCGAGGTAATTCTCGAGTGCCGTCTCGTCCATTTCGACAGCGGCTTCGATCATCTTCTCGCGGTATTCTTCGGCGCGAGCCTGCAGGTCGGCCGGGATCTCGACGACGTCCCAGGCAGCGCCCAGCGTCTCGTCGCGCCAGACCAGCGCGTTCATCTCGACGAGATCGACGACACCCTTGAACTCGGTCTCAGCGCCGATCGGCAGTTGCATGACGACGGCATGCGCACCAAGACGCGAGCCGATCATCTCGACCGAGCGGTAGAAGTCGGCGCCGATCTTATCCATCTTGTTGCAGAAGATCATGCGCGGAACTTTATACTTGTCGGCCTGGCGCCAGACGGTTTCCGTCTGCGGCTCGACACCGGCATTGGCATCGAGCAGCGCAATGGCGCCGTCGAGCACGCGCAGCGAACGCTCGACTTCGATGGTGAAGTCGACGTGTCCGGGAGTGTCGATGATGTTGAAGCGGTACATCTTGCCGCTGCGACCCTTCCAGAAGGTCGTGGTGGCGGCGGACGTGATGGTGATGCCGCGTTCCTGCTCCTGCTCCATCCAATCCATGGTGGCAGCGCCGTCGTGGACTTCGCCGATCTTGTGCGACTTGCCCGTGTAATAGAGGACGCGCTCGGTGGTCGTCGTCTTGCCGGCGTCAATATGCGCCATGATACCGAAATTGCGGTAGTCTTCGATTTTGTATTCGCGGGCCATCGTGGATGCCTTCTCAGTCTCGTTCGCGCTTTACCAGCGGTAGTGCGCGAAAGCGCGGTTGGCTTCTGCCATCTTGTGGGTGTCTTCACGCTTCTTCACGGCGGTGCCGCGGTTATTGGCCGCGTCCATCAGCTCGCCGGAGAGGCGGTCGACCATGGTGGTCTCGTTGCGGTTGCGCGCAGCTGCAATCAGCCAGCGGATCGCCAGGGCCTGGCGGCGCTCGGGGCGCACATCGACCGGAACCTGGTAGGTAGCGCCGCCGACGCGGCGCGACCGGACTTCCACATGCGGCGCGACATTGTCGAGCGCCTGATGGAAGACGGTGACCGGCTCCTGCTTGGTCTTCGACTGAACCTGGTCGAGCGCACCGTAGACGATGGTCTCGGCAACCGACTTCTTGCCGTCATACATGACGGCGTTCATGAACTTGGTGACGATCAGATCGCCGAACTTCGGGTCCGGATTGATCTCACGCTTTTCTGCACTGTGACGACGCGACATGGCTTTTGTCTCTCAATCTCGTAGCCCGACGCATTCAAGCAGCGCCAGGGCCGGAAAATCTTACTTCGGACGCCCCTTACTTCGGACGCTTGGCGCCGTACTTCGAACGGCGCTGCTTGCGGTTCTTCACGCCCTGCGTGTCGAGCACGCCGCGGATGATGTGGTAGCGCACGCCCGGAAGATCCTTGACGCGGCCGCCGCGGATCATGACCACGGAGTGTTCCTGAAGGTTGTGGCCTTCGCCGGGGATGTAGCCGATCACTTCAAAGCCGTTGGTCAGGCGGATCTTGGCCACCTTGCGCAGTGCCGAGTTCGGCTTCTTCGGCGTCGTTGTATAGACGCGCGTGCAGACGCCCCGCTTCTGCGGGTTCTGCTGCATGGCCGGGACCTTGTTGCGCTTCACCGGCGCAATGCGCGGCTTGCGGATCAGCTGGTTGACGGTAGGCATTAAACCCTCTTGTCTCTCAATTCCGTGTCTCGCCCGGTCAGGGCCGCTCAAAGCGCCAATTCCATACGCAAATTCGGGCCATAAACCGCGCCTCGCGGTCCTGCCCGAACAAAATGCAGAGGAAGCGGGAACCGCTTCATGCGCGCCGGAAATGTCTTTTCGCTCGTAAAACGAACCCTGTTTGAGGCAAACTCCAAAGCGTGTCGCTTCGGAAGGGAGAGCCTCACATCGGTTCTGACTGGGCGGCTTCTACTCGCAAGACCGTGAACCGTCAACCCCGGCACGCCAAATATTGCGCGCTGACGACGGCTTGGCAGCCATGTGAAAGACGCATGTAATTTTCTTTCTTCATTTTGCAAGGCAGAGGAAGAAAGTGACCCGCGCAGACAAGAAAGTGACCGGCTTTTGGCTGTCATGCGCGGGTTCTTCATGGCAAAAGGCACCATGGACAGCGCAAATCCCCTCGCCCGCACCCGTCTCAAAAGGAATCAGCCCGTGAACGACAATGAGGAGCGCCCGGTCACCATCATCACCGGCCGCGTCTGGAAAAAGAAGGGCGGCAAGCCGGAAGGCGTGCATGTGATGCTGGTCGCGCCCGACGACGATTCGGCCGTGCGCCGGGCGCTCGAATCGCTCGCCGCCGAAGGCTATGCCGAAGCTGAGCTCGACCAGATCGGCGATATGGAGGGCGTACCCGACGAGGAGCCGCATCTGTCGGCCTTCCAGGGCGCGCTCGAAGGCGAAGTGTCGATCGTTACGTTCGAGGTTCCGCTCTGAGCGTCGCCGGCTGCTTGCGCCTGTCACCGCGCCGGCTTGCCCGGCACCGGTTCTCTGCTAAGAACCGGGCGACTTAACCAGCCAAATTCGAATCCGCGGAGTTCCCATGCCCTCGAACAATGGTCCCATCAAGCTCGGCATCGTCGGCGTCGGCAAGATCGTGCGCGACCAGCATCTGCCGGCAGTGGCCAAGGATGCGGACTACCGCCTCATCGCCGCTGCCAGCCGGCACGGCAAGGTGGACGGCATCCCGAATTTTCCGACCATTGAGGCGATGCTCGACGCGGTGCCCGACCTCGAGGCCGTCTCGCTGTGCATGCCGCCGCAGTTCCGCTACGACGCGGCACGCACCGCGCTGATGGCGAAGAAGCATGTTTTCCTGGAGAAGCCGCCGGGCGCTACGGTCAGTGAGGTCGAGGACCTGAAGCAGCTGGCGGCAGCCAATGGCGTTTCACTGTTCGCCAGCTGGCATTCGCGCTACGCGCCGGCAGTGGAGGCCGCGCGCGCCTTCCTAGCGTCGGCCAAGGTCAACTCGGCTGCCATCGCCTGGAAGGAAGATGTCCGCCGCTGGCATCCGAACCAGGATTGGATCTGGGCGCCGGGCGGTTTCGGCGTCTTCGATCCCGGCATAAACGCACTGTCGATCGCAACCCACATCCTGCCGGCGATGTTCATCACCTCGGCCGTCCTCGACTTCCCGGAAAACCGCGCCTCGCCTGTGGCGGCCCACGTGACCTTCCGTACCTCGGATGGGTTGCCGGTGACCATGGAGCTCGACTGGCTGCAGACGGGACCACAGAGCTGGGACATCCTGGCCGACACCGACAAGGGCAAGATGGTGCTGTCCGGCGGCGGCACCAAGCTCGCCATCGACGGCAAGGTGGTTCACGACGAGCCGGAGGCCGAATATCCCCAGCTTTACCGGCGCTTCGCTGAAATCGTACGCGCCGGCGTCTCCGATGTCGATTTGGCACCCCTGCAGCACGTGGCCGACGCCTTCATGCTCGGCAAGCGCAATGTGGTGGGAGCGTTCTTCGATTGAACGATGAGTTCTGCCGGACCGCAGTCCGGACACTCACCATGCAGCCTTACTCGATGATCGCAATCGCAAAGCCGTCATAGCCTTTGGCGCCGACGGTCTGGATGGCGGTGCCGTCCAGGCGCTTGTCGCCGCCGATGAAGGAAAACGCACCGCGTGCGCCTTCGACATACGCGTCACGGCCATCGTCGTTGAGCACGGTGCCGTCGCGGATGACGTTGTCGCAGATGATGACCGTCCCCGGCCGCGACAGGCGCATGGCCCATGACAGATAATTCGGGTTGTTCGGCTTGTCCGCGTCGATGAAGATCAGATCGAACGGACCGGCATTTTCGGCAGCCAGCGTCTCAAGCGACTGAAGCGCGGGGCCGATCCTGAGCTCGACCTTGTCCGGCACCCCTGCCCGCTCGAGATTCGAGTGCGCGACTTTTGCATGATGCGGCTCGAGTTCGAGCGTCACGATCTTGCCGCCGACGGGCAATCCCCTTGCCATCCAGATGGTCGAGTAGCCGCCAAGCGTGCCGATCTCCAGCACCTTCCTGGCGCCGCTGATGCGGACCAGCAGCGACAGCAGCTTGCCCTGCGCCGGCGATACGTCGATGGCCGGCAGGCCCTGGTCGCGGTTGGCCGCAAGCACCGCTTCGAGGATGGGATCTGCCTCGAAGAGAGAGGAAACGATGTAGTCGTCGACGTCAGTCCAAACCTTCTTGCTCATGTTTTCCTCGATTCGATGGGGGTCAAAACGCGAAAAGGGGCCACTGGGGCCCCCTTCCTTCTTCTCGTCCTACCGCGCTTACTGCGCGGCGTTGACCATGTCGGTCAGCATCGGCTCGGCGACCTCGACACCGGACGCCTTGCGGCGCTCGTCGATGATCAGTTCGTCGCGCGAGGTGGCGATGCGCCGGATCTGGCTCATCGTGCCGCCGGTACCGGCCGGGATCAGCCGGCCGACGATGACGTTTTCCTTCAGGCCCTGCAGCATGTCGGTCTTGCCGGCAACCGCAGCTTCGGTCAGCACCCTGGTCGTCTCCTGGAAGGAGGCGGCCGAGATGAAGGAAGGCGTCTGCAGCGAGGCCTTGGTTATGCCCAGCAGCACCGGCTGGCCTTCGGCCGGCTTCTTGCCGTCCTCGACCAGGCGCTCGTTGACCTCTTCCAGTTCGATCACGTCGACGTGGTCGCCCGGAATGTAGGTCGAGTCGCCCTGTACCGTGATCTCAACCTTCTGCAGCATCTGGCGAACGATCACCTCGATGTGCTTGTCGTTGATCGACACGCCCTGCAGACGGTAGACTTCCTGGATTTCGTTCACGAGGTAGGAAGCAAGTGCTTCCACGCCCTTGATCGCCAGGATGTCGTGCGGCGCCGGATTGCCGTCGAGGATGTAGTCGCCCTTCTCGATGACGTCGCCGTCCTGGAGATGGAACGGCTTGCCCTTCGGGATCAGGTATTCGACCGGCTCAAGCGTCGAGTCATGCGGCTCGATGATGATGCGGCGCTTGTTCTTGTAGTCGCGGCCGAAGCGGATCGTGCCATCGATCTCGGCGATGATGGCGTGATCCTTCGGACGACGTGCCTCGAACAGCTCGGCAACACGCGGCAGACCGCCGGTGATGTCCTTGGTCTTCGCGCTTTCCATCGGGATACGCGCCAAAACGTCGCCGGGACGAACCTGCGAACCCGGCTCGACCGAAAGAATGGCCTCGACCGAGAGCAGGAAGCGGGCGTCGCCGCCCTTCGACAGCTTGCCGACCTTGCCCTTGGGGTCAAGGATGGCGATCGCCGGCTTGAGGTCGTTGCCGCGTGGCGTCGAGCGCCAGTCGATGACCTCGCGCTTGGTGATGCCGGTCGATTCGTCGGCCGTTTCCTGAACGGAAATGCCGTCGACCAGATCCTCGTACGACACCTTGCCTTCGATTTCGGTAAGGACAGGGCGGGTATAGGGATCCCATTCGGCGATACGCTGGCCCCGCTTCACCTTGTCGCCATCGTCCACGAAGATGCGCGAACCATAGGTAAGGCGATGCGAGGCACGCTCCTTGCCGGCTTCGTCGAGGATCAGCACCGCCATGTTGCGGCCCATGACCATCTGCTGGCCGTCCGAGTTGCGCACCACGTTGCGGTTGCGGATCTCGACCTTGCCCTCATACGAGGCTTCAAGGAACGAGCTGTCCACCACCTGCGCCGTACCGCCCATGTGGAAGGTACGCATGGTGAGCTGGGTGCCCGGCTCGCCGATCGACTGCGCCGCGATGACGCCGACGGCTTCGCCCTGGTTGACCGGGGTGCCGCGGGCAAGATCGCGTCCGTAGCAGACCGCGCACACGCCGATCCTGACCTCGCAGGTCAGTGCCGAGCGAATGCGGACCGACTGCACGCCGGCCTTTTCGATCTTTTCCACGTCACGTTCGTCCATCAGCGTTCCGGCCTTGACCAGAACTTCGCCCGAAACCGGATGCGTGATGTCGTCGAGCGAGGTGCGGCCCAGCACGCGCTGACCGACCGAAGCAACGACCTGACCGGCATCGACGATCGGCTGCATGGTGAGGCCCTTGTCGGTGCCGCAATCCACGGAGTTGACGATGCAGTCCTGCGCCACGTCGACCAGACGACGGGTGAGGTAACCCGAGTTCGCCGTCTTCAAGGCGGTGTCGGCCAGACCCTTGCGGGCGCCGTGGGTCGAGTTGAAGTACTCGAGCACGGTCAGGCCTTCCTTGAAGTTCGAGATGATCGGCGTCTCGATGATTTCACCCGAGGGCTTTGCCATCAGGCCGCGCATGCCGGCGAGCTGACGCATCTGGGTGGGCGAACCACGCGCACCCGAATGCGACATCATGTAGATCGAGTTCATCGGCTTTTGACGGCCACTGTCCTCGAACTCGACGGCCTTGATGCGGGCCATCATCTCGTCGGCGACCTTTTCCGAGCACTTGGCCCAGGCGTCGACGACCTTGTTGTACTTCTCGCCCTGAGTGATCAGGCCGTCATTGTACTGCTGCTCGTATTCCTTGGCCAAAGCTTCGGTGTCGGAAACCAACTTGATCTTGGCGTCCGGGATCAGCATGTCGTCCTTGCCGAACGAAATGCCGGCGCGGCAGGCGTGGCTGAAGCCGAGGGCCATGATGCGGTCGCAGAAAATGACCGTCTCCTTCTGACCGCAGTGGCGGTAGACGGTGTCGATCATCTTGGAGATGTTCTTCTTGGTCATCTCCTGGTTGGCGGTCTCGTAAGGCACGTTGACGTTCTTCGGCAGCAGTTCGCCGATGATCATGCGGCCAGGCGTGGTGTCGTAGATTTTCGACACGACCTTGCCTTCGGCGTCGACCGTGCGGAAGCGACCCTTGATCTTGGAGTGCAGCGTCACCGCCTTGGTCTCGAGCGCATGCTGGAGTTCGCCCATGTCGGCAAACACCATGCCTTCGCCCGGCTCGTTCTGATTGACGATCGAGAGATAGTAGAGACCCAGGACCATGTCCTGCGACGGCACGATGATCGGCGCGCCGGAAGCCGGGTGCAGGATGTTGTTGGTCGACATCATCAGCACGCGGGCTTCAAGCTGCGCTTCCAGCGACAGCGGCACGTGAACGGCCATCTGGTCGCCGTCGAAGTCGGCGTTGAAGGCCGTGCAGACCAGCGGATGCAGCTGGATCGCCTTGCCTTCGATCAGGATCGGCTCGAACGCCTGGATGCCGAGGCGGTGCAGCGTCGGCGCACGGTTCAAGAGCACCGGATGCTCGCGAATGACCTCGTCGAGGATATCCCAGACTTCCGGACGCTCCTTCTCGACCAGCTTCTTGGCCTGCTTGACGGTCGAGGAGAACCCCTTGGCGTCGAGGCGGGCGTAGATGAACGGCTTGAACAGTTCGAGCGCCATCTTCTTCGGCAGGCCGCATTGGTGCAGCTTGAGCTCCGGACCGGTGACGATGACCGAACGGCCCGAATAGTCGACGCGCTTGCCGAGCAGGTTCTGGCGGAACCGGCCCTGCTTGCCCTTCAACATGTCGGACAGCGACTTCAGCGGACGCTTGTTGGCGCCGGTGATGACGCGGCCGCGACGGCCGTTGTCGAACAGCGCATCGACGGCTTCCTGCAGCATGCGCTTTTCATTGCGCACGATGATGCCGGGGGCGCGCAGCTCGATCAGCCGCTTCAGACGGTTGTTGCGGTTGATGACGCGGCGATAGAGATCGTTCAGGTCGGACGTCGCGAAACGTCCACCATCCAGAGGAACCAGCGGGCGCAGGTCCGGCGGGATCACCGGAACCACCTTCATGATCATCCATTCCGGACGGTTGCCGGACTCCATGAAGTTCTCGACGACCTTGAGTCGCTTCAGATACTTCTTCTGCTTCAGCTCGGACGTGGTCGAAGCCAGTTCCGAACGCAGGTCGCCGGCGATCTTCTCCAGGTCCATGCCGGCCAGAAGGTCATGAATGGCCTCGGCACCGATCATGGCGGTGAACGAATCCTCGCCATATTCGTCGACGGCGATCATGTACTCTTCCTCGCTGAGCAGCTGGTGCTCCTTCAGCGCGGTGAGGCCAGGCTCGGTGACGATGTAGTTCTCGAAGTAGAGGACGCGCTCGATGTCCTTCAGCGTCATGTCGAGCAGTGTGCCGATGCGCGACGGCAGCGACTTCAGGAACCAGATGTGAGCGACAGGTGCCGCCAGCTCGATGTGGCCCATGCGTTCGCGGCGAACGCGCGACAGCGTGACTTCGACGCCGCACTTTTCGCAGATGACGCCCTTGTACTTCATGCGCTTGTACTTGCCGCACAGGCATTCATAGTCCTTGATCGGGCCAAAAATGCGCGCGCAGAACAGACCGTCACGCTCCGGCTTGAAGGTGCGGTAGTTGATGGTCTCCGGCTTCTTGATCTCGCCGAACGACCAGGACAGAATCTTCTCAGGGCTGGCGAGCGATATCCGGATGGAATCGAACACCTGCGCCGGCGCCTGCGGATTGAAGAGATTCATGACCTCTTGGTTCATGCCGTTCTCCTTTTCGGGGTCCTCGAAAACCCCTTGCATCTAACGCGGGCCAAATGCCCGCTGAGTGGTCGGCCCACTGGCCGTAGAATTTGTTGCATCCGGTCGCGGCGTTCCGCGACCGGATGTCTTGCTTACTCGGCCGCGCCCCTATTCGGCAGCATCTGGCAGCCGGACAGGGTTGTCGTCGAGCTTGGTATTCTCCAGCTCGACATTGAGGCCGAGAGACCGCATTTCCTTGACGAGCACGTTGAAGCTCTCGGGAATGCCGGCCTCGAACGTGTCGTCGCCGCGCACGATCGCCTCGTAGACCTTGGTGCGGCCGGCGACATCGTCCGACTTCACCGTCAGCATTTCCTGCAGCGTGTAGGCGGCGCCATAGGCTTCCAGCGCCCAGACCTCCATTTCGCCGAAGCGCTGGCCACCGAACTGCGCCTTGCCGCCCAGCGGCTGCTGGGTAACGAGCGAGTACGGACCGATCGAACGCGCGTGGATCTTGTCGTCCACCAGGTGGTGAAGCTTGAGCATATAGATATAGCCCATCGTCACCTTGCGATCGAACGGCTCGCCGGTGCGTCCGTCATAGAGCTGCGACTGACCGCTGGTGTGCAGGCCCGCCTGCTCCAGCATGATGTTGATGTCGACTTCATGCGCGCCGTCGAACACCGGTGTCGCGATAGAGACGCCGCGGCGCATCTGCTCGCTGAGGCGAACGATGCTCTCGTCGTCATATTCGCGGACCGGCTCGTTGCGGTCGTTGGCTGGGATGAAGCTCTCGAGCGTCTTGCGCAACGGCTTGATGTCTCCAGCCGTCTTGTACGCGTCGATCAGCTCGCCGATCTTCTTGCCCATGCCCGCGCATGCCCAGCCCAGATGCGTTTCCAGGATCTGGCCGACATTCATGCGGCTCGGCACACCCAGCGGGTTGAGCACGATATCGGCATGCGTGCCGTCCTCGAGGAAAGGCATGTCCTCGACCGGAACGATCCGCGACACGACACCCTTGTTGCCGTGACGTCCCGCCATCTTGTCGCCCGGCTGCATCTTGCGCTTCACGGCCACGAAGACCTTGACCATCTTCATGACGCCCGGAGGCATTTCGTCGCCGCGCTGGACCTTCTCGACCTTGTCCATGAAGCGCTGCTCGAGCGCCTTCTTGGAATCGTCGTACTGGCCACGCAGGGCTTCCAGTTCGCTCTGGAGCTTTTCGTTCTCCACTGCAAACTGCCACCACTGCGAACGCGGATACTCGTCCAGCGTATCCTTCGACAGCTTCGAGCCCTTCTTGAAGCCCTTCGGCCCGGCAATCGCTTCCTTGCCGACGAGAACGTCGGAAAGCCGCGAATAGACGTTGCGGTCGAGGATCGCCTGCTCGTCGTCGCGGTCCTTGGCGAGGCGTTCGATCTCCTCGCGTTCGATCGCCATGGCGCGCTCGTCCTTCTCGACGCCGTGGCGGTTGAAGACGCGCACTTCGACGACGGTGCCGAAGGTGCCCGGAGGCATGCGCATCGAGGTGTCGCGAACGTCGGACGCCTTTTCACCGAAGATGGCGCGCAGGAGCTTTTCTTCCGGCGTCATCGGGCTTTCGCCCTTCGGCGTGATCTTGCCGACCAGGATGTCGCCCGGCTGCACTTCCGCGCCGATATAGACGATGCCGGCTTCGTCGAGGTTCTTCAGCGCTTCTTCCGAAACGTTCGGAATGTCGCGTGTGATTTCCTCCGGTCCAAGCTTGGTGTCGCGGGCCATGACCTCGAATTCCTCGATGTGGATCGAGGTGAAGACGTCGTCGGCCACGATGCGCTCGGAGAGCAGGATCGAGTCCTCGTAGTTGTAGCCGTTCCACGGCATGAACGCGACCAGCACGTTGCGGCCGAGCGCCAGATCGCCGAGCTCGGTCGACGGACCGTCGGCGATGATGTCGCCCTTGTTGACGCGGTCGCCCATGCGCACCAGCGGACGCTGGTTGATGCAGGTGTTCTGGTTCGAACGCTGGAACTTCATCAGCCGGTAGATGTCGACGCCCGACTTGCCGGGATCGAGATCTTCCGTGGCGCGGATGACGATACGCGTCGCGTCCACCTGGTCGACGATGCCGCCGCGGCGGGCGCCGATGGCGGCGCCCGAGTCACGGGCAACGATCGGCTCCATGCCGGTGCCTACGAACGGCGCTTCGGCGCGCACCAGCGGCACGGCCTGACGCTGCATGTTGGAGCCCATCAGCGCGCGGTTGGCGTCGTCGTTCTCGAGGAACGGGATCAGCGCCGCGGCCACGGACACCATCTGCTTGGGCGACACGTCCATCAGATCGACGTTTTCGCGCGGCGCCATCATCACTTCGCCGGCGCTGCGGCAAATGACGAATTCGTCGACGAAACCACCATTCTTGTCGAGCTCGGCATTGGCCTGCGCGACGTGGTGCTTGGACTCTTCCATAGCGGAGAGATAGACGACCTCATTGGTCAGCTTGCCGTTGACGATCTTGCGGTACGGGCTTTCGATGAAGCCGTACTTGTTGACGCGCGCGAAGGTCGCCAGCGAGTTGATCAGACCGATGTTCGGGCCTTCCGGCGTCTCGATCGGGCAGATGCGGCCGTAATGCGTCGGGTGCACGTCGCGCACTTCGAAGCCGGCGCGCTCGCGGGTCAGACCGCCCGGGCCAAGTGCCGACAGGCGGCGCTTGTGGGTGATCTCCGACAGCGGGTTGGTCTGATCCATGAACTGCGACAGCTGCGAGGAACCGAAGAACTCGCGCACGGCGGCAGCCGCCGGCTTGGCGTTGATCAGGTCCTGCGGCATCACCGTATCGATCTCGATCGAGGACATACGTTCCTTGATCGCGCGCTCCATGCGCAGCAGGCCGACGCGGTACTGGTTCTCCATCAGCTCGCCGACAGAACGCACGCGGCGGTTGCCGAGATTGTCGATGTCGTCGATCTCGCCCTTGCCGTCGCGCAGTTCGACCAGCGTCTTGACCACGGCCAGGATGTCATCCTTGCGCAGCACGCGCACGGTATCCTCAGCCTTGAGCTCGAGGCGCATGTTCATCTTGACGCGGCCGACGGCCGACAGGTCGTAGCGCTCCGAGTCGAAGAACAGCGAGTTGAACATGGCTTCGGCGGTTTCAAGCGTCGGCGGCTCGCCCGGGCGCATGACACGGTAGATGTCGAACAGTGCGTCCTGGCGGCTCTCGTTCTTGTCGACGTTGAGCGTATTGCGGATGTAGGCGCCGACATTGACGTGGTCGATGTCGAGAACCTTGATCTCGCTTTCGCCCGTGCCGAGCAGCACCTTCAGCGTCTTTTCGTCGATCTCGTCGCCGGCTTCGAGGAAAATCTCTCCGGTGCCGTAGTTGACGATGTCCTCGGCCAGGTAATTGCCGAGCAGATCCTCGTCGGTCGCCTTGATCGCCTTCAGACCCTTTTCGCCAAGCGCTCTTGCCTGGCGGGCGGTGATCTTCTTGCCGGCCTCGACGACAACTTCGCCGGTGTCGGCATCGACGAGGTCGCCAACGGCCTTCAGGCCGCGGAAACGCTCGACGTTGAACGGGATGCGCCAGTGGTCACCGGCGCGCTTGTAGGTGATCTTGTTGTAGAAGGTCGACAGGATTTCTTCGCCGTCCATGCCGAGCGCCATCAAGAGCGACGTCACCGGAATCTTGCGGCGGCGGTCGATGCGGGCGTGCACGACGTCCTTGGAATCGAACTCGATGTCGAGCCACGAACCGCGATAGGGAATGACGCGCGCCGCAAACAAAAGCTTGCCCGAGGAGTGCGACTTGCCCTTGTCATGGTCGAAGAAGACGCCCGGCGAACGGTGCATCTGCGAGACGATGACGCGCTCCGTGCCATTGACGATGAAGGTGCCGTTGAGCGTCATGAGCGGCATGTCGCCCATATAGACGTCCTGCTCCTTGATGTCCTTGATCGACTTTGCGCCGGTATCCTCGTCGATATCGAACACGATGAGGCGCAGCGTCACCTTGAGTGGCGCGGCATAGGTCAGGTCGCGCTGACGGCATTCGTCAACGTCGAATTTCGGTCCTTCGAACTCGTACTTCACGAACTCCAGCATCGAGGAGCCGGAGAAATCGGAGATCGGGAAAACCGACTTGAAAACGGCCTGCAGTCCCTCGTCCGGACGCCCACCCTTGGGCTCCGCCACCATCAGGAACTGGTCATAGGATGCTTTTTGAACCTCGATCAGGTTCGGCATCTCCGCAACTTCCGGAATCTTTCCGAAGAACTTGCGTACGCGTCTGCGGCCATTGAAAGTCTGGGTCTGGGCCATCGTCGCTCCTTAGCTATAAACTCGGGGCGAGCCTCGCCGCGGCTCACCTTGCATGCGCGGCCACCTCGGCGGCGGCCCCTGATCTGTTTCCCGCCGCCTGGCGGCGACGGCTAAAACGGGAGAAAACCCGTTTCCTGAAGGCCGGTTTCGGCCCTCAGGAAAGAGGTTCTCGTACATCTCGCGCTACGCATCCTCCCCTCTGATGAAGGGAGTGGCGGACGGCGCGAGGCCGCCCGCCGCTTTTACGCTTACTTCAGGTCGACCTTGGCGCCGGCTGCTTCCAGCTGGGCCTTGAACTTCTCAGCGTCAGCCTTGGAAACGGCTTCCTTGACCGGCTTCGGAGCTGCTTCGACCAGATCCTTGGCTTCCTTGAGGCCCAGGCCGGTGATGGCGCGGACTTCCTTGATGACGTTGATCTTCTGAGCGCCTGCCTCGGTGAGGACGACGTCGAATTCCGTCTTTTCCTCAGCCGGAGCAGCAGCAGCGGCAGCGCCGCCGGCAGCGGCAACCGCCACCGGAGCAGCAGCCGAAACGCCCCACTTTTCTTCCAGAAGCTTCGACAGCTCGGCCGCCTCGAGGACGGTCAGCTTCGAAAGGTCGTCTACGATCTTTGCCAGATCAGCCATTGTTGTATTCCTTCATCAGGTTCGAACGTGTGTTTGTGATAGCGAGGAACGGCCTCATGCCGCCTCGTCCTTCCGGGCGTAAGCGCCGATGACGCGCGCGACCGAAGCCGCTGGCGCATTGACGATCTGGGCGATCCGGGTTGCCGGCGTGGCGATCATGCCAACCAGCCTGGCGCGCAGCTCATCGAGCGACGGAAGTGTGGCGAGTGCCTTCACACCGTCGGCGTTGAGCGAGGTGGTGCCCATTGCGCCGCCGAGAATGACCAACTTGTCATTTCCCTTGGCGAAATCGGACGCGACCTTCGGCGCCGCAATCGGATCCTCCGAATAAGCGATCAGCGTCTGTCCCTTGAACAGGTCGATGATCGATGCGGAGTCCGTGCCCTGAAGAGCGATTTTGGCGAGACGGTTCTTCGCGACTTTGACGGTGCCACCGGCAGCGCGCATTTTCGACCGAAGGTCGTTCATTTGCGCGACGGTGATACCGGCGTAGTGGGCCACGACGACTGAACCAGCGCCTGCAAAAGCACCATTCAGGCCCGTGACGAGTTCGCGTTTTTCCGCTCTGTCCACTGCCTATCTCCAGTTGACCCCTGCCCCGCTAGTGGGACAGGCGTCGGGTTGCCTTTTTGCCGGCCGGGCCATCCATTACAGATCTCCCGAACGACGCTCGAGGATCCTGCCCCCTTTCGCCACATCGACGGCAAGCCGGAGATGCGCAGACAAAAGGCAAACACGGTTCGAACCTTTCATTGGAGCTTGTCGCTCCGTTGTCAGGTTTTCACCCGTCTCATGCAGGCCCAATTCAATTAAGGCTTCTGGGCCGCCTGCAATCTCGGACAGGATGTCCGGAAGCCTCTCGACTTCCGGTACCGGGCCGCCGACAAGTCGGAGGCCCGGAATTCACTTGCGGATCAGCGCCTTGGCAGCCGATCCAGATGTTCGTATCAAGACGCTGCGAGCGTCGAGACGTCGAGCTTGAGGCCCGGGCCCATCGTCGAGGTGACCGACACCTTCTTGACGTAGTTGCCCTTGGCGCCAGCCGGCTTTGCCTTGGTCACGGCATCGGCGAAGGCGCGGACGTTTTCTTCCAGCGCCTTGACGTCGAACGAAACCTTGCCGACGCCGGCATGAACGATGCCGGCCTTCTCGACGCGGAACTCGACAGCGCCGCCCTTCGATGCCTTGACGGCGGCGGCGACGTCGGTGGTGACGGTGCCGACCTTCGGGTTCGGCATCATGCCGCGCGGGCCCAGCACCTTGCCCAGACGGCCGACCAGCGGCATCATGTCCGGCGTGGCGATGCAGCGATCGAAGTCGATCGTGCCCTTCTGGACGATGTCGACCAGATCCTCGGCACCGACGATGTCGGCGCCGGCGGCGCGAGCCTCATCGGCCTTGCCGCCACGTGCGAACACGGCGACGCGGACAGAGCGGCCGGTGCCGTTCGGCAGGTTGACCACGCCGCGGACCATCTGGTCGGCATGGCGCGGGTCGACGCCGAGGTTCATCGCAACTTCGATGGTCTCGTCGAACTTCACCGTCGAACGGTCCTTGAGCAGCTTCAGCGCCTCACCAAGGGCATAGGCCTTGTTGGGGTCGATGCCGTCGCGGGACTTCGATACACGCTTTGCAATCTTTGCCATGATCTCAGCCCACCACTTCCAGACCCATCGAGCGGGCGGAGCCCTCGACCATGCGCATGGCCGCCTCGACGTCGTTTGCGTTCAGATCCTTCATCTTCTGTTCGGCGATGGCGCGCACCTTGTCGCGACCGATCGTGCCGGCCTTGATCTTGCCCGGCTCTTTCGAACCCGAAGTCAAGTTCGCCGCCTTTTTCAGGAAGTAGCTCACCGGCGGCGTCTTCATGACGAAGGTGAAGGACTTGTCCTGGTAATAGGTGATGACGACCGGGATCGGCGATCCCTTTTCCATTTCCTGGGTCTGCGCGTTGAACGCCTTGCAGAATTCCATGATGTTGATGCCGCGCTGACCAAGTGCCGGGCCGATAGGCGGAGACGGCGTAGCCGATCCCGCTTTGACCTGGAGCTTGAGCTGGCCTGCAATTTTCTTAGCCATCTCTTTCCTGCCTTTATCTCATGCCGGCCCCAGTATCGGGAACACCGGCGGTTGCAGTCTGGTGGTGCGGTCCGCGCGGCCGGCTAAAGCCGCATTCGCCTCCCACCCGTTCACGGCCGCGCGCTTCCCGCGCCGCCTCCCCTTGCCGGCGAACCGGCGCAGGGTTTTCGGATCAGCCCTTTTCGACCTGTCCGAATTCCAGATCGACCGGCACGGCGCGCCCGAAGATCGAAACTTCCACCTTGAGCCGCGCCCGCTCCTCGTCCACTTCCTGGACGAAACCGTTGAACGAGGCGAACGGACCATCCGAAACGCGGATCGCCTCGCCGATCTCGAAAGTGACCGAGGGCTTCGGCCGCTCGACGCCTTCCTGAACCTGGTTCAGGATGCGCTGCGCCTCGGCTTCGGTGATCGGCACCGGCTTGGAGTCACCGAGGAAGCCGGTGACCTTCGGCGTGTTCTTGACAAGCGAGAACACCGCATCGGTCAGATTGGCCTTGAGCAGCACATAGCCCGGAAAGAACTTGCGCTCGGCATCGACCTTGCGGCCGCGGCGGATTTCGACGACCTTCTCGGTCGGCACCACGATCTGCTCGATATCGGCGGACAGGCCCTTCTGCTTGGCCTTGTTCTCAATGTCCTCGGCGACCTTCTTTTCGAAGTTCGAATAGGCGTGGACGATGTACCAGCGCGCGGTCATTTCAAGACTTCTCCGTAATCGCCGGACTTAATGGCCGAGGCTCAGTAACCGCTCGATCGCGTAGCCCATGGCCACGTCGGCGGTGAAGAAAAAGATCATCGCGATGACCGCGAATACGAGCACCATCACCGTCGAGATCATCGTCTCCCGGCGCGACGGCCAAGTCACCTTGGCGGTCTCCGCGCGGACCTGCTGGAGAAAGACGAAAGGATTTGTGGTTTTCGAAGCCATATGCCGCTCTGTCTTCAAGACCCGTTGGCCGGGTCTCCTGGATGATCCCGCTGGCCGGGACGTGCCGCCTGGGTTCAAGTCGGCGCCGAATCAGCGCCATTTCGCCCATGCAAATCGGACGCGTAAAGCCGGCTTCCCAGCTCCACGCGTCGCGTGTCTGTTGTGTCTACATAAAACCGATTCTTGATCCACGCAAGTGGCAAGTGTCCGCTTTATGACCAAACGCCGCCTCGGAACCATCCAGTCGTCCCGTCCCGGCTATCGGGGCCTTATGCCTCAGTTCGCCCAATATGGCAAGCCACCTGCCGTTTTTCAATGCCAGACCCCATTCCAGGGGTGCATCCGGAAATCAGGCACGTGATTACAAGTTCGAGGAAATGGCGTTGCGGACGAACCTGCGACCTGCTGTTTTGGAAACCAAATGAAGCGCACGCAAGATTGGAATCCAGCTGCCCATGCCGAGGCAGCTGGATCAACCCAAGGTTAGCTCAGGCGCAGGCGAGTTCGACCCCGGCCACTGCGCCGATTCCGCGTGGTGGGCGTGGGCGCGGCGCGATCACTGCCGGGCACGGGGGCGGGTCGTCGTCATCGTCGGGGCCGAAAGAACGGCCACTATGCCGCCAAGCTTTGAGAACGCTGCGGCGCGAGGAGGGTCGCCAAGGCAGCACCCGGCCTGAAGTCTCTTTCCCCAGCGTGGGTTTCTCATCCAGAGCCTTCAACGCCCTCAGAATCTGGTCGACAGGGATTACCGTGCCGTTGTCCAGGCGGCGCAAGGCAGGCTGGTTTTCCACCGCGCAGGCATCGGACGCCCACGAGGAAAGCAGTGCCCGCTTTTCTCCACGACTGAGGCGCGGATGGTTGATGACGTTGTCTGGATTGTCGAGCAGGCACAAAGAAGTTTCAATTTTGCCCGAGCGTGCCGCAGAAAGTGTCGGTGTCTCGTAGAAGTTGTCCATCTCCATTCTCCGCAATCTGGGCCTCCCGGCCGAAGCCGGGAGGCGGACCGCAGGGATAACTGAATCGATACGATCAGGCCGCTTTGCGGGTGCGTTCCGTATCCTGGGCGATCTGCTTGCCGCCCACCTGGGCGTCGCCGGCCCCGATGCTGATGCGGCGCGGCTTCAGCTCTTCGGGAATCTCACGGACGATGTCGATGGTCAGGAGACCCTTCTCAAGGTTTGCTGCCTTGATCTTCATGTGGTCGGCAAGCTTGAACGTCTGCCTGAAACTGCGATAGGCGATGCCCTGGTGCANACGGTAATCGTTCTCGTCGACCTTCTCGATGTTATAGGGCGGCCAGTCTGGACGCGTGCCGCTGTCGAGCATGTCAAAAAGCCGGTCGAAACCGACGGTGGTCCGATAGAGAGTATCAAAGGTTCTCATAGCCACATCCTCCTTGAAGCAACATGGGTACAAGGGCGCCGCCCAGCAGCGCCGCCTTTTGCCAAGCCAATCGGCCTCGGCGGGAAACGAATTAGGAAGGGCTGAAAACCGGTTCAAGAGCCCTATTCAAAAAAATTCCAGAAGCCAGGCCAGCATCCCGCTTCCAATAATTCGCAGCCGCTGAAAAGCAGCCGGCGGCAGCAAAATAGGCCTATTCTGAATTGTGAACGCAAACGGCAATTGGCTCGCCAATGGCAGTTGAATCAAGGAAATCGGTCGTGGAAATACGCCGACTTCGGCATTGCGCATCAGCGCTCTCGCTCTGCGCATGCCTTCGGAACGTCGCTCGTCGAGTACGCGGCTTCAGCCCAACCAAACGAGGAGCCAAAACAAGGCGTTTCTAAAATGCCGGATTCCAATGAGGAAAATGGCACGGGCAGCAGGGCTCGAACCTACGACCTGCGGTTTTGGAGACCGCCGCTCTACCAACTGAGCTATGCCCGTACGCGCGTTTCAGCGCAGGCGCTTCCTAAAAGCTTCCGGGCGCGCTGTAAAGAGTTGTCTGACGCGCTTTCAGATCCTTTGCCGGAAATCCGGATAGGTGATGACCAGCCCGTCCCTGCCGATCTCGATTTTTCGCCTGCCTGAAGCCGCATGCCGGCGCTCAATCCCCGGCCGGCGGCTTGTACGGCCCGCCCGGTACGCCCCAGCCCCAGGCCGGCATCGGTTCGGTCTGCGGGTCGCAGGTCTCGCCGAGGGTGGAATTCATCTTGGCAAGCCGTGACCCCCATTCGACATAGCCCATGAAGGCGGAACGGAATTCGGGATCGTCCGGCAGCCCGACCGCATCGGCGGCATCGGCAAGCAGGCTGATCCAGCGGCGGCGCTGTTCCTCCGTCAGATGCTTGCCCAAGTGATGCATGACCATCTCGCGATGGCCGCCATGCTGTTCGCTGTAGGTCTTGGGTCCGCCAAAAACCTCGCCGATGAAGGCCGCGACATGCGCCGGATGATCCGGCGACATGTGTTTGAACACCGGGCCGACCACCGGGTCGCGGGACACCTTGTCGTAAAAGGTTTCCGTCAGCCGATTGAGGGCTTCGATGCCGCCGGCCCATTCGTAGAGTGTCGGAATATCCTGGCTCATTCTCGATCCTCCCCCGGGCGACGCCTGCCACGACGATAGCGGAGAAATCGGGCATGGCTCAACCTGGCTCGATGGCCAGTTTCTGCGATGCCTACAGTTTGGCGGGCGACTCGGCCTTGGCTGTCGGCGGAAGCAAACAGTTGTCGGGCTTGGGTGAGGTTTTGCAAATAGCGGGGCCAGTTAGCGCCTCCACCGACTCCGGCCCGGTTGTCAGCCCGACTTTGAGCATCATGTCGGGCTCGAGCTGACGCTCGACCGAGCCTATCGCGGCGAACAGAGCTGGGTCCATCTCCATCTCCTCCAGGTAGGCTTTAACCAACTGCGTCTGTCCCCTCGAGGACATGCTGAGCCTCGCCTTGGGATCGACCAGCCTTTTGGCGCCGGCGGCAAGCATGAGCGCGCAGGCCGAATCGCACTCCACTCCAAAATCGCTAATCAGCCCGACATAGGCACCGTTATCGGCCAAGCAGCCTGCCTCGGGCGGGTCGCAGCCGACGATAGTGGTGCGAGCGACGGCGACGTCGAGCTTCCGTTCATGGATAAGCCTTCCCGCGGCCAGAGCGCTGAACAGGCTGCCCCCCTGTGAGCTGATCACCACCGGCAGCCGCCGGTTGCCAAGGGTGTCGAGCAACTGGCGCAACTTTTGCGGGGTCTGAGGCGTCATCGCGCCTTCCGCCGAGATCCATTCCGGGCAATCGGGATTGCAGAGCGAGTCTCTGCCGCGAACGACAACGAAGCGCATATCTGGCGTCGAATTCCCTGGCGCTGCCTGCAACGGCTTGGGAGCTGGAGCCTTGGCCGCCTGAGAAAGTGGGGGGCCGGTCTTTGCCTTGATCGCAGCCACCACGGCCGGCTTGGCCACGGGCGTTTGTCCGCCGGCTGGCTTGTTTCCCGGTATTTCCCGGCAGTTCGGAGCCGGCGGGTCGAACATGCACAAACTTGCTCTGGTAAACAGCTCAAGAGTGTCCGTGCTGGTCGCCAGTTTCATCGTCAGCATATCGTGGAGGCCGATCTCCCTGATGTCGCTCGCCGGCGTCGCCTTCATCAAGTCCAGCACGCCCTGCCCGATACCCATCTCTCGGAGATAGGCCGAGATCTTTCTCGCGTACCCCTTGCTCATCTCATAGGTCTTGTAGCTTTCACCTTGAGTGACCGTTTGCGTGGTGACCCGATATTTTTTGCCCCGTTTGACGCGATATGTGGTCCGGTAGTGCGTTGTGGAGGGGAACCAGGTGGTGGTGATCTGATGAACACCCAGATAGTTCCAGCCGCCGGCCACGCGGCGGACGCCACCGGCAAACATCAGCGGACAGGCGGAGTTGCAGCTGGCGCCATCAGACGCCCGGCCGAGATAGGCGGAACCTTTGCCGTAACTAAAACCACAACCATCCGTCCCGGGCCAACAGTCGGAAAACTCGGTCTTGCCTACGGCGATATCGAGCTTGTTCTTGCGGATTATCCGGCCAAGTTCGAGCGCTGCATTGACGTTGCCGCCAAAGGAATTGACGATAATCGGCAGTTTGCGACCGCCTAGCTTCTTCAAGGTGCGCTTGAGCAGGGCTGGCGTGCCGGCTGCGATGTCGCCTTCGGCGGAGATCCACTCCGGACAATTGGGCTCGCAGCCCGGTGCGTTGCTGCGCGCGACGACAAACTTCATCTCCGAGCGATCCTCGGACCATATCGTCGGATCATTCGTCGGATAGGGCACTCCCTGCAGAGGGGGTACTGTCTGCCATGTCCCGGGGGAGGCATCCTCGGCCTTCGCGGCGAAGGCAGCCATCGCCATCGCGGCCACCGTCGACAGCCGGACCAGCCCGCGCCGCCACCGTCCCACAGTGTCTGAACGTTGTCCCAAAACCACGCCCGGCAAACCCCTCAATGCAATCCATAATAGTTGCGGCGACGGTGCTTGCAATAGCTTTGAAACAATCGTGCAATACTTGTGCCGCGCAACGCCGGAAACAAAAAGGCAGCCCCAAAGACCGCCCTTTCCTGGTCCATCCGGCTGACACCTGCTCGACTATTTCTCGATGGTGATGACGACGCCGGCACGACGGTGCGGCCGCCTTCACGGAAGGCGAAGCAAGGCTTCTCTTCCATGACGATAGGCGCGATCAGCCATTGGACGACGGCACCACGCGGCAATTCTCAGGTTTCGGCGCCGATCTGCAGATGCTGGACCCCGTCAGCGCATCCACCGACTGGCGCCCGGTCGTCAGGCCGACCTCCAGCATCATGTCGGGTTCGAGCTGACGCTCGACCGAACTGCCCTGGAGCGCCCGGAACAAAGCGGGGCTGATCGCCATCTCGTCGAGGTAGGATTTGACCGCCTGCTTCTGCCCCATCAGATAGAGGCTGAGCCGCGCCTGGGAACCGACAAGCCGCCTGGCGCCACCGGCCAGCATGAGCGCGCAGGCCGAATCGCAGTCGCCGTCGCCATCGACGCTCAGCCCGGCATAGGCGCCTTCCCTGGCCAGGCAATTCCACTCTGCCGGGTCGCAGCCGACGAAATCGGTGCGGGCAACGGCAACGTCGAGCTTCTTTTCATGGATGATCCGGCCCGCCGCCAGGGCGCCGGAGAGGTCGCCGCCTCGCGAGCTGATCACCACCGGCAGCCGCCGGTTGCCAAGCGTGGCGAGCAATTGGCTGAGTTTCTGCGGCGTCTGGGGCGTAATCGCGCCTTGCGCTGCAATCCATTCCGGGCAGTCGGGATTGCAGAGCGGGTTGCTGCCGCGAACCACGACAAAGCGCATGCCGTCATCGTGCGGCGCGCTCTCCGGCTTCACCGGCAGCGGCGCAGCCTTTGCCACGTCCGGCAGGCCGCCGGCTGGCTTGTTCTCCGGTATTTCCCGGCAATTCGGAGCCGGAAGGTCCAGCCTGCACAGGCTTGCGCTGGTCAGCAAATCTGCAGCGTCTTCGCTGGTGACTAGCTTCATTGCCAGCATGTCGCTGAGGTCGATCTGCTGGATGTCGCTGGCCGGCGTGCTCTTCATCGTCTCGATGATGCTGAGGTCGACACCCATCTCCTTGAAATAGGCGGACAGCTTGCGCTCCACCCCCTTGCTCATCTCGTAGGTCTTGTAGCTGCCGGTGTTCTTGCGGCTGACGACCTTCTTGCTGATGACCCGCTTCTTGCCTTTCACGATCCGGTAGCGGACCTGATATTGCACGTTCATCTGCACGATCGTGGTGGTGATCTGGTGGACGCCGAGATAGGCCAGCGGCCCGACCATGCGTCTGGTGCCGCCGGCCAGCATCATTGGACAAGCGGACGCGCAATAGCTGCCGAGCACATAGGGGCTGCCGATATAGTGCGCGCCTCTGGCGTCGTTCTCCTTGCAGTTTTTCACCCCTGGCTCGCAGCCGACGAACCAGGTCCTGCCGACCGCGATGTCGAGCTTGTTCTTGCGTATCATCCGGCCCATGGCGATGGCTGCATCGACATCGCCGCCGGGAGAGTTGATGACGATCGGCAATTTGCGGCCGCCGAGCGTTTTCAGGGCAGCCTTGAGCAGCGCCGGCGACTTGGCCGATATCGCACCCTCGGCCGATATCCATTCCGGACAGGTCGGCTCACAGCCCGCCGCGTCGCTGCGCACGACGACGAACCGCATCGGCGGATCCGGATCCGGCTCTGAATTTTTTGTCTCGGCCGCGAAGGCGGCACTGCCCACGGCAAACATCGACACCAGGCAGATCAGCCCCAGTGCCCACCATGACCGACTATGCAAACGGTGCTGTGGAACCATCCGACCAAGCCCTCAATGCAATCTATACTGTAGAGGCTCACAGACTTGCAACAGAGATTGGGACCCCAAAACAGGCACATCTGGCCAACGAAAAAGGGCGGCCCGAGGGCCGCCCCTATCCGTTTCGATCCGGCGATGCCGGGCTCGATTACTCTTTGATGGTGACGACGATGCCGGCACCGACGGTGCGGCCGCCTTCACGGATGGCGAAGCGCAGCNGTTTAAGTCTAAATTACTCTTTGATGGTGACGACGATGCCGGCACCGACGGTGCGGCCGCCTTCACGGATGGGGAAGCGCAGCTTCTCTTCCATGGCGATCGGCACGATCAGCTCGACATCGACCGTGATGTTGTCGCCGGGCATAACCATTTCCGTGCCTTCCGGCAGCGACACGATGCCGGTCACGTCGGTCGTGCGGAAGTAGAACTGCGGACGGTAGTTGGTGAAGAACGGCGTGTGACGGCCACCTTCGTCCTTGGTCAGGATGTAGGCTTCGGCCACGAACTTCTTGTGCGGCTTCACCGTACCGGGCTTGGCCAGAACCTGGCCGCGCTCGACGCCTTCACGATCAACGCCGCGCAGCAGCGCGCCGATGTTGTCGCCAGCCTGGCCCTGATCGAGCAGCTTGCGGAACATCTCGACGCCCGTGCAGGTCGTCTTGGTCGTCGGACGGATGCCGNGGCTTGGCCAGAACCTGGCCGCGCTCGACGCCTTCACGATCAACGCCGCGCAGCAGCGCGCCGATGTTGTCGCCGGCCTGGCCCTGATCGAGCAGCTTGCGGAACATCTCGACGCCCGTGCAGGTCGTCTTGGTCGTCGGACGGATGCCGATGATTTCCAGTTCCTCGCCGACCTTGACGATGCCGCGCTCGACGCGGCCGGTCACGACCGTGCCACGGCCCGAGATCGAGAACACGTCTTCGATCGGCATCAGGAACGGCTTGTCCAGCGGACGAACCGGCGTCGGGATNACGGCCCGAGATCGAGAACACGTCTTCGATCGGCATCAGGAACGGCTTGTCCAGCGGACGAACCGGCGTCGGGATGTAAGCATCGACCGCAGCCATCAGCTCGCGGATCGCGTCTTCGCCGATGGTCTTGTTGGAATCTTCCAGAGCAGCCAGCGCCGAACCCTTGACGATCGGAATGTCGTCGCCGGGGAACTCGTTCTTCGACAGAAGCTCGCGAACCTCGAGCTCGACCAGTTCGAGCAGCTCGGCATCGTCGACCTGGTCGACCTTGTTCAGGAACACCACGATCGACGGCACGCCGACCTGACGGGCAAGCAGGATGTGCTCGCGGGTCTGCGGCATCGGGCCGTCGGCGGCCGACACCACCAGGATCGCGCCGTCCATCTGCGCGGCGCCGGTGATCATGTTCTTCACATAGTCGGCGTGGCCGGGGCAGTCGACATGGGCGTAGTGGCGCGCTGCCGTCTCGTATTCGACGTGCGCCGTCGAAATCGTGATGCCGCGGGCCTTCTCTTCGGGCGCCGCATCGATCTGGTCGTAGCGCTTGTATTCGCCAAAATACTTCGTNCGGCACGCCGACCTGACGGGCAAGCAGGATGTGCTCGCGGGTCTGCGGCATCGGGCCGTCGGCGGCCGACACGACCAGGATCGCGCCGTCCATCTGCGCAGCGCCCGTGATCATGTTCTTCACATAGTCGGCGTGGCCGGGGCAGTCGACATGGGCGTAGTGGCGCGCAGCCGTCTCGTATTCGACGTGCGCCGTCGAAATCGTGATGCCGCGGGCCTTCTCTTCGGGCGCCGCATCGATCTGGNGCCGTCTCGTATTCGACGTGCGCCGTCGAAATCGTGATGCCGCGGGCCTTCTCTTCGGGCGCCGCATCGATCTGGTCGTAGCGCTTGTATTCGCCAAAATACTTCGTGATCGCCGCCGTCAGCGACGTCTTGCCATGATCGACGTGGCCAATCGTGCCAATGTTCACATGAGGCTTGTTACGCTCGAATTTACCTTTTGCCATAGTCTCTTTCCTTGGACGGCCTTGACCTTCAGTTCAGTCGAATGCGGGGCGATTAGCGACTACGGCCGAAAAACACAAGTGCCTTGTGGCCGGGTGCGCTGTCCACTCGGTGCGAACCGATGATCCGATTGCGGGGATGTGGCGCTGATATAGGAACGCGCGAACGGAAATGAAATGGGGGCTGCGGGCTCCAGCACCTGTTTGCTATTCCCGCCCATGTCCTGTCCCGCCCATGTCCTGGCCTTTGCCTGCCGGATGTGCAGCCGGCGCCTGGCCCATTGCCGCTGCGGCGGCGGTCTGATTTGGTTGCCCCATGCAATTCATACCGACCTCCATACGCGGCCCGCTGTTCATGATCGTTTCGACGGGGTCGTACCTCGTCAACGACACGATGATGAAGCTCGCCACAGCGGGATTGCCGTCCTATGAAGTGCTGTTCCTGCGCGGGGTCGCGGCCACGCTATGGGGCATGCCGCTGCTGTTCCTGCTGGGCTATGGCAGGCAGATCCCTTTGATCTTCGACAAACGCGTGCTGCGCCGCAACCTGCTCGAGCTGGCGGCCATCCTTTGCTACGTCGTGGCGCTGGCCAACATGCAGATCGCCGATTCGACCGCGCTCGGGCAGATCACCCCGCTTTTGATGCTGGTCGGCTCCTCCATCCTGTTCGGCGAACGGATCGGCGGCGTGCGCATGGCGCTGATCGGGCTCGGCTTCATCGGTGCGCTTATGGTGGCCCAGCCGACCATGCAGGGCATCTCGGTCTATGCGTTGCTGGCGCTCGGCAACGCGGCATTGGCGGCGGCGCGCGATCTTGCCGGCAGGCGGGTCGCGGCCGAAGTGCCGGGCATGATCGTCGCCATTTCCGCCGTCGTGGTGGTGCTGATCGGCGCGGGCGCCGCGCATCTCGTTTCCGAGCGCTGGGTGATGCCGGAAGCCCGGCACCTGCTGCTCATGGCCGGCGCCGGATTCTTCCTGATCTTCGGCCATTTCTTCATCTTCATGGCCTATCGCGTCGGTCCGACCGGCGTGGTGGCGCCGTTCTACTACTGCTTTACCGTCTGGGCGGTCATCTCAGGCGTGCTGGTATAGATCGGAAGAGCACACGTCTGNATCCTGCTGGTGGTCGCGAGCGGGCTGACCATCGTCTCGCTTGATGAACGCAAACGCAGGCTGACCGTCGTCGCCTGACCTTCAAGTCAACGCGTCGAAGCAGGTTTGGCCGTCCTGCGGTCAGCCAGTCGGCAGACTGGTGCCTAAAGCGTTCGCTTGCCGGAGAACTGGTGATAGGCCCACAGCACGACCACCGCGCCGATGACGGCGACGATCAGGCTCCAGATGTTGAGGCCGGTCACGCCCGTGGCGCCAAAGGCGCTGAAGATCAGCCCGCCGACGATGGCGCCGACAATGCCGAGCACGATATCCATGATCAGGCCCTGGCCGGTCTTGTTGACGATCTTGCTGCCGATAAAGCCGGCGATGACGCCGAGGATGATCCAACTGATAATGCCCATTTTTCCTCTCCATTCCCCCGCCGGCCGATCATGGTCACATGATTGTCAAAAGCTCAAGCCAACTTGAATTTCCGCCCGCATGCTCCATTGTAGCCGGCGGGACGGGCTTGGTCGTTATGGAGGATTGACCTATGGGACTTTTTGACAACGCCGTACCTGGCGGCAACATCACCAAACCGCTGATGATCGCGCTCGGCGCGCTGCTGGTGGGAAAGATGCTGAGCGGCAGAAGCGCCGAACAGACGAGTGCCGAAGAGACGGGCGAGCCCGCCCAGCCTCAAACGCCAGCCCCCACCGGAACCACGGCCTCAGGGGATGGCGGCCTGCTTGGCGGACTGGGCGGACTGCTCGACAAGCTCAAGACTGCCGGCCAAGGCAATGTCGCTGACTCCTGGGTCGGCACCGGACAGAACCAGCCGATCAACGCCAATGATCTCGGCAAGGCGATCGGCCCGCAGGTCATTCGAGAGATCGCGCAAAGGACCGGACTGGACGAGCAGGAGTTGCTCAAGCAATTGTCCACAGCCCTGCCCGGCATTGTCGACAGACTGACGCCGAACGGACAGGTGCCGCAGCAACACCAGGTCGCGTCCGCCTTCAACAGCTAGACTTCTGCGCCTGCATCACGCGCAAACACGCCCGGCACCGCCTTGCGGCTGTCGGGCGTTGCTGCGACCAGCGCCGCGAACCGCCTGGCAGTCGACGCATCGACCGGCGTGTAGACGGAAACCGAGAAATCACTGTCGCGGCCGCCCGGCTGCAGCGTGGCGAAATCGAACGACATCGCGCCGGCGACAGGGTGCCGGATGGATTTCCGCCAGATCGGTGGCTCGGCGATGTCGCGGCTGTTCCAGCACGTGGCGAACGCTTCGCTTGCCGCTTCCAGTGACGAAACCAGCGCAGCCAGCACCGGATCGCGAGTCATGGCGACAGTGGCAAGCCGGAACTGCGCCGCCGCCGAGCGCAAAACCTCCGGCCAGTCGACAAAGCGCTGCCGCCATTCCAGGTCGAGAAACAGCCGGGCGAGCAGGCTGCCGGACCACTCATCATCCGTCTCGAAATCCCCAAGCAGCACCGCCGCCGGATGGTTACAGGCGACGACCTGCCAGTAGCGATTGACGACATATGCCGGGTGCGGCGCCAGCCCGTCGAGCAGGCTGAGCAACGGCGCGCTGGGCAGGCCTTGCGCGCCGAGCCGGTTTCGCCAATCGAGATCGGGCCGCGCCAATTGGAAGAGATAGGCCTGCTCCGACCGGCTCAGTCTCAGCACCCGCGCCAGCGAGCGAAGCACCTGCGGCGACGCGTTCACCTCCCGTCCCTGCTCGAGCCAGGTGTACCAGGTGGTGCTGATCCCCGCCTGGGCGGCGACCTCTTCGCGCCTGAGGCCCGGCGCCCGGCGGCGGCCATTGGCGCCATCGATCCGCGGCAAGCGGTCCCGCCGCTCGCGCAGGAAGCGGGCAAGCTCATCGTGCCGTGGGCCGTCGTATGGCATGCAGTCACCTCCGATACCAGTATAAGCTATAGTCTTGTACTACTTTAAAGGAAAGCTAGGTTGCGGGCGATCGAACATCTGCCCACGGGACTTCGACAATGAATGCGCTCAATGAAATCCGTCAGATCGACTACACCGTCATCTTCGCCCGCGACATGGCCGCCATGCGGCACTTCTACGGGGATGTGATGGAATTTGATCTGCAGCGCGAACTCGGCGACAGGTGGATCGAATATCGGGTCGGCCCGAACACGCTGGCCTTGACCAGCCTCGGCATGATGTTCAACGACACGCCGCAGCAGCGGGATGCGCTGTCGCTTCAGCTGGCATTCCGGGTGGCGCCGGAGATGGTCGCTGCTTGCGCCGAGGCGCTTCAGGCCAAGGGCGTGCAGCCGGTCCTGCCGCTCACCGACCAGGAATGAGGCCACAGGACAGTGTTCTTCCGCGATCCGGACGGCAACGTTGTGGAGATATTCGCTGAGATCTGATGCGGAGTGGGGAGTTTGGAGCGGGTAGCGGGAATCGAACCCGCATATTCAGCTTGGAAGGCTGCTGCTCTACCACTGAGCTATACCCGCATCGTCCTCAAGGTTCGCGGGCTGGCAGTGGTGGAGAGGGTTGGATTCGAACCAACGTAAGCTAAGCTAACGGATTTACAGTCCGTCCCCTTTAACCACTCGGGCACCTCTCCAGCCTGCCGTCGAAGCCTTGCAACGAGGCATTCTCGCCGATCAGGTCGAAACCAGGGTTTTGTCCGAAATCAGCGAAGCGCCTTATGGCGGCAAGGCCAGTGGGTGTCAACCGCACCGCAAGGCAAAATGCGCTGAATTTGACAGCCTGCCCGGCAAGCCGGCTTTCTGCCTGTATCCACAGCCCGGCGACGCGGCTATAGAAGCCGGCCATGAGCAATGACAACACGCCCAAGACCGCCAAAGACACCCATTACGCCAAGCTGCGCCGCGCCCATCGCGACGAGAAGGCCGGCGGCGCGCCCGCCTTCCGGCCGCGCCAGCCGGTGCCGCCGGGCGAAAACGCCGCCGACGGGCTGGTCAGGCTCTATGGCCTGCATACGGTGCGCGCGGCGCTCGACAATCCGCGGCGGAAGATCCGTAAAATGCTGGTGACGCGCAATGCCGCCGAGCGGCTGGCGATCGCCGACCTCGCCGCTTTGCCGTTCAAGGCCGAACTCGTCGAGCCCAAGGAGATCGACAAGATCACCGGTTCGGATGCCGTGCATCAGGGCGTGCTGATCGAAGCCGAACCGTTGAAGCCGAAACGCCTCGACACGCTCGGCGACACGAAACTGGTGCTGGTACTCGACCAGGTCACCGACCCGCACAATGTCGGCGCCATATTGCGCTCGGCGGTCGCCTTCGGCGCCGGCGCACTGATCACCACGGCCCGCCACAGCCCGCAGGAATCCGGCGTGCTGGCCAAATCCGCCTCCGGCGCACTGGAGCATATCGACCAGATCGAGGTGAAGAACCTGGCCGACGCGCTGGGACAGCTGCACGATGCCGGCTTCCAGACCATCGGCCTCGATTCGGACGGGCCGGCCGAACTCGAAACGGGTTTTTCAGGCGAGAAGATCGCGCTGGTGCTTGGCGCCGAAGGCAAGGGCCTGCGCCAGAAGACGCGCGAGACGGTGACGACACTCGCCCGCCTCGACATGCCCGGCGCCATCCGCTCGCTCAACGTGTCGAACGCCGCGGCGGTGAGCCTTTATGCGGCACGGAAATTCCTTGGAAAGTGAATGGTGAAATAGTGAATGGTGAATGGTGAATGGAAGCGTTCTTACCATTCACCATTCACCGCACTTCATGTCCCGCCATCCGCTCCAGCGCACGAACCAGCGCTGAGTGATCCTCTTTTGCACCGCCATTCGCCGAGCATGAGTTGAACAGCTGCTGCGTCGTCGAGGTATTGGGCAGCGAGACACCGAGTGCCTTGGCGCCTTCCAGCGCCAGGTTGAGATCCTTCTGGTGCAGTTCGATGCGGAAGCCCGGCGCGAAGGTGCGCTTTATCATGCGCTCGCCATGCACTTCGAGGATGCGCGATGCCGCCAGCCCGCCCATCAGCGCCTGCCGGACCCTGGCCGGATCGGCGCCGGCTTTTGCGGCGAAGACCAGCGCCTCGGCGACCGCCTCGATGGTCAGGGCCACGACGATCTGGTTGGCAACCTTGGTGGTCTGGCCGACGCCGTTCGGGCCGACAAGCGTGATGTTCTTGCCCATCTTTTCGAACACGGGCTTGGCGCGCTCGAACGCCTTGTCCTCGCCGCCGACCATGATGGTCAGCGACGCCGCCTTTGCGCCGACCTCGCCGCCCGACACCGGCGCGTCAAGATAGTCGCAGCCGAGATCGTTGATTTTCTTGGCGAAAACCTTGGTCTCGATCGGCGAGATCGAGCTCATGTCGATGACCAGCTTGCCCTTGCTCAGGCCGGAAGCGACACCGTTCTCGCCGAACAGCACCTCGGCTACCTGCGGGGTGTCGGGAACCATGGTGATGATGATATCCGCGGCCTTCGCCACTGCCGCGTGGCCGGTGATGCTTCTCAAGCCCTTGGCGACGAGATCGGCCGGCGGCTTCGAGCGGTGGTCGCTGGCAATGACGGCGTAGCCGGCATCCAGGAGATGCCCCGCCATCGGCGCGCCCATGATGCCAAGGCCGATGAAGCCGATGGTTTCCATTGTTTTCTCCTTTGTTGAGGCTGAGTTCCTTCGCGCCCCCTCTGGCCTGCCGGCCATCTCCCCCACTTGTGGGGAGATTGGCAGTTTCGGCGCCTCGCTCACCCTGCAATGTTGGGGAGCGAAAGCCGGGATGACGTCCGATCTCCCCACCTGTGGGGGAGATGGCCGGCAGGCCAGAGGGGGGCGCGAAGGAACGCGACTTCAATCGTAACAGCTAAGCCGCGGCACTCCCCTGCCCGTTAAGCTCCCGAAACCACCCCAGCCCAGCCTCCGTCCCCGCCTTCGGTTTGTATTCCGCTCCGACCCAGCCGGAATAGCCGGTCCTGTCGATATGCTCGTAGAGGAAGGGATAATTGATCTCGCCCGTCCCCGGCTCGTGACGGCCGGGATTGTCCGCAAGCTGGATATGCGCGATGCGGCCGAGGTTGGCCTCGATGGTACGGGCGAGATCCCCCTCCATGATCTGCATGTGATAGATGTCGTATTGCAGGAACAGGTTCTTCGAACCGACGCGCTCGATCAGCGCCAGCGCCTGCTCCGAATAGTTCAGGAAAAAACCCGGTATGTCGCGCGTGTTGATCGGCTCGATCAAAAGCCGGATGCCGGCCTGCTCCAGTTTCTCGGCTGCAAACGCGAGGTTCTCGGCTAAAGTATTTTCCAGCACCGAACGATCCACGCCCTGCGGCGCGATGCCGGCGAGGCAATTGACCTGCTCGCAGCCGAGCGCATGGGCATAGCTGATCGCCTTGGCGATGCCTTGCCGGAATTCCGGCGCGCGGTCGGGCAAAACCGCGATGCCGCGCTCGCCCTTGCCCCAGTCGCCGGCCGGGAGGTTGAACAGCACCTGTGTCAAGCCGTTCTTCTTCAGCCGGGCCGCGACCACGTCAGGCGTATGATCATAGGGGCCGATATATTCGACGCCCTTGAAGCCGGCGCGGGCTGCGGCATCGAAGCGATCGAGGAACTCATGCTCGCCAAAGAGCATCGACAGATTGGCTGAAAAACGCGGCATTCTTTTTCTCCTTCTTCTGCTTGGCCCTAGGCGTGTTGAGATTCAGGTCGGGCAGAGTCGAAAACGGTGACTTTCGAGAACCGGAGCGGAACGTACTTTCTGTACGTGAGCACCGGAAGCGCAGGAAGGCGCCGTTTGCAGGCCTGTCTCACCTGAATATCGGCGCGCCTAATCGAGCAACACAATCGCCGTCGGCGCATCCTCATGGCTTTCGGCAAGGTCCTCGAATTCGGTGATCTTGTCGATTTCCGTGCCCATGGAAATGTTGGTGACGCGTTCGAGGATGAATTCAAGCACCACCGGCACCTGGTATTCCTTCATCAGCCGCTGCGCTTCCTTGAACGCGCCGGCGAACTCTTCCGGTTTGCGCACCCGGACCGCCTTGCAGCCCATCGCTTCTGCGACCGCGACATGGTCGACGCCGTAGCCGGCCTCCGGATCGTTGGCGCGGTTGACGTTCTCGAAGGCCAGGCTCACCTCGAAATCCATCGCAAAACCGCGCTGCGCCTGGCGGATCAGGCCGAGATAGGCATTGTTCACGACGACATGGATATACGGCAGTTTGTGCTGTGCGCCGGCCGCCAGTTCCTCGATCATGAACTGGAAGTCGTAGTCGCCCGACAGCGCCACGATGGTGCGATCCGGATCGGCGGCGCGCACGCCAAGCGCTGCCGGCAGCGTCCAGCCGAGCGGGCCGGCCTGGCCGCAATTGATCCAGTTGCGCGGCTTGTAGACATGCAGGAACTGCGCCCCGGCGATCTGCGAGAGGCCGATCGTGGTGACGTAGGTGGTGTCACGGCCGAACGCCTTGTTCATCTCCTCATAGACGCGCTGCGGCTTCAGCGGCACCTGCTCGAAATGCGTCTTGCGCTTCATCGTCTTCTTGCGGGTCTGGCNGGTCTGGCATTCCTTCGCCCAGCCCGACCAGTCGCGCAGCTTTCCTGCCGTCTTCCATTCGGTGGCGACGTCGAGCAGCATCTTTAGTGCCGCACCGGCGTCCGAGACGACGCCGAGATCCGGCGCGAACACCCGGCCGATCTGGGTCGGTTCGATGTCGACATGGATGAATTTCTTGCCCTTGGTGTAGACATCGACCGAACCGGTGTGGCGGTTGGCCCAGCGATTGCCGATGCCAAAGACGAAATCGGCTTCCAACATCGTCGCATTGCCATAGCGATGCGAGGTCTGCAGCCCGCACATGCCGGCCATCAGCCGGTGGTCGTCGGGGATCGCGCCCCAGCCCATTAGCGTCGGGATGACCGGCACGCCCGTTATCTCGGCGAATTCGATCAACAGATCCGACGCATCGGCGTTGATGATGCCGCCGCCGGCGACGATCAGCGGCTTTTCCGCGGCATTGAGCATCGCCAAGGCCTTTTCGGCCTGGGCGCGCGACATTGCCGGCTTGAACGGGACCAGCGGTTCATAGGCATCGATATCGAATTCGATCTCGGCCACTTGCACGTCGACCGGCAGGTCGATGAGCACCGGGCCCGGTCGCGACGAGCGCATCAGGTGAAATGCCTTCTGCAGCGCCATCGGCACGAGATAGGGCTCCATGACCGTGACCGCCAATTTGGCGACGGGTGCGGCTATGGCGGCGATATCGACCGCCTGGAAATCCTCCTTGTTGAGCCGTGCCCGCGGCGCCTGACCAGTGATGCACAGGATCGGGATGGAGTCCGCCGCCGCCGAATAGAGCCCGGTGACCATGTCGGTGCCGGCCGGGCCCGACGTGCCGATGCACAGCCCGATATTGCCTGATTTAGCTCTCGTGTAGCCCTCGGCCATATGCGAGGCCGCCTCGACATGGCGCGCCAGGATGTGGCGGATCGAGCCCCTCGCCTTCAGCGCCGAATAGAACGGATTGATCGCCGCGCCCGGCACGCCGAAGCCGCAGGAAACGCCTTCCTTTTCGAGAACGAGAACCGCTGCATCTACAGCGCGCATCCTGGCCATGTCCAGCCTCCGCAAATTGTTGGTCGACCGACAATGCCAGTATGGTTTTCATTTTTCAATTTTTTCAGAATAATTTTTCATTTCTAGAAAACGGCTCCTTTCCACTGATTTCGCTGGCTTTTCCGTTTTTCATGAATCCGGGCACCAGAATCTGTGAAAAAGTTTTTCATTGCGATTTCGGCGAAACCGGCGACAATGCCGCCATGGAAACCAGCGAAAAACGCCAGCGCGGCCGGCCGCGCGCTTTCAACGGTCCGTCCGAGGCCGGTTCTGTACAGTCGCTGGACCGGGCCTTGCGCATCCTGGCCATCGTCGCTGAAGGCAGTGGCCTGTCGCTGAGCGAGATTTCGGCGCGTAGCGAGCTCGCGGCGTCCACCGCCTACCGCATGCTGACGACGCTGCAGAACCACGGCATGGTCGAGTTCGATACATCGGACCAGCTGTGGTCGATCGGCGTCGAGACCTACCGCATGGGTGCCGCCTTCCTGCGCCGCCGCAAGCTTGTCGACCGGGCCCGCGTGGTCATGCAGGAATTGATGGAGAAGACCGGTGAAACCGCCAATCTCGGCGTCGCCGAGGACGATTGCGTCGTTTTCGTCAGCCAGGTCGAGACCCATCAGGCGATCCGCGCCTTCTTCCGCCCGGGCACGCGCAGCTCTTTCCATGCCTCGGGCATCGGCAAGGCGGTGCTGGCGCAGCTCGAGCCGGAACGCGTCGCCGCCATCCTGCGCAAGTCGGGCCTGCAGCGCTTCACCGACAAGACGCTGTCCGACATTTCGGCGCTGGCCCATGACCTGGCTGTCATCAAGCACCGTGGCTGGTCGGTCGACGACGAGGAGCGGCATCCCGGCATGCGCTGCGTGGCCGCCGCCATTTTCAACGAGTTCGGCGAGCCGATCGGCGGTGTCTCGGTCTCCGGACCGACGGTGCGGGTGACGATGGAGCGGCTGGACGAGATCGGGCCGCTGGTGCGCGACGCCGCCGCTGAGGTGACGAGGATGATCGGCGGGTTCCGATTATAATGCGGAGAACGCTTCAGCTTTTGCTCGCCGCTTCACTGTGCGGATGCGTGGCGACGGCGCCCGAACCCGCCCCTGTCTCCCAGCAAGTCAGCGAGATTCCGATCTCGCTCGCTTTGGAGGAGACAATCACGATCGGCATTCGCCAGCATTTGCAGGATCCTGTATCCGCCAAATTCGGGACGATGCGCGCCGGCGAGCGGACGCTCAACGGCCGCCGGGAAATCGTGGTCTGCGGCCATGTCGCCGCGAAGTCATCGTCCGGTGGTCATACAACAGACCAACCGTTCGCCGCCAAGATCTATCCGGATGAAGGAAGCAGCTTCGAACTCATCGCCATGGGCGATCAATCGCTGAATGCGAGCGGTGGTGTTGTCGGCACCTGCCATGCAGCCGGATTACCGATCTCCAAACCGTAGCTGACACTGCCACGCGCTCAAATGTAGGAAAGAGGGGCTGCGTACAGCCCCTCCTTCTTGTGGGGAGCCTCCTCTTAGAGGCGGCAATAGTGGCGGTAGCCGTCATAGCCGACATAGGTGTCGGAGTACGGATCGTAGCTGGCGTAGCGATTGGCGCAGCGGCGGACGTGCCAGGAACCACCCTCGTCGTCGACATAGACGGTGCGGGGCTGCTGGTTGAGCAGGCTGCCGAGCACGAAGCCGCCGACGCCGGCGGCGATGCCGATGCCGATTTCGCGGTTGTGGTGATGGCTGTGGGCGGCCGAGGGCTGGACGGTGCCGACCAGCGAGGTGGCGGCGACGGTGCTGGCGATGAGGGCAGAAGCGATTTTGCGCGTGAACATGACGATCTCCTTGTTTCGTTGCGAGAGGCGATCCATCCGCCTCTTGATCATCTGTCGTTTCGGCGCGGAAAAAGGTTCGAAAGAATTTGGGATTTTCTTGAAGGCCGGAAATCAGCCGATGGAATCCAAGATCTGATCGATCGAGCGCTCAACGCAAAAAAGGGCGGCCGAAGCCGCCCTTCCGCGAGGCAGGTCGTCTCGCTCAAAGGAAGATGATCACCTTGCCGTGGTGATGATGATGCTTGTGGTGATGGTGCTTGTGTTGATGGTTCCACCACCAAGAGGGCTTGTCGTGGTGCTTGTGATGGTGGTGATGATGGCTGTGAGCGGAGGACGACTGCACGGTACCGGCGAGCGCGCCGGTGGCGACGAAGATGGCGACCAGGCCCGAAGTAAGACTGCGCTTCAACATGATGATCTCCTTGATCGAGGCGACCATTCGCCTCTGGAGATCAGTCGCGGTGACGTGGTGAAAGGTTCGAGGTTTTGAGCGAGTAGTGAGTAGTCAATGGTCCGAAAGGCGTTCGCCCATTCACCATTCACCATTCATCCCCATCCCAGTCACATGCCGCAGCCAAAACGCCATCGCGATAAAACCGACGATGGCGGCGATGCCGGTCCAGTCGACATTGGCGCTCTTCACGTCCCTGATGAGCTTTACCGCAAGCAGCCAGGCAATGACGACAAGCGGCAGGATGATGACAAGTCTGATCATGCGACACCCCGTTCGATGCGTTTGCACCTGAGAGATATGTAGGGATCGCATTGGCGGTTTTCAGCATGGCGGCCCGCCCACCTCGGCGGGGTCCATTAGCGATCGAAAACGGAGTTTTGTCTTTACTGGCGCACGAAATATGCTAACCGGAGCGCCGTGCCCTTGTAGCTCAGCTGGTAGAGCAGCGGTTTTGTAAACCGAAGGTCGGCGGTTCGATTCCGTCCGGGGGCACCACCCTTCGCTCTTCGAGCTTCGGGTGGCAGGCCACTCGAAGCTCGTTAGTCGAAGGAGGACTGCCGACGGTTCTATTCGGCGGAGCTGGCAGCACGACATCAGGCCAACTCGCAGCCGTCGGACCTTCTAGGAAAATGTGGCAGCCTGTATGGCTGCCGTATCGCCGAACGTGTTCCTCACCCTAACCGACCTGTAGACGTAGGCGGCCCAGATCCCTGTGACTATGAAGGATGCCAAAGGTGTAACCAGAGCTCCTCCGGCAAGCAAACGGTTTACCGGGACACCCAGAACAGTCGATATCCAAACTGTGTCCAGTACGAATAAGAGAGGGATCGCAAACCACAGACATATGAACAGCTGCGGAAAGCGGTGGCTTCGCCGCAGCATCGAAACAAGCACGACCAGCTGAAGCACCAGAAATGCCAGATTGAGGGCTGCCTCGCCATAGATGGCCAAGGCCCCGTTGGGCACTGTAACAAGCTGTTGGTAGGTTTTGACCAGACTGGCCATATCGACAAGTGTGCGCAACGGCGAAAGGGACAGGCTGATCGCCAGCAGGATCAGCCAGCCGCCGAACCCCACGAGGTCATCTGGGCTCTGTGAGGATTTGCGCGACGACCGGACGGCGAAGAAAACCGGCACGCCAATCAGCAACAGAAGTATCGCCCAATGCCACATTTACCCACCCTCGAATGCATCCCTGGGTTGTTTAGCTCGCACCTCTGGATTGTGCAAGCGTTTTTACAGAGATCAAGGCATCGTAGAGATTTTCGGGTTTAGGTTTGCAGAGGACGCTTTCGTCGCTCGCAATGGCCGCATCTCACCCCAAGTCAAAATGCCGCGGAAAGGCCTGGTGCAGCAGGAGCAGCATGGTCTTGCGCAGCACGTCGGTGTCGCGGCTGGACGGGTTGAGATGGTCCCAATACCAGGCGCCGTGAACCAGATAATTCAGGCTCTCCGACAGCGTGTCTATGTCGACGCCGGTGTAACCGCCGCTGCGCGAAATCTCGATCAGCAGTTCGCGCGCTTCGGCCGTGTAGGCGAGATCGCTGGGCAGGCCTATCTCGTTGTAGAGCTGCATGCTCTTGCGGTCGCTGGAGAACACGACGAAGACCGACACCCAATTCGGATGCTGGCGGGCAAAGCGTTGCGCGCAATCGACCGCGCCCAAGACCCGCTCGACCGGCGACAGGCCGGGCGCCCGCACCAGCGTCAGCCACAGCGCGTCATATTGGTCGCTGAGATATTGCAGGACGGCTCGGAACAGGTTCTCCTTGCTGCGAAAATGAAAGACCACCAGTGCGTTGGACGAGCCGACATGCTCGGCGATGCGCTGCATGGTGACGCTGGCCAGCCCCTCCTCCGCGATGAGCTCGATTGTGGCGTCGATGATGCGCTGGATGCTCGCTTCGCCGCGCTCGCGCCGGCGGTCCTTGGGCGCAGCGTCGTTCGCCGCACCCTTGGCCGCCTTGCTTTTTCCCGCATCCGGAGTGGCTATGCGTTGCGCCATTGTCGTCAGGCCTTTCCCCGGCGGCCGAAACATCCCGCCGCTGCCTTGGCATGCCGGCGCCCTGCGGACTCACAGCGCCGGGCGTGTCCCGGCATTCGTGTACCACTGACCACGAGCCGTCTCATAGGCCATACCCGCCCGGAACACGTCAGCGTCGCTATAGGTGCGGCCGACAATCTGGATGCCTGTCGGCACGCCGTTGGCGGCGCGGCCCGACGGGATCGACAGAACCGGGCAGCGGCTCAGCATGTTGAACGGCGTCGTCATCACCCAGCCCAGCGACGGGTTCACCTCTCGTCCATTGATCTCGACCTTGCCTTTGGTCTGATCGAATTCCGCCGGCACTGCGGGAAGCGCATTGGTCGGGCAGATCAGCACGTCGTATTTTTCCAGCAAAGGCCCCAGCGTCAGGTACATCCTGGCCGCCACATCGAGCGTCGCGACAAAATCCGTCGCCTTCGACTTCTGCCCGTCCTGCGCGAACTGCCTGGCATAGCTGGTCATGTCCTTGCCGTTCTTGGCGAGCAGCGGCGACAGCGAGGCGCCGAAGAGATGTTCGAGATAGGCCATGCCGGCCTTGAGCACCTCGTCGCCCCAGCCGAGGTCCACCTCCTCGACGGTGGCGCCGAGCGAGCGGAACACATCGCAGGCAGCGAGCGTGTTCTTGCGCACGTCCGCATCCACCTCGAAGGACCCGAGATCCATGGAGAATGCGATCTTCCAACCCTTGATCGGCTTGTAGTCGAGCGGCAGGCGCAGTTTCGGGCGCAGCGTGGCGATGTCGAGCGGGCTCGGCCCGGCCATGACGTTCTGCAGCAGGATCGCATCCCCGACGTTTCGGGCCAAGGGCCCGGTGTGGCAGAAAAAATCGAGATTGAACGGCGGCTCATCGGGATTGCGGCCGTAAGGCGGCTTGAAGCCGACCAGGCCGCAGGCCGAGGCAGGGATGCGGATTGAGCCCGCTATGTCCGAGCCGGTTGCGATCGACGACGTGCCGGAGGCCAGCGTTGCCGCCGAACCGCCCGACGAACCGCCCGGCGTGAAATCCGGGTTCCAGGGGTTGCGCGTGACGCCCCAGCGCTTCGACCAGGTATAACCGGCGCAGCTGAATTCGGGCGTCGCGGTGCGGGCGTGGACGATGCCGCCGGCCTTCATGACACGCTCGTTCATGGTCGAGGTATGGCCGCCAATGGCGTCCCCGGACAGCAGCGAGCCATGCGAGGTCGGCTTGCCCTTGATGTAGCTCTCATCCTTGATGCCGATCGGCAGGCCCTCGAGCGCGCCGGTCCTGGCGCCTCTGGCGTATTTCGCCTCGGCTTTTCTGGCGAGATCCATCGCCTCGTCGAAATGCGTGAAGGTGAGGCAGTTGATCGTCGCCTTGGTTGCCTCGGCGCGGCGGATGGTGGCCTGCATCAGTTCCAGAGGCGACAGTTTCTTCGCCTTGAACAGCCGCAACGCCTCGCTGGCCGGCATGTAGCAAAGGTCGAGATCGGACATAAAAAATCTCCCGCGGCGGCTTTACGGCATCTGGCATTGGGGATGGCCGAGCCGCGATGCGCGGCCCGATGTTGGTCAGCTTCGGCCGGCGGCGCTGCTATTTCTGCAGATCGGTCCAGATCCTGGTGTAGAGCGCCTGGACGTCGGCGGGACAGGCCGACATGAATTGGCCCTTGTCGGCAAATTCGGCCGGAACATCCACTTCGGGCGCGCCCTTCATATCGGCCGGCAGGAAGGGCTCGGAGCCCTTGATGCCATTGGCGTAGTGCGCGAAGGCCGAGATCATCGCTGCATTCCTGGGGTCCATGATGAAATTCTGGAAGAGCTTGGCGTTCTCGACGTTCTTGGCATCCTTGAGCACCGCGACATTGTCCATCCAGATTGGAAAGCCCTCCTTGGGATAGCCGTAGACGATCTTGTCGTTCTCCAGCCGCTCGCGCAGCGATATGCCGTTCCAGTTGACGCCGGCGGCAATGTCGCCCCTGCCGAGACCGTCGACGGCCGCATAGTCGAGCGACAGCCATTTCGCTTTCGCCTCGATGAGCTTGTCATGCACCTTTTTCAAAAGCACCTTGTCGTCGGTGCAGTACTTACCGCCCTCATAGGCAATGGCGAGGAACATGATGTCTCCCATTTCGGGCACGACATTGATCTTGCCCACGAGTTCCGGCGGCGGATCGAGGAAAATCGCCGAGGTGTTCGGATCGCCCGCATAGACCGATTTGTTGACCGAGATGCCGGTCGTGCCCCATTGCCACGGCACCGAATATTTGCGGCCGGGGTCGAACGGCACGTCGACCCATCTCGGATCGACGTTTCTAAAGTTCTCCATCGTGTTGGGATCGGTTTCCAAGAGCAGGCCTTCGCTGATCCAGATCGGCATCACGCTGGCCGATGGAACGACGATGTCATAGCCGGAAGCGCCCTGGCGGACCTTGGCCAGAGCCGTATCGTTGGAGTCGTAGTCGGTGACGGTAACCTTGACCTTGTAGGTTTCCTCGAACTTCTTGATCAGGTCCGGGCTGGTGTAGTTGCCCCAATTGTAGATTTGGAGTTCGCCCTCGGCGCGGGCAATGCCGGTCATCGCCAGCAGCGACAGGCCGAGCGCCGTGGCGGTCGATTTCAACTGCATGCTTGTGTCTCCCATTGTTGGGACCGGCGGGATTGCGCCTCGAGTCCCTAAGTTCCCTTCGTCCTGGTGATCATTCACCGGCGAATGCCGGCTGACCAACTCGGTATCTCGGGCAACGGTATTAATTACTAAACATACAGTCAATATCTTTTAGCGACACAACTGCATCATCGGCACCGGCAGTGCGCCGGCGAAGCCGACATGATATGGTCAAGGTTGGGCCATTGATGAATTGGGGCAAGCCGTGGCGTGAGCGCCGCAGCCTGCAGGGCTTGGATCACGGTCATGCGCCTTTTTCTGGCGGTCGTGCTGCTGATGACCATGGCGCTCTTCTCCGCTGCGCGCGGCGAAGAGCGGATAGCGCTGGTTGTCGCCAATCCGGCCTCTGAGGGCTCACCGGCAATCGCCAACGCCGACCTCAGTGCCGAACTCGTTGCAGCGACACTACGATCGCTTGGCTTCACCGTCCGGCAGGTGTCGGATGGCGACCGCGCCGATGTCGCGCGCGCCATGCATGATTTCGCCCAATCCCTGGCCAAACCGGACTCCGTCGGCATCTTCTACTATGTCGGCCACACCGCGCAGGCCAACGGCAGGAACTATTTACTGACGCGCGGCACCCGGATCGATTCAAAGGAAACGGTCGACCAGACGGCATTGCCCCTCGATCTGTTCATGCAGGCGCTCGAGGCAACCCCGACATTGAAGGTGGTTCTGCTCGACAATCCCGGCGATGGCCACAACCCTACTTCCGGCGTGATGCAGGGTCTGGCGGCGGTCGATCCCCTCACCCACGCCATCGTCGCTCTGTCGGCCAAACCCGGAACCGTTGCACTGGGCGAAGCCCGCCCCGTCACCGTATTTGCCGATGCGCTCACCGCTGCGCTGGTCAAGCGCGGCGCGGACATAGCCATCATCCTCGCCTCGGTCAGGCAAACCACTATCGACAAAACGTCAGGCGCCCAGTGGCCATGGATGGCATATGGCCGCTCGGCAGACGCTGCCTTTGTGCTGACGCCGGACCAGGTGGCCGGCGCGGCACCGGCGCTGCCGCTTGTGCCGGAACCGGCACCGCCGGCGATGGCGAGCGGCGGCTACATCTCCGGGAGTGGCGGTTGGGAGCCTGATGGCAGCGACTACGCCGATGGCAGCGGTCAGGAGCCCTACCCCATGGACGTTGCACCGGGCTCCGGCAGTCCCGATGCCGCGATGGGCGACAGCGCCAAGGAGGCGGCGCTCTACGAGGAATACAAACGCCAGGAACAGCAGCGCCAATTGCAGGAAGAGCAGGCTCGGCAACGATACGAAGAGGAAAAGCAACGTCTTGAAGACGCAGCTGTGGCCGCTGCCCAGAACAATCTCGGCGGGACCTATCCGCAGGATGGCGGAGCCACCGGCGCCGAACCGCCCCCCGATAAGGCAGGGATCCCCCCTGAGGACGGCATGACATCGGCCCCGCCACCCGCGACCGGCGCCGAAAGTCCGCCGGAGGCGCAGGCGCCACCGAAACCAGCGCCGCCGCCCATCGACCAGGCGCAAAGCCCTCCTTCCGGCGGCGCCCTTCCACAACCCGAGACGGGCGCTGTCGAGGTGGTGCGCCATCCAACCATCGATGCGCCGGATGAGATTGTCGCCGGCGAGACGGTGACCGTTTCGATCGCCCTTACCGAAGAGCAATTCACGCCCGAAGTGAAGGTGAAGGCAGCGCCGGGCTCGTCGGTGACGGAAGATGGCGCCCTGGCCATGGCGATGCCGGCGGGAACCGAGCAATGGCCGATCGATATCGATCTGTTCGCCTCCGGCTTCGATCTCGCTGACGGCGGCAAATGGAGCCGACGGACGACGCTCTACCGCCAGGGCGACAGCGACTTCGTCCGCTTCGACGTCAAGGCGCGGCCGATCGCCAAGGACAGCAAGCCGGCCCAGTTCATCGCGCGCATCTACAGCGCCGGGAGGTTCCTGGGATCGGCATCGCGGTCGGTTATCATTCGCCGCACCGCGCCTGTCGAGGCAGCCGCTCTGAGCGCCACAGCCGAACGCTCCGCAGCACCTGCCATGCTGATGCTGGCCGCAGCGGCGCCGCAGCCGGCGGTAACTGGCAATGTGACGCTCGGCGGCGCAGCCGGCGATGACGTCCCCGATCTCGACGTGACCATCCTCTATGACGATCCGAGCGGGCTGGGTTCGGGGCAGATCATCATCCATTCGCCGCATCTGGCCGGTCCGGTGACCGATACGTTCTCGACGCCACCTGAGATGGCGGCATGGCTGGACTCCGAATACCGCCGCCTGCTGCAGCTCGGATTGAGCCTGCGCGGCGCCGTTTCGCTGCAGCAGCCTGCCGCAAGCAGCGATACGGGGGCGCAAAAGCGCTTTGTCACGCTCGCCGCCGAAGGTTTTGGCGATGCGCTCTACCGCGACTATGTGCCGAAACCGTTCAAGGACGTGTTCTGGTCGCTGCGCGGCAAAGGCGAACTCCATTCGATCCAGATCACCTCGAACAGCCCGACGCTGCCCTGGGAATTGATCCGCCCGCGCAGCGCCGACGGCGCCGTCGCCGACGGTTTTCTCGGCATGGGCTACCGGCTGGCGCGCTGGGCTCCGCGCAGCAGTGCCTCACAGGTCGACAACCCGCTCGACCGCATGACCTTCACCGGCGTCGCGGCCGTCGCGCCCTCCTATCTCGACAAGCGCTCGCTGCGCTTTCAGCAGGACGAGATCGCGGCGCTGAGCAAGCTTTACGGCTACCGCCGCTTCGATGGCGATTTCACCTCTTTCGAGAAACTGGTCGGTGAAGTCTCGACCGGTTTCATTCATTTCTCCGGTCATGGCGAGGTCAACCAGCCGAGCAGTGGCCGGCCGGTCTTTGCCATCGATCTCGTCGACCAGTCGCTCGACCCCGATACATGGGCCGCGCTGGTCGCGGCCGCGCATGGCAAGGGCAATCCGTTCTACTTTTTCAACGCCTGCGACACCGGCCGTTCGCAGATGCTCGGCGGTTTCGTGCAGGGCTGGGGTCCGGCGGTGCTGGCGGGCGGCGCTTCCGGCTTCATCGGCGGCATGTGGCCACTGACCGACCGCGCGGCAGCGGCCTTCTCGACCGATTTCTATGGCGGCATCAGCACGCGGATCAAGGACGGGCCGGTCTATCTGGCCGAGATCCTGCAGGATGTCCGCAGAGAATTCTACCGGACCGGCGATCCGACCTATCTCGCCTACACATTCTACGGCAACGCCAATCTGAGGATTGTCGGGCAGTAGGCGACGGATCGTCGTTGGCGGATTGGCTTCGCCTACAATGCGTTTTGCGGGCATGGCACGCCGGCGCCGCCGCAGCGTGAGGCCATCGGCCTGGAGCTCATGTCTTCGGACTGCCGCACAAGCTCCGCAAAGAGAAGGGCGAAACTTCCCATCACAAGGAAGACGATAATCAGGCGTGTCACCGGCAATAGACAGGTCTCGACTGGCTAGCCCCCCAGCCACCCATCCTCTGTCGGCTAACATGATCGATCAGGCTTTACGAGTGCTTAAGCTCGCACTTAACCATCACATTCGCCGTTCCGGCGACATGAAGCGCGAGCCGCCGATTTCGTTTCGCCGCGGCCGCAACTGGCCCGGACGATGCCTCCCTTTGCAGATGCGCTTGCCCATGCTACCCCACGCAACCGCCGCCGACCGCCATCGGCCGACCGCCATCGGAATGTCATGAGCAAAGCCAATCTCGCCTTCGTCTCCTCCGACACTGCCGATGCCAAGGCGGCGATGGAGAGCCTGTCGGCCCGCTATGGCCAGGCATCCTTCGACGACGCCCAGGTGGTGGTGGCACTGGGTGGCGACGGCTTCCTGCTGCAGACCTTGCGCGACACGATGAGCACGGGAAAGAAGGTCTACGGCATGAACCGTGGCACCATCGGCTTCCTGATGAACGAGTACCGCGTCGGGGGCCTCACCGAGCGCATCGCGGCCGCCGTCGCCGAAACGATCCGCCCGCTGGAAATGCTGGCGTTGACGCATGAGGGCGAGACGGTTTCGGCACTCGCCATCAACGAGGTGGCGCTGTGGCGTCAGTCCTACCAGACGGCAAAGATCCGCATCACCGTCGACGAGCAGGTCCGCATCGAGGAACTGAACTGCGACGGCGTGATGATCGCGACGCCGGCCGGCTCCACCGCGTACAATCTTTCGGCGCACGGGCCGATCCTGCCGCTGGATGCGCCGTTGCTCGCGCTGACCCCGGTCAGCCCGTTCCGGCCGCGCCGTTGGCGGGGTGCCTTGTTGTCAAACAAGGCGACCGTACGCTTCGATATTCTGGAGTCGGAAAAGCGCCCGGTGAACACCGCCGCCGACCACACCGAGGTCAAGGCGGTGGCTTCCGTAACGGTCCGCGAATCGCCGACTGCGACGGCAACGCTGCTGTTTGATCCCAACCATTCGTGGAACGAACGCATTCTCGCCGAGCAGTTCCGCTATTGAGCCGGCGCAAAGAGTGACTACCTAATTAAGCATCGCGATTAAGCTTACGTTTTCACAATCGTGCCAATCCCGCCCGTTTCTGTTGACAAATCGCGGGCTTGCGCCTAATCGCAATACCAATCTTGCAGGCACGCTGTGCTTGCCGCGACGGATGCCGTTGCGCTTCCCCGAACCAGCCAAAGACAGCAACTCTTGTCCTCAGACACCACGACCGCTCTAGAAGCGTTGACCTTTTCAGACCTCGGCCTGTCGCCCAAGGTCCTTTCCGCAGTCACCGATGCGGGCTACACCGTGCCGACGCCGATCCAGGCTGGCGCCATCCCGCATGCCTTGCTCGGCAAGGATATTCTGGGCATAGCACAGACCGGCACCGGCAAGACGGCTTCCTTCGTGCTGCCGATGCTGACCCGCCTCGAAAAAGGCAGGGCCCGTGCCCGCATGCCGCGCACGCTGATCCTCGAGCCGACGCGCGAGCTCGCCGCGCAGGTCGAAGAGAATTTCATCAGATACGGCAAGAACCACAAGCTCAACATCGCGCTGCTGATCGGCGGCGTCTCCTTCGACGAGCAGGACAAGAAGCTGGAGCGCGGCGCCGACGTGCTGATCGCCACGCCCGGCCGTCTGCTCGATCACCGCGAGCGCGGCAAGCTGTTGCTCAACGGCGTCGAGATCCTCGTCATCGACGAGGCCGACCGCATGCTGGACATGGGCTTCATCCCCGACATCGAGCGCATCTGCGAGATGATCCCGTTCACCAGGCAGACGCTGTTCTTCTCAGCGACCATGCCGCCGGAGATCACCAAGCTCACCGAGAAGTTCCTGCATGCGCCGGTGCGCGTCGAGGTTTCCAAGGCGGCATCCGCTGCCACCAACATCATCCAGCGCCTGGTCAAGTCCGGCTCCAAGCCGTGGGACAAGCGCGAGACGCTTCGCAACCTGATAAAGGCCGAAGACGCCGAGCTGAAGAACGCTATCATTTTCTGCAACCGCAAGGTCGAGGTCGCGGAGCTGTTCCGCTCGCTGCTGAAGTATGATTTCGACGCCGGCGCCCTGCATGGCGACATGGACCAGCGCGCCCGCATGCAGATGCTGGCCAATTTCCGCGATGGCAAATTGCGCTATCTCGTGGCGTCCGACGTCGCCGCGCGCGGCCTCGACATTCCCGACGTCAGCCACGTCTTCAACTACGACGTGCCGATCCACGCCGAAGACTATGTCCACCGCATCGGCCGCACCGGCCGCGCCGGACGCTCGGGCAAATCCTTCACCATCGCCACCAAGTCCGACACCAAATACATCGACGCCATCGAGCGGCTGATCGGCAACAAGATCGAGTGGCATGACGGCGACCTGTCGACCGTGGTCGCCAGCGAAGGCGGCGAGGACGAAGCGCCCCGCCGTGGCCGTGGCGCTCCGCGCCGCGCCGGCCGCAAGGACGAGGACCGCAAGGCCCATGATCGCAAGGAGGGTGGCGAGCGCAAGCCGCGCGAACGCCATGCCAAGCGCAGCGACGACGCGCCAGCGGCAGATGCCGCGCGCGAGGAACAGCCGGTGGTAGCCGAGGCCGCGGTCGCCGACATCGGCGAACGGCATCAGCGCAAGGAAGCGATCCGCTCCGAAAACAGCGACCGCAAGGTCTCCGATCGCAACAACGAGAACCGCGCCCCGGAACGCGGCGACACAAGGCCGCAGCGCGCCAGCAACAGCCGCCCTGCCCGCGGCAACAACCGCGGTGAAGACAATGACGGCACCGTCGGCTTCGGCGACGACATGCCGGCCTTCATGAAGATCGTCGCCAAGGTCTGATTCCATGAGCCGCGGCGTCCCGAGGACGCGCGGCTTTCCTGGACGCGATTGGGATGCGAGATCTGGAGCCCGCTCAGGATCAATCAGCGCCATGCGCGGTAATCGCAAGACAGGCTCGATCTGCCCGATCTCTTCCGGCCTGGAGCGCTTCAAATACCCGTCGATGCTACAGGCTTTTGAGTTCCAGGCGGGATGCCAATAAATCCAGAAATGCCCGAACCTTGGCCGAAGATGACCGGCCTTCCTGCCACAAGGCATGGATCGGCACCGGTGCCGGCTCGAATTCCGTCAAAACCAGTTCGACGAGACCGTCGTCGACCAAATGTCTTATCTGCCACAGAGGCGAGAAGCCCAAACCCAGTCCGTGGATTGCGGCGGCATAGACCGAGGTCATCAGATTGGAGCGAAAAGCGCCTGCGACCTTCACGGTCCGGGGTTTCCCGTCGATCTGAAACGTCCATTCACCTGGACGCTCGTTAGCGGTTCTGATGATGCAACTGTGCTCACTCAGCTGGAAGGGATGGGCCGGCCGGTCGCACCGCGCGAAATAGGAAGGCGCGCCGAACACAACGCGCCGCAACGCTCCCAGGCGTTTGGCTTTCAAGTTGGAATCCGGCAAATCGCCGATGCGTATTGCCAGGTCGAGACCTTCGGCGCCAAGATCGGCAAATCCATCGGAAAGTTGAAGATCGACCTCGACCCGGGGAAATGTCCGCATGTATTCCGCGATGACAGGCATCAGGACGTTCGGGCCAAACAGAACCGGCGCCCCGATGCGCAGGACGCCTGCCGGCTCCGATCGTTGATTGATCGCCTGAAGTCTTGCGTCGTTTATTTCGTCGACCGCGGGTTTGATCCGGTTGAAAAAGGCTGCTCCGACTTCACTTGGTGTCGAGCGACGCGTTGTCCTGTGGATCAGCTCGACGCCGACTGATTGCTCCAGTGCCGCCAGGGACCGGCTGACCGACTGCAGCGAGCGGTTCAGCCGATGTGCGGCAGTCGTCAGACTTCCATGCTCGACGATCGCGATGAAAGCCTCGAAATCGTCCATTCGGCTCATGCATTCTCCCGACATTCGACATAATATATCGCAAAAACGGGTAATTGTAACGACAATTGCGACGTCGTACCTCTCTGCAAGTTGTCCCGCGAGGACAGGCTTGATGGAAGGAAATCGTCATGCAAGTAGCCAATCCAACTGTTCTGGTTGTTGGTGCCACAGGCCGAGTTGCGGGACTTGTCGTGCCTGAACTTGTCCGCCGCAATGCCAATGTTCGAGCGCTCGTTCGCGACCCTGCGAATGCCGAAAAGGCCCGGAAGGTGGGGGCATCCGAGGTTGCGACAGGAGATTTGCGAAATCGTCAGAGCCTCGAAAGGGCGGTCGCGGGCGTCGACGGCGTCTTTCACATTGGGCCGGCTTTTGCTCCCGATGAAGCAGCCATGGGCGTTGCCATGGTTGAGGCCGCCACGCGAGCAGGAGTTCGAAAGTTCGTCTTCTCGTCGGTGATCCAGCCTACCAATACGCGACTGAAGAACCATGCCAGCAAGGTGCCTGTCGAGGCTGCTCTCTACTCGACGACGATGGAATATACGATTCTGCACCCTGCCAATTTCATGCAGAACCTCGCAGCGGCCTGGCCGTCCGTCGTTGAACATGGTGTTTTCTCGGAACCGTTTCCAAAGACGGCGAAGCTGGCCCGCGTCGACTACCGCGATGTCGCTGAGGTGGCGGCGATCGCCCTAACCGAAGCGCGATTGTCCTACGCGACCCTCGATCTGTGCGCTGACGGCATGCACAGCCGGGAAGACATCGTTGCGATGATGAGTGAGGAACTTGGCAGACCCATCTCTTCTGGTGAGCCGACATTTGGCGAGTGGGCGGCCGAGGCACGCCTTCCCTACAATGACCGCCAAATGCAGGTGCTGGCCAAAATATACGCCCACTATGCCCACTATGGCCTTGGCGGAAACAGTCTGACATTGCGCGCCGCCCTGGGCCGCGAACCGCGTTCGTTGCGCGGCTTTATTCGAAACCTTGCCCAGCAAATGGCGCAGGCCGCCTGACTGCGCCCAGCCGCGCATACTTCCACTTTTCGAGAAGGAGATAGGTGATGCGACCGTCATCCCACAAGGTTTTGAAATCGAGGAAGCTACCGGCCTCCTACAATGCGCTGGTAATGCCATTCGTACTTTCCATCCTGATGTCGTGCATTGTTTCCGCGGTAGCGACGCTGATCAATGCGGGCTGGACAACCGGTTTCGTGGCGACCTGGCCGTATGCATGGGGAGCATCATGGCTAGTGGGCTTTCCAAGTCTGCTGCTGGTCTTGCCGATCGTGCGCCGTATCGTTGCGGCAATTGTCGATCAGCCGACCTCGTAGGCCTTGATTACGGAGTCCGACATGCCAAACAAGAACGGCCCTTGCGGGCCGCTTTTACCTTCGACTGACGGCTCGCAGCGCCATTGTCGACTTCCGCGACCAGATACCTGTCTTCATGCGGGCAGCCTTCATGCGCGCCGGCCCTCATGCCGATCGTCGTCCGAGCCTGACTCCCGAGCGCTCTCAAATGCAGCCGGCCAGCTTGCACTCTTGGCACGCTCCTATCCTGGCCCGTCCGTCACATCGGGCCGGGCATCATCTTGGTCGGGTTTTCCAGCATCGGAAACTCTGCCTTGCTGCATTTCACGTTCGGGTTGGTCGGACTGAACATGCCGTTCGGATTGTCTCTGAACAGCCAGGCATGAAGGTCGTAGTGGACGAACTCCCTCGGAATGAGCGGATAGTGCCCTTCCATCGGTCCCATGAAGGTCTGGCCAAATAGTTTTGGAGGTTCCTTGGTGTCTGGCGTCAGGGGCACCAGCCATTCCACGCCAACCAATTTCAAGCCTTTCTTGGTCGGCTCGTAGATCAGCACATTGGGGCGCATCGGATCGAGTTTCTGACCGACACTCGGGACGTTGACGAAATGGATGCCCATAGCGCCCTTCGGATAGTCCATTGCGCCCTCGATCCTGTCCCCGCTGTAATAGACGCACCCGACAGTCGACAGATAAAGGTCGCGGACGGCGACCGTGTAGTCTTCATATTTGGCGAGCGATTTCTTCAACGCTTCGATGTCGGCTTTGTTGGCGTCCTCGGCTCGAGCCGTGGCCGCTGCGCACCAAGCGGAGACCAGACCTGTCAAAATGAGGACGCCGCAACGCCCAAGACGAGCTGTTCTTGTCATGCATTCCTCCCAGATTTCCTTATCTGGCCGTGCAGGACCGGGGCCGACTAAGTGACTGCATGGCCGTTTGTATCGCCCCATCCCCTCTGGAACCGCACCAATGCTAATCCCTTCCAAGGCCTCCGGAAAGGGATTATTAGAAATCTCTAATGCGTTAGACCTTTTGGCGGACCACAGGAGCCCAAAAAGAAAGCGGCCCCTTGCGGGGGCCGCCTTCGCATTTCGATGCCGAACAATTCAGGTCAGCGGCGAAAGCTGGATCTCGACGCGCCGGTTCTGCGCACGGCCGGCCGCCGTTCCGTTGGACGCGATCGGACGGGTCTTGCCGAATCCGGTGACGGCGAAGCGGCGCGAATCGACACCTTGGCCTGAGAGATAGTTGGCGACCGCCAATGCGCGGCGCTGCGACAGATCGAAATTGTGTTCGTCGCCACCGGTCGAATCGGTGTGGCCGAACACGTCGACCGTGGTCTGCTTGAACTTCTTCAGCACCAGCGCAACCGAGTTCAGCACCTGGTAGAAGCCGGGCTTCACCGCATCCTGGTCGACGTTGAAAGTAATGTCGGACGGCATGTTGAGGATGATCTGGTCGCCGGTGCGGGTGACGCTGACGCCGGTGCCTTCGAGCTGGCGGCGCAGTTCAGCCTCGTTCTGGTCCATGGTCGCGCCGATGGCGCCGCCGGCCAGCGCGCCGATACCGGCGCCGATCAGCGCGTTGCGGCGGTCATTGCCGCCGGCAAGCAGGCCGAGGCCCGCGCCCGCCAGGGCGCCAAGGCCGGCGCCGGCTGCGGTGTTCGAAACCTTCTGCTCCCCGGTGTACGGATCGGTCGTGGTGCAGGCACTCACCAGCACAGCCGTCGCAACGGCGACGAGCACAGTCTTTTTCATAAGGATCGTCCCTCTCCAAAGCGCGGCCTTTGCGGCTCGCGCATATAAGCCCTTCTCCGGTCTTGTAACATGAAATGCGGCGAAAAACCGAGCGGCGAAAGCGGCTTCTCCCCGCTCGCGCCACACTTCCGCTTCGGTGGCTGGTGCTGGCCTACCAGAGGTTCTTGCCGTCAATGACGACCACCTCGACCTTGTCGAGGTCGAAATCGTCGAACAGCCGCGAATTGACTGAGATCTTGGGATTGTCGAAGTCCGGTTTTCCGGTCGACCAGTCCGGCGTTTCGGTGAAGGTGCCGCAGCCGCAAATGGCGCAAAACCCGTGTTTGACGGTCTTCGATCCCCATTGATAGAAGGAAACGTTTTCCGGCGAGCTGGTGAGCTTGAATTGCGACGGAACGTAGTAAGCCCACAGCGAACCGCGCTTGGAGCAGAACGAGCAGGTGCATTGTGTTACCGTCTCGGGCGCCTGCGAAACCTCGAACGTCGTCGCCTTGCAATGACAGCTGGCCTTGATGGTCATGAAAAGCTTTCCTCTCCGTTGCCCGCCACCCATGCGGCAAGGCACCATAAAGGAAGGCTCCTGACAACTGTCTGTCAGCAGGCTCCGGTCGATCGAGCCGAGCGGCGCTCTGGCTGAAGCAGGCCCGTCGTCACCTCCCAATCGTCGTCACCTGCCGATATAGGCGGCCAGTTCGTCCGGCGTCCCGTTTGGGAAAGCCTGTTTCAGAAAATCCAGGAACGCCGACACGCGCGCGCTGAGCAGCCGCCGGGAGGGGTAGAGCGTCCATAGAGAAATTTCGGGGCCGTCAATATCCCCCCAATTCACCAGTGTGCCGTCAGCCAGGTCGTGGGCCACCAACGAAATGGGAAGCCGTCCTGCGCCGATGCCGGCTCGCACCGCATCCCGGACCATGATGAGCGTCGACAAGGCGAGGACCGGCTCGATTCTAAGTGTTGCCCGGCCACCTGGTGTCTTCACCTGCCATGTTTGCCGCTCGCCTGTCCCGCGCGCAACGCCAGGAGCGGCGAGCCCATCGGCCGGGCGAGGAAGGTCCGGGCTCGCCACAACGACCAGGCGGTCGCGGAGAAACGCCCGTCCGACCAGGCTTTCATCGGGATCCGGATTGACCCGGATTACCAGATCGTAGCCTTCCTCGATCATGTCGACATGCCGGTCTTCGGTGGTCACTTCAAGCCTCACCTCAGGATACCTCAGGGCAAATCCCGCGGCGATCCTCCCCATTGCAGTCTGCGAAAAATGCAAAGGCGCGCTGATCCGCAATCTGCCCTTGGGTCTCTGGCCGCCCGAGGCAATCGCCGATGCCGTCTCGTCCAGCTCGGCAAGCAACGCCCCCGTCCGCTCGAAGAGCGCCCGTCCTTCTTCGGTCAGCTTCAGGTTACGCGCACCCCGTTCGAACAGACGCAGATCGAGACTGCTTTCCAATTCGCCAACGCGCCGGGACAATGTTGCCTTGGGCCGGCCGGTGGACCTTGCCGCTTTGCCGAAGCCGCCATGGCGAGCCACGAGGTTAAAATCGGCAAGGGCTAAAAGATCCATGACTGTCCCACCAGTGAGACGACGTGTCTAAAATTGCCGTCTACTGGGCTCTTTGTGAGCCACACATATTGGGGCTGTCAAGCAACCCAACAGGAGAAATTCCATGACCATTCTCGTTACCGGCGCCACCGGCAATATCGGCCGCCAAGTCGTCGAACAGCTCGCCAAGCGCGGCGCCGATGTGCGTGCTCTCGTGCGCGATCCGTCGAAAACCAGTTTTCCGGCAGGCGTATCCGTCGTGCAAGGCGACTTTCTCGATGTCGATTCGCTGCGCAAAGCCATGTCTGGCGTTTCCACGCTGTTCCTCTTGAACGCCGTGGTGCCGGACGAATTCACCCAGGCTTTGATCGCCTTGAATGTCGCCCGATCGGCCGGCATCGAGCGGATCGTCTATCTCTCGGTGATCCACGCTGACGTCTATGTGAACGTGCCGCATTTCGCGGGCAAGTTCGGCGTGGAGCGAATGATCGAACAGATGGACTTCAAAGCTACGATCTTGCGCCCGGCCTACTTCATCCAGAACGATCTGACGGTCGAAGACGTCATCACCGGCTACGGCACCTACCCAATGCCGATCGGCCCCAAGGGTCTCGCCATGATCGATGCCCGCGATATCGCCGAGATCGCCGCTCTTGAGCTGCTGCGTCGCGAACGGTCCAAGGAGCCGCTTGCGTTCGAGAGGATCAACCTCGTCGGTCCGCAGACACTGACCGGGACGGACATTGCCGCAATCTGGTCAGACGTACTCGCCCGCCCGATCAGCTACAGCGGCGACAATACGGAGGGTTTTGAGCAAAATCTCAAGCAGTTCCTGCCCGCCTGGATGGCCTACGACATGCGCCTGATGGGCGAGCGTTTCTTTACCGACGGGATGCTGCCCGAGACCGGCGACGTCGAGCGCCTGACGGCACTTCTGGGTCGCCCACTGCGGCCGTATCGCGACTTCGCCTCAGCACTCGCTGCTTCCGTCTGACGCAAGCGCCTTCAGCACCAAGGCCGGCCTTCCGATGAGAACTGCCAACAGAACTCAGTAGGAACGCGGTGGCACGAACAGGCAGATCGTCTTGCCTGCGTCGAGGCCGGCCTGGTGCGCGCACCAGTGGAAATCGCCGTCGGGTGAGTCCTTGACCCGCTTGTCGCTCATCGGCACGACCTCCCCCGTTCCGGCGATGACATAGCCCTCCGGCTTTTCCAGCACCTCGCCGGTATGGGTGGTACGGCAGTCGTAGTTTGCGCAGCAGGCGAAGGGATAACTCCAGCCTTGCGGCTTCGCCGCCGTAGGCTTGGCGTCATGGGCGAAGGCGGGTGCGGTCAGCACCGCAGCAAGCATCGCGATTGCAAAGATCGGGGTCACGAACAAGGAAAACAGGAGTCGGCCAGCCGGTTGAACGGCTCTGGCCGATCGGAGAGTGGCAGCAGACATGGAAGCGTTCCTTTCAAACGAGCATCAAGCGTTTCGCTTGCCCGTTCCCGGAACGTGTCTTCCCAGTGGCCGGATCGTCAGGTCGCAGATATGCCGCGTCCGGCCATAAATGCTTTTTCTCTTCCAGCCCTCGGATGCTGGGCTGATTCCTAGGCTGGCGCAAGAAGTTGCTGCGCGAGGCCGCCACATCTACGCCGCTATCTGCAACCGCTGACGAGATCCAAGGCCAGGCTCAACTCCCGGCAGACGGGCATCGAAACAACGGGATTGGCCGAATGTGGTTCCAGCCTATACTTCGCCTGGACCGGCGACCACATGCCCTTCATATTGCGGCAAGTCGTCGGCGATGGTGAACCATGGCGCTTTGGAGCCGACGAAGATGTGCGCGGTCGGCCGGATCGTCGGATCGTCGACCAGCGTGCCCATGGCGACATGGACATAGGCGCCGTCGCGGACCAGCGAATACAGCAACGAGCCGCAGCGGCTGCAATGCGCATCGTGGCCGCTGTCATCGCCGAAATGGATGAGCCCGTGATGCCCTTCGGCAAGGGCAAGTTTCTCGCGCTCGATGCCGGCGAAGGGCTTGAAGGCGGAACCTGTGGTGCGCCGGCAGTTCGAACAATGGCAGATCGCGGCATAGACGAACTCGTCCGCCACTTCATACTGAACCGTGCCGCAAAAGCATTTGCCGGTGAGCCTGCGAGTCATGGTTCCTCCTTCGCTCCCCCGCCAAGGGATGTTCTTATTCAAGAAAGTGGCGGAAGCGCAGGTATCATCCATTCGCAGGCCGGCCTCAGCTGAATATGAACATATCCTAGTCGAGGTCGGCCACGGCTTCACCGGCACCGCCCTCGATGCGCTGCGACAACGAGGCTTCCATGAAGTCGTCGAGGTCGCCGTCGAGCACGCTCGACGGGCTGGTGCTCTCGACGCCGGTGCGCAGGTCCTTCACCAACTGGTAGGGCTGCAGCACATAGGAACGAATCTGGTGACCCCAGCCGATGTCGCTCTTCGACGCTTCTGTGGCATTGGCCACCGCTTCGCGCTTCTTCAGCTCTTCCTCGTAAAGGCGCGAGCGCAGCATTTCCCAGGCCTTCGCCTTGTTCTTGTGCTGCGAGCGTTCGGCCTGGCAGGCAACCGCGATGCCGGTGGCGATATGGGTGATGCGAACCGCCGAGTCCGTGGTGTTGACGTGCTGGCCGCCCGAACCGGATGAGCGGTAGGTGTCGATGCGTACATCCGATTCCGAGACGTCGATCTCGATCCTGTCATCGACGACCGGGTAGACCCAGACGCTGGAGAAGGACGTGTGGCGGCGCGCATTGCTGTCATAGGGTGAAATGCGGACCAGGCGATGAACGCCCGACTCGGTCTTCAGCCAGCCATAGGCATTGTGGCCCTTGATCAGGAGCGTGGCGGACTTGATGCCGGCCTCTTCGCCGTCATGGACTTCCAGCACTTCGACCTTGAAACGGCGACGCTCGGCCCAGCGCGTGTACATGCGCAGAAGCATCGAGGCCCAGTCCTGGCTCTCGGTGCCGCCGGCGCCGGCATGGACTTCGAGATAGGTGTCGTTGGCGTCGGCCTCGCCCGACAGCAGCGTCTCGACCTGGCGGGCCTTGGCCTCGCCCTGCATCGAGCGGAGGGCTGCTTCCGCCTCGGCGATCACGCTCTGGTCGCCCTCTTCCTCACCCAGTTCGATCAGGCCGATATTGTCTTCCAGCGCCTGAGTCAGGCTTTTGACGCCGGCGATCCCGTCTTCGAGGCCTTGGCGCTCGCGCATCAGCTTTTGCGCTTCCAGCGGATCATTCCAGAGGCTGGAATCCTCGGCGCGCACGTTCAGGTATTCAAGCCGCTTTATAGCCTGATCCCAGTCAAAGATGCCTCCTCAGCAGGGTGATCGCCTGCCTGATCTCGTCGACAATATTCTGCGTTTCCGCGCGCATGGCTGGTTGTTCTGTCCTGTTTTCGAAGTGGCGCTTGGGTCGGCGCGATACATAGGCACGGCATTGCTGCCTGTAAAGCGAAATGGGCCGGCTCAACAAGCCAGCCCATTCGACGTAAAAAATCAGGTCGTCAGTAGAGTCCGCCGCCGGGTGCCTGGATGGCTTCCGTTGCCTGCGGCGATAGCGGTCCGCCGGCGCCGTTGGACCCGTCGGCGCCCATGCCGATCACCCAATAGCTGTCGGCTGGGCCGGTGCCAGGCTTGAAGGCTTCGATGATGGTGCCGGGATCGCCCGACGCGGCACGCATGCCGGTCTTGCGGTTGATCGCGACCAGGTTCATGCCTTCCGGCACCTTGAAGTCGACATTCGGCGTGCCGTCCAGCGCAACGCGCATGAAGTCCTTGAAGATAGGTGCCGCCAGACCGCCGCCGGTGGCGCCATGGCCGAGACCGCGCGGCGTGTCGTAACCCATGTAAAGGCCGACGACGAGGTTCGGCGTATAGCCGATGAACCAGGCGTCCTTCTCGTCATTGGTCGTTCCGGTCTTGCCGGCGATGTGGCGGCCAAGCTCGGCGATGGTGGCGCCGGTACCGCGCTGGACGACGCCTTCCATCATCGAGGTGATCTGGTAGGCGGTCATCGGATCGAGCACCTGCTCGGAATTGTCGACCAGTTCCGGTTCGGGCTGGTTGTTCCATTCGGGCGCATTGCAACCTTCGCAGCCGCGCTCGTCCTGCTTGAACACGGTCTTGCCGTAGCGGTCCTGGATGCGGTCGATGAGCGAGGGTTTGATCGACTTGCCGCCATTGGCCATGATCGAATAGGCCGACACCATGCGCATCACCGTCGTCTCGCCGGAACCCAGCGCCATCGGCAGATACGGCGCCAGATGGTCGTAGACGCCGAAACGCTCGGCATATTCCACCACCAGCTTCATTCCCATGTCGTTGGCGAGCCGCACCGTCATCAAATTGCGCGACTTTTCGATACCGGAGCGCAAGGTCGCGGGGCCGGCCACCGTGCCGTCATAGTTCTTCGGCGTCCAGGTCGTGTTGCCGCTCTGGATGGTGATCGGTCCGTCCATGATAACCGAGGCCGGCGTATAGCCATTGTCGAGCGCGGCCGAATAGACGATCGGCTTGAAGGACGATCCCGGCTGGCGCATCGCCTGCGTGGCGCGATTGAACTCCGACTGCGCATAGGAGAAGCCGCCGACCATGGCCAGCACGCGGCCGGTATGTGGATCCATGGCGATCAAGCCGCCCTCCACTTCCGGCACCTGGCGCAACGTGTAGGCGGCTTCCGACCCTTCGTTCTTCTGCACGAAGATGACGTCGCCGGGCTGCAGTACATCGGCCGGAGACTTGGCCTTGACGGTCTTGCCATCGACCACATGGCGCATGGCAAAGCTCATGTCTTCCTTGCTGACGGCGCCTTCGATGCGTTCCTTGACGATATCGCCCGAAATCTGCCGCGTCGGCTGCAGGCCGATGGAAAGGCCGGTCGCCGAGCTGTCGAGCACGACGGCAAGCGACCATTCCGGCACGTCTTCCAGCCCCTTGACGTTGCCCAGCGCCACGCCCCAGTCGCCGGAAGCATCGATATGCGTCACCGGTCCGCGATAGCCGCGCAGCGTGTCGTATTTGAGCAAGCCGTTCTGCATCGACTTGCGGGCGATGAGCTGGATCTTCGGATCGAGTGTCGTGCGCACCGAAAGGCCGCCCTCATAGAGCGCGTTCTCGCCATAGCGCGAGATGATCTGGCGGCGCACTTCCTCGGTGAAATATTCGCCCGCAAACAGATAGGAGCCATTGCGGCGCGGAGTCACGCCGAGCGGCTCGGCCTTGGCCTTGTCGCCTTCCTCGCGCGTCACGTAGCCGTTCTCGACCATCTGGTCGATGACCCAGTTGCGGCGCTCGATGGCGCGGTCGGCATGCTTGAAGGGATGGTAGTTGTTGGGCCCCTTCGGCAGCGACGCCAGATAGGCGGCTTCCGCGACGGTGAGTTCGTTGACCGACTTGTCGAAATAGGTCAGTGCCGCGCCCGCAACGCCATAGGCGCCGAAACCGAAGAAGATTTCGTTGAGATAGAGCTCAAGGATGCGGTCCTTCGAATAAGCCTGCTCGATGCGGAAGGCCAGGATCATCTCCTTGATCTTGCGCTCGTAGGTCTGGTCCGAGGACAAGAGGAAGTTCTTCGCCACCTGCTGGGTGATGGTCGAGGCGCCGACCTGGCGCCTGCCCGAACCCAGATTCTGCAGGTTGACGTAGATGGCGCGGCCAAGCCCGGTGATGTCGATGCCGGGATGGTTGTAGAAATTCTTGTCCTCGGCCGACAGGAACGCCGCCTTGACCCGGTCCGGAACCGCCTGGATCGGCAGATAGAGCCGCCGTTCGCGCGCATATTCGGCCATCAGCGAGCCGTCGGAAGCATGGATGCGGGTCGTCACCGGCGGCTCGTACTTGGCCAGAACCTCGTAGTCGGGCAGGTCTTTCGATAGATGGCTGATGTATATCGCCACGCCCGCGGCGACGATAAGCGCCAGCGTCGTGCCGATACCAAAGAAATAGCCGATAAGACGAATCATGCCCGCTCCAGTCCGAGGTCCGGGAATTTCCTAGACGAAGCCTTTCGCGCAAGCCTTCGCAACTGTCCCGATCCGTGATGGAAAACCCATGTCGCCACCATGTGGGCAAAATACGGCAGTGCCCGGTTTCGGCATCCCCCACCGGAAATAAAAGCGCCTGGTGTTGTCCCCGTGCAACGCTGCCTCCGGTCGTGGGCGGCGGCGACCATCTCAGCCTCCGGTTCCCGTTCCCATCTTGGCGGAGGCAAACAGGGCGACGGCGTTGGTGATGCTCTGCGCCGCCTTGCCGCGCCAGTCGGCGTCGAGCAGTTGCGCCTCATCCTTGGCGTTCGAGAGATAGCCGAGTTCCACCAGCACCGACGGCACATCGGGCGCTTTCAGCACTTTGAAGCCGGCCGAACGCTGCGGATTGTTGATCAGGCCGACGCTGGTGGACAACTGGCCGACCAGAGTGTGGGCAAAGCTCATCGAGAAATTATGCGTCTCGCGGCGGATCAGGTCGATCAGTATGTCGGTGACTTCCTTGTTGTCGTCCTTGATCACCATGCCGGCGAACTGGTCGGAGAGGTTTTCACGGTCGGCAAGCGCCTGCGCTTGCGGATCGGACGCCTTGTCGGAGACGGTATAGACGGTGGCGCCTCTGATACCCTTGACGCTGATCGTGTCGGCATGGATCGAGATCAAAAGGTCAGCCTCGTGCTGCCGGGCGATGCGCACGCGGTCATCGAGCCGCAGGAACTCGTCGGTGTCGCGCGTCATGAACACGTCGTAGTTGCCGACGGTGGCGAGCTTGTCGCGCAATTCAGTGGCAAAGGCCAAGGTCACGTTCTTCTCGATGGTGCCGTTGAGGCCTTCGGCGCCACCGTCGATGCCGCCATGGCCGGGATCGATGACGATGGTGAAGCGATGCCCGGGATTGGAGATCGGCCCTGTGCCGACCCTGGAGCCCTTGTCGGTGGAGACGGTCGAGCCAGTGGTCAGCGCCTGGTTGGCAAGGGCTTCGTCGAACTCGCGGTCGGAGGCTGCCGACATGTCGATGGCGATGCGATAGCCTGCGCCGTCCTGGTTCTTGAGCACCTCGAGCTTGTCGACCGAGAACGGCCCCTTGCCGGTCAGGATCAGCCGCGATCCCTCGCCCTGATCGCCATAACGCACCGCTTTGACTAGGCCGCGGGCCTTGGCGTCCTTCGCGCCAATGGCGAATCGGGTGCGCGGCAGGTCCACGACCAGCCGGTTAGGGCCGCGCAGCAGGAACCATTTGATGTCGGGCTCGCGGTCGAAATCGATGACGATGCGCATCTTGGTTGCGTCGCCGGCCATCTTGTAGGCGGTGGCGCCGAGTGGCGCATCGGCGGCGCGTGAAACCGGCGCAAAAGCAAGGCAAAGCGCCAGCAGCAACAGCACACCGGCAGCGCGCAGGAAACGGCCTGCACGGCCATGGCCCTTGTCTGTGGTGCCCGCCAGTCCCATTTCTTGCAGTCGCTCCTGGTTTGGCGCCTTGCGCCCGCGTGGTTGGTCGAAATGCCGGTCAGGCCGCAGACTCGATTAACGATTGGTATCCAGAGAAGGTTAACCAAGCCTTTTCATTGAGGATTAAGGCCTGTGCTTCCGTTACGGCACTGCTTTTTGCCGGCATCCGAAATCGGGGTTGCCTTCCACCCCGTCAAATCATAAAAGCGATGGTGGATCACTGCAATCCTGGAACCGCTTCTCCCGCAGCTTCCTGCTACAGGTCAGATGAAAGGCGGCTCCTTTCGCTCCAGCGAAAAGGCTTCAGGTGATCGCGACGAATTTCGCAGGTGTGCGCCCGTGGCGGGGGAATCGCCTGCGTGAGGAAAACGGCCGGGTTTGTTCCCGTGCCGGCTCTGTATGAGCAAACAAGCTGGTCCGGTTCGTCCGGGCTTTGGTTCAAAAGGTTCTGCTGGTGACGATGGCTTCAAGCGCAATCATGGAAAGGTCCGCATCAAACCGCGCCATTGTGGCTGCGGGCGGCACCGCCATGGCGCTCAAGCGGCGTCCGGCGGACATTCAGACATCCGGCACCCACATCCCAGACACGCAGCAGCGGGCTTTGCCTCGCAAGCTGCGGCTGACGGCTGCCGGGAGGAAACGAAATAATGCCCAACAAAATGCTGATAGACGCCTCCCACCCGGAGGAAACACGCGTTGTCGTTATCCGCGGTAACCGTATTGAAGAATTCGACTTTGAATCTCAGGACAAGAAGCAGCTCAAAGGAAACATCTATCTCGCCCGCGTAACGCGTGTCGAACCTTCCCTCCAGGCAGCCTTTGTCGAATATGGCGGCAACCGTCACGGTTTCCTCGCCTTCAGTGAAATTCACCCCGACTATTACCAGATCCCGGTCGCCGATCGTCAGGCTTTGCTGCGCGCCGAAGCGCAGGAAGCCGAGGACGAGGAGAACGAGGACAATGACGGCGACGACCGCCAGAGTCGCGATCGCGGCCGGCGCGGCCGCCGGCGCGGCGGCAAGGGTCGTGAGCGCGGCGAACACAAGCGCGACGCCGGCGCCGATGATGAAAACGGCGAACATGGCGATGCCGGCAGCGATGCCGTCTCCGAAGCGCCTGCTTCCGAGCATGCCGCGGCCAATACCGCCGGGCATGACGATCATGCCGGGCATGGCGACAGCGAAGCCTCCGACGCCGAGACATCCGGGACCGAACCGTCGGAAGGCGGCCCGACATCGATCGCGGCAAGCGTCGAAGCGGATGTGATCTCCGAAGCTGTCCCTGCGGCGGAGCCGGGTGACGAAAGGTCGTCCAGCGAGGCAAGTGGCGAAGCCACCTCCGAGGACAATGATCGCGGCATGCTGGAAGAGGTGCAGTCCTCGCATCCGGACGACCACGAGATCGAATCCGTAGGCGCCGAGGATGCGCTGGAAGAGGTGCGCAGCCGCCGCAAGCCGGTGCGCCGCCAGTACAAGATTCAGGAAGTCATCAAGCGCCGGCAGATCCTGCTGGTGCAGGTGGTCAAGGAAGAGCGCGGCAACAAGGGCGCTGCACTCACCACCTATCTGTCGCTTGCCGGCCGCTATTCCGTGCTGATGCCCAACACCGCACGCGGCGGCGGCATTTCGCGCAAGATCACCAGTGCGGTCGACCGCAAGCGCCTCAAGGAGGTCGTTGCCGATCTCGAAGTGCCGCAGGGCATGGGCGTCATCCTGCGCACCGCCGGCGAAAGCCGCACCAAGGCGGAAATCAAGCGCGACTACGAATATCTGATGCGGCTTTGGGAAAACGTCCGCAATCTGACGCTGCAATCCACCGCCCCTGCCCTCGTCTATGAGGAAGGCAGCCTGATCAAGCGCTCGGTGCGCGACCTCTACAACAAGGATATTGACGAGATTCTTGTCTCCGGCGAGGAAGGCTACCGCGAGGCCAAGGATTTCATGCGCATGCTGATGCCGAGCCACGCCAAGGTGGTTCAGCCGTTCCGCGACACGACGCCGATCTTCGTGCGCAACGGGATCGAGGCGCAGCTCGACCGCATGCTGCAGCCGCAGGTGACGCTGAAGAGCGGCGGCTACATCATCATCAACCAGACCGAGGCGCTGGTCGCCATCGACGTCAATTCGGGCCGCTCCACCAAGGAGCACTCGATCGAGGACACCGCTCTCCACACCAACCTTGAAGCGGCGGAAGAAGTCGCCAGGCAATTAAGGCTGCGCGATCTCGCCGGCCTGATCGTCATCGACTTCATCGACATGGAGGAGAACCGCAACAACCGCTCCGTCGAGAAGCGGCTGAAGGATCACCTCAAGAACGACCGAGCCCGCATCCAAGTCGGCCGCATCTCGCATTTCGGCCTGATGGAGATGTCGCGCCAGCGCATCCGCGCCAGCGTGCTGGAATCAACCATGAAGCCGTGCCCTCATTGCGGCGGCACTGGCCATGTGCGCTCCGATTCGTCGGTGGCGCTGATGGTGGTGCGGGCGATCGAGGAATTCCTGCTCAAGGATTCGCGCAGCCACATCACGGTGCGGACCCCGGCGGCGACCGCTCTCTATGTGCTCAACCACAAGCGCGGCACGCTGGTGGAACTCGAAAGCCGCTTTGGCCTGACCATCACCGTCGAGGCCGATGATACGGTCGGTGTGCAGCACTACGCGATCTTCCGCGGCGCCATTGCCGAAAAGCCGGAAGGCTTTGTCGAAGCGCGAACCTTCCCGGCCTATGTCGAGCCGGAAGAGCCCGAGGACGAGATCGTCATCGAGGAGGAAGACGACGAGGTTGTGGTACAGGCCGAGCAGCCGCGCCAGGCGCAGCCGCAATCGCAGCAGCAGCAGCCGAGATCGGCTGAGGACGGCGAAGGCCGCGACCGCAAGCGTCGCAAGCGCCGCAGGCGGCGCGGCGGCAAGGATCGCGAACGCGAACATGGCGATCGCGAGCATGGCGCCGAAGGTGCTTCGGTTTCGGCGGCAAGCGACGACTTTGCCGCTGAACCAGGCGATGACGATGCAACACAGCAAGACGAAGCCCAGGTTGGCGCCGTCGAAACGGTGGAAGCATCAGATGACGCCCAGGGCAAGAAGCGCCGTCGCGGCAAGCGCGGCGGCAAGCGCAATCGTCGCGAAGACGGCACGGAGACCGAAGCCGGCGAAACCGCCTCGGTGGCCGAGGCCGCTGAAGTCGGAACGGCCGCAAGCGAGCCCGTAGCAGCCGTAGCGGTTGAAGAAGCGGCGGCTCCCGCCGCGGCGAACGACGACGCTCCAGCCGAAAAGCCGAAGAAGAAGCGCGCTTCAAGGGCAAAGAAGGCTGTGGTGGAAGTCGCCGATGAGACGGCGGCCGAGGCTGCACCGGAAGCTGCCGTCGAAGCTGCCGCCCCCGCTGCGGCCGATGCCGCCACGGAAACGACCGTCGACGACGAGCCCGCCAAGGCTCGCCCGTCACGGCGCAAAGCCGTGGCCGCGGATACCTCCGCGGTGCCGGTGGTTTCCTCCAGCGTTGCCGACGAGGCAAAGGCCGAGGAAAAGCCGAAGCGCGCCGGCTGGTGGCAGCGGAAGGGCTTTTTCTAAGCTATTCAGCCGATTAAGATTGGTTCCTGACAAAAATCCCGCGCCGTTCAAACCACGGCGCGGGGTTTTTGCATGCACGAATGACGGAAGGCGTCAGGGGGCGAAAATCGACCAGTTCATCATCCTGGCCAGTTTTTCCAAGGCGATCGACCCCAGCTTGGAATTGCCGTTGGCGTTCAAGCCCGGCGACCATACGGCGAGCGAAGCAACACCCGGCACGATCCCCAATATGCCACCGCCGACGCCGCTTTTGCCGGGAATGCCGACACGGAAGGCGAAATCGCCGGAACCGTCATAGTGGCCGCAGGTCAGCATCATGGCGCCGATGCGCCGCGCCCGCTCGGCAGACACCACGGAGTGCCCGGTTGCCGGGTTTCTGCCGCCATTGGCGAGGAAGCGGCCGGCCAGCGCCAATTGCCGGCAGCTCATTGCGATGGCGCAATGGTGGAAGTACACGCCCAGCGCCAGCTCCGGTGCATGGTTGAGATTGCCGAAGGATTTCATGTAGTTGGCAAGCGCGAAGTTGCGATAGCCGGTGGCGCGTTCGGAAGCCGCGACCTCGCGGTCGATGATGATGGTTTCGTCATCGGCAAGGAACTGGATGAAGCGCAGGATTTCGCCGATCGCCTCGCGCGGCTGGTGGCCGGCAAGCAGTATGTCGGACACGACGATGGCGCCGGCATTGATGAACGGATTGCGCGGAATGCCGTTCTCATGCTCGAGTTGCACGATCGAGTTGAACGGATTGCCTGACGGCTCGCGTCCGACACGCTGCCACAGCGCGTCGCCGACATTGCCGAGCGCCAACGTAAGCGTAAACACCTTGGAGATGGACTGGATCGAAAACGCCTGGTCGGCGTCGCCGGCGACCAGCACGCGGCCGTCATTGGTCACGGCGGCAATGCCGAATTTCTTCGGATCGACCTTGCCGAGCTGCGGAATGTAGGTGGCGACGTCACCGCAATCGGTGCGCTCGGCCATCTCGGCGGCGACATCGGCCAGCGCTTGTTCAAGATCCGGCATGCTCGTCCCCGCTTTTCAGCCAGCGCTCGATGCGCGCCATCGCCTCGACCATGTCGTCATGGCTGCCGGCATAGGAAAAGCGCATCGTGCGGTGGCCCTGAAGTGGATCGAAATCGCGGCCGGGCGTCGCCGCCACATGCGCCCCGGCCAGCATCTTGCGCGCAAAGGCCATGCTGTCATTGGTATGCCGGGTAACATCGCAGAAAGCGTAGAAGGCGCCGTCCATCGGCGCCGCCAAGGGAAATCCGAGTTCCGGCAGGCGCCGCATCAACAGCTCGCGGTTCCAGGCGTAGCGCGCCTTTACCGCTTCCAGCTCTTGCGTCGCCTTGAAGGCTTCGATCGCCGCGATCTGCGACAGTTCCGGCGGCGAGATGTAGAGGCTCTGGGCGATGCGCTCGATCGGCCTCACCAGAGCTTCCGGCAGCACCATCCAGCCGATGCGCCATCCGGTCATGCAATAATATTTCGAGAAGGAATTGATCACCGTCACGCCTGAGCCATGGGCCAGCGCCGTGGTGTCGGGCGCGGCATAGGCCAGCCGGTGATAAATTTCGTCCGATATCACCGCGATGCCGAGTTCTTCGGCTGTCCTCACCAGTGCCGACAACTCGTCGACGGGAATGACCGCACCTGTCGGATTGGCCGGGCTGGCGAACAACACGCCCTTCAGCGGTTTTTCCCGGTGCGCCGATTTCAAATGTTCGGCATGAAGATAGGCGTCGCTGCCGAGCTCGATCTCGACGATCTGGATACCGAGCGCGGCCATGATGTTGCGGTAGGCCGGATAGCCGGGTGCTGCGATGGCGACGCGGTCGCCGGGATCGAACATCGCCAGGAATGCCAGATTGAAGGCGGCCGACGATCCCGTGGTCACGGCGATCCGGTTCGGCGCGACATCGATCCCGTAATGGTCGCCACAATGCGTCGCGATCGCCTTACGCAGATCCGCCAGACCGAGTGTGTCGGTATAGCCGATGCGTCCGATCCTCAGCGCATTTGCGGCTGCTTCCCTCACGCCCACGGGCGCCGGATCGGATGGCTGGCCGACGGCCATGGAGACGACAGGCACGCCCGTCGCCTTCAGCCGGTTGGCTTCGGCCAGAATGTCCATGGCGTGAAACGGCTCGACTTCACCGCGGCGCGACAGCGAAACTACCATTTGACCTCAATCTTTCCGTCCGGCCCGCCGCTCAAAGCCATCAACCGGCGGCAGCGCCGCACAAATGCCCGATTGATGTGAGGATCACAAGTTCGCCTAGTTTCGGTGCCGTGACTTTTCATCGTTCGCGCGCTCGTTTACCAGTGGACCTCATGCTGAGCCGACCCAAATCAACGATGTCCAAATCTTCCATCGGGAAGACAGCGCGCGGCTTCGCGACGCTTTTGCTTGCCGCCGCCGTCGCTGTCACCGGCTCGGTGACGGCCTTCGCCCAGGCGGTGCCGGTCGTGCGCGATGCCGAGATCGAGGCGCTGGTGCGCGACTATGCGCGGCCGATCTTCAAGGCGGCCGGTCTTGCCAATGACGGTGTCGATATCGTTCTGGTCAACGATCAGAGCTTCAACGCCTTCGTCACCGGGCGCCGGCTGTTCATCAACACCGGCGCGCTGATGCAGGCAGAAACGCCCAACGAGATCATCGGCGTCATCGCCCATGAGGCCGGCCACATCGCAGGCGGCCATCAGCAGAAATTACGCGACCAGCTCGAGCGCGCCAAGACCATGGCCATCATCGCCACGCTGCTTGGCGCCGGCGCCATCGTTGCCGGCGCCACCACCAACAGCCGCGGCCTTGCCGGCGCCGGCATGGGCGTGGCCGCGGGCGGCGGCGAGATGGCGCAGCGCAGCATTCTTGCCTACCAGCGCACCGAAGAGTCGACCGCCGACCGCTCTGCCATCACCTATCTCAATGCCACCGGCCAGTCCGGCATGGGCATGCTGAAGACCTTCGCCCGCTTCCAGACCGCGCTGTCGCTGTCCGGCACGCAGGTCGATCCCTACCGCATCAGCCACCCGATGCCGCAGGAGCGCATCGCCAATCTCGAAGTGCTGGTCAAGCAGAGCCCCAATGTCGACAAGGTCGATCCGCCGGCACTGCAGCAGCGGCACGACATGATGCGCATCAAGATCGCCGCCTATATGGGCGGCCAGGCCGCGGCCACGCGGCTGATCCGCAAGGCCCCGGGCAGCCTCGCCTCGCGCTATGGCGAAGCGCAGATGGCCTATCTCTACGGCAATCTGGGCGCGGCGCTGACCAAGGCCAATGCACTGATCAAGGAACAGCCGAAGAACCCCTACTTCCAGGAAATGCGCGGCGACATACTGATGAAGGCCAACAAGCCCAAGGACGCCGCGGACGCCTATGCCAAGGCGGTCAGCCTCGATCCGGTGAGGTCGGGCCTGTTGCCCGTTTCTCTCGGCCAGGCGCTGATGGCCATCGGCACGCCCGATTCGCTGAAGAAGGCGGTGGTGCAGATCAACAACGGCCTCGGGCGCGACAAGGAAAACACGGTCGGATACCGCTATCTCGCCCAGGCCTATGGCGAGCTTGGCAACATTCCGGCGGCGGAACTCGCCACCGCCGAGGGCCATTTCTATTCCGGCGATTACACGAATGCGAAAATTTTCGCCATGCGCGCGCAAAAGGACTTGAAGCGTGGCGAACCCGGCTGGATTCGCGCGCAGGACATCATAAACTACAACCCTTCAGGCAAACTCAAGAAATGAACCTTCCGGTCGCCCGCGGCGACTAGGATAGACCGGAACCGGTAAAGAGGATGAGACGATGAACAAGGCAATATTGCTCGGCACGACGGGAGTGGCGGCTGCTCTTGCCATGCTCGCTTTCGGGTTCGTCGCCGGCAGTCCGCAGGTCGCCAAGGCCGGCACGGCGCAGACCGTGCAAACCGCCTCTGCCGACACCAAGATCGATCGCACTGAGGTCGAGGGCATTATCCGCGACTATCTCCTGAAGAACCCCGAAGTGCTGCTCGAAGTGCAGGAGGCGCTCGAGGCCAAGCAGAAGGAAGAGCAGCGCATAGCCAGCCTCGGCGTCATCGAGAAGGCCAAGTCCGAGATTTTCAACTCGACCTTCGACGGCGTCGTCGGCAATCCGAAGGGCAAGGTCACCATCGTCGAATTCTACGACTACAATTGCGGCTTCTGCAAACGCGCCATCGACGACATGCAGGCTCTGACAAAGGCCGATCCGGAACTGCGCTTCGTGCTCAAGGAATTCCCGATCCTCGGGCCGGATTCGCAAAAGGCCAGCGTCGTCTCGATGGCTTTCCACCTGATGCATCCGGAGAAATACGGCGAGTTCCACAACGCCCTGCTCGGCGGCCAGGGCCGCGCCACCGAGGCGGCGGCCATCAAGGTTGCGCTGTCGCTAGGCGCCGATGAGGCGAAATTGCGCGAGAAGATGAAGGATCCGACCATCACCGAGGCTTTCTCCAAGACCTTCGACCTCGCCAACAAGCTGGCCATCACCGGAACGCCTTCCTACGTGGTCGGCAATGAGGTGGTGTTCGGGGCGCTCGGCCAGGAAGTGCTGGCTGAAAAGATCGAGGCGGCGAAAGCCGCGCTCTGATCTTGCACGCGAGCCTATTTCTCACGGGCACATTTCCGCCTGTTGTGGACAGTGAAAGATCGCACTTGTGCTCTTTCCGCGGGCGGCTATGCCCATTATAGAAGGCCCTGCGCGCCGGCTTGAGGCCGGCGTCGGAAAAGGTCGGCATTTTTGAAAACGATTTTCGTCCTGAACGGCCCCAACCTGAACGCGCTCGGCAAGCGCGAGCCGGGCATCTATGGCGGCAAGACGCTTGCCGCGATCGCCGACGACTGCAAGCAGGCGGGCGCCGCGCTTGGCCTCGAGATTGATTTTCGCCAGTCGAACCATGAGGGCGACCTCGTCGACTGGATCCAGGAAGCCGGCGACAAGGCAGCCGGCATCGTCATCAATCCGGGTGCCTACAGCCACACCTCGATTGCCATTCACGACGCCATCCGCGCTGTCGCGCCGCTGCCCGTCGCCGAAGTTCACCTCTCCAACATCCACGCGCGGGAACCATTCCGCCACGTCTCCATGGTCGCGCCGGTCGCTGTCGGCATGATCTGCGGGTTCGGGCCGCTTGGCTACTCGCTGGCGCTGCAGGCGCTGGCGGCACGCCTATGACCGGCCCACAAACAGAAGGCTCGAAAATGTCGATAAAGAAGACCGGTGTTGACCAGCAACTGATCCGCGATCTGGCGGGCATACTGAACGACACCAATCTCACCGAGATCGAAGTCGAGCTCGGCGACCTGAAGGTGCGCGTATCGCGCCAGGCGCCGGCCGTCCACGCCATCGCCGCACCGCAGGCCGGTTATGCTCCGGCAGCGCAGCAGCCCGCGGCCGGCGCGGCTGCCGCACCAGCAGTGGCCGATCCGTCCAAGAACGCGGTCCCCTCGCCGATGGTCGGCACCGCCTATCTCGCGCCCTCGCCCGACGCCAAGGCCTTCATCGAAGTCGGCCAGAAGGTCAAGGAAGGCCAGACGCTGCTGATCATCGAAGCGATGAAGACGATGAACCAGATCCCTTCGCCGCGCGCCGGCACGGTGACGGCGATCCTGTTCGAGGACGGCCAGCCGGTCGAGTACGGCATGCCGCTCGTCGTGATCGAGTAGAGCGGGCCGGATGTTCCAGAAGATCCTCATCGCCAACCGCGGCGAAATCGCGCTTCGGGTGCTGCGCGCCTGCAAGGAACTCGGCATCCAGACCGTGGTCGTGCATTCGACCGCCGACGCTGACGCCATGCATGTCAGGCTCGCCGACGAAAGCGTGTGCATCGGTCCGCCGCCGTCGCGCGACAGCTATCTCAACATCCACCAGATCGTCGCAGCCTGCGAGATCACAGGCGCCGATGCCGTGCATCCGGGCTATGGCTTCCTGTCGGAAAACGCCAAGTTCGCCGACATTCTCGCCGCCCACAACATCACCTTCATCGGCCCGTCGGGCGACCACATCCGCATCATGGGCGACAAGATCGAGGCCAAGCGCACCGCAAAGCGGCTCGGCATTCCGGTTGTGCCGGGCTCCGACGGCGCCGTCACCGATCAAAAGGAAGCTAGGCGCATTGCCGCCGAGATCGGCTATCCCGTGATCATCAAGGCATCGGCAGGCGGTGGCGGGCGCGGTATGAAGGTCGCCCTTACCGAGGCTGACCTTGAGATCGCCTTGCAGACAGCGAGCACGGAAGCGGGAGCCGCCTTCGGCGACGATGCCGTCTACATCGAGAAATACCTGGAAAAGCCGCGCCACATCGAGGTGCAGGTATTCGGCGACGGCGCCGGCCGCGGCGTGCATTTCGGCGAGCGCGACTGTTCGCTGCAACGCCGCCACCAGAAAGTCTGGGAAGAGGCGCCCTCGCCGGCCCTCAACGCCGAGGAGCGCGCCCGCATCGGCAATATCTGTGCCAAGGCCATCGCCGACCTCGGCTACTCCGGCGCAGGCACCATCGAATTCCTGTACGAGAATGGCGAGTTCTACTTCATCGAGATGAACACGCGGCTGCAGGTCGAGCATCCGGTAACGGAGGCGATCACCGGCATCGATCTCGTCCACGAACAGATCCGCGTCGCCTCCGGCGGCGGGCTTTCGGTGCGCCAGGAGGACATCAAGTTCAACGGCCACGCCATAGAATGCCGCATTAATGCCGAGGACCCGCGCACCTTCACGCCTTCGCCCGGCACGATTACGCATTTCCATACGCCTGGCGGTCTCGGCATCCGCGTCGATTCCGGTGTCTATTCCGGCTACAAGATCCCGCCCTATTATGACAGCCTGATCGGCAAGCTGATCGTGCACGGCCGCAACCGCGTCGAATGCATGATGCGGCTGCGCCGGGCGCTCGACGAGTTCGTCGTCGACGGCATCAAGACGACGCTGCCGCTGTTTCGCGACCTGGTCGGCAATGCCGATATCGCCAATGGCGACTACGACATCCACTGGCTGGAAAAGTATCTGGCCAAAGAGGAATAGCGCCCGACTTGCCGCTATGATGCCGCGATGACCCGTCCTTACGCTCCCGGCTATCGCATTCCGACCGACCTGTTGCTCAAGGCCTATGCCTCGGGCGTCTTCCCGATGGCCGAGAGCGCTTCCGACCCGGAAGTGTTCTGGGTGCGGCCAGAGACGCGCGGCATCATACCGCTCGATGGCTTCCACACGCCGAAGAGCTTGCGGAAGACAATTCGCAAGCACCCGTTCGACATCCGCTTCGATTTCGATTTCGAGGCGACGATCGACGGCTGCGCCGAAAAGCGCGAGGAGCGCCGCTCGACCTGGATCAACGCGCCGATCCGCGAAGCCTATATCGAACTGCACCGTCTGGGGCACTGCCATTCGGTCGAGGCATGGCGCGAGGAACGGCTGGTCGGCGGCCTCTATGGCGTCTCGCTCGGTCGCGTGTTCTTCGGCGAAAGCATGTTCGCCCGGGAAACCGACGCGTCCAAGACCTGCCTGTATCATCTGGTCGAGCGGCTGAAGGCGCGCGGCTTTGCCCTGCTCGACACGCAATTCACCACTGAGCATCTCAAACGCTTCGGCGCGGTCGACGTGCCGCGCGTCAAATACGAGAAGATGTTGGCCGAGGCGCTGAAGGGCGAAGCCGTTTTTTATCCCTGATCGGAGACCGAGCGGCCGAGCCGGCTCGACCGGTGAAAGGGGTCAGCCCTTCGCGGTTTCCATCGGCGTCTGCGAATGGAACATCATCTTCCAGCCGTTGACACGATGAACATAGCCGGTGCTAACCAACGCGGCGTAGGGCTCGCCGTTTTCTCGTGTCGCATGAGCCTCATAGGTCAGCATGATAATGTCGCTGCCGGGCTCGATGATACCCTTGAGGTCGATCTGAAGGTCGCGCCAGCGGTTGGGCTTGGTCGCGGTCTTGGCCAGATCGGCATTGTCCATTGCCTGTGCCATCTCAGGAAATGCTACCAGGCATTCTGTGTCGACATTGGCGGCGTAGTAAGCTTCGTCGCCCGTCCAGAACCCCTTTTCGAGTTCGAGCAGGTCGTCTTTGCTGGCCGTGATCCGTTTGCTGTCCGACATCAGAATATCCTCCAAGCGCATAAATGCGTCATCGTCCATGGTCCAACGCATAGTTGCCACCACGGTTCCGGAGGATCAGTTGGTGTTGGTCGCGTCAGGTTCCGTAGGGTCCGGCTGTTCGGCGGCCGGAGCAGCGGCGGGCTTTGGCTTGGACGTGTCGACCTTGGGCGTCTCGGCATTGGCCGCGTCGGGCGGCGGCACATCCGACTTCTGCTTGCAGCCCTTTAGCCAGACGTCATAGACGGCGTGCTCGACGGCGTTTAGGCCGGGGCTCTCGGCGAACATCCAGCCGGTGAAGATGCGGCGGATCTTGCGGTCGAGCGTGATTTCGTCGACTTCGACGAAGGAATCGGTCTTCGGCTCTTCATTCTCCGGCCGCGAATAGCAGATGCGCGGCGTCACCTGCAAAGCGCCGAACTGCACGGTTTCGTCGATGTAGACATCGAAGGTGATGATACGGCCGGTGATCTTGTCGATGCCGGCAAATTCGGCGACCGGATTGGTGATGCGATCGGAGATTGCGGGTGCTGCCGCAGGCGCCTGCGCCGCGGCAAACGCTGTCGGGAACATGGCGACAGCGCCAATTGCCGCCAGTCCGGCCATCGATGTCAGGCTGAAAATGTTCATGCGGAGATACCGGTGGTTTGGGCCCGGGTGATTCTGTCACGCCCAAGGCTATTCGCCGTTGTCATATCAGCAAGCAGCTAAACGCCAATTGTGGCGACAAAGGACCGGCCGGCGGTCAAGAACCAGGCGTCCACGCATCGTAGTCGCCCGTCACCTGCGGACGGTGCTGATTGGTGAGCACGGAACCCTTCGGGCGATAAGCCGCCGGTGTTCCCGTGAGGTTCGGCTCATGCGCCTTTTCCCATTCGCGCGGCCGATAGTCGTCGCTTGGCGGCGCCACATCGACGCGGTGATGCATCCAGCCGTGCCAGCCCGGAGGGATCGCCGACGCCTCCGAATAATTGGCGTAGATGATCCAGCGGCGGGTGCGGCCTTCCGAATCGACGCCGCCTTCGTAGTAGACATTGCCGGCCCCATCCTGGCCGACCTTGTTGCCGTGGCGCCAGGTGTGAAAACGGGTTCCCAGCGTCTGGCGGTTCCACCAGGTGAAAAACTGCAGAAGGAAAGTTTTCATTCAGATCCTCGCGGGCGCGCGGCGGTGGCTGTTCCCTGCTTATGGCGTCAGGCCTTGGCGAAGGCAAGGGTTTTGCGGCGCCTGCGGCACTGACGGCATGCCGAAACGCTCGGTCATTGGCCGATCCATTTCGCACCTGCGAACCGACGCTTGCCAACCCGGCTGCGTCTTCCTAAAGCTCTCATCGCCCGGCGCTGCCGCATGACCCCGAAAATCGAAATCGATTTTCGGAAAGGATCATGCGCAAACCCAAGTGCTACAGCGTCCTTTGCGCGTCCACGGGACGCGCGGCGCTGTAGTCAACGCCGGCTGCGGGAGGTGAGGAATGGCCTTAGCTGTCGCCAGGATCAGTGCGGAGGCAATACGCGCCCGCAAGGGCGGCGTGCCGATCGTATGCCTTACCGCTTACACCTATCCCGTCGCCCGCCTGCTCGACGATCATGTCGACCTTCTCCTGGTCGGCGACAGCGTTGCCATGGTGCTGCATGGCCACAAGACCACGCTCGGCGCCTCGCTGGAGATGATGATCGCCCATGGCCAGGCCGTGATGCGCGGTTCATCAAAGGCCTGCGTGGTGGTCGATATGCCGGCCGGCAGCTACGAAACTTCGGCCGCGCAAGCCCTTGCCTCGGCGCGCCGCATCTCTGAGGAAACCGGCTGCCAGGCGGTGAAGCTGGAAGGCGGCGTCGAAGTCGCCCTCCAGATCGCGGCAATCGTCGCGGCCGGCATTCCAGTGATGGGCCATATCGGCTTGCAGCCGCAATCGGTGGAAAAGGACGGTGGCTACAAGATCAAGGGCCGCACGCCGGAGAATGTGGCCGCGCTCATGCGCGACGCCGACGCGGTCGAGAAAGCCGGCACGTTTTCGCTGGTCATCGAGGGCACGGTCGAGACCGTTGCCGCCGACCTCACCCGGCGCATTGCCATTCCCACCATTGGCATCGGCGCCAGCCGCGATTGCGACGGCCAGATCCTGGTCATCGACGACATGGTCGGCCTGACGGTCGACCGGGTGCCGAAATTCGTCAAGGAATACGCCGATTTGCGCAGCGCGGTCGCCGATGCCGCGGCGCGTTATGCGGCGGAGGTGCGCAGCCGCACCTTCCCCGGGCCGGGCCACGTCTTTTCAGCCGCGAGCGACAAGGACAAGGCATGAACCGGCCCCCCATCCGCCAGCCGCTCGTCGTCGACACCGTGCCCGGCCTTCGCGCGCAGATCCGCGAATGGCGGCGCGAAGGCCTGAGCGTCGCCATGGTGCCGACCATGGGCGCTTTGCATGACGGCCATATCTCGCTGGTCGGGGCTGCGCTCGCAACGGCCGATCGCTGCGTCGTCTCCATCTTCGTCAACCCGGCCCAGTTCGCCCCCACTGAAGATCTCGACAAGTATCCGCGGCAGCTGGCCCGCGATCTCGACCGGCTGACCGAGGCCGGCGCACAGCTTGCCTTCACGCCTACGGTTTCCGAAATGTATCCGGCAGGCTTTGCGACGAAGATTTCGGTCGGCGGCCCGTCTTCTGGCCTGGAATCGGATTTCAGGCCGACCTTCTTCGAGGGCGTCGTGACGGTCGTGGCCAAGCTCTTTCTGCAAGCCCTGCCCGACTACGCCATCTTCGGCGAAAAAGACTACCAGCAGCTTTGCGTCGTCCGAAAGCTCTGCCGCGATCTTGACCTTCCGGTGGAAATCGTCGGCGCGCCAACCGTGCGCGATGCGCATGGCCTGGCAATGTCGTCGCGCAACGCCTATCTCGACGCCGCCGAACTCGACGTCGCGCGACAGCTCAATGTCATCTTGCGCCAGACGGCGGCAGCGCTCGCGGCCGGTGCCGATGAAAACGGCGTGACCGGTAAAGCCACTGCCGCGCTTCTCGAGGCAGGCTTCGACAGCGTCGACTATGTCGCCGCGCGCGAGAGCCTGACGCTCACCTCGTGGCGGCGTGACGGCGATGGCCGCCTGCTTGCCGCGGCGTGGCTTGGCAGAACCAGGTTGATCGACAATGTGGAAGTTTCCTCATTTATTCCCTGAAAAATTCCAATTCCGTTCACTTTGATTTGTATCGCAGACCGGCCCGAGCGCTCTTAGACAACGGCTCATCAGGCACGTTCTGGCCAGCCCGTAAGCGCTCACAATACACCGAACGCCGCTGTGAGACGTTTCACAGACTTAACCAAGCCGGCTATGTTGTGTGCGACCTCAGGCGGATACAGTGTGTTACCTGCCACTACGCTGCAATACTTACGAGGCTCTACGTGTCTGTCCAAGCCAACATATTCGGTCGCGCCCTGCCGCAGATCGTCGAAGCGATTTACGATTCGATTGCCGATGTCGGCCGTTGGCCATCGACGCTCGAATCAATCTGCAAATTGGCGCTCGGCCGGCTTGCCATGCTGGCGGTCGTCGATACGGCGAGAAACTCGGCCCGGTTTTCGACTTCCTGCGGCGATCCGGTCCTGCTTGAGCCGCTGCAGCGCGACTACGCCTGCGAGGTGCCCTTCTTCAAGGCGGTGCCGAAGATGGAAATCGACATGCCGTTCACCGTCGATAGCGTCTACGCCCTGCAAGGCCCCGACGCCCGCCAGAACTGGCTCGAAAGCCGCATCGTGCGCGAGTGGGTGGAACCCAACCGTCTCGACGATTTCTTCTGGGTAGCGCTGATGAAGCAGCCGGCGCGCACCGGCACGCTGATGGTGGTTACCGACAAGGACAGGCCCCAGATTTCAGCCAGGGATATCGACCTGATGTCCACGCTCGCCCCCCATGTCCGGCGTGCGGTGACCATCGGCGACCTGTTCGAGGCCGAGCGGCGCAAGGCCGACATCTTTCGCTCGATCGTCGAGTGCCTCGATCATCCAGTGCTGATCGTTTCCGACGACATGCAGATCATTTTCGCCAATCCGGCAGCCGAAGCCCTGCTCACCGAAACCGCCTCAGTGTCCTCGGTGCGCGGCCAGCTGTCCTTCGCTTATGCCAACGCCAACACCGCCATCGGCCGCGCCGTCCAGCTCGGCACGCGCGACGAATTCGCGCTCGGACCGTCCGGCATCAACATTCCGCTGGTGAAGGCCATGTCTCCGGCGGTGGCGCATGTCATGCCTCTGGCGCGACGCGACATTTCGGCCCGCATATCGCCGCGCGCCGCCGCGGCCATTTTCATTGCCGCCGCCGGCGCCGCATCAGTGCCGGCGCTGGAAGCGATCGCTGCGCTGTTCGGACTGACCGCAGCGGAAAAGCGTGTCGCCGGCCATGTCGCCGCCGGGCTGACACGGCGTGAAATCGCGGCTGCCAGCGGCGTCTCGGACGGCACCGTCAAATCACAGCTGGCAACCATCTTCGACAAGACCGCCACCGGCGACCAGCGAGAGCTGGAACTCCTGATGCGCGAATTGACGCCGCCGCTGCGCTCGGCCTGAAGCCATACTCGGAGCCAATCGTCAAATTTTTCAACTATTTGCCGGTACGCAGGCGTAATCCACAATACCAAGCCGGCATCGTTGCAATTCGGCCAAAATCATGGTGCGGTTCTGCTCCGGTCCGGAGACGGTGCATCGTGCACGACCGGACGTGGAAACCATTTCCTGGGCGGTCCCCGAACTTGATACCGACACGAATTGAACGGCTGCTGCCTTACCTCTTCCTGCTGGCCCTGCTTTGCATCGCGCTCGCTTTCCGTCCGCTACTGCCGGTCGATGAGACGCGCTATCTCAGCGTCGCCTGGGAGATGTATCTCGGTGGACATGTCTTCGTACCGACGATGAACTTTGCGCCCTATCTGCAGAAGCCGCCGCTGTTGTTCTGGCTCATCGATCTCTCTTGGAACATCTTCGGTGTGAGCCGCGCGGCGGCGATGCTCGTCATCTTCGCCGCCTCGTCGCTGGTCATCTGGCTGACGACGCTTCTGGCCAAAACCCTGTTTCCCGAGCGCCCGGACATCGCCAGTCGCATCCCCTGGCTGGTGGCCGGCAGCACCGTCTTTGTCATCTATTCGACCCTGATCCTGTTCGACATGCTTTTGACGGCCTGTGTGGTCGCCGCACTGCTGGCGCTGCTGGCCTTCGCCAGGACCGGCAACCGGTGGCAGGCGGTGCTGGCGGGTCTGTTCATCGGGCTCGGCGTGCTGGCCAAAGGCCCGGTCGTGCTCATTCACATCGGCGCGCCCGTCCTGCTCTATCCTCTCTGGCGTGACCGGCGAGCCGGCCTTGCCCCTTTGCAGTTCTTTGCCGGAGCCGGCCTGGCAATTCTCGCCGCCCTTGTCCCGGTCGCCATATGGCTGGCGCCCGCGACCATCCTGACCAAGGGCAGTTTCGTCTACGATCTCGTGTGGAACCAGTCGGCAGGTCGGGTTACCGGAAGCCTGCACAATTCGCATGGCCGCCCATTTTACTTTTACCTGATGCTGTTGCCGCTCATGTTCGTGCCCTGGGCCTTTATCCCCCCGGTGTGGCGGCTGAAGCCGGCTGCCCGGATACGCAGCCTGATCGACACGAAATCCCCGGATATGCGTGCCCTGCGCCTGCTGTCGTTCTCGTTCATTGCGGTGCTGCTGGTCTTCAGTGCCATATCCGGCAAGCAGCCGCACTATGTCGTGCCGGCACTACCGTTCGCGACCATTCTGCTGGGCTACTTCATGGCCGAGATTTCAGTCGCCAGGCTGAGGGCTACGGCCTTTGTCATGCTTGCCCTTTTCGCCGTCGGCCACGCCGCCGCCTCGGCAACCGTGTTCAAACGCTACGATCTCGCGCCGCTGGCGAGCTTCATCGACGAACGAAAGGACGCCGACTGGGCCGTCGCTTACGACTATCAGGGCGAGGTCGGTTTCCTTGGGCGAATAGAAAAGCCGTTCGAGAACGCCGACAAGCCCGAGGAATGGCTTAAGTCTCACCCCGGCGGCTACGTCATCGAAAAGCAATCGAAAGATCCGGGCACATCCGAACAGATCGCCTTCCGGCAGCCGGTGGAACGCGGCTATCTGGTCGTGCTGAAAGGACAGCACTGAGCGTTTCGTCGGGCGCCTATCCCAGCGGTTTCTCGAAGATCAGCGCCGGCAACCCCGAACCGCCGCCGCAATCGGCGGTGCTGCCGACCGGCAAAAATCCCTTCGAACGGTAGAAGGCGATGGCCGGCACGTTGGCCTCTTCCACTTCGACGCGCAACCTGTTCGCCTCGGGAAAGCTGGCTTCGACCTCGTCCAGCAAGGCCTGGCCGATGCCTTGCCGCTGGCAGGCCGGCAGTACATAGAGCTGGTTCAGCAGCACGATCTTCGCATCCGTCGTNTGCCTTGCCGCTGGCAGGCCGGCAGTACATAGAGCTGGTTCAGCAGCACGATCTTCGCATCCGTCGTTGCGGCGGCAAAAGCCATGCCGCCGATACGCTTGCCGTCATCGGCGACCAGGAATTCCGAGTTCGGCCTTGTCAGCCGCGCCTTGAGCGAGGCGATCGAATGCCAGTCGTCGATAATTTCGATCACCCGCTGGGCGCCATAGATCGCGTCGTAGGTTGCGTGCCAGGTTTCGACCAGCAGCGCGCGGACAGCGGCAAGGTCACGTTCGCTGGCGGTGCGGACGAACATTGTTCTATTCGATACCGAGCTTGGCCTTGACCAGATCGTTGACCGCCTGCGGGTTGGCCTTGCCGCCGGTGGCTTTCATCACCTGGCCGACGAACCAGCCGGCCATGGTCGGCTTGGCGCGAGCCTGCTCGACCTTGTCGGGGTTGGCGGCGATGACTTCGTCGACCGCCTTCTCGATGGCGCCGGTGTCCGTGACCTGCTTCATGCCGCGGCTTTCGACCAGCTGGCGCGGATCGCCGCCCTCGTTCCAAACGATCTCGAACAGATCCTTGGCGATCTTGCCGGAGATGGTGCCTTCCTTGATCAGGTCGATCACGGCACCGAGCTGCTCCGGTGTTACAGGAGCATTTTCAATGTCCTTGCCGGCCTTGTTAAGCTGGCCGAGCAGGTCATTGATGACCCAGTTGGCGGCAAGCTTGCCGTCGCGGCCCGAGGCCACCTGCTCGAAATAGTCGGCGATCGGCTTTTCCGACACCAGGATCGAGGCGTCGTAGATCGACAGGCCAAGTGAGGAGATCAGGCGCGCCTTCTTGTCGTCGGGCAGTTCCGGCAACTCCTTGGCCAGCGCGTCGACATAGGCCTGGTCGAACTCCAGCGGCAAAAGGTCGGGATCGGGGAAGTAGCGGTAGTCATGCGCCTCTTCCTTGCTGCGCATCGAGCGCGTCTCGCCTTTGACGGCGTCGAACAGCCTGGTTTCCTGGTCGATCTTGCCGCCATCCTCGAGGATGGCGATCTGGCGGCGCGCCTCGAACTCGATGGCCTGGCCGATGAAGCGGATCGAGTTGACGTTCTTGATCTCACAGCGCGTACCGAATTCGCCGCCGGGCCTGCGAACGGAGACGTTGACGTCGGCGCGCATCGAACCTTCGTCCATGTTGCCGTCGCAAGTGCCGAGATAGCGCACGATGGTGCGCAGCTTGGTGACATACGCCTTGGCCTCGTCGGCGGAGCGCATGTCGGGCTTGGAGACAATCTCCATCAGCGCCACGCCGGAGCGGTTGAGATCGACATAGGACATGGTGGGATGCTGATCGTGCATCGACTTGCCGGCGTCCTGCTCCAGGTGCAGGCGCTCGATGCCGATCTCGATGTCCTCGAACTCGCCCTGCCGGTCGGGACCGACCGAAATGACGATCGTGCCTTCGCCGACGATCGGCTGCTTGAACTGCGATATCTGGTAACCCTGCGGCAGGTCGGGATAGAAATAGTTTTTCCGGTCGAACACCGACTTGTGGTTGATCTGCGCCTTCAATCCGAGGCCGGTGCGGATCGTCTGCTTGACGCATTCCTCATTGATGACCGGCAGCATGCCGGGCATGGCCGCGTCGACGAGGCTGACATTGGCGTTGGGCGCCGCGCCGAAAGTCGTCGACGCCCCGGAAAACAGCTTTGCTTCCGAGGTCACCTGCGCATGAACCTCGAGGCCGATGATGATCTCCCAATCGCCGGTAGCGCCGGGAATAAAACGTTTGGCATCGGGCGTGCGGGTATCGATAAGGGTCATGGTGGCCTGCGCTTTTGGCTCGCGAAAACTGCGATTTTCGCGAATTTGGGTATTGGTCTTCGCTAGTGCAAACCGCTTCGCGAGACAAGCGCCCAAAGCAGCGCAGAGCAGCGGGCTGGTCTTTTCAGCCCCTTTCGGCCGCTCGGCAACCGATAGAATGAACGCCGCCGGCCGGTATTCGGTCGGCGGTTTCTTCGTCAGGTCAGGCCGTTGCGATATAGGCCCTGATTTCGTCGGCCTCGCGCTCGACATCCTCGATGCGGCGCTTGACCACGTCGCCGATCGACACGATGCCGTCGAGCAGCCCATCCTTTTCCACCGGCAGATGGCGGAAACGGCCTTTGGTCATGATCTCCATCACCTCGTTGACCGTGTGGTTCTCGTTGCAGATCTTCACTTTCGGCGTCATCGCCGAGCGTACCGTTATATCAAGTGCGGCAGCGCCTTCCCTGGCGACGACCCGCACGATGTCACGCTCGGAAAGGATGCCGACGATCTTGCGATCGCCATTGGTGATGACCAGTGCACCGATCTTGTGGTCGGCCAGGATTCGAATGGCTTCGCTGAGCTTTACATTCGGCCCGAGCGTGAACACGTCATGGCCTTTTCTCTCGAGAATTGCCTTAACCGTCATGGCGTCCTCCTCCTCCTGCTTGGCTAGCCAGCTCCCGCCCTGACCGGCTTCACATAAGAGTGAACATCGTGCGCCGTGATCGGTTGCTTTTCAAGTGTGCCAGTGGGGTGTGCCAGTGGGCTGCGCCAATAGAGTGCGCTAGTCGGGGGTGCGCTGGTCGTCGGGGATCTCCCATTCAGGCGCCCGCCAGCGCCGGTCGAACCAGCGCAACCCGAAGAAGCCTGCGACGAGGCCGCCAATGTGCGCTTCCCAGGCGATCTGGCCGGGCTCTCCGAGCCCGAGACCGTAAAGGCCGGTGGCGAGATTGATGACCATCCAGGCGCCGAGAAAATTGACGACGCCGCGCATGCGCAAAACGATTGCGATCGGCAGCACGGGACCGGCAAAGGCCGCCCTGCCGGAGGAGCGGTCGGTACGGAACCCGAAGCGAGCCGCCGCACCCATCATGCCCGATATCGCCCCGGAAGCGCCGACCAGCGGTGCTTCGCCGTATGGATGGACCGCCCAGAACAGCACCACCGCGGCCAGCCCGGTGGCGGCGAAAAACAAGGCGAACCAGAACCAGCCGAGACGGTTGGCCAGCGGCGACCCGAAGGCGGCCAGCGCAACCATGTTGATGGCAATGTGGGCAACGCCGCCATGCATGAAGGCATAGGTGAAAGGACGGGTGAAGAGGAACCAGTCGAAACCGTATTGGCCGGTATAGAGGACCGGAATGAAGGCGCCGTCGGTGAGCAATGTTATCTGCTGCTCTTCGGTCAGCACATATTGCTGCAGCAGGAAGATGGCAACGCAGATGCCGATCACCGCCAGCACCACCGGTGGCAGGTTGAACACCGGCTCGCGGCGCGGCGGCGGCGCCTCCGCGGTCTGTTCGGTCTCCAAGGGGCCGGCCGGTTCGCTCATATGCTCTGATCCAGGGATTTGCGTGTAGTCGCGAGCATCTAGGCCATGCCCGGACAAATCACAAACTACGAATCACAACCGCGAATCACCAGGGGCGCGAATCAAAAAGAAGCCGTCCAAGGTTTCCCTTGAACGGCTGGTCGAGCCCCCTGCTCCCCTAAACTATTGACCGAAGTGCTGTTGGTCGTCGCGAAACGACCGCTTCTGGAGTGGTTTTGGTGTGCCATGGCAAGCCTGCGCGCGCAACGTAAACCACTTGTTAACCTTAACGCCCCCGACCCGTGAACAAGTCTTAACGACGCTGGCACGCATCCTGCTCCGGAACGCATGTAGGTCATCGGAGGGCGCCCTTTCTGTTCACCGATGGGACCATCAGACGGCAGAATGCGCGGAGTTTCATAGCATGAACCAGAACGGATCAATCGCGCTGTTCCATTATTGGAATCGCCTGCGTCATGGACGTCCTGCCCCAAAGCGTTCGGAAGTCGAACCAGCCGATATCAAGGCGCTTTTGGCCGACACCTTCATCCTGGAAAGGGATACGCGCGGCGAAGCGGTGTTCCGGCTTGCCGGCACCAGGCTTTGCGCCGGCTACGGCCGCGAGCTCAAGGGTTTTTCGTTCCCCTCGTTATGGCGCGAGAAGGACCAGCGGCTGGTGTCGCGCCTCATTCACGGCGTTTTCGAGCAGAAATCCGTGGTGTCGATCACTTATGAGGGGTTCAGCCGCAGCGGCCGGTCCAACCACTTCGAGTTGCTTGCGCTGCCGCTCGACGGCGGCGTCGAGAACCCGCGCTGCCTCGGCGTCATCAGCGCCGTGGAAAAGCCGTTCTGGCTGGGCGCCGACCCGATCACCGACGCGCTGATCGACGCCATCCGGGTCATCGATCCCGACAAGGAACCGATGTTCCTGAAAAACCGGCCGGAAATATCCGTTCCGTCGTTGGCTCCCGAACTCGAAGCGCCGGAGACCATCTCGGCGCTCGGTCGGTCGCGCCGTATCCGCCACCTCGTCGTGTTCGACGGCGGGCGCGAGCAATAGTCTCCAAGCCGGCGCTAATCTTAACTATCGGCGACCCACTTTTCTCCTTTGTTAACCTGCTTGGCTGTAGTTTTGGCCGAGATTCCACGCACGACGCGGGAATGCCAACGGGGTGTAGGCAGTCATGAGGTCAGCGGCGGTCGAATACGCGCCGTCCCGCGCCGAAAGGCGTAACTTTCAGCGCGTCCGGGTCAAGATCTACGGGCGCTTCATGCTGGAGGACCGCACCGAACACCCTTGCCAGGTCGTCGATATGTCACCGGGCAATGTCGCGTTGCGCACCGAGCGCGTCGGCATGCCGGGCGAAAAGATCATTGCCTATATCGATCATATCGGCCGCATCGAGGGCGTGGTGACGCGCACTTCGCAGGACGGCTTTGCCATGACCGTCATTGCCTCGGATCGCAAGAAGGACAAACTGGCCGCGCAGTTGACCTGGCTCGCCAACAAGCATGAACTCGACCTGCCGGAAGACCGCCGCCACGAACGCGTGGCGCCGCGCAACCCGACAAGCGTGCTGCAGCTCACCGATGGGCGCCAGTATCAGTGCCGCATCATCGACCTGTCGCTATCGGGCGCGGCGGTCGAGATCGACGTCAAGCCGGCGCTCGGCATCCAGGTGATGCTAGGCACCATGCGTGGCCAGGTGGTGCGTCATTTCGAGGATGGCGTCGCCATCGAATTCGCCGTCATCCAACGCCCGGAAACGCTCGATTCCGAGTTCAACGCCCCGCGCGCCTGAACGATCGGCAACAGGCAGCAAAAACGAACCGGCCCTGCGGCCGGTTTTTTGTTGCCGGCGTTCCGCCTGCCTCTGCAGCTTGTAGCGGCACGCAGCAAATCCACGGCTCCACCCGGAAATCCGCGCCCCGACACCGCGGTTTTACGCCGAGACCCTGAACGATTTTATACTCAAATAGATCAAATTTTACGCGTATTCTATTGAGGTTTTACTCAATGTCTACTTCGGGTTTTTGCGTCAAATAAATCCAACGCTGTCATTGTCTCCTCAAACGGGGAGACTGACGAATGGCAAAGACGTGGGGCAAGCTGTTGCTCTTGGCAATGGCGATGCAGCTTTCCGCTTGGGGAACGGCGCAAGCAGCAGGACCGGCCTACATGCACACTGGCGGCCGCACGACACAGCCGGTCGGTCACTACGAATTCTGCCAGAAGCTGCCGCAGGAATGCGCTCAGCGCACGCCGAAGCAGGCGCCCGTCGAACTGACGCGCAAGCTGTGGGCGGCGATCGTCGACGTCAACAATTCTGTCAACACCCGGATCGTGCCGCGCACCGATATGGAAATGTGGGGCAAGGAAGAGGTCTGGTCCTATCCCGACAGCGGCTTCGGCGACTGCGAGGACTATGCGCTGGAGAAGCGCCGCGAATTGATGGCGCTCGGCGTTCCCGCCGGCAATCTCTTGATGACCGTGGCGCGCCAACAAAATGGCGACGGCCACGCGGTGCTGACCGTGCGCACCAGCCTCGGCGAGTTCATCCTCGACAATCTGGAGTCCAAGGTGCTGTCCTGGACCGACACCGACTACACCTACCTGAAGCGCCAGTCCGACCAGAATTCCGGCGTGTGGGTGACGATCAATGACGGTCGCGCCGACGCGGTTGCCAGCGTTCGCTAGGACGCCATCACAGAGGTCAAGCACATCGAATAATGCGACGTGCCTAACGAGAAAGCCCGGTCGAGTCCCCACCCTCCCCGTCCCCAACGACCGGGTTTTAAGGAGCCGGCCCCGTCCCCGGGCCGGCTCCACCATTTCTGGACCATGATCGCGAACCGAAGGACCGCGGCAGCGAAAAGTGAGAACCGGTTTTTGCTGCGCTGACCTGCCGTTCGGAAAAGATCATCGTCAAACAGGAATAGAGTTCAGGCCTTCTTCAGCCCCACCTTGAAGCGCTTGCCGTTGGCGACATAGTGCGCGGCCGAGGCGCGCAGCCTGGCGACCGCGGCGTCGTCCAGCGTCCTGATCACCCGCGCGGGCGAGCCGACGATCAGGCAATTGTCGGGGAACTCCTTGCCTTCGGTGACCAGCGCGCCGGCGCCGACCAGGCAATTCTTGCCGATCCTGGCGCCGTTGAGCACGATGGCGCCCATGCCGATCAGGCTGTTGTCGCCGATCGTGCAGCCATGCAGCAAGGCGCGGTGGCCGATCGTGCAGCCCTGCCCGATCGTCAGGGGAAAACCGGGATCGGTGTGCATCACCGTGTGTTCCTGGACATTGCTGTCGGCGCCGATGACGATCGCCTCATTGTCACCGCGGATGACTGCGCCAAACCAGAAGCCGGCATTGCGACCGACGCTGATGTCGCCGATCAAGGTCGCATCGGGCGCGATCCAGTTGCTGTCGGGATCCTCGAAACGGGGCGCTTTTCCGTCGATTGCATAGGTCGGCATTTGCAGTCTCCGATTCGTCGCAGGCCGGGACAAACCCTAGAACAATCCGAGGAAAACCGCGTGCCGGTTTTCCCCCGCAATTGCCTCAAGGCAAATACCGCGCCAGCGATTCCACCAAAAGCTGAAGCGCACCAGGAGAGCCAATGCCCCAGGAGGCAATGGCGATCAGCACGATGCCCAGCGCCAGCGCCCAGGCGATCACCGTGCAGCCGCAGGACACCAGCATCAGCATCGAAATGCGGCCTTCGCGCCGCGCATCGAGCGCATCGTTGGCGAGCATGAACGGACCGGCGCAAGCGGTCGCGGCCAGCGAGCGCAGGATGTACGCCGGCGACACATAAGGCTCGGCAAAGGCAAGCCGGCGGCCCGCCGCCAGTTCCATCACGGACCCGGTAAGCCCGCAGGCAGTGAGGCCGACGGCAGAAGCGAAGAGAACGGGCAGCAGCAGGCTCATCTTTACCTTCCGTTTACCATGAGATCGCACAGTCGCGTCCAGCGCAGCAAGAGCCGTGCCACGGCATGTGTGCCGCCCAGGGACAGACGGCGGCGACTATGGGGATTGCGATGAAGCAGGCAGCGACCGCCGAAGAGTTCAACGTCGTCGATTCCGTGCTGATGAAGCGGGTGTTCTATGCCTTTGCCGCACTGGCGCTGCTGTCGCTGGCGATCAGCCTTGGCGGAAAATGGTTGGGCCGCTCGATCTCCATGGCCGGCTACACCGACGACACCACAGTCCACAAGGTGGTGATCGGCAACAATGTCATTGCCGTGCCGGCCAACGCCATCCGCTTCCTGCAGGCGCGGCGCGACGGCATCGCTTCGCGCCTCGACCTCTATCTGCGCTATCCCGAAATGGACGGCTACAGCGAAGCCGCCCGCGACGATTTCAACCACACGGGGGCCGCCAAAAACATCATCTTCCTGTCGTTCGAGCCGCAGATGATGTCGCGCGACATGAGCGGCCGTTTCGCGCCGATCTATAGCGCGCTGATCAGCCAGCCCGGCGCGCCCGGCCCCGGCGGCACGACGATTTACGGCTTTAGCGAAAAATCAGGCTATCTCAACGAGGTGCTTGCGGTCGCCGACCGGGCCGGCAAGGACCCGTTCGTCGTCCGCTGCCTGAGCGGACCGAGCGCCGAGGAATCGCTGGCGCCCTGCGAGCGGGACATCCAGGTCGGCGACAGCCTCAGCCTGACCTACCGCTTTCCCCGGGAGTTGCTGGGCAACTGGCCAGCGCTTGACGCCGCTATCGTCGCCGAGGCCACGCGCGTCCTGAAGACGGGGCGCTAGCCTGCCTCTGTTCGGGCGAAGCGAAGCGGCGCAGAAGTTTACGAACGTTGGCGGGACAGCACCCCCCTCTGTCCTGCCGGACATCTCCCCCGCAAGGGGGGAAATTACGCCCCCATCACTGCTTTCGCCAATTATCGAGGTTGCAGAAGAAGAGCCGAGGAACTGCCGATCTCCCCCCTTGCGGGGGAGATGTCCGGCAGGACAGAGGGGGGTGGGAAGGATCGCCGAGGCTTGCTCTTCATCTCCCCACTTCGTTGGAGATAGGCAACNGTCCTGAAGACGGGGCGCTAGCCTGCCTCTGTTCGGGCGAAGCGAAGCGGCGCAGAAGTTTACGAACGTTGGCAGGACAGAGGGGGGTGGGAAGGATCGCCGAGGCTTGCTCTTCATCTCCCCACTTCGTTGGAGATAGGCAACTCCGATCCCCAGTTCCGCGATCAGGCCAGATCGATGTCGAGGATCGCCATCGAGAAATTATAGTCGCCGTCGTCTTCGTCCTTGAAGACGATGCCGAGGAACTCGTCGCCGACATAGACCTCGGCCGAATCTTCCTTGCGCGGCCGCGCCTTCACCTCGAGTTTGGGATTCTGGAAGACGCGCTTGAAATAGGCGTCCAGCTTTCTGATTTCGTCCGGCTTCAAAAGTCTTCTCCGATCGTCGGGCTTGCTCGTTGGAACGCGCTTCTGGCACGTCGACAATGGCGATGTAAAGGCAAGCCGGCTGGATAGAACGCGAACCCTGGGGCCGGATGATTTCAGGTCGAATCCAAATCCGCCTCTAAATCAAGGAGGTAGAGCATGATGTCGTCCGAAAACCGCCTCACACTTTTCGGCATCATGCTCCAGGGGCAACGGCGCCGGCAACCGGACTCAGTCCGGCACGCCGGGTGTTGCAAATCAGATGTCGAAGCTGACGACCTGGTCCATCGATTGCGACGGCAAAAGCTGGTCCATCTGGCGCGAAGGCTGGTCGCAGCCGGTCTCGCCGACGACGCGGGCCGGTACGCCGGCAACCGTCTTGTTGTGCGGCACCGGCGACAGCACGACCGAGCCTGCCGCGATCTTCGAGCAATGGCCGATCTCGATATTGCCGAGAATCTTGGCGCCGGCGCCGATCAGTACGCCGTAACGGATCTTGGGGTGACGGTCGCCGCCGGCTTTGCCGGTGCCGCCCAGCGTCACGCCATGCAGGATCGACACATCGTCCTCGATCACCGCCGTCTCGCCGACGACGAGGCCGGTGGCGTGGTCGATGAAGATGCCCTTGCCGATGCGGGCGGCCGGGTTGATGTCGGTCTGGAACACCGAGGACGAGCGGCTCTGCAGATAGAGCGCGAAATCCTTGCGGCCCTGATTCCACAGCCAATGTGCCAGCCTGTGCGTCTGGATCGCATGGAAACCCTTGAAATAGAGCACCGGCATGATGAAGCGGTCGCAGGCCGGATCGCGGTCGTAATAGGCCTGGATGTCGACACGCACGATCGACGACCATTCCTTGTCGTCGGCCAGCATCGACTTGAACGTCTGGCGGATGAGGTCGGAGCCGATGTCCTGATGCGCGAGCCGCTCGGCGAGCCGATGGATGACAGCTTCCTCCAGGCTCTCCTGGTTGAGGATGGTCGAATAGAGGAACGCCGCCAGAAGCGGGTCGCGGTTGACCGCTTCCATCGCCTCGTCGCGGACCGAACGCCAGATCGGATCGACCGGCTGGACCATTGTGGGGCGGGAAATGCTGATGCTGTTCATCGACGTCTTGTCCTGCGTCCTGGCCGCTTGCCTATTCTCCGGCGGCACATATAAGCCAGATCATAGCACGATTGAACTCAATTTTCCTTAGTGCTCGGTGAAATGGATTTGGTTCACGGAAATTCAAGCCGCCATGGAAAACGAACCCTTGATCGACGCTCCGCTGAAACGCGCGCTCTCCGCGCTCTATCAAGCTCCGGATCGCCACTATCACAACCTCGCCCATATCGAGGCGTTGCTGGCGCTGGCGGACGAATATCGAGCATCGCTGCATGATTCCGGCGCCGTCGAAGCCGCAATCTGGTTCCATGACGCCATATATGACAGCCGCGCCAAGGACAACGAGGCCAGGAGTGCAGCACTTGCGCAGGACAAACTTGCCGCCCGCACCGATCCGGAGCGCCTCGGCCGCATCGCGGCGATGATCGTCGCCACTGCCACGCATGAACTGCCCAGCCTTCAACCACGGGGCCTTGCCGATGAGAACGCCCTCCACGACGCAGCGCTTTTCCTCGACATGGACCTGGCGATACTGGGTGCGTCAGCCGACGCTTTCGACGCCTATGAACAAGCGGTCCGACGCGAATATGGCTGGGTCGAGGAGCCTATGTGGCGCGCCGGCCGCGGCGCGATTCTCAAGACTTTCCTCGCGCGCCAGCATATTTTTCACACGCAGGAATTCCGCCACAGGTTCGAGCCCCAGGCCAGGCAAAACCTGGCGCGGTCTCTAGAAACGCTCAAATCCTAATCCGGAAATGTCCCCATGCGCTGCGCATAGGCTTTGAAACCGGCGCGCCTGTAGACCGATTGCGCGGCCGGATGGTCGTATGTGTCGGTATGAAGCCAGACCCTTTGCGGCGCCCGCGACCAGATGGCGCGAAGCGCCTGGTCGAGCAGGAACGGGCCGAGCCTGCGACCCTGGAAGGCGGGAACCAGCCCGAAATGAACCAGCTCGACCTCAGGCTGGCCGACGCCGTTGAATTCGCACAGGCCAGCGGCCTCGCCCTCGACGCGCAGCACATGGATATGTGTCGAGGGCAGCGCCAGCAGGCGCTCGAGGTCTTCCGCCGGCATGCGCAGCCGCTGGTCCCACTGCACCGGCTCGCCGACAGCGCGGTAGAGGTCGATGTAAGCGGCGCTGTCCAGCCTTTCCAGCGCCACCGTGGTCGCTGCTGCAGGGCTGACGCGTGCAGGCGCCAAATCGCGCGGGCGCATGTCCATATAGGTGACGAGAAGGTCAACCAAAGCGGCACCGCCTCCGGCTGCAAGCCAGACGAAGATCGATCACCTGAAGGCGCCAACGGACTTGGTCGCCGCCCAAACAAAGAACAGGCCGATCACCAACGACAGCCCGTTGAGGAGGATACCGACGATGCCGAGGACATGATTGTCGTTTGAACGTCCCAGTGCCATCAAGCCAAAAACCACGCCGGTGATGTGCGCCAGCGGCGCCGCAACGAGAAACACCACCAGAAAAACCCCGCCGAGGACGTTTTGAGCGGCCAGCGACGCCTCGCCTGGCATCAACGCCAGCGTGACCACCGCCGCAAAATCCATTGCGAACGCCAGCAGGGCCAGGATCACCGAGCGTTTGCCCAAGCTGCTCCGCCCCACCACGCCGGGCATTGCTATCGTGCTTCTTCCCCATCCGGCCATTACTCGTCCCCGATCAGGTGAAAGCGCCTATCGTCGATGCCATTGCCACAAGCAGCAGGAAGCCAACCGCCAGGGAGCCGCCGTTGAGCAGGATGCCGACGACCCCAAGCACGCGGCTATCGTTCGAACGCACCAGCGCCATCAGCCCGAAAATCAATCCGGCAATATGCGCCAACGGCCCTGCCAGCAGGAAAACCGCCATGAAGAAACCCGTGGCGATGTTCTGGGCACGCTCGGATGCGTGGGTCGGCAGCGCCACCATTGTGGTCAGCGCTATCACACCGGCACCGAAGGCGAGCAGCGCCAGGATGACGGAACGCTTGCCGAACTTGCTTGTCACGACGGGGCCCGGCAGAGCGTCGGCGCTTCTTCCCCATTGTGCCATTGTTTGCCACCCCTCGCCGGCCGCCCAATCCATATCGCCCGAAAATCGCTTACCGGTTAAAGCGGATTCTCGGCATAAAACTCCAAAACCCGCTGCTTGAAGGTCTTGTCGCCCACCGCCAGCATATGGTCACGGCCGTCGATGTGAAATGACTTGGCATTCGGCATCAGCGCGGCGAGCTCGTCGGGCGAGCCGCCGATATCGTCTGTCGTCCCGACCGCAATCAGCGTCGGTTGGGCGATGCGCGTCATGTCGTGTTCGCTGAGCAGTTCGCGCGACGTGGCGATGCAGGCAGCCAATGCCCGGCGGTCGCTGCGCGTCTGATCGGCAAAGGCGCGAAAGGAGCGACCGCGCGGATGGCTGGTGGCGGCCGGATCGTCGGCCAGCAGCGCCTCGGCGATCGGATCCCAGTCGCCGACGCCGTCGACCATGCCGATGCCGAGGCCGCCGAAGACCAGCGTCGCCACCTTGTCGGGATCGGACAGCGCCAGGAACGCCGCGATGCGCGCGCCCATCGAATAGCCCATGACATGCGCGCGGCCGATGCCGAGATGGTCGAGCAGGGCCGCCGCGTCCGAAGCCATTTTGGCCGGGGTGTAGTCGGCCTCGTCATAGCTTTTCGACGACGAGCCGTGGCCGCGATTGTCGAAGGCGATGGCGCGATAGCCGGCATCGTTCAGCGTCTTGAACCAGCCGGGCGATACCCAGTTGACATAGTGGCTGGAGGCAAAGCCGTGGATCATCAGCACCGGATCGCCCGCCCCCGACGCCGGCAGGCGGTCGAGGAAGGCGAAGTCGAACCCGTCATGGGAGAAGAATTGCATCGGGAGCGGCTCAGCCGGCGCCGGGCGTGGACGCGTTGCCCTTGTCCGATGGCGGCATGCCGGGGCCGTACACCGTGCCGACGGCCGGATGGCGCAGCAGATCGCCATGGTCGATGCCGTTTTTGGCGGCGGTGCCGGCCTTGAGCTCCAGCACGAAGCGCACTGGCACACCCGGCGAGATGACTGCATCGGACAATGGAGTGCCGTGCTTGACGGCCCGGACCTTGCCGTCCTGTCCAACAAAGATCAGGTCGAGCGGCATCGGCGTGTTGTGCATCCAGAAGCCGACCTGCTTCTGCATCTCGAAGACGAACAGCATGCCATGATTGTCGGCCATATCCTGGCGATACATCAGGCCGGCCTCGCGTTCCGAGTCGGTGTCGGCGACTTCGATCGAAAAGGATCTATCGCCGCCTTTCGTCGCCACGACCAAGGGTGTCGGATCGACGGGAAGGATCATCGCCTGACCGCCGGCGATCGTCTGCTGGGATGCGGTCGGCTGCCCGGAATAGAAGTAAGCGCCTGCGGCTACCGCAACGATGACGCAGAGCGCGCCCGCTGTCAGCCAGTTCCTGTACGCCATTGGAAATCCTCGACCAAAGACCATGATCCCTAAAAGTGGTCTCAGGTATTCGGATAAGATCGTGGTGAAACCAAGAAAAAGAGCCGTCCTGAATTGGTCGGCTGGAGTTCATCGTAAGGGCTCGCGTCCTAATGCGCGACCGGCAAGGTGCCCATATCGGGGTGAATCTCGGCAGCCATGAGGCCCTTGTCACCGCGTCCGAAACGCACCAGCACGACCTGTCCGGGCCTGAGCTCGGTGATGCCATAGCGGCGCAGCGTCTCCATATGGACGAAGATATCCTCGGTGCCCTCGCCGCGCGTCAGAAAGCCGAAACCCTTGGTGCGGTTGAACCACTTGACCAGCGCCCGCTCGAGCCCGCTTTCCGGCGTCACCGCCACATGGGTGCGCTGTTCCTGCATCTCAGCCGGATGGACCGCGGTGGTGGTGTCCATGGACAGCACCCGGAACGCCTGCAAACCACGGTCGCCATGCTTGACAAGGCACACGACACGCGCGCCCTCCAATGCCGTCTGAAAACCGTCCTTTCGAAGGCAGGTGACATGGAGGAGGATGTCGCCCGAAGAACCGTCATCGGGTAGTATGAAACCGTAGCCCTTGGCCACGTCGAACCATTTGATGGCGCCGGCGATTTCGACAAGGTCGGCGCTATCGCCGCCACTGTCGCGCTTCAGGGCGCCGTCAAGGTTCTCATCCCGCCTCGTGAAAGAGGCCTTATCCCCCATAAGAACGCCCCCTTTTTTCAAGAAAACCGCAAGTGATTCTTGACATTAGATTAACACCGCCGCTTCCGGGGTGTGCAAGACCTGCCGTGCCTTTTTTCACGGTTGAATACAGGAATAGCTGACTTGTTGTTTGCCGGCGTCGCTGCCGGCAGCAATGACGATCCATCAAGGCGGTCAACCGGTCGGCAATTTGCAAGGGATTTTGCCGAAATCGGCAACCACTTGTGTCCGGCGCTTTTGTCAGAGCAATCTGATTTTTCCAAAACCGGTGACCACTTTTCCAGTCCGATGCTCGTTGCCCTTCGGCGGGGTGGACCTTATGTTGCCTCGCAACCCAAACATCCCCGAGGAAATCCCATGCGCTACCTCCACACAATGGTCCGTGTCGCCGACGTCGATGTCTCGCTTGATTTCTACTGCAACAAGCTCGGCCTTAAGGAAGTGCGCCGCTACGAAAACGAGCAGGGCCGCTTCACGCTGATCTTCCTCGCCGCCTCCGAGGATGTAGAAAGCGGCATCACTGAGAAGGCGCCGCTGATCGAACTGACCTACAATTGGGATCCGGAGGAGTACAAGGGCGGCCGCAATTTCGGCCATCTCGCCTATGAGGTCGACGACATCTACGCCACCTGCCAGCATCTGATGGACAATGGCGTCATCATCAACCGGCCGCCGCGCGACGGCAACATGGCCTTCGTCAAGTCGCCGGACGGCATCTCCTTCGAACTGCTGCAGAAGGGCCCGGCCAAGCCCAAGGCCGAGCCGTGGGCATCGATGCCGAACACCGGCACCTGGTAGCGATCACGCCATCTTGAGCGAGGCGGCCGCGCCGACAAGCCGGCCGCCTTTGCCATTTCGACCAACGGCACCTATTTACCTGCCTGTCGCGCCAGCCAAGCAAAGCCAGTGCCTCATCCAGGAGAATTCGTTCATGCCGACCAGCCGTGCCGATGTCACCACCGCATATGCCAGCCGCTATTTGCAGCAGCTGTGCAAGCACTGGGCGCACAAATTTCCCGTCGAATTCGATCCGAACCACGGCACCATCGATCTGTCGCTCGGCCGCACGGTTCTCGATGCCGATGCGGCAGCGCTGCATATCACGGTGTCGACGGATGAAAGTGGATCGCTGGAGCGCATGGAGAGCGTCGTTGCCGATCACATCAAGCGCTTCGCCTTCCGCGAGGAGCTGACTTTCGAGTGGAAGCAGGCTCCGGCGACCTGATCTGCTGTCAGCCGCAACGCCGAACGCCGGAAGCTGCCAGCCCCGGACAACGTTATGGCGTCACTTGGTTGCGACGCCATCTGAATTGTCGGAACGACGGATCGATCAGAACTTGTAGTTCAGGCCGATCTTGATCGTATGGGCGTCGATCTTGTCGTTGCCCTCGATATCTGTCAAACGGACCTTGCCGAAGTCGAAGTACTGGTATTCCAGCTTCGTGGTCCATTTGTCGGCGAAGGCCCATTCGACACCGCCACCGATCGTATAGCCGAAGCGGCCTCCGCTCCTCGATGCGCTGCTGTCCGGGTCGGGCACCCCGTCAAAATCGAAAGTATCGCCATAACTCAATTTGTAGTGAGTCGCCGCCGCGCCGCCCTTGTTGTTTAGCCGAGACTTAATTAGCATTGCGACCGCAATGCAGATCTAAGCGATTCAAAGCGAACGCGCCATCTGCAGCAGCGCCAGCACCGAGCGCCAGTTGCGCGCGGTGCCGGGCACTTTCAGCACGCGCGGGATCAGCCCGGCGAACACCGATTTGCCGAGCCCGTCCGGCGCCTTGAGGTAGAGCACGTCGTCCCTGACCTCGAAGCTTTCCGGGCCGGTGCATTTTTCGGCAAGCCTGGCGATCTCGTCCGCCGTCGGCTGGCGCTCCAGCGTGTAGGCGTGAAGCTTGGTCGGATCGCCGGCGACTTCCGGATAAGGATTCTCCTTCACCAACCGTTCGAACCAGGAGAGATCGCGCACCATGATGCGCGAGTGAAAGCCCCATTTTTTCTCGAACGCCATTTCGATCTGTTTCGCCAGCGTGGCGGCGTCGCCCTTCTTGGTCCGGAACACGACATTGCCGCTCTGCACATAACTGGCGACATCGGTGAAGCCTAGCGCCTCGAATAACGCCCGCAACTCCGCCATCTGGACGATGCGGTTGCCGCCGACATTGATGCCGGAGAACAGTGCGACGAAGACCACCCTTCGCTCTTCGAGCTTCGGGTGGCAGGCTGTACCGCTCATATGATGAACCCGGCCAGGGTCTCGTTGTCGGTGATGTCCTGATAGTGCACGCCCTCGGCCTCGAAATTTGCCCTCAGCAGATCGAAGTTACGCCGGTCTTTGGTTTCGATGCCGATAAGCACAGAGCCGAAATTGCGTGCCGATTTCTTCAGATATTCGAAGCGGGCGATATCATCGTCGGGACCGAGCAGTTCGAGGAAGTCGCGCAGCGCGCCCGGCCGCTGCGGAAAGCGGATGATAAAATATTTCTTCAGCCCCTCGAAGCGCAGCGCCCGCTCCTTCACGTCGGGCAGCCGCTCGAAATCGAAATTGCCGCCCGACACCACCGCGACGATGGTCTTGCCGCGGATTTCCTTGCGCGAAAAATCCTTCAACGCGTCGATCGCCAAGGCACCGGCCGGCTCCAGCACCACACCTTCGATGTTGAGCATCTCGATCATGGTGGCGCAGAGCCGGTTCTCAGGGATCAGCCGCACCGCCTGAGCGGCGAACTCCTTGAGGTGGCGCAACGGCTCGCGGCCGATCTCGGCCACCGCCGCGCCGTCGACGAAATTGTCGACATTGGCGAGCCGGACGCGCTTGCCGCTGGCGAGGCTCTGATGCAGGCTCGGCGCACCGGCCGGTTCGCAAAAGACGTAGCGCGCGTCACGTTGCTGATCGGCGAAATAGTGCGTCACCCCCGCGGCCAGGCCACCGCCGCCGACCGGCAGCATGATGATGTCGGGCATGCGCGCGCCTGGCATCTGGCCGGCGATCTCATAGGCGACCGTCGCCTGCCCCTCGATAATGTCCTTGTGGTCGAAGGGCGGCACCATATGCGCGCCGGAACTTTCGGTGAATTCGAAGGCGGCGCGGTAGCAGTCGTCGAAGAAGTCGCCGACCAGCCTGATCTCGACGAAATCGCCGCCGAACAGCCGCGTCTTGTCGATCTTTTGCTGCGGCGTCGTCACCGGCATGAAGACCACGCCCTTCTTGCCGAAATGGCGGCAGACGAAGGCAAAGCCCTGCGCATGGTTGCCGGCCGAGGCGCAGACGAACAGCTCGGCCTCGTTGCCGGCGGCAAGCGCCTTGCGGAAAAAGTTGAAGGCGCCGCGGATCTTGTAGGAGCGCACCGGCGAAAGATCCTCGCGCTTCAACAGCACCCGAGCCCCCGTCTTCTTCGACAGATAGTCGTTTTCCTGCAGCGGCGTTTCGGGAAAGATCTCGCGGATCGCGGCTGCGGCGGTGGCGACACGGGAGGAGAAACTGTTCATGGCGCCGTCACCTCTGGATGGAATGGTTCGAAGGCGAAGCCTATTGCACAATTCGCCGTTTGCAGCCACCGATGCGGCGCGGCCGCTTTGACGCGCCAGCAGGAAATCCATTGGAGCCATCTTCATGCCTGTTTCGGCTGTCGCCCTGAAGACAGTAGACCTTCCTGAATTCGGCGAGCCAACAGTGATGCCGCTAGTTCAGCGGCGGACCTACGAAGCACGCATCGAGGCTCTGCTGGCGCGCGGCGCCAAGGCCGGGCTCGACGCCTTTGCCGTCTATGGCGACCGCGAGCACGCGGCCAATGTCGCCTATCTCAGTGGTTACGATCCGCGTTTCGAGGAGACGCTGCTGGTCATCGTTCCCGGCAGCCAGCCAAAGCTTCTCGTCGGCAATGAGGGTTGGGGCTATGCCGAAATCTGCGACGGGCCTTACGAGCGCGTCCTTTACCAGACCTTCTCGCTGCCGGCGCAGCCACGCGACCGCTCCGCCTCGCTTGCCGACACACTTGCCGCCTGCGGCCTGAAAGCCGGCCAGCAGATCGGCGCCATCGGCTGGAAGCCGTTCGGCCCCGGCGATGGCGGCTTTGGCGAGACGACGCTCGACCTGCCGTCCTTCATCGCCGATACGCTGCGCACACTGGCCGGCGACAGAGGCGCGGTGGTCAACGCCGCCAACCTGTTGATGAATCCATCCGACGGTCTACGCGCCATCAACGGGGCAGACCAATTGGCGTCCTTCGAATTCGCCGCGACCTTTTCCTCGCAGGGCCTGCGCAACGTGCTTGGGAATATCGAGCCCGGCATGAGCGAATTGCAGGCCGCGCGGCTGATGGGGATCAACGGCCTGCCCCTTTGCTGCCACCCGATGCTGTCCGCCGGCAGGCGTGCGCCCTACGGCTTGCCTAGCCCGCACCTCGACATCATCAAGCGCGGCGATCCCGTCACCATGGCGTACGGCATCCAGGGCTCGCTCAACGCCCGCGCCGGCTTCCTGGTCGAGAGCGCGGCCGAACTGCCGCGCGAGATCGACGACTATATCGACAAGCTGGTCGCGCCCTATTTCGCCGCCGTCGTCGACTGGTACGAGACCATCGGCATCGGGGCTGCCGGCGGAGCGCTTTGGAAAGCCGTGCATGACCGCATAGGGGACCCGTTCTTCGGCGTCTCGCTCAATCCCGGCCATCTCGTCCATATCGACGAATGGATGCATTCGCCGGTGTTTTCCGGCTCGGACATCAAACTGCGGTCCGGCATGGCGCTGCAGGTCGACATCATTCCGGCGACCGGAACCAGCTATTTCACCACCAACATCGAGGACGGTATCGCGCTTGCCGATGAGGCGTTGCGCGAGGAGATCGCGGCCCGCTATCCCGAGGCATGGCGCCGCATCGAGGCGCGCCGCGCCTTCATGGGCGATGTGCTCGGCATCAGGCTCAAGCCCGAGGTATTGCCCTTCTCCAACATCCCTGCGTTCCTGCCGCCATTCTGGCTTTCGCGCAACAGTGCGATGACCGTGGCTCGACGCTGACCACATTTCGGCTGGACACGACTTACTTCTGCCGCACTCTCACTGTCCGGGAGGTGCCGCGGGGGTATATGGGCCTTTTGGCCGGAGTGGAATTTTTGACGTGCGTTTGAAGACGATTTGCATTCTTGCACTTGCCCTGTTGATCGCCGGCTGCGGCGGCCGCAAAACCGAGGAACTGCTCGGCAGCGCCGTCATGTCCACGCCGGTGACCGAAATCTCGGGCAATCACTCGATCTTCATTGCCACCACACGCAAGAAATCCGACGATCCCAACAAAGTTTTCGACGGCGAACGCTCGGCGACGCTTAACTACGCCCGCGTCACCGTCACCGTTCCCGGCATCCACCAGACCGGCCAGATCGAGCGCCGCTCGCGCGGCAGGTCCAACGACCCAGCGAAGTACTTCATGGCCTCCGAGGTCGTCGGCTACGATGCGCAGCCGAAATTCTCCAGTGCGCTCAATGCCGACATTGCCGCGCGCGGCGGCCGCGTCATGGTCTTCGTGCATGGCTACAACACCGGCTTCGACGACGCGGTCTACCGCCTGACCCAGATCGTCCACGATTCCGGCTATCCCGGCACGCCGGTGCTGTTTTCCTGGGCATCCGGCGCCAGAACCACCGACTATGTCTATGACAAGGAAAGCGCCAGCGCCGCCCGCGATCAGTTGGAGGTGACATTGCGCATGCTGCAGCAGTCCGGCGCGCGGCGCATCGACATCGTCGCCCATTCGCTCGGAACCTGGGTGACCATGGAAACGCTGCGCCAGATGGCCATCACCGGCGACCGCGATCTCGGCGGCAAGCTCGGCGATGTCGTGCTGGCTTCTCCCGACATCGACGTCGACGTCTTCAAGAGCCAGATGCGCCGCTACGGCAAGCCGGACAAGCCGTTCATCCTGCTGCTCTCCGACGACGACCGGGCGCTGCGGCTCTCAGGCCTGATTGCCGGCTCGCGGCCACGCGTCGGCGACTACAAGGATGCCGCCGACCTCGCCGCTTATGGCGTCACCGTGGTCGACCTTTCCAAGGTCAAGGGAGGCGACAGCTTCAACCACACCAAGTTCGCCGACAATCCCGAACTGGTGAAGATGATCGGCCAGCGGCTGCGCGAGGATGACGGCTTTGCCAGCGACCAGACGGTGACCGACCGCATCAGCGCGCTCGGACAATAAGGCTGTCGCCTTGCGGCGACCGTCGCCGCGTGAGGTCGCGAATGCCGACCGGCCCGCTCACTTTCAACTGGACCGGACCGGTCTCTGCCTCTACGACATTGAAATCGGCGCCAATGCGCCAGCGGGAGCCCGCGTGAACGAGCGATGGAAGACTGTCCTGGTCCTTGCGTTCGCGCTCGCTGCCGCCGGCTGCGCCGGCCCGAACACCCATGACCTGTTGAACGAGACGACGGTTTCGGTGCCTGCCTCCGACATCGCGGCCACCCACGAAATCTTCGTCGCCACCACCCGCAAGCAGGCGACCAAGGACCCACGCCAGGTGTTCGATGGCGATCGCTCGCTGACCACCAGCTACGCCCGCGTCGACGTCACCGTGCCGAAGGTCCACCAGGTCGGCGCCATCGAGCGCGCCAAGGGCTCGGCCAATTCGAACCCGGCCAAGCAATTCACCGCCACCGACGTCGTGCGCTATGGCGACGCCTCGCAATTCGCCAAGGCCGTCGGTGCCAACATCACCATGAATGGCGACCGCGCGCTGGTCTTCGTCCACGGCTTCAACAACGGCTTCGACGATGGGGTCTACCGGCTGACGCAGATCGCCCACGACACCGAATATCCGGGTACGCCGATCCTGTTTTCGTGGGCTTCGAGCGGCAAGACCACGGGCTATATCTACGACAAGGACAGCGCCAACGCCGCGCGCGACGACCTCGAAGCGACGCTCAGGATGCTCGCCAAGACAAAGGTCAAGAGCATCGACATCATCGCGCATTCGATGGGAACCTGGGTGACGATGGAAGCGCTGCGCCAGCTCGCCATCACCGGCGACCGCGATCTCGACGGCAAGCTCGGCCGTGTCGTCCTGGCATCGCCCGATATCGATGTCGACGTCTTCAAGAAGCAGATGATCCGCTACGGCAAGCCCGACAGGCCGTTCGTCATCCTGCTTTCCGCCGACGACCGTGCTCTGAGACTGTCCAGCCTGCTATCCGGCGACAAGCCGCGCGTCGGCGACTACGGCAACGCCGCCGACATTGCCAGTTACGGCGTCGTTGTGGCCGACCTCAGCCAGATCAAGGGCGGCGACCGCCTGAACCACGCCAAATTCGCCGACAACCCGTTCCTGGTGCAATTGCTCGGCGACCGTCTGCGCGCTCCAGCCGGCCTGGCATCGGACGAACCCACGCAGGGCCAGATCGACAATCTCGGCCGAGGCCTCGGAAAGGCAGTCGGATCCGTCGCCGAGATCATCATCACCACGCCATTCAAGGTGCTGACCATCGCCACCGGCGGATGAGAGCCAAGCACCGGGGCTGATCTCAGATAAACAAACCTACCTTCTGGAACGTCGTCACGTCGATCAGGCCGACATCGGAAATCCTGAGTTCCGGGATGACGACCAGCGCCAACAGCGAGTGCTGCATGTAGGCGTTGTTGAGCGAGCAGCCCATCTTGCGCATTGCTTCGGTGAGTTTCTCGGCCTTGGCCGCCACGATTTCGGCGCGCTCGTCCGACATCAGCCCGGCGATCGGCATTTCGACAAGCGCCAGTTCCTTGCCCTTCGAAAACAGCACCACGCCCCCGCCGACCTCGCCCAGCCGGTTGACGGCCAGCGCCATGTCTTCCTTGTTGGTGCCGACGCAGATGATGTGGTGGGCATCATGCGCGACGCTCGACGCCATGGCGCAGTCGCCCATATAGCCGAAGCCGGAGACGAAGGCATTGGTGACGCCTCCGGTGCCGCGGTGGCGCTCGACCAGCGCGATCTGGCAGATGTCGTTGCGGCGGTCCATGGCGACCAGCCCGTCCTCGACCGGCAGGTCGGCCTCCAGCGCCCGCGTCGGCGCCTGGTTTTCGATCACGCCGATGACCCGCACCCGCACCTCGTTGGCGCCCTTGGGCGCCGCAATGTCGAAGTCGCCTGGCTTCAGCTTCTTGCCGAGCTTGACGGTGTTCTTCGCCGATTTGGGGTAATCATAGGCCGGAATGTCGATCTCGAGCTTGCCGCCCTTGGCCAGCCTGATACCGCGGCCATAGACCTCGTCGATGGTCATGGCGGCAAGATCGGAGACGATCAGCAGATCGGCGAGCCGTCCCGGCGCGATCGAGCCCAGTTCGCGCTCCAGCTTGAAATGCTGGGCGGTATTCAGCGTCGCCATCTGGATCGCCGTCACCGGCTTCAATCCCTGTTGGATGGCGTGGCGCACCACCCGGTCCATATGGCCTTCATGCACCAGCGTGCCGGAATGGCTGTCGTCGGTGCACAGGATGAAGTTGCGCGGGTCGAGACCGCTCTCGGTCACCGCCTTGATCTGCGAGGCAACATCGTACCAGGCCGAGCCCAGCCGCAGCATTGCCTTCATACCCTGGCGCACACGGGCGATTGCGTCCTCGGCGCGTGTGCCTTCATGGTCGTCCTCCGGCCCGCCGGCGACATAGCCATGGAACGGCAGGCCGAGATCGCGCGACGCATAGTGGCCGCCGACCGTCTTGCCCGCTCGCACCGTGGCGGCGATCTCGCCCGACATCACCGGATCGTTGGCCACGACACCGGGAAAATTCATCACTTCGCCGAGCCCGATGATGTTTTCCCAGGTCATCGCCTCGGTGACATCGGCGACCGTCAGTTCGGCCCCGGCATGCTCCAGACCCGGCGCCGACGGCACGCAGGACGGCATCTGGACGTGCACGTTGATCGGCATGGCGACGGCCTCGTCATGCATCAGCCGCACGCCGGGCAGGCCCAGCACGTTGGCGATCTCATGCGGATCGATGAACATCGAGGTGGTGCCGTGCGGGATCACGGCGCGGCAGAACTCGGTGACGGTCACCATGCCGCTCTCGACATGCATGTGCGCGTCGCACAGGCCGGGCACGAGATAGCGGCCGCCGGCGTCGACCACCTTGGTGCCCTGGCCGATGGCATGGCTGGCATTCGGCCCGCAATAGGCGAAGCGGCCGCCGGCAACGGCGATGTCGGTGCCGGCTATGATTTCGCCGGAGTGCACGTTCACCCAGCGGCCGTTGCGAATGACGAGATCGGCAGGCTTGCGCCCCGTCGCGACGTCGACCAGATGCGTCGCCATCTCGGTCCAGGGCTTGGGTTTCGTCGCCGACGGCTGCTTGGCCATGAAAGACTCCTGTTTGCCCGACTGTGCCAAGCCGGCAAGGTTTTGGCCAGCGATCACGGACGAAATCCGTCGATGAGAATTCGCCCGGGGCGGATGCGCCGCACCTGCTCACCCCCGAGGGCAGGCATCAGCGGTGCGGTCATTCAGTTTGGCTTGTGCCGCCACTTATGCTACCATTCTGGCTATGGTGCTGATTTGCGCCGACGACCCGCCGCGAGGCGGGTTTTTGTTGTGATGAGCCCGAAACCTCCTGAGGTGAAGTCATGATCCGGTTCCTGAAAGCACTCGCCTTCGTCACCCTGTTCCTGATCTCGGCCGGCTTTGTATCCGCCGAGGAACGTTGGCAGACCTTGCCGGAGCCGGCGGCGATGCCCAAACCGGATCAGAGCGGGTATGCGCCGGTCAACGGCATCCAGATGTACTATGCCGTTTTCGGCGCCGGTGATCCGATTCTCCTGATCCATGGCGGCCTTGGCCATGGCGACATCTGGGCAAGCCAGGTGGCGACGATGTCCAAGACGCACAAGGTGATCATTGCCGACAGCCGCGGCCATGGCCGTTCTACCCGCACCGAGCAAGCTTACGGCTATGACCTCATGGCGTCGGACTATCTTGCGCTGCTCGACTATCTCAAGATCGACAAGACCGCTCTTGTCGGCTGGAGCGACGGCGGCATTATCGGCATCGACATCGCGCTGCATCATCCGGAGCGGCTGACAAGGCTCTTTGCGCAGGCCGCCAACGTCACCACCGATGGCGTCGATCCGGGTGTGCTGACCAACAAGACCTTTGCCGCCTATATCGACCGCTCGGGACGCGACTACAAGAAACTGTCGAAGACTCCCGACCAGTACGATGCCTTCGTGGCGCAGATCAGCCACATGTGGGAGTCGGAGCCGGCCTGGACCAAGGAACAGCTCGGCAAGATAACCACGCCGACTGCGATCGTTGCCGGCGACCATGACGAGGCGATCAAGCGCGAACACACCGAATACATGGCCTCCGTCATTCCGGGCGCCAAGCTCATCATCCTGCCCAACGCCAGCCATTTCGCCATGCTGCAGGCGCCGGACGAATATAGCAAGGCGGCGCTGGACTTCATCGACGCCAAATAGCGCCCCCCAAGATAGAGCACCCAGCGCAGCAACGGGTGCTTCCGATTGTTGAACAATGGGTTCCGTTTTGCGGCGAATAGGATTACCTTCCGGCAAGGCGCCTTCTGAACAGCCTTTTCGGAGAACTCGATGCGGTGTCTGACGATTGCCAGTGCCGGATTTCTGATCGCTCTGGCCGCGCCGGCATTCGCCGCCGACCCGATGGCGGTGCCGATGACCGAACCAGGCTTCGACTGGACCGGCTACTATGCCGGCCTGCAGGCCGGCTACGGCTGGGGCCAGTCCGACATATCAGTGACGGAAGGCGCGCCGTTTTCCATCTCGCCCGATATTGACGGCGGTTTCGTCGGGGGCCATGTCGCCGGCCTGTGGCAGTTCGATCAGGCGGTGCTCGGCGCCGAGGCGGAGCTCAATTATTCCGCCGTCGACGGTACGGCGGTATCAGGCCTTGGAAGCACATTCCGCACGGACATCAAGTGGTTCGGATCTGTAAACGCCAAAGCGGGCTTCGCCATGGACCGCGTGCTGGTCTACGGCGTCGGCGGCGTCGCCTTTGCCGGCATCGAAACGTCGCAAGTCGCGGGCGCGTCGTTCGCCGGCACACGCACGAATATCGGCTGGACCTTGGGCGCCGGCGTTGACTATGCGCTGACCGACAAATTCATCGTCGGCGCGCAATATCGCTATTACGATTTCGGCTCCGAGCACTATGACGTGGCGGAACCCTTCAACGATCGCGATCAGGATGTGAAGCTGAACGCGGTCGGTATCAATCTCAGCTACAAATTCTGAGCCTTCTCGGCGACTGAGATTTTGGCAATAACCAACTGTTTTGCCATCACGAACCACCTTTCATGAGTCCGACACTCGGCAAAAGATGGCTTGACGGGTTTTCGCTGGCGTCTGAAAAGGGCTGGCCTGCGGACGTGGCGGAATTGGTAGACGCAAGGGACTTAAAATCCCTCGATCTCTGATCGTACGGGTTCGATTCCCGTCGTCCGCACCATTTGAAATGCTTAGGATTTGTTCTGTAAGAACTCACTGGCTACCATAGAAAAGGCTGACGCGGGTAGCAACTGAAGAGGTTTAACACTCTTGCTGGAATACCTGCTGCAACACTCCTGTCGGTAGCGACCGACCGCGCGGGCCAGGTCAAGGCACTCCCTTAGGAGCCGGCTGGGGCCGCAGCGGCCTTAACCCGGTGGGCATGCTCCGTCGCGATTTTAAGAAGAGTTGCGGCCGTTTCCTGTGGCGTCCAACCTTGCGCTTCTGACGCAGTCACCAAGGCCGCAAACGCGGCTTCTAATGCGACTTCACAGTTCACCCCACGGTCTGGGCTATCCTCTGGCAATATCGGGGGTTCGACGGATTGGGACATGGTGACTTCTTTCAAAGGGGAAAGCCCGCCGCCCCAGCCTTTTGCCACTTGAAAATTTCAGCAAAGGATCATTCCAGCTATCAGCAGCGTGATTAGAACTGACAACGGCACGGCCAGAAGACCGACCAACTCAACATTTCTTGTGTTTTGTCGCTTGTCCATCTTCGTCGCCCGCATGTCGTTGGCTTTGGCATCTTGCCGTCAACGTGCAGCTGTTGGAACCAACCACAAGTGCCGCTGATCGGAGATTCAGTCGGTGCTGCATATTAGCAACACATTGTGGAACGATCGGGCGGCATCAGCCAATTGCTTTTGAATGCGCTTGCACTTGCTTCGTACGATTCCGTACAGTTTCCCCCATAGGGGAGGCGGCCGATGGACCATGACGAGGAAGGCTACAGCATTGACGCCTTCGATTTCGATGTGGTGTGCGAGACCTTCAGGAGATCCGTTCGGGAGTTGAACCTGGCTGAAGAGCATTGGGTAGACCACGCGAAGGCGCTGCTACGGGAATTCACCGACAGCGCACCTGATGACGACATGATTAGCCGGATCGTCGGGCGCTAGTGGCCTATACAGCGGTAGTTGGTTAGAATCGTACCCCGGTCCTGCCACGGAAACCTTTTCCAAGGTTTGCCGCGTCATAGAGGCATCACAGAAGCTCCTGGAACAGATTGCCCAGCGCGGAGGGCCCTATAACGAAAAAGCTCGCCACCGTGAGGCAGCGGGCAGTTTTGGGAGAAACAGAAATGGGAACAATGGACCCCCGAATTGCCAACGGGCCATCGCCAATGCCGTCAGAGAGCCCTGCCTGGACGTGTGGCGTCCTGTCCGGCCCTCGCCATTGATTTCGTCGGCAAGCTTGTCTTTGGCCTCGTGATAGGTCTTGAAGTTGGCATCGGGATGGCAATCGCCGGCTGCCAAGGAGGCCGGCCGCTGGCCGACCCATCAGTTAGGCGTCCGTAGCCAGAGCGTTATAAAGCAGCAAACACGCCAGGATAGGAACGGCGCTGCCTAGCAGCTGGTCTGCCGTGAGGCCGGAAAAATAGACAAGATGAAACGTCACCATCGCTCTACCAATCACGGTTCGGAACACTGCCGAATTAACCGTTAGCCGACGCTAATGTTCCGCTCTGGACTCACTACCGCTTTGGAAGAATCCTGCCGCAGCGATCAGCGCCCCGCCCGACCTTGATCTCAACGTCGGTGCCACAAGGCTTTCCTTCGTTCGCATGGTTCGCAGAGATTAGCACGATCGCATACTCTCATCTCATCCGGCGTCGTCTCCCTCACAAAGCAGCGCCGGTAAGGCTCGGCGACCTTCTTGTTTGTCCCGTGTGCCAAAGGAGGTCGCCGGGCCTGCCGTTGCTCATCTTTGCTGGTGGTTGCTCCTGATGGCTGCGCGTGGCGCCGTCGCCCTACTGCTACCTGCGGGGTAAGGCCGGCGAGCCCTCTTGTCAGGCAGTCCGGCATGTAGGATTATAGTCCTCGTTGCGGCGACCCCCCAATGGAGAGCGCCAATGGCCAGAACCAAACCTTCGGAACAACTTTCCCGGGCTGAAATCGAGCGCTTCCTGGCGGCAGCCGAAGCGCTGCACAAGAGCATCGTCGGGCCGCTCCTGGCGTACCACGGCGAGCACTACCAAGCTCTACGTAAGGTCCATGGACCCCTGTTGAAGTCGATCGAGACCATCACCGGCCAGAAGGCGAAGTTCATCCAGTGGAACGGGACAGGACCGGCACAGCCCCGGGACAAGCCTCCGGGCTAAGTCTCCTCCCGGAAATCCAGCAGCTTGGCATGGCGAAGCTTCTCCTCGCCCTTTAGGAACCGCACGCGGCCGACCAGGCCCGGCTTTAGCCATTCGGCCTTGTCACTCTTGAGCCCTTTCGGCGCCGGCCCGCCAATCTTGCCTTGCACGCGGTCCCATAGGCGCTGGCGCTTGTCCGCCTTGAAGGTGACGAAGGCGCCGCCGGCATAGTGGCCTTTGTCGGCCATCAGCACCATGGCAGGCTTGCCGGCCTCGCGCTGCACGCCGATGATGTCCATCTCCTTTTCGGCATAGCACTTGATCTTGCGCCAGTTCGTCGTCGGACCCGACCGATACTTGCTGCCCTTCCGCTTTGAAACGATACCTTCAAGCCCAGCCTGGTCGACCAGATGAAAGACGGCGTCGCCAGTGCCCGGCATCGCTTCGCTGAACTGGATTCGGCCGCCGTCCGGGATCAACGCCCGGAGGATCTCGCGACGGTCTTCCACCGGCGTGTTCCGCAAGTCATGCCCGTTCAGGTGCAAGAGGTCGAATGCTAGCAGATACAGATCGCGCGACGGCTTGCGGCTGGTCGCGGCTGATTGATGCGCATGGAAGTCGGATAGGCCAGCCTCATTGATCGTAATGGTCTCGCCGTCGATGATGAAGTCTTTCGCCTCGATCGCTTCCGCCTCACCGGCAAGTTGGATGTAGCGGCCCGTCCAATCATAACCGTTCTTGGTGATCAGCCGAATCCCGTCATCATCCTTGATGACCTGGGTGCGGTAGCCATCGAATTTGATCTCATGAATCCATTCATCGCCCATCGGCGGCGTGTCGACCAGTTCGGGTTCCATGGGCTTGTTGAATTTCAGACGCATGCACTGACTCGCAGAACTGCGACTTCAATTAGCTAGCGCTAAATTAGTTCCGGAACATTTTAGACGAATTGGATGTTTGAAGGGCTATGAAGATCGAAGCCGACCAATGCCGGGCAGCGCTGACGCTCATCCGGCGCACAATGGAAGAGCACTGTCCTCCTGGCGTGCTGCCGAGCGAAGAGATGGTCAATGGGCTCTATGGTCCGGAACTGATCCATGAGGCGGAAGCCATTGCCGCCGGCATCGTCGCAACCATTGACCAGCTGCAATTGCCCGTGATGAAACCGCCGTCCCCTAGTATCAAATAGAGACCGACACAGGGAAGGTCGCTTGGCCGCGCGATCGTGGGCTCGCAACGACCGGCGAGGCGATGCCGGCCTCACCAAGGGTTACAGCCCCTCGACCAGCAGCGAAGGCGGCTCGCGGCAGTGCAACGCCCGAAGTGTTTCGAGACGACGATGGCCACCGAGCGTAGCCAGCGCGCGTCGTGCTGCACAAGGACCGAGGCAGCGGCACGGCCGCCCGGGTTACTCCAAAGGCGGCTCTTCGCTCTGTGGAGCCAAAACGGTGATATCCATCCTGGCGATTGTCGATGCGGCGCGCCCCTGGGCGCCAGAATCCGTGTCGCCACTTTCTGCCGCCATTGCCTTGGCGCGATGTCCTACGCTGTCTGCGCTTTTGCCTGGCGCAAATCCTTCGCCCGGTTCTGTCTTTGCGGGTTTCGGTCGAGTTTCAGCTGCCTGCCGATGTTGGTTTCCAATCGCCGAGACCATTGATACCTCCCCTTGATGAGGCCGCGACTGTACCTGTCAAGGCTGTAGCGAGGCTGATCACTTAAGTGGTCGGGTTGCGCCCGCTCGTAGTGGCCCTCCGATCACTGGGCTCTCGATGCCTTGGCGCTCGCGGACGTCTGGTCGGGTGGGAAGTTCAAACTCAGCCGCCCTTTGCGGCACCGGCTTCGCCCGACAACTAGGAACGATTTCGGCCGCCATGTGTTACGCAATCATGAATCTCGCGGATCCCGGATCAACAATGGCAACCGATCTTTTCACGATGCAACTCGCTGATGCTCAGCAGCGCATCAAACAGACCGAGTTCGCGCTGGTACTCAGCGAGAAAATGGTGGCTGAGAACCTCGCTTTATCCAGCAGGATACGATCGGCGAGGCGGCGTGTCCTGAAGGCCGGAAGGCCTCTGGCGACAGTCGACTCAACAAGCTGAAAGAGTTCTTCAAATGATCTCGACCCAGTCCGGACGTGGGAGAGCTTGCCGGTAACCTTAGCGGTAATCGGCCGAGTCGCAGCAGGAAGCGCGCCGAAAACTTGCTCGACGAAGACTGCGGCGTCGCTATGAACGCTACGGCTCAGTTGAGGCAGCACTTCGAAATCACGGCTATTGACCTGCTGAGCTATCAGTTTCCCTCGATCTCTAATGGTATGGGTTCTCCGCACCACCCTTCGCTCTTCGAGCTTCGGGTAGCACGCCACCAAGGCAGCCATCTCAAACGTCGAGATAGCCGGCGGCGACCAGCGTTGCCTTATATCGTTTGGCAAATCGGCTGGGCAAACGACTGAGGTAAGCTGACGCGCCAATATCCCAATGCGCGCCCAGTTCGCGGTCGAAGGCAGCCGGATCGAATTGCAGCAAGCCGCTGCGTGGGTAGACCGTGAATTCTCCGAAGATCGGCTCCCCCTCCTCCTCGTAGAAATCGACACGCACCATGTCGAACTCGCTGCCGAGCGCCTCGGCTGCCTCGATCATCCGCGCCAGGCTCTTGGGAGGGGGAATTTCCAGGCTCGAGTCGATCGCGCCCTGGACGATGTTCAGCGGGCGCCAATCGCGATCCAGGTGGGCGGTATTCTTGACCGTGGAACGGAAGGCGACGACGACAATGTAGGCCACGCGGCCAGCCAGCACACAGAATTTGTAGTCGACCGGGTCATAGCCCTGGTCCTTGCCCACAAGCGCTTCGACGAAAACCCGCCGCTCTATGTGCGCATAGCTGCGCTCCAGCTTGCGGGCGCCATAGGTTTGGCCAAGGTATCCCGTCATCTCGGCAATGATCGCCTCCCGGTCGGCGTTGGCCGGATCGCGAACGATGACATTCATGGCGCAACCGTGGTTGCATTTGACGGCGTAGGGGATTTTCAGGTCATCGAAGGGGATCTGGCGCGGATCGTCGCCCTGCCACAGCACCTCCGGGATGGCGAGCCCGGGAAGCCGCTCCCTGACGATTTCCTTGGACTTGAGCTTGTCGAGAAGGCCGATAAAGCGAGGATCGTCATCGAAAATCTTGCGCCAGTGGACCTTTTCCGTGAACCTCACCGGGGCTGCAAAATTCGGCAGATGCCGCATTCGCTCAAGGAAACGCTGGGTCAACCGGCGATAGCGGACAAGCAGCGCGGCGTTCAGCAACAGGAGAGATGCCCGCGCGCTGTTTCGCTTCAGCCATGCCTTTGCGCCACGCGCCATTCCGGTGTCCTTGCAACTTGCGCAACTTCATCCGCGAAGTGGACGGCCACCCTGCCCGCAGCAGTGAGGCACGTCGAGCTTCGCCGAGCTAGCCCTTCATCGGGTACAGTTTCAAATGCTGGATCAGGATGATCGTCTTGGCATCGATGATGCGGCCGTCTGAAATGCCGGCCAGCGCTTCATCAAGCTGCATTTCCAGAACCTCGATGTCCTCGCCCTCGTCGGCCGCGCCGCCGCCGGCCGAGATGCGGTCGGCGGGTGAATAGCGCGCCACGAAGAACCACAGCCGTTCGGTGACGCTGCCCGGGCTCATATAGGGGGAAAACAGCCGCTCGATGTTCTGTAGGCGATAGCCGAGCTCTTCCTCGGCCTCCTTGAGGATGGCGGTTTCGGGATCGTTTTTGTCGAGCAGGCCGGCGCAGGCCTCGATCAGCGGTTCGCGGTGGCCGGTGACGTAGGCGGGGTAGCGGAACTGCCGCACCAGAAGCACCGTCTGACGCTCGGGATCGAAAGGCAGGATCACCGCGCCGTCGCCACGATCGTAGGTCTGGCGAATCTGCGTCTCCCACTGCCCGTCGCGCCGACGGTAATCGAGAACAGTCTTCTTCAGGACCGCCCAGTCGTCGGACAGGACTTCCTCCGAGCGGATGCGGATACGATCTTCCATGATGAGCTCCAAGCTGTCGGCGCCATGGCGTAACCGCGAACGGTTTTGCGCGCAACCGGAACGGCGAAGCTTTCACCGCCTCGTGTCTGGTGCCGGCAACTGCCATCGCCTAAATAGCTGCAGTCCCTCTCCGGAGTTTTTTTGATGACCGCAGCGCTTTTCCAGCCGATCGCCCTCGATGGCCTGACCTTTCCGAATCGTATCGCGGTGGCGCCGATGTGCCAGTATTCCGCCGAAGATGGCTCGGCCAGCGACTGGCATCTCTATCACTGGATGAACTTGGCGATGTCGGGCGCCGGCATGGTCACCGTCGAGATGACCGACGTCGAACGGCGCGGCCGCATCACCCATGGCTGCCTCGGCCTCTATTCCGACGACAACGAGGCGGCCGCCCGGCGCACGCTGGATGCAGCGAGGCGCGTCGCCGCGCCGGAAACGAAATTCGGCATTCAGCTTGCCCATGCCGGCCGCAAGGCCTCCAACCGAAAGCCCTGGGAAGGCGGCGGCCCATTGCAGCCGGGCGAGGATCCCTGGCAGACCGTCTCGGCCTCGGCCATCGCCTATGACACCGGCTGGAATGTGCCGCATGCGCTGGAGGAGGATGAAATCCTGCAGCTTGTCGAGCGCTTCACTCAAGCCGCGAGGCGGGCCGAGCGCGCCGGCTTCGACTTCCTCGAGTTGCACGCCGCGCACGGCTATCTGATCTTTCAGTTCCTGTCGCCGCTTTCCAACCAGCGCACCGACCGCTGGGGCGGCTCGCTGCAAAACCGCATGCGTTTCCTCATCGAGATCGCCAAATCGGTGAGGAAGGCAGTTCCAAACCTGATGCTTGGCGCCCGCCTGTCGGTGAAGGACTGGGTCGATGGCGGCTTCGAGGTCGAAGAGGCGATCGAGGTGGCCAAAGCCTTGAAGGCGCTTGATGTTGCCTATATCTGCTGTTCGAGCGGCGGCAATTCGCCGTTGCAGAAGCTGCCGACCGGCGCCGGCTATCAGGTGCATCTGGCCGAAGCGGTGCGCAAGGGCGCCGGCATCCCGACACGGGCTGTCGGCCTGATCGACGATCCCTCGCAGGCAGAGGCGATCGTCGCCGACGGCCGCGCCGACATAGTCGCGCTGGCCCGCGCCTTCCTCGCCGATCCGCGCTGGGGCTGGCGCGCCGCCGCCACCTTCAGCGAGAAAATCCATCCCGCGCCACAGCTCGCCCGCTCGGTGACGACGATGCAGCATTGGACGAAGGGCTGAACAGGCAGCGCCGACGGATGCGCCAAACGCATCTGCTGGACAGATTGCCGCAGCTTCGCGTTAATCCGCCCGCTATAGTCCCTGGGGGCAGGCCGCCTTGGCGGCCGGATTGGGAGCAAAGTCCATGGCATCAAGGGCAATCTATCCGGCGGCAGCCGCTCTGGTGGTCGCACTGTCGTTCGCCGCGTCGTCTCCGGTCGGCGCGCAATATTGCGAAGGCACGGTGCACGGCCTGTCCAGGCACTACGATCTGGATACCGGCAGCGGGTTTCTCGCCGTGCGCGTACGGCCGAACTCGTCGTCGCGCATGATCGGGCAATTGTTCAACGGCGACCACACGGAGATTTTCGACCGCCGCGGCAACTGGTACCAGGTCGAAATCGGCGGACGGACCGGCTGGGCCAACGCCCACTGGCTGCGCAACGACTGCGGTTACTGAGACCAACGATTGCGGTTGGTGAGACGTTTGGGCGCAGGCTGACGGCCACTTTTGCAACCATATTGGCTGCTTTGCGTTGCGGCCATCATGGATAACAAACCTTTTGAAACCCCGGTCGTGGTCGAACTCGGCCATGTCGGCAAATATCGCCAGATCCGCAGCACCCAGGAAGCGGCGGAGTGTCTGATGACGGTGTGGCCGCTCAATCGCGGCCCGCGCCATCGTGATGCTCTCGACACTTGCCTCAAAGTGCTGGAAGGTTATCGTTCGACGGCCGATGCACGCAGGGCTTTGATCGAAGCGGCCAAGGAATCGGAAGTGCTGGTTCCCGAAGACCGGCTGCCAGACGCCAAGTTGCATTGAAGCCCAAATTGCAATGAAAAACGGGCCGCATTGAGCGGACGGACGAACCGGAGGATTCCATGGCGAAGCTGACTTACAAGATCGTCGAGCATGACGGGGGCTGGGCCTACAAGGTCGGTTCGACATTCTCGGAGACATTCCCGACCCACCAGGATGCGCTGCGCGCCGCCGAGATCGCCTCGGCCGAACAGCAGATCGCCGGCGCCACGGACGGCATCCAGTATGAGGATGCCGAAGGCAAGTGGCACGACGAACTGGCCGACGGCCGCGACCGGCCGCAGACCGAAGTTTCCGACTGATCCTTGCCCCTCAGCTTTCGCTGCCGGCCATGGATGCTCGCCTAAGCAATTCCCTTGGGAATTGCGTGTCAAAACAAACAGGCGGGACATCCTGCCGGTCAGTCGAAGCCGCGGCTTGATCACTTGCCGCAATATTGATCGTTCACGTTGGGCCTCACATTTCCATAGGGTCCTGACGGGTCGGAGGCGCACGGCCCCGTAGCGCCGCCATAGCCTTGGCTGCCGTCGGCATTGATGCTGCCGGTGGTGCTCTGGTCGACGGTCGATGACTGCTCGTTCCCGAACGGCCACCAGCTGTGATGGTTGGAATACGTGCTGTCCGATGACTGCGCCATCGCCGATGTGGCAAGACCGATCGTCAGCACGGATGCTGCAAAAACTTTCCTGTACATTGAATTACTCCGTATCCGCCGCCTTGGGTGCGACACGGGGTAAAACCGGATATCAGCCGAATGGTTCAGTGAAATTGTTGTGAGGCTGTGGTGAGGTCTTGGCCGGCGAATGTCCGCTCGGCAATGCGCTTGATGAAGGCGATGACGCGGTCCGGCTCGACGAATTGCGGCATGTGGCCGAGGCCTTCGACCGTCTCGAAATCGAGCCCTTCGATCCTGTCCTTCATCGGCTCCCCATGTATGCGCATGGCGATGACGCGATCGGCTGTCCCGAAGAAAATGCCGGCCGGCATGGCGATCTCTTCATAGCGCTCTTCGATGCGGCCAAGATCCTGTTCGACCGCTACGAAATCGGTGGAGGTTGCATGGAAATGGCTTGGCCTCAGCCCGAGCCATCCGCCGCCATCGATCATGTAGTCGGCGGGAACGGCCTGCGGCGCGAAGATGAACTCCAGTGTCTGCCGCGCATATCTGAGGCTTGTCGGTATCGCGACGGTGTAGGCCATGATCCAGCGCCAAAGCCGCGAACGGATATAGAGCAGGCCCGCTTTCTCGCGGGCGCCGGCTTCCAGATGCGTCAGCGGCGCCAGCAAAGCGATGCCGGAAATCGCGCCGGGATGCTCCAAGGCCAGGGTCAGCGCGACGGCGCCCCCCAGCGAGTGCCCGACCACGAGCGGCCTTTCCAGCCCGAGTGTTTCGATGAAGCGCCTGATGATCTCGACCTGTTCAGGCAGACGGCCGGTGGCTCCTCGCGCGCGAACAGAATAGCCCGATCCCGGCCGGTCGAGTGCAATGAGGCGGTAGCCAGGGCCAAAGCGCTCAAACAGCGTGTGGCGAAACTGGTGGAGTTGCGCGCCAAGTCCGTGCACGAACAGGATCGGCCGTCCCTCGCCCGTTTCGACATAATGGATGCGGCTGCCGTCGATCTCGACGAAGTTTCCGCTGGCCGGCACCAGCCTTTCGGCCTTGGCGGCAATCCAGAGCGTAGCGGCCACCAGACAGGCCACGATGACGAGAGCCAGCACGGACAGGCCGGCGACAAGCCAAAGCAGAATCGATACCAGCATGTTTTCACCCGGGAAGCGGACCGGCGCGCACCATCACCCACTGACGAACGCTCGGCAAGGCAGATGGCGGCTTGTGTCGGCATTGCCGCCAGTTCGATGGCGCGCTATCTCAGGCGACCTTCTTTCTGCCTCAGGCGACCTTGTCTGCCAACGGGCCTGTTTGCCGGAGCCTTCCATGCCTGAAATCGTCACTGCCGCCATGCTTGTCATCGGCGACGAGATTCTGTCCGGCCGCACCAAGGATAAAAATATCGGCCACCTCGCCGACATCATGACGGCCATCGGCATCGACCTGAAGGAAGTGCGCATCGTTCCCGACGAGGAGGACGAGATTGTCGCTGCGGTGAATGCCGTACGCGCCCGCTACACCTATGTCTTTACCACCGGTGGCATCGGCCCGACGCATGACGACATCACCGCCGATTCCGTTTCCAAGGCTTTTGGGGTGCCGTGCGAATACGACGCCAAGGCCTATGCCATGCTGGGCGAGAGCTATGCCGCGCGCGGCATCGAATACACCGAGGCCCGCAAGCGCATGGCGCGCATGCCGCGCGGCGCCGACCATATCGACAATCCGGTCTCCGTCGCGCCCGGCTTTCGCATCGGCAACGTCCATGTCATGGCCGGCGTGCCGGCGATTTTCCAGGCCATGCTCGACAATGTCGTGCCGACGCTGAAGGCCGGCACCAAGATGCTGTCGGCCACCGTCCATTGCCCGTTCGGCGAAGGCCTGATCGGCGGTCCCCTGGGCGACATCCAGAAGGCGCATCCCGACACCATCATCGGCTCCTATCCGAAATATGGCGACGGCAAATTCTGGACGGAGCTGGTGGTCCGCGCCCGCAGCCAGGAGGCGCTGGATTCGGCACGCAAGGACGTCGAGGCGATGGTGGCCGGCTTCACCGCCGCCAATTGACCCTGGGTTCGCGGACCATCGCCGGGCCGGAACCAAGCACCGCACTCCCACGTTTTCCCTCGGGCGCAGCACGCGCTGGCAGATTTGAGGGATTTCGCATGCGCTTCAAGACCATCGTCGCCATATTGCAGAACGAACAGGACGCCGAACGCGTGCTCGACTGCGCCATCCCGCTTGCCGACCGGTTCGAGAGCCATCTCATCGGCATCCATGCCGAAGCGCTGCCCGTTCCCTACACCTCGGCAACCGGCTTCCCCGACACTGAGTTCCTGCAGGTCTCCGCCGACATGAACCGCGAGCGCGCCGAGAAATTGCAGGCGCTTTTCGTTGGGCGGATCGAGAATTCCGGCCTTTCCTTCGAATGGCGCAGCCTCGAGAGCTTTTCCGGCGACAGCGCGCTGACGGGTATTTCCAGCGTGCGCGCCGCCGATCTGATTATTGCCGCGCAGCGCGAGACCGGGGGCGACACGAGCGCCGATGTCGACACGCTGGTTTACGATGCCGGCCGGCCAGTGCTGGTGGTGCCGCATGAGGGGCCGTTGGTCACCACATTCAAACATGTGCTGCTGGCCTGGAACGGCAGCAAGGAGGCGGCGCGTGCCGCCTTCGACGCGCTGCCCTTCATCATCGAGGCCGAAAAGACCGACATTCTGGTCATCGATCCGCCGGATACGCTGGATGACAACCCGGAAGCCGCCGGCGCCGAGATCGCCGCGGCACTCTCCAGGCATGGCGCAACGGTCAGCGTGTCGGTGCAGAAATCGGGTAATGCTTCGGTCGATGACGTCATCCAGACCCGGATCGCCGAGACCGGAGCCGACCTTCTGGTGCTCGGCGCCTACAGCCATTCCTGGCTGCGTCAGCTTTTGTTCGGCGGCGTCACGCGCACCGTGTTGCGCAGCGTGCCGGTTGCGGCCTTTTTGTCGCGGTAACTCCACAGCTGGCCCCGCCCTTGCCAATGCCCTGACTTTCCAGTTAATTCCGCGCGCATTCCACAATGTTGCGCGCGGAGTGCAGAATGTCCCTTCCCGAAAAAGCCTTTCCGGTCTCCTGGGACCAGTTCCACCGCGATGCCCGGGCGCTCGCCTGGCGGCTTGCCGGCGCCAACAAGGGTCAGTGGAAGGCCATCGTCTGCATCACCCGTGGGGGCCTGGTTCCCGCTGCCATCATCTCACGCGAACTCGGCATACGCGTCATCGAGACGGTCTGCGTCGCCTCCTATCACGACTACACCAGCCAGGGGCAATTGCAGGTGCTGAAGGAGATCACGCCGGCGCTGCTCGCCGATGATGGCGCGGGCGTGTTGATCATCGACGACCTCACAGACACCGGCAAGACGGCAGGCATCGTGCGCGCCATGATGCCCAAGGCGCATTTCGCCACCGTCTACGCCAAGCCGAAAGGCCGGCCGCTGGTCGACACCTTCATCACCGAAGTCAGCCAGGACACCTGGATCTACTTTCCCTGGGACATGGGTTTCACCTACCAGAAGCCGATCGCCGACGATCACGCCGGCTGATTCGCGCCAGCCCCATTTCTGCCCAGACGGCCAAACCCGCCCCGTCTGCTATGAAAACAGACACTGGAAGGCACATTATTCTGTCGAATCGACGCCTGTTGGCGGATTGGACGGTTGGTGTGATGTTTTTTACTTTTAAGACTTACACTTGTCGGTAAGATTCATACGGCGGCTAACGATTCTGAGGGCTGGGGTAGCTTTCACTGATGCTGACGACACCGGCGACACACGACCATCTGGCTGAAAGGGTCCGCAAGCTCTTCGGCACTTCGCCTTGTCGCCTGCAGGTTGCCGCTTTGCCATGGCGCAATAACGAAGACGGCGTCGAGATCATGCTGATCACCAGCCGAGACACCGGGCGTTGGGTGCTGCCGAAGGGCTGGCCCGAGGCCAGGGAGCCGCTCTGCGAGGCAGCGGCGCGCGAGGCGGGCGAGGAAGCCGGATTGCGTGGCAAGATTTCGCTTTTCGAGGCCGGTCGTTACTTCTACGCCAAGGCCCTCGCGTCCGGCGAGGAAGTCCCTTGCGAAGTGCTGGTGTTTCCGCTGCAGGTCGAGCACGTTGCCGACCGCTGGAAGGAAAAGCGCGCGCGCACCCGCAAATGGGTCAATGGGGCCGAGGCCGTACGCATGGTCAACGAGCCGGACCTCTGCCAGATCATCGCCCATTTCTGCGCCGATCCCGACAAGTTCGTCGTTAGAGCCTAGCTCACAGCCACCGCTGCATAGTCCTGCGCGCCCGCACCGGTTCTTGCCCCGATTCCGGGCTCGGTGCTTCGCTCCGCGCGCCAGCAATCCGACACTATAAATCCCTCCCCTTCAGGCCAAGCTTAGCCACAGCTTGACATGCAGGCATTTACCTGCATATTGTGTCTTCAAGATGAGTGAGACCGATGGACGCCGACAAGGTTTTCAAAGCGCTGGGCGACCCGACCCGCAGAATGCTGCTCGATCTTCTGTGTGAGAAGAACGGCCAGACGCTCGGCGAGCTTTGCGAAAATCTCGACATGGCGAGGCAATCCGCCACGCAGCACATCGATCTGCTGGAAGCGGCCAATCTGATCAGCACGGTCAAGCGTGGCCGCGAGAAGCTGCATTTCATCAACCCCGTGCCGCTGCACGAAGTCTACGAGCGGTGGGTGCGAAAATTCGAACGGCAGCGGCTGAGCCTGCTGCACGACCTGAAACAAGAACTCGAAGGAGACGACCAATGACCCGGGAAACCACCAGTTTTGTCTACGTGACCTACATCAGATCGACGCCACAAAAGGTGTTCGAAGCCATCACCAGGCCCGATATCGCCAAGCGCTACTGGGGCCACGAAAACGTCTCCGACTGGAAGCCCGGCTCGAAATGGGAACACATCCGCGCCAATGACGAACGGACCGTCGAACTCGTTGGCAAGGTCGTCGAAATCTCGCCGCCAACCCGGCTGGTCATGAGCTGGGCCAACGCCTCGCAGGCCGACGATCCGACCAAGCACAGCCAGGTGACGTTCGCCATCGAGGAATACGACACCATGGTCAAGCTGACCGTCAGCCATGACGAGCTCGAAGCCGGCAGCGGCATGGCCAAGGGCATCAGCCAGGGTTGGCCGGCCGTGCTGTCCAGCATGAAATCCTTCCTCGAAACCGGCACGGGCATCGACCTGTTCGCCAAGCCGAAATCGGCCTGAAGCAACCGCGGAGAACGATGATGACCAAGCACTTTACCGGCGGCTGCGCCTGCGGCGCGATCCGCTATGAGGCCAGCGGCGAGCCGATCTTTCAGAACCACTGCCAATGCCTCGATTGCCAAAAGCGCAGCGGTACTGGCCATTGTTCCTATGTGACCTTCGGCCGGCGCGCTGACGTAAAGATCACCGGCGAGCCGAGCACGTGGCGGATGATCGCCGACAGCGGCAATGAAAAAGCCCAGGCCTTTTGCCCGACCTGCGGCACGCCGGTCTACGTAACGTTCGTCGCCATGCCGGAGGTGACGGCTATCCAGGCCACGAGCCTCGATGATCCCGGCCAGTTCGACCCGCAGGCGGTCACCTACACCGTGCGCGGCCACGCCTGGGACACGATCGACCCAGCGCTTCAGCCATTCGAGCGAATGCCTGGATGAACCAGGCAGAGCCCTATCCCTCGGATAGGGCTCTGCGTTCAGCTCAGATCACCAGGCCCTTGGTCAGTTCCAGCGCCTGCCGCTCGAACAGGCGGCGGTAGATGCCGCCCTTCAGCCGGATCAGCTCGTCATGCGAGCCTTCCTCGACGATCTTGCCACGGTCGAACACGAGCAGCCTGTCCAGCGCTCGCACCGTCGACAGACGGTGCGCGATGACCAGCGTCGTGCGGCCAACCATCAGCCGCTCCATCGCCTGCTGGATCAGTACTTCCGATTCCGAATCGAGGCTCGATGTCGCCTCGTCCAGGATCAGGATGCGCGCATCCGCCAGGAAGGCGCGTGCGATCGCCACCCGCTGGCGCTCGCCGCCCGACAGTTTCACGCCGCGTTCACCGACCAGCGTGCCGTAGCCCTTCGGCAGGCTGGTGATGAAGTCGTGCGCGCTGGCGAGCTTGGCGGCATGCTCGATCTCGGCCTGCGTGGCGTCCGGACGGGCATAGGCGATGTTTTCCGCCAGCGAGCGGTGGAACAGGATGGGCTCCTGCTGGACGATGGCAATCTGCGCGCGCAGCGACGCCTGTGCAACCTGGGAGATGTCTTGGCCATCGACCAGGATCCTGCCGCCGCTGACATTATAGAGACGCTGGATCAGCTTCACGAAGGTCGTCTTGCCCGAGCCGGAATGGCCGACCAGTCCGACCCGCTCGCCCGCCGCTATCTCCACCGAAAAATCGCGGTAGAGCGGCAGGCGATGGCTGCCATAGTGGAAGCCATAGTGGAAGGTGACGTTATCGAAGGCGATGTGGCCATGCGTGATCCGGATCGGCTTGGCGCCGGGCCGGTCCTCGATGCCGAGCGGTTGCGACTGGAAATCGACCAGTTCCTCCATGTCGTTGACCGAACGCTGCAAATTGCGGATATGCGTGCCGATGTCCCTGAGGTAGCCCTGCAGCACGAAGAACGAGGTCAGCACGAAGGCGACATCGCCCGCACTTGCCTGGCCCCAGGCCCACAGCATCAGCGACAGGCCGATTACTGCCGTCCGCAGCACCAGCAACATGGCGCCTTGCGTCGTGCCGTTGATGGTGCCGCGCACCCAGGTGCGGCTGGTCCGCGCGCGCCATTTGGCGACGACCTTGGCAAGACGCGTCTCCTCGCGCGTCTCGGCACCGAAACCCTTGACCACGGCATTGCAGCTCACCGCATCGGCAAGCGAGCCGCCAAGCCGCGTATCCCAGCTGTTGGCGAGCCGTGCCGCGGGCGCGACATAGCCGAGCGACAGCAGCGCCGTCACCGTGATGAACAGCAGCGAGCCGACTGCCACGACCAGCCCCATCAGTGGCCAGAACCAGCCGAGCAGCAACGTCGAGCCGACCAGCATGGCGACCGACGGCAACAACGCAATCAGGATGGTGTCATTGAGCAGGTCGAGAGCCCACATGCCGCGCGTGACCTTGCGCACCGTCGATCCGGCAAAGCTATTGGCGTGCCAGTCGGTTGAGAAGCGTTGCACGCGATGGAACGCGTCGGCGGCGATGTCGGCCATCATCTTCAGCGTCAGCTCGACAATGCCCATGAAAGCCAGGTTGCGCAGCACCACGCCGGTCATCGCCAAAGCGATGAGCGCGAAGAACGCCGCCATTGCCGCATTCCACGCGACATCGTCAGCCAACGCACTGCTGGCGACGGCGTCGACCAGCCGGCCGGAATAGAGCGGCGTCAACACGTCCGCTATGGTCGACAGCAGGAAGCTGCCCATGATCAGCGAAAGCCGCCACGGCTGGCGCCGCCAGTGGCTGAGCGTGAAGCCAAGAACGCTGCGAAAGGCGCTTGCACGCAGATCGATTCGAAAACGAGCCATGATGTCATCCGGGCGCAAATCTGCCCGGTCCCGGTAAGGTCTGAAAATTGAAAACCGCGCTGGGCAATTCGCCCGGGGCTGCGGAGGTTCGGCATGGGTGGCGGCGCGCCCCGGGTTGTCGGGTGGCGACCGGCATCGGCAGAAGCCTGTACTCGACCCGGCATCGGTGCGAAGGGCAAACCTTCGCCGGACGCCAGGTGAGACCTAGGCTTCGCGGCCTCGCATTACCATGTGAAATACTGCCATTCAGACCTCCCGCAAGACACTTGCGGAGCGGTCCTTATAGAGACGCCATGAAGGATCGCCAAGGCCGGGCACGTGGCAAAGCGTAACTGGTCCAACCAGTGAGGTTATTTTGCAACAACAGCGGGTCAACCCCTCGCTATGCCTCATTCCGGGTTGCGATCGAGGCGCATGTAGCGGCCGTCGGTCGATGCCTTGAAGCCCAGCTTCTCATAAAGGCCATGCGCGTCACTGGTCGACAGGCTCCAGTGCGAGACCGTGTTGAGTTCAGGGTGGTTGATGAGCGCCCGCACCAGTTGCGTGCCAATGCCTTGGCCGCGATGCTGCGGCCAGATGATGATGTCGGCGAGATAGGCAAACACCGTACGGTCGGTGATGGCCCGGCCAAAACCGACTTGGTTCCTATCGATATAGGCCGCGGTGCAGAACGAGTTGCCAAAGGCGCGGCGATGAAAGTCATCGCTGCGGCCGGCGCCCCAATAACTCGCCATCAACAGATCGGAGGTCGCCCGGAAATCGATCCGTGACATGTCGAAGCTGATTTCACAGTCGGGCATGGTGCCTCGCAAAGAATGGAGGGCGGCCGAATTCAGTCCGGCCGGTGATTTGGCTGCCCACGTGGCGCGCTTATGGCACCACGAGATAGGCCTTCTGGTCGGCGATCGCGATGGTCACGTGGGTGCCGGAATTGAACTCGACGAAATCGAGCTCCATCCCGTCGCTGAAGATGACGCCGCCCCTGCTCTGCCGCGAAGAAACCACCAGCGGCCGGTCGCGGGTGATGACGCCATGCACAAGCGACACGCCGGTCGTGTTGCTCGGAAACGGTTCGCGCACCGAAAAGAACAGCTGTTCGGCTTCGCGGTCATAGCCTTGCGGCGGCACGGTCGGCACGGAGTTGTCACCATAGGCCGCGGCCAGTCCCGCGGCGCCCGCCATCACCGAGCGCAGCCAGCCGGTAGAGCCGGCGCCCGTGGAGATGATAATGCCGCTCGACGACTGGCGCTCGGTCCTGCCGCCATAGGTCAATTCGTAGCGCGCCGAGACATGCGTCGAGGCGCCAACGAACAGATCGTTGAAGGCGATCAGCCGGCGTCCGTCATTGGAGCGCGCTTCGGCCATCACCACCGCCTGGCGCTTCGCCTTGCCGGCGATCGTCAGGCCGAGGACCTTTTCGGTATCGTCGGCATTCCACGGCAGCAACACGCCGTCGAAAAGCGCCGGGTCCGGGTTGATGCCGATCAGCGGCTGGTACGGGAGGTACTTCGCGGTGTTGGACACCAGCCCGTCCTGACCGAGCGCGATCACCGCGTCGGAGCCGAATTCGAACTGCGGTACCAGTTCGCGGTCGAGCCGCAACTGTTTGAGGCCTTGGGGAAGCGAACCCATCACCCGGTCGAGCGCCTGGTGATAGACGTCATGCGCCGCCTTGACCGGGTCGAAATCCATGCCGGCCTGCCGGAGATAAAAGCGCGCCTGTCCCTGCGTGTTGAAGCGCGTCGTCAGCTCCTCCAGCTCGGTCTTGCGGGTGACGACGATCACCCGGTCGATCGGCCTGCCGCTCTGGTCGCTTGCCACCCGTGCTTGCCTTTCAGGACCCGGCTTTCGGCGTGGAAAGCTGGCTGAGCGCGCTGGTGAGCATGTCAGGCGTGATCGACAGATTGCCGACCGAACCGCCCTTTTCCGCCCAGGCCTTGAAGGCCATCGCCGTCAGCACGTGGGCGGGCGCCGACGAATAGACGGTCAGTTCCAGCTGCTGCGCCTTGGCTTCCGCCTCGGCAAGCGTCAGCTTGTTGCGCGCTTCGGTGTCGACCAGCAGCTTGTTGCGTTCGGCAAGCTCGATTTCGGTCGCCAGTTCGCTCTGCTTGATCTCGCGCTCCTTCTCCACGCCCCAGGCACGGCGCCCATAGATCGCGGCATCGGCCTGGCGCTGCAGCGCCTCGCGATATTCGGTCTGGAGCGCCTTGCGGATCTCCGGCGTCGGCTGGACCGAGGTGATGTGGACCTCCTCGATCGACAGGCCGGCGGTTGCCGCAATCGGATCGTTGCGCAGGAGTTCGGCGAGATTGCCGCCGAGCTTGGTCACCTCGGCCAGCGCCTGCTCCAGCGTCATGCTCGAAACCACCGCGCGGGCGCGGCTCTGTATCGCCAGCACCAGGCGCTCGGCGATCTTCTCCCGGCCGTCGCCGACGACGTCGGCACGGCTGAGCTTGGCGCTGAAATCAAAACCTTCGGCTGCCTTGAGTGGATCGATGATGCGGTAGCTGACCGACCCCTGGATTGCCAGATCCTGGAAATTCGCCGTCGTCTCGGTGAAGATGAAGGGGTTATCGAGCGACGTCACCGGCACCATCGCTATCGTGGTGCCGAACGTGCCGTACCAGAAGGAGATGCCGCGCCCCTGCTCCCTGATCTTGCCGTTCTTGAAGCGCAGGATGTGATACTCAGGCGTTCCCTTGAAATAGCTGATAAACATGCGCCCCCCAAGGTTCATCAATTTAATCAGATGTTTAGCCGCGATCCCTGAAACGGTTGGTGATGGGATAGCGGCGGTCGCGTCCAAAATTCTTACGGGTGATCTTCACACCCGGCGCCGCTTGCCGGCGTTTGTACTCGGCAATGTAGAGCAAATGTTCGACGCGCGTCACCGTCGCCCGATCGTGGCCGCGCGCGACGATGTCGTCGACGCCCATTTCGTTCTCGACCAGGCATTCCAGAATGTCGTCCAGCACCGGATAGGGCGGCAGCGAATCCTGGTCGGTCTGGTTCTCGCGCAATTCCGCCGACGGCGCCTTGTCGATGATATTCCTGGGGATCACCTCGCCTGAGGGACCGAGCGCGCCCGGCGGCACATGGCTGTTGCGCCAGCGCGACAGCGCATAGACCTGCATCTTGTAGAGGTCTTTTATCGGGTTGAAGCCGCCATTCATGTCGCCATAAAGCGTGGCGTAGCCCACCGACATCTCGCTCTTGTTGCCCGTGGTGACGACCATCGAGCCGAACTTGTTGGAAATCGCCATCAGGATCGTGCCGCGCGCGCGGCTCTGCAAATTTTCCTCGGTAATGCCTTCCTTGGTGCCCTCGAAAAGCTGCGTCAGCGTATGCAGAAAACCCTCGACCGGTTCGAAGATCGGCACGATGTCATAGCGGCAGCCAAGCGCACGGGCGCAATCCTCGGCATCCTTCAGCGAATCCTCCGAGGTATAGCGGTAGGGCATCATCACCGCCCGCAGCCGCTCCTCGCCAAGTGCGTCGACGGCAAGGGCCGCGCAGATCGCCGAATCGATGCCGCCGGAGAGACCCAGCACCACGTTCTTGAAGCCGTTCTTGTTGACGTAGTCGCGCAGGCCGAGCATGCAGGCGCGGTAGTCCGCCTCCTCGCGCTCGGGGATTTTCGACATCGGCCCTTCCGAGCAGACCCAGCCGTCGAACTCTTCTGCGTTTTGCGCGCCTGCGGCGACGCGGTTGCGCTTCCAGGTGGTGACGTCGACAGTTTCCTCGAACTGGCTCATCTGGAAGGCAAGCGTCTTGTCGGCGCCTATGGCAAAAGAGGCGCCGTCGAAGATCAGCTCATCCTGGCCGCCGATCTGATTGGCATAGATCATCGGCAAACCGGTCTCGATGACCTGGCGGATAACGACCTGATGGCGCACGTCCATCTTGGCGCGGTAGTAGGGCGAGCCGTTCGGCACCAGCAGGATTTCCGCGCCGCTTTCGGCCAGGGTTTCACAGATGCCGACGTCGCCCCAGATGTCCTCGCAGATCGGAATTCCGATGCGCACACCGCGGAAATTGACGGGTCCCTGAGCCTCGGGGCCGGCCTGAAAGACGCGCTTCTCGTCGAACTCGCCATAGTTTGGCAAATCGAGCTTGTAGCGCTCGGCGAGGATCTTGCCGCCATCGGCGATGATGATCGAATTGTGGGTGCCGCTCTTGCGCTTCAGCGGCGTGCCGATGATGACGCCCGGCCCGCCATCGGCGGTATCTCCGGCGAAGTCTTGCGCGGCCTTCTCGCAAACCTTGAGGAAGGCCGGCTTCAGCACCAGGTCCTCCGGCGGGTAACCGGCAAGGAAAAGCTCGGTGTAGAGCACGATGTCGGCGCCCTGGCGGGCGGCATCGGCCCTCGCCTCGCGCGCCTTGGCAAGGTTGCCGGCGACATCGCCGACCGTCGGGTTGAGCTGGGCAACGGCGATGCGCAGAATATCGGGTGCGGTCTTCTGGGTCATGCCTGCGGTTTAGCGCGGCAAATTTGCCCGGGCAATGGCGTTCGTTTGGACCAATTCGGTGATCAGTCATCGCCCATATATTCCCGCAGCGATTGCGGCGAATGGTTCTCTCCGATCGACATCGCCAGAATGCGCGAGATGTGCCGGCGCGGCAGGCCGGTTTCCTGCGCCCATTTGTTGATCTGCGCCTGAATCCTGTCGAGATCCCTCTTCGACGTCGGACTTTCGGCGATGTCGAGGCCGGCGTCACGCAAAGCCGCGACCATATCGGCCGAGATGACGAAGGCGTCCCATTGCAGCCAACGCAGGAAATACTGGCCGGTGTTGCCGCCAAGCCGGCTGCCATGCTTGCCGAGATACGCCATCAGCCCGACCTGGTCGTCGTCAGGCCACTCCGCGAGGAATTTGCCGAAACCGCCATGTTCCTTCGACACACGCTCAACGAAGGCGGCGTTGTCGCGGACGGATTTGATCTTCTGCGGGTTGCGCACAATGCGTTGATCAGCCGTCAGGTCATGCCAGAAGTCATCAGGTTGAAACAACAGCCGTTTCGGCTCGAAATGGAGAAAGGCTTCCTCGAAGCCCGGCCATTTCTGTTCGATGACGCGCCAGACGAAGCCGGCGGCAAACACCCGCTCGGCCATCGTCGACAGGATGCGATCGTCCGTAATGTCGGCAACAGCAGCATTGTCAGGCGCCGGCCCGAGCAGCGAGGTCAGCACGGCGTCGCCGCCTTTGCGTTTTGCAGCACGGGCGCGAATCTTCGCGAAATCGGGCATCCTGCATCCTCGCGCCGCGCTTTTGACGAAACGCCATCTTCCTATATGCAAACGAGGCTGCCAAGCCGATGCTTTTCCTATGGAGACATCCATGCACAAGACCGTGCCAGAACTGGCCAACCGCTGGCTGAGGCGAACGCCGGAGGGCCTCAGCGAGCTCGAGCGGCGGGTGTTGCAGAGCACTGTCGACCGCAAGCCCATCTCGCAGGATATCAACGACAGCCTCACCGGCCTTCAGGGCGCCGGCGACCGGATCGCCGATGCCATTGCCCGCATCGGCGGCTCGTGGACGTTCATCCTGTCCTTCATTGCTTTCCTGGTGCTGTGGATCGGCGCCAATTGGTGGCTGCTCGGGCGAGACTCATTCGACCCCTACCCCTTCATCTTCCTCAATCTCGTGCTGTCGATGATCGCCGCCCTGCAGGCGCCGGTGATCATGATGTCGCAGAACCGCCAGGCCGCACGCGACCGCATCGACGCCGCGCATGACTATGAGGTCAACCTCAAGGCCGAGATCGAGATCATGGCTCTGCATGAAAAGCTGGACGAACTGCGCCACAGCCAGATCATCGGCGTGCGCGAGGACATCGCGCGCCTGGCCGAACAGGTGAACCGCATAGACGAAAAAGTGTCGGGCCGGCAAACCTCTCAATGACCGGGATCGTCCATCACCTCATCGAGCAATATGGGTTGATCGCGGTTTTCCTGGGCTGTGTCGCCGAAGGCGAAAGTGCGGCCATCCTCGGCGGCTTCTTCGCCCATCAGCATGTCTTCATCCTCTGGAAGGCTTTCCTCACGGCCGCCATTGGCGCCTTCGTCGGCGACACGTTTTTCTTCATTCTCGGCCGCAGCTTTGCCGACCATCCCAGGGTGCTGAAACTGAAGGCGAGGCCCGGCTTCAACCACGCCTACCGTCTCGTCTCGTCCCATCCCAACATATTCGTCCTATCCAACCGCTACATCTATGGCCTGCGCCTGGTCGGCGGCATCGCGGCCGGTTTCGCCAGCATTTCGGTAGCGCGCTTCGTTATCCTCAACGCGGTGTCGTCGCTGGTCTGGGCGGCTTTGTTCTGCGGCATCGGCTACGTCTCCGGCCTCGGCGCCGAGCAGATGATAGGCAAGGCACTGCTCCATCACGAACGGCTGCTGATCGCGCTTGCCATAGGTCTGGGTGTCGCCATCCTTGCCTGGCTCATCGCCCGCACCGTCGCCGGCAAGGAGCGCGCCAAGGACGCCCGCGACAGCGAAACCATATCGTAAGGTTCAGTCGTCGTCCTCGACCAGAGCCCGGTCGCCGCGATCGAGGATCAGCGGGATGATGAGATCTTCCTCGTCGGCCAGATGCCGCTTCAGCATGGCGATCAGCCGGCTGTTCTCGTCCGCATAGGCGTCGGCGGCGAAGCGTTGCCTGTCCTCGCTCTCCTCGAGCGTGCGGATGAAGGCGTTCGCCGTCTCGGCGTTGCGCTCCAGCCCCTCATGAATGGTGTGATGGTCGGCATCGAGGATTTCGAAGCCGCGCTTCAGGCGCGGCTCCGCCTTGGCGAAAGCCGGGAAATATTGGTAGTCCTCGACATTGTGGTGGCCGTCGAGATTGCCGAGAAAGTGGTTCAGCCGCGGCGCGAACCAGCGCGCGAAATCCGGCGCCGTCAGCCTGCCTTCGCGATAGTCGCCAATGCCGTTGGTGAGCATGCCGCCCAGCTCTCGGAACATGTCGTGCCGCTGCAGCCACATGTTTGCCATGCCGTGGATGTTGGCGTGGCCCTGCCATGTCTCGCGCGGATATTTTTCCGCCAGCCAGCGCAGGTCTTCCGGCAGGCCGGCTCTTTCAAGCAGCAGAAAATTGGCTTCCACGACGTCAGTCTCCTTTGGTGACTAACATATGGGAGCGTTCAGATCAGATCGGTAGTCCCGTGATGCGCTCGATGAGGGCGATTCCCCAGACGCCGGCGACGATAACAACCGAAATCAGCACCGCCAGCGAGCCGCAGTCCTTGGCGAGCTGGATGTCGACGTTGAACTCGCGACTGAAGGCATCGCAGGCTGCCTCGATGCCGGTGTTCAGCACTTCGACCATGATGAGCAGCAGCACCGCGCCGATCAACAGCGCGTAGCCGCGCCACGAGACCGAGACGAACCAGCCGAGCGGCAGCGCCAGCACCAGCAGCATCAGTTCCTGCTGAAATGCCCTTTCGCTGGCGGCGAGCTTGCGAAAGGCTCGCACAGAATTGAAGTAAGCACCGATCAGCCGCTGCATGCCGCATCCCCTTCGAATCACCGGCAGGGGATATCGCAATGGCTGGATCAAGGGAATAAGGCAGCCGCCGCAAAATCACTCCTCCGCAACCTTGATCGTCGGCGTCGACTTCTCGAACTGCGGCAGTCCATCGTCGATCGTATAGTAATCGCCCTTGTCGCCGACAAAGATGTGGCATTGGCCTTCGAGCCCGGTCGGGTTGTCGAACGATCCGGCCAGAACTGAGACATACGCATTCTGACCCGGCTTCCAGAACAGCACCGAGCCGCAGATCTTGCAAAAGCCGCGCTTGGCAAAGGAAGACGATTCGTACCAGCTGATGTTGTCGGCGCCGGTTATCGTGATGTCGCCGTCGGCGACGTTGGTCGCGGCGTAAAAATGCCCGCTCTGCTTGCGGCACTGCGAACAGTGGCAATAAATGACGCCGCGCAACGGCCCTCGCGTCTGGAAACGCACGGCTCCACACAGGCAAGATCCGCTGTGGTTGTTGCTCATCCCTACCTCCACCAGCCATCGTCCACGGCTTCGCCGCTGGCCGAGAGGATTTCAGTTTTGCCGCAGCCGGGCACCGGCAAATGCGACATGGGGTGGGCGTGTTCGGACCTGACCTCAGGATCTTTGCAAACCATTTCTGCAGCCTGCGGTAGAACGGACGCGTTACCTGGCGGCACATTAAGGAAACTTTAGCGCCGGCGCATCTATGGTCGTTGCCAAGCGAATGTCGCGATTGGGGACGTGTCTTTCGCAGGATGATCCGAAATACGGCTGGCACTCTCCGGTCGGCGGCATCTCGCACGGTCTGCGATGGTTCCCAGAGGCAGAGTGAACAGAACATGCAGCCGGCAGCCGTCCAGACCGACCGAAACAGCGACATTGCAACAGCCGTTGTGGCGACCATGCGTCAGCTCGGCGTGCTTGGCCTGCCGCGCAATTACGAAATCTTCTACGAAGCACTGAAAGGCACCAATCGCGAACTCGGCCTGGCCGTCGTCGCGCTGGGCAACCAGCCGACGCAGGACGATCTCGACCGCATCGGCCGCGCTTTCTTTGCCCAGCATCACGGTCCCGGCATTGTCGAGCAGGCGCGCGACGTGCTGGCCAGGGAACTCGAGGACATCGCCTTGCTGCTGCGCAGCGAACGTAGCCATATCGAGAAATACGGCAAGATCCTCGATGAGACATCGAGTGGCCTCGCCAACCGCAGCCTGCTTTCGCAGGATCTGCTGCAGAAGGTCGCCAGCGCCATGGCGGCGGCCACCAACTCGACCCTCGACCACGGCAAGCAGGTTGCAACCACGCTGAGCGACAAGACGGCGGAACTGGAGAGCGTCAAGTCGAAGCTTGAGGAGTACAAGCGGCTCGCCGACACCGACCCCTTGACGCATATCTGGAACCGCCGCGCCTTCGACAAGCAAATCACGGCGATTTACACCTCCAACAAGGGGATCCTGTTCAACGCCCTGATCCTTGCCGACATCGACCATTTCAAGGGTGTCAACGATCGCTACGGCCACCCGGTCGGCGACAAGATCATCCAGATCGTCGCTGAAATCTTCCAGACCAGCATCCGTGAAGACATGTTCGTTGCCCGCACCGGCGGCGAGGAATTCGCGCTGATCGTCGAGGGCGCCAGCGAGGATACCACTTACGAGATCGCCGAACGCATCCGCGTGCTGATCGAACAGACGCCGTTCACCAGCAGCCAGACCGGCGCCAATTACGGCACGGTGACCGTTTCCATGGGCATCTGCATGGCTTCCGAAGCGGAAAGCCCGGAGGATCTTTACACCAAGGCGGACCGGGCGCTCTACCGCTCCAAGGTTGGCGGGCGCAACCGCGTCACCCGGCACTCGACAATGGCCGGCCGCACCGGCAAGAACTGGCTGCTCTACAAGAAAGACTGACGCTTCGGCGTGCAGCCAATTCCCGGGCACAGGCAAATTTATCGGATCCCGCCTCTTTCCATATGAATTTCCGTGGACTATATTTTCCATGGAAAGAGAGAGGCCATGTCTGTTACACCACCCAATGCTGCCGCCCCTGATCTGACCGCGAAGGCGGCCGAAAACGCGGTTCTGACCAAGGCCACGCTGCGCGCCGCCGAACTCTTGGATATAACCGCCAGGGTGCTTGCGTCGATCATCGGCGTCTCGGAAGCCACGGTTTCACGCATGCGCAGGCAGGAATTCCTGCTGGAGCGCGGCACCAAGCCGTTCGAACTCGCGGTGCTGTTCGTGCGGCTGTTCCGTTCGCTCGATGCCATTGTCGGCGGTGACGAGACGATAGCCCGGGCATGGCTGAAGAACGCCAACACGGCTTTCGATGGCAGCCCGCTTGAAAAGATCCTCACTATTACCGGGCTTGTCGATGTCATTGCCTATCTGGACTCCCGACGCGCTCTCGTCTGAAGCCGTCCGGCTCGACGGCAAATACTGGCGCATGGTCGAGGCGCAGCACCGCGTCTCGACGCTGAAGATCGTCGACACGCTGGACGAACAGGCGCTGCTCGAGGATCTGATCGAGGAGACCAAGCCGCAAATCCCCATGGAATGCCGGCATCTCCACTATCTCCTGGCGACGCCCTTCCGCTACGGCTCGATCTATCCCTACGGCTCGCGCTTCCGCCGCGCTGGCCGCACCCTGGGTGTCTACTATGCCGCGGAGACGATCATGACGGCGGTCGCCGAAATGGCCTTCTACCGCTTGTTGTTCTTCGCCGATTCGCCCGACACGCCATGGCCGCACGACGCCGCCGAATACACCGCCTTCGCCGCCGCGATCCGTACCGACAAGGCCATCGACCTGACGCGGCCGCCGCTCGACCGCGACCGGGCCCATTGGACGCATCCGACCGACTATGCCGCCAGCCAGGCGATTGCCGATGTCGCGCGTGAGGCTGGGCTGGAGGCGATCCGTTACCGTTCGGCGCGCGACCCGAAGGGCGTCAATGTGGCGCTGCTGACATGCCGCGGCTTTACCAAGGCCAAGCCGCTGGAGCCGCATACCTGGCGCATCCGGCTCGGCGCGTTCGGCGTCCAGGCCATCTCAGAATTTCCGGAGAAGCGGATCGAGTTTTCCAGAACCGCCTTTGCCAACGATCCCCGGCTCAACGGATTGCGCTGGGAACGCGGGCGTTGATCTAAACGAAAAAGCGCCGGATTTCTCCGGCGCTTATCATTTCAGTTTCTGAAAACAGGCTCTCAGCCGTTCACGGCCTGCTTGTGCTGGATCGGATGGGTCTTCTTCAAGAGGTCGGACACCAGGAACGCCAGCTCGATCGCCTGGTCGGCGTTGAGGCGCGGGTCGCAATGGGTGTGGTAGCGATCCTGCAGTTCCTCTGCGGTGATGGCGCGGGCGCCGCCGGTGCATTCGGTAACATTCTTGCCGGTCATTTCGACATGGATGCCGCCGGGATGCGTGCCTTCGGCGCGATGCACCTCGAAGAAGGTCTGGACTTCCTTGAGGATGCGGTCGAACGGGCGCGTCTTGTAGCCGGCAGCCTCGATCGTATTGCCGTGCATCGGGTCGGACGACCACACGACGCTGCGACCTTCCTTCTGCACCGCGCGCACCAGCTTCGGCAGATGGTCGGCGACCTTGTCGGAGCCGAAGCGGGCGATCAGCGTCAGCCGGCCCGGCTCGTTCTCCGGATTGAGCAGGTCGATGAGCTCCAGCAGGCCGTCAGTCGTCAGCGACGGGCCGCATTTGAGGCCGAGCGGGTTCTTGATGCCGCGGCAATATTCGACATGCGCATGGTCGGGCTGTCGGGTGCGGTCGCCGATCCAGATCATGTGGCCCGACGTTGCGTACCAGTCGCCGGAGGTCGAATCGACGCGGGTCAGCGCCTCTTCATAGCCGAGCAGCAGCGCCTCGTGACTGGTGTAAAAGTCGGTCTCGCGCAGCGCGTAGTTGGTCTCCGAGGTGATGCCGACGGCCTTCATGAAGTCCATCGTCTCGGTGATGCGGTTGGCGAGCATGCCATACTTCTCGCCTTGCGGGCTGTCGGAGACGAAGCCCAGCATCCAGCGATGCACATTCTCCAGGCTGGCGTAGCCGCCTTGGGCGAAGGCACGCAGCAGGTTAAGGGTCGCCGCCGACTGGCGGTAGGCCATTTCCTGGCGGGCCGGGTCGGGAATACGCGACTTGGGGTCGAACTCGATGCCGTTGATGATGTCGCCACGGTAGCTTGGCAGCGTCACCTCGCCCTTGGTCTCATTGTCAGACGAGCGCGGCTTGGCGAACTGGCCGGCGACACGGCCGACCTTCACCACCGGCTGCGCGCCGGCAAAGGTCAGCACCACCGACATCTGCAGGAAGACGCGGAAGAAGTCGCGGATGTTGTCGGCGCCATGTTCGGCGAAACTCTCGGCGCAATCACCGCCCTGCAGAAGGAATGCGTCGCCGGCAGCGACAGCCGCAAGCTGCTTCTTCAGCTTGCGCGCCTCACCGGCAAAAACCAGCGGCGGAAAGGTGGCGAGCTGGGCTTCCGTGCTCTTCAGCGCGGCAAGGTCCGGATAGGCAGGAACCTGCTTGATCGGCTTCGCTCTCCAAGAATTCGGCGACCATTTCGTCATCGCTGCACCCAAACGCCTTTTCCAGCAGGCTTTTGCCCGCCATTCCCGCCCCACATGGGGATCGCGGCTCCATACACGAAGCCGATTTCCTATTCTAGACCGGAATTCAAGCGCTGGCGAATGGTAGCCGGCGGGCTATGCGGCCTTCTCCACCAGCCGCGCCAACTGCGTCATGACGACAGCCGAGCCCGCCAGACGCTTCTCGGCTGTCGGCCAGTCGCGGATGAAGACCACGCTGTGGTCGGCCCTGATCTTGGCCAGCGAGCCCTGTTCGCCCATATATTTGACCAGCCCGACCGGGTTGGAAAACTCGCGCTTGCGGAAGTGGATGACAACGCCCTTGGGGCCGGCATCGAGCTTTTCGACATTGGCCCTCCGGCAGAGTGCCTTGATGAAGACGATCTTGAGCAGATGCTTCACTTCCTCCGGCAGCGGGCCGAAGCGGTCGATCAGCTCGGCGCCGAAAGCATCGATCTCCTCGGTGTTTTCGAGATCGCCAAGGCGGCGGTAGAGCGCCAGCCTGAGCTGCAGGTCCGGCACATAGCTCTCCGGGATCATGACAGCCGTGCCGACGGCGATCTGCGGCGACCAGCCGCCATCCTGAACCTCGCCGGAATCCTTCACCTCGGCCACCGCCTCTTCCAGCATCTGCTGGTAAAGCTCGAAGCCGACCTCCTTGATGTGTCCGGATTGTTCTTCGCCGAGTAGATTGCCGGCGCCCCTGATGTCGAGGTCGTGGCTGGCGAGCTGGAACCCGGCGCCAAGCGTGTCCAGCGACTGCAGCACCTTCAGCCGGCGCTCGGCCGTGTCGGTGAGCTTGCGGTTGGCCGGCAGCGTGAACAACGCATATGCCCGCACCTTGGAACGGCCGACGCGGCCGCGCAGCTGGTAGAGCTGCGACAGGCCGAACATATCGGCGCGATGGATGATCAGCGTGTTGGCGGTCGGAATGTCGAGCCCGGATTCGACGATGGTGGTCGACAACAGCACGTCGTACTGGCCGTCATAGAAGGCGTTCATGATGTCGTCGAGTTCGCCCGGCGGCATCTGGCCATGGGCCACCGCCACCTTCAGCTCGGGGACGGATTCGCGCAGGAAATCATGGATTTCGGCGAGATCGCTGATGCGCGGAACGACATAGAAGGAATGGCCGCCGCGGTAGCGTTCGCGCAGCAGCGTCTCGCGGATGACCAGCGGGTCGAAAGGCGAGATGAAGGTGCGCACCGCCATGCGGTCGACCGGCGGCGTGGCGATCAGCGACAGTTCGCGCACGCCGGTCAAGGCAAGCTGCAGCGTGCGCGGGATCGGCGTCGCCGACAGCGTCAGCACATGGACGTCGGTCTTGAGGTCCTTCAGCCGTTCCTTGTGCTTGACTCCAAAATGCTGCTCCTCGTCGATGATCAGCAGGCCGAGATTCTTGAACGAGATCGCCGACCCGAGCAGTGCATGGGTGCCGATGACGATGTCGACCTGCCCCTCGGCGATGGCTTTCTTGGTTTCCGCCAGTTCCTTGGCGCCGACCAGCCGCGAGGCCTGGCCGACGCGGATCGGCAGGCCGGAGAAGCGCTGCGAAAAAGTCTTGAAATGCTGGCGCGACAACAGCGTCGTCGGCACCACGACCGCGACCTGGAACCCTTCCATCGCCGCGATGAAGGCGGCGCGCAACGCCACTTCGGTCTTGCCGAAGCCGACATCGCCGCAGATCAGCCGGTCCATCGGCTTGCCGGCGCCGAGATCGTCCACGACGGCATCGATCGCGCCCTGCTGGTCGTCGGTCTCCTCATAGGGAAAGCGCGCCGAGAATTCGCCGTAAAGCCCTTCCGCCGGCACCATGGGCGGCGCGGTACGCATCTGGCGCTCGGCGGCAATGCGGATCAACTGTCCGGCCATGTCGAGCAGGCGCTTCTTCAGCCGCGCCTTGCGCGACTGCCAGGCGCCGCCGCCGAGCTTGTCCAGCGTCGCCTCGGCTGTGTCAGAGCCGTAGCGCGACAGAAGCTCGATGTTTTCCACCGGCAGGAACAGCCGGTCGTCGCCGGCATAGTGGATTTCCAGGCAATCATGCGGCGCACCGACCGCCTCGATGGTGCGCAGGCCGATGAAACGGCCAATGCCGTGATCAGCATGGACGACGATGTCGCCCGCCGACAACGACGACGCCTCGGCGATGAAATCCGACGCGCGCTTCTTGCGCTTCGAGCGCCGGATCAGCCGGTCGCCCAGAATATCCTGTTCGGCGACGACGACCAGTTGTTCGGTCTCGAAGCCGGATTCCAGCGGCAGCACCGCAAGCGCCGCCTGGCCCGGCTCGAGTTTTTCCGCCTCGGCCAACGTCGCCACCGGCACCAGATTGCCGAGATGATGCTCGGCCAGGATCTGGCCAAGCCGGTCGAGCGAGCCTTCGGTCCAGCCGGCGACGATGACCCGCCGGCGTGCCGCGCGCTCGTCGGCAATATGCTTCACCACGACGTCGAAGACGTTGGCGTTGGGGTCGGCACGTTCCTCGGCGAAGCTGCGGCCGTGGCGCGAACCGCCATGGAACACCTTTTTGGCCCCGACATCGGGCGCGTCGAAGGCGGTGAAGTCGATGGCTTCGCGCGGACCGAGGGACGCTACGAGGTTTTCCGGTGAGAGATAGAGCAGGTCCGGCGCCACCGGCTTGTAGGGCACGGCGTCCTTCAAGGCGGCGTCGGCCTGTTTGCGGCGCGCTTCGTAGTGGTCGAGGATCAGCGTGTGACGCTCAGCCAGCGCTTCGTGCGCCAGATGGTCGAAGATGACAGGCGCATCCGGCAGATAATCAAACACTGTCTCCAGCCGCTCGTAGAACAGCGGCAGCCAGTGCTCCATGCCGGCAAAGCGCCGCCCTTCGCTCACCGCCGCATAAAGGCCGTCGTCGCGCTGCGGCGCGCCAAAGGCTTCGATATAGGAGCGCCGGAAGCGGCTGATGGTTTCGGGGGTCAGCGCCACTTCACTCATCGCCTGCAGCGCCATCGACTTGCGCTGGCCGGTGGTGCGCTGCGTGGCGGCGTCGAAGACGCGGATCGATTCCAGCGTGTCGCCGAAGAAATCGAGCCGCAGTGCTTCCGTCCAGCCGGGTGCGTAGAGGTCGAGGATGCCGCCGCGCACGGCGAATTCGCCGATACCGCGCACCGTCGGCACCCGCTCGAAGCCGGAAATCTCCAGCCGGGACACCAGCGCGTTCATGTCGATCTGGTTGCCGGGCTTTGCGTGGAAAGTCTGCGCTTCGACCAGATCGGCCGGCGGAATGCGCTGCAGCAGCGCATTGGCAGTGGTCAGGATGACCGCGCGATGCGGCTTTTTTGCCAGCGCGATCATCGCCGTCAGGGCGTCGAGCCGCTTGGCAGCGGCATCGGAGCCTGGCGAAACGCGGTCATAGGGCAGGCAATCCCAGGCCGGCAACTCCAGCACCGGCAGGCCGGGGGCGGCAAAGGTCAGCGCCTCGATGATCGACGGCAGGCGCTGGCCGTCGCGCGCCACGAACAGCACCGGTTTGTCAGGCGCAATCTCATGGATCGCCTGCACCAGCGCAAAGGCTTCGTAGCCATCGGCAACGCCGTCGACGATGAACTGGCCGGCACGGCCTTTCGGCAGACCGATTTTGGGAATGAGGCTCATGGTTGCACGTTTAAAATGTCATGGTCCGGCGCGATGCCAGGATCTTTTGCAGGACGGCACAGTCGATATTCCTGTGAACCGGGCGTTCGCCGGTGACCATGGGCAGGAATTCGGTGTCGGGGATGTCGAGCAGCCTTTCATATTGGTCGATTTCATCGCCGGTCAAGGCGCCGATCTCGTTGTCGGCAAACGTACCGAGGATAAGGTCCATCTCGCGCATCCCGCGATGCCAGGAGCGGAACAACAGCTTGCGGCGCCTGATATCCAGCCCCTCGCTTGATCGTTTCGTCCCGGTCATCGTGCCGCATCCTTGCTTGGTGCGGCGCATATAGCGTGGATAGAGGGCGGTGTCAGCCTTGCAACGCACGGGTGGGCGGCTAAACATCCCGGGTGTGAAGAACACTCCTGACAACGCTGGTGCCGGACACCGCCCGCACTTCACCCTCCCCCTTGTGGGGAGGGTCGGCGAGCACGCTTCGCAAAGCGAAGCGAGTGAGACGGGGTGGGGGTGCGGCGCTGACCTACCGACTTCCTCGAAAGTTAGACGCGTACCTACCCCCACCCCGCTCCGCTTCGCGGATCGACCCTCCCCACAGGGGGGAGGGTAAAGGCATGCGCCCCTCCCTCCTCGACCCTCTCTTCGTCCCCATCACTTCGCTTGCCGGCGTCGGCCCCAAGGTTGGCGCTCTGATCGAGAAGGTGGTGGCGGCCGATCTCGGCGAACGGCCGGCGCGCGCGGGCGACCTGTTGTTCGTGCTGCCGCACACCGTCATCGACCGTCGCAATCGTCCCGGCATCGCGCTTGCGCCGGCCGGCGCCATCGTCACGCTCGACGTGCGCATCGACCGCCACCAGCCGCCGCCGCGCGGCAACCGGTCGGTGCCTTACCGCGTCTATGCCCATGACGACACCGGCGAGATCGGCCTGATCTTCTTCCACGCCCATGCCGCCTATCTCGAAAAGGCGATGCCGGTGGGCGAGCATGTCGTCGTCTCCGGCCGCATGGAGTGGTTCAACGGCCGCCCGACCATGGTCCATCCCGACCATATCGCCCTGGTGAGCGAGGCGGAAACACTGCCGCTGGTCGAACCGGTCTATCCGCTGACCGCCGGCCTGTCGGGCAAGGTGCTGCGCCGCGCCATCGGCCAGGCGCTCGGCCGGCTGCCGGAATTGCCGGAATGGCAGGACGGCGCCTTCATGCGCAAGCAGACTTTCCCCGCCTTCGCCGACGCGCTCGCCCGCATCCACTATCCCGCGGACCCGATCGATGTCGCCATCGAGGGGGTGGCATGGCGCCGCCTTGCCTATGACGAGCTTCTCGCCGGCCAGGTCTCGCTGGCATTGGTGCGGGCAAAAGTGCGCCGGCTGTCGGGCCGGCCGCTCATCGGCGACGGTCGCATCGTCGAGAAACTGCGCGCAGCCCTGCCCTATTCATTGACCGGCAGCCAGGAATTCGCGCTTGCCGAAATCAATGCCGATCTGGCCGACCCCGAGCGCATGCTGCGCCTGCTGCAAGGCGATGTCGGGTCCGGCAAGACGGTGGTGGCGCTGCTGGCCATGGGGCGCGCAGTCGAGGCCGGCGGCCAGGCGGCCTTGATGGCGCCGACCGAAATCCTGGCGCGCCAGCATCTGGCGACAATCACGCCGCTGGCCGAACAGGCCGGCCTGCGCGTCGCTATCCTGACCGGCCGCGAAAAGGGCCGCGAACGCACTGAAACGCTATCAGGTCTCGCCAGCGGCGAGATCGACATCGTCGTCGGCACCCATGCGCTGTTCCAGGAAACGGTGACCTATCACGACCTCGTCTTTGCCGTGGTCGACGAGCAACACCGCTTCGGCGTCCACCAGCGGCTTGCCATCACCGCCAAGGGCGACGCCCCCGACATGCTGGTGATGACGGCGACGCCGATCCCGCGCACTCTGGTGCTGACCGCCTTCGGCGACATGGACGTCTCCAAGCTGACGGAAAAACCGATCGGCCGCCAGCCGATCCGCACCGTAACGCTGCCGCTGGAACGGCTGGACGAACTGGTCGGGCGCATGCTGGATGCCGTTGCCGACGGCCAGAAGATCTACTGGATCTGCCCGCTGGTCGAGGAATCCGAAGAGATCAAGCTGATGTCGGCCGAGGACCGTTTTGCCTCGCTGCAGCCCTTGTTCGGCGATCGCATCGGCCTCGTCCACGGCCGCATGAAGGGGGCTGAAAAAGACGAGGCGATGCGCGCCTTCAAGGCCGGCGAAACCCGCATCCTGATCGCCACCACCGTCATCGAGGTCGGCGTCGACGTGCCGGACGCTACGATCATGGTCATCGAGCATGCCGAACGTTTTGGTCTCGCGCAACTGCACCAGCTGCGCGGCCGCGTCGGGCGCGGCGACAAGCCTTCTTCCTGCGTGCTGCTCTACAAGGACCCGCTCGGCGAGACGGCAAAACGCCGGCTGTCGGTGATGCGCGAGACCGAGGACGGTTTCCTGATCGCCGAAGAGGATCTGAAGCTGCGCGGCGAAGGCGAATTGCTCGGCACCCGCCAGTCCGGCACGCCGGGCTTCCAGGTGGCGCGCATCGAGGTGCACGCCGACTTGCTCGAAGCAGCCCGCGACGATGCAAGGCTGATCCTGTCGCGCGACCCGGAACTACAGTCTGAGCGCGGCGAGGCGCTGCGCCTGCTGCTCTATTTGTTCGGCCGCGACGAGGCCGTACGGCTCTTGCGCGCCGGCTGAGCGCCCTCGGCGATCAGCCCGCCAAGCGGCGGGTTGGCGAGATCTCCGTCGATCGGCTGGCCGTTCATAGTCACCATTTTCGGCTTGACTTCGGGCGCCACCAGCCCGGCCGAGACGATCAGCCTGGCGCCGTCCTCGATCGTCATGTCGAGCAGCACGATGTCGGATTTCGGCACGTACATCAGGAAACCGGTGGTAGGGTTCGGCGTGCACGGCATGAACACGGCGATCATCGGGTCGCCTGCATGGTCGAGCTTCTGGTTGATCTCGGTTTCCTTCTCGCTGGCGACGAAGACCAGCGACCAGACGCCTTTTCGCGGATATTCGACCAGCCCGACCTGGCGGAACATATCGCCCTTGTTCGACAGCACCGTCTGGAAAATCTGCTTCAGCGAACCGTAGATGCCGCGCACCAGCGGCATACGGCCAAGCAGCCGTTCGCCGAAATTGACGATGGCGCGACCGACGATGTTGGCGGTCATGAAGCCGATCAGCGTGATCAGCACGAGCGCCACGATCAGGCCGAAGCCGGGCACCGGAAACGGCAAATAGGTGTCGGGGCTGTAGCGCGCCGGAATGTACGGCTTCACCCAGGAATCGACCCAGCCGACGAACGACCAGGCGATATAGGCGGTGATCGCCAGCGGCGCGCAGACGATAAAGCCTGTGAGGAAATAGTTCCTCAGCCGGGTCATGCCTGAAGTTCTGGGAGCATCGGACATGGTTCACCGGGGACGCGGGTTGCAGCGCCACACTAGTGAAGCGGACGGCGCTTTGGAACTGCGAAGTTTTTTAGACCCCCGATGAGCGCCGACTACTCCACCGTCACCGATTTCGCCAGGTTGCGCGGCTGGTCGACGTCCGTCCCCATGAACACGGCGGCGTAGTAGGCCAGCATCTGGATCGGCAGCGCATAGATGATCGGCGAGATGATTTCCGGCACGTCGGGCAGGATGATCGTCTCCATCGTCTTGACGCTGACCTGCGCCGCGCCCTTGGCGTCGGTGATCAGGATGATCTTGCCGCCGCGCGCCGCCACTTCCTGCATGTTCGACACGGTTTTTTCGAAGATGCGATCATGCGGCGCGATGACGATGACCGGCATGTTCTCGTCGATCAGCGCGATCGGCCCGTGCTTCAGTTCGCCCGCGGCATAACCCTCGGCATGGATGTAAGAGATTTCCTTGAGTTTCAGCGCGCCTTCCATGGCCAGCGGGAAATTGGTGTCGCGTCCGAGATAGAGCACGTCCTTGTAGCGCGAGATTTCGCGCGCGATGCGCTCGATCTGCTCTTCGAGCTTCAGTACCTGGTTGGCGTAGCGAGGCGCCTCCGAAAGAGCGCGCACCAGCGTCTTTTCCTCATCCTTCGAGATCGTGCCGCGCGCCACACCCGCACGCACCGCCAGCGAGGCCAGCACCGAAAGCTGGCAGGTGAAAGCCTTGGTCGAGGCGACGCCGATCTCCGGCCCGGCCAGCGTCGGCAGCACGACGTCGGATTCGCGCGCCATGGTCGATTCGCGCACATTGACGATGGCGCCGATCTTCATGCCCGCCTTGCGGCAATAGCGCAGCGAGGCCAGCGTGTCGGCGGTTTCGCCGGACTGCGAGATGAAGAAGGCGGCATCATCCGCCGATAACGGCATTTCGCGGTAGCGGAATTCCGAGGCGACATCGATGTCGACCGGCAGCCGCGCATAGCGCTCGAACCAGTATTTGCTGATCAGGCCGGCTAGATAGGCGGTGCCGCAGGCCGAGATCGCCAGCCGGCCGATCTTGGCAAAGTCGAACGGCAGTTCCAGCGGCTTCGACACGCCAGAGACGAAATCGACATAGTGCGCCAGCGTATGCGAGATCACTTCCGGCTGTTCATGGATTTCCTTTTCCATGAAATGGCGGCGGTTGCCCTTGTCGACCATGAAGCTGGTCGACAGTGATTGCTGGCGCTTGCGGGCAACCTCTTTGCCGTCGATGTCGAAGATGGTGACGCCATCGCGGCGCACCACCGCCCAGTCGCCGTCTTCGAGGTAGGTGATGGAATTGGTGAACGGCGCCAGCGCGATGGCGTCGGAGCCCAGAAACATCTCGCCATCGCCATGGCCGACGGCCAGCGGAGGGCCATTGCGGGCGCCGACGATGAGGTCCTCGTCGCCGGTGAACATGATGGCCAGAGCAAAGGCGCCTTCCAGTCGCTTCAGCGCCTGATGCGCCGCCTCGATCGGCTTCAACCCCTTGGCGAGTTCGCGCGCCACCAGATGCGCTACGACCTCGGTGTCGGTCTGCGACGAGAAGGAATAGCCGTCGCGGATCAGCTCATCGCGCAACTCGGCGAAATTCTCGATGATGCCGTTGTGAACGATGGCGACGCCGTTGGAAAAATGCGGATGGGCGTTGGTCTCGTTGGGCACGCCATGGGTCGCCCATCGCGTGTGGCCGATGCCGATGGTGCCGTCGAGCGGTTCTTCCTTCAGCCGGCGTTCGAGGTTGATGAGCTTGCCTTCGGCGCGGCGGCGGCCGAGCGCACCTTTCTCGACGGTGGCGACTCCGGCGGAGTCATAGCCACGATATTCAAGCCGCTTCAAAGCATCGACAATGAGCGGCGCGACTTGGCTCTGGCCGACAATTCCGACGATACCGCACATGCGCCTGCCCCCGATTCACCTGGAAAACCAGTCCCGATGGAAAACCAGCGTTATCTAGGGATTGCCGGCCCGCCGCGAAAGTCACTTTGCATTTCGTCTGGTGTAACGGAACGCTTCTCAACCCGATGCACCATGACACACCGCTCTTGCAATCCGGTTACCGCAATTCCTCGGTTGTTCAATTGCTTCGGCGGTTAATGGTCGGTGCCGGCCTTTTTCTTCGCCGCCGCGGCCGAGGCAAAGCGCTCGCGCAATTCCTTGCCTTTCCCGGGAATGGTCTTCTGGCGGGCGCGGCCGAAGGCCAGCGCATCGTCCGGCACGCTTTCGGTGATGACGCTGCCCGAGGCGATGTAGCCACCCTTGCCGATGGAAACCGGCGCCACCAGCGACGAGTTCGAGCCGACAAAGGCACCCTCGCCGATATCGGTGAAGAACTTTGAATAACCATCATAGTTGCAGGTGATGGTGCCGGCGCCGATATTGGCCCCCGCGCCCACACGGGCATCGCCGATATAGGTCAGATGATTGACCTTGGCGCCCTCCTCGATGACCGCCTGCTTGACCTCGCAGAAATTGCCGACCTTGGCCTTTTGCCTCAGATCGGCGCCAGGCCTGAGCCGCGCGAACGGACCGACGTCGCAATTGGAGGCGATGGTGGCGCCCTCTATGTGGCTGAAAGCGTGTATCTTGGCCCCGGTTGCAATTTTCACGCCCGGGCCGAACCAGACATTGGGCTCGACGATCGTGTCGGCGCCGATTTCGGTGTCGTGCGAGAAATACACGGTCTCCGGCGCGATCAGCGTTACGCCCGACAGCATCGCCTCGTGCCGGCGACGCGTCTGCCAGATGTCTTCCGCCTGCGCCAGTTCGGCTCGGTTGTTGATGCCTAGCGCACTCTCGAAGCTGGTTTCGGTGGCAACGACATCTACGCCCTGCGCGCTGGCGATCTCGACGATGTCGGTGAGATAGAACTCGCCCTTGGCGTTCTTGTTGCCGACCTTGTCGAGCAGTTCGAGCGCATGAGCGCCGGCCACCGCCATCATGCCGGCATTGCAGAAGCCGATCTTCTTTTCCTCGGCGGAGCAGTCCTTCTCTTCGCGGATGGCAGTCAGCTTGCCGCCCTTTTCGATCAGCCGGCCATAGCCGGCCGGGCTGAGCGGACGGAAACCGATCACCACGACGGCCGCGCCATCGGCAAGCTTTCGCCGTGCGGTCACCAGGGCTTCAGCATCGATCAGCGGAGTGTCGCCGAACATCACGAGAATGTCGTCATAACCCCTTGATATTGCACCGCGTGCGGCCAGCACGGCATGCGCGGTGCCGAGCCGCTTCTCCTGCACGAACGTCTCGGCCTTGGGCGCGAATTTCGCCGCCGCCTTGCGCATATCATCGGCGCCATGGCCGATCACCAGCGCCTGGCTGCGGGCGCCGGCGGCCTCGGCCGCTTTCACCACATGGGCGACCATCGGCAGTCCGGCGATCTGGTGCAGCACCTTCGGCATCGCGCTCTTCATGCGCGTGCCTTCACCGGCGGCGAGAATGACGGACAAGCAGGATCTCTGGCTCATGGAAGGACAACCGTATGAATGGGATCAGGAATCGCAGAGTGGTAGCATCTGGCGCCATGCTGCACCAATGGGGTTAAATTCCGGTGAGGTGATGAGGCAGTTCACTCTCGATCAGCGGATCTCTACCCCAGCCGGCCCAGCAGCGGAAAGGTCTCCAGCAGCCAATAGGACACCGTCTGCACGCCGCCGGTGAGGAAGAACACCCCGGCGACGACCAGCAGCGCGCCGATCGCCTTTTCGACGCGGCCGAGATGGACGCGGAATTTGCCGAGGAAGCGCATGAAGGCGCCGGAGAACAGGGCAGCAATCAGGAACGGAATGCCGAGGCCAAGCGAATAGGCGGCAAGCAGAAGAGCGCCCTCGCCCACCGTCTCGCGGCCGCCGGCCAAGGTCAGGATCGGCCCCAGCACCGGGCCGATGCACGGCGTCCAGCCAAAGGCGAAGGCCAGCCCCATGACATAGGCGGCGACCATGCTGGCGGGCTTGCCCTGCGACTGGAAGCGCGCCTCGCGCGACAAAAGCGGGATGCGCAGGATGCCGAGGAAATTCAGCCCCATCAGGATGATCAGCACCCCGGCAGCCATCGCCAGCGGCTCCTGCCAGACGCGCAGCCAGTGGCCGATGGTCGAGGCGCCGGCGCCAAGCGCCACGAACACGGTGGAGAAACCGAGTACGAAGGCGAGCGAGGAATAGATGAGCGCGCCGCGGGCGCCGGCCTTGGCCGTGACGCCGGCATCGTCACCGCGAAAATCGTCGACCGACACGCCGGCCATGTAGCAGAGATAGGGAGGCACCAGCGGCAGCACGCAAGGCGACAGGAACGAGATCGCCCCCGCTCCGACCGCGCTGACATAGCCGACGTCCAATGGCATTCCAGAACTCCAGATTCCCTGGCGCCGATATAGCGGTGCAAACCCGTGTTCGCCAATCACCATCGTGTGGCATTTGGCTACAGATACGGTCCGGCGGACGAATTGTTGGCGGCCAATCCCAAGTTGACCAAGCCGGGGAAGAAATGTCCCTCGCCGAGCGTTCACAGAGCGAAGCCGCGATTTCTGCGCGCTTCGTCGGATCACCAGGGAGATTTCCATGAAAACGATCACCGTCGGCCTGGCCGCCCTTCTGCTCAGCACCGCCGCATCCTTCGCCGCCGAAGCGTGGAAGGAAGCCGAAGTCGGTGGCACCAAGATCTACACCGATGCCAATGGCATGACGCTCTATACCTATGACAAGGACGAGAAGGGCAAGACCAACTGCTACGACAAATGCGCCACCAACTGGCCGCCGCTGAAGGCCGAGGACGGCGCTAAGGCGGACGACGAATGGACCATCGTCGACCGCACCGACGGCACCAAGATGTGGGCCTATGACGGCAAGCCGGTCTACACCTTCATCAAGGACAAGAAGGCCGGTGACATCACGGGCGACGGCGTCGGCGAAGTCTGGCACATCGTCAAGGCCGACTGATCGTCCGAACCTCTATCCCGCACCCCATCGGCGGGACTCGGCTGGCCGCCGGCTCCAAGCGACCCGGCGACCAGTTCGGCATTTACGCGCAGCACGAACTGGTCGCGGCGCCTTTCCCGGTGGCTCGAAACACGAACCGTCCCAGACAAAAATTTTGTGATCTTCTCCATACACTCTAAGAGTGTATTGCGGCACACGCCTCCGCATTTTGGCCGCTTGCCCTTGACCGATCGCAAAAGCGCGGCCATGTGAGCGACCAATTGAATGCGTCACGCAGCGGAATTCTTCTGCCGCCCCACAGCTGATATGAGACCTCATGGACGTCGTCGTCGTCGAATCGCCGGCCAAGGCAAAGACAATCAACAAGTATCTCGGCAAGAACTTCAAGGTTCTGGCCTCGTTCGGCCATGTCCGCGATCTGCCGGCCAAGGATGGTTCGGTGCGTCCCGACGAGGATTTCGCCATGTCCTGGGCGGTCGACACCGCGTCCGGAAAGCGTCTCACCGACATAGCCAACGCGGTCAAGGATGCCGATGGCCTGATCCTCGCCACCGATCCGGATCGCGAGGGCGAAGCCATTTCCTGGCACGTGCTGGAGGTGCTCAAGCAGAAGCGCGTGTTGAAGGACAAGCCGGTCAGCCGCGTCGTCTTCAATGCCATCACCAAGTCGTCGGTGCTGGAAGCGATGGCCAATCCGCGCCAGATCGATGCGCCATTGGTCGATGCCTATCTGGCTCGCCGCGCACTCGATTATCTCGTCGGCTTCACGCTGTCGCCGGTGCTGTGGCGCAAATTGCCGGGCGCCCGTTCCGCCGGCCGCGTCCAGTCGGTGGCGCTGCGCCTGGTCTGCGACCGCGAATCCGAAATCGAACGTTTCGTCCGCGAGGAATACTGGCAGATCGCTGCCCTCCTCGGCACGCCACGTAACGACAGCTTCGAGGCGCGGCTGACCGCGTTCGAGCGCAAGAAGCTGCAGAAGCTCGACATCGCCAGCAAGGCGCAGGCCGACGATATCAAGGGCATGCTCGAAGGCGCGACCTTCAAGGCTCTGTCGGTGGAAGCCAAGCCGACGCGGCGCAATCCTGGCCCGCCCTTCACCACTTCGACGCTGCAGCAGGCGGCATCGTCGGGCCTCGGCTTTTCGGCGACGCGCACCATGCAAGTGGCGCAGCGCCTCTATGAAGGCATGGAGATCGGCGGCGAGACCACCGGCCTGATCACCTATATGCGAACCGACGGCGTGCAGATGGCGCCGGAGGCGATCGACGCCGCCCGCGACACCATCGCCAAGGAATTCGGCCCAAGATACCTCCCGGAAAAGCCGCGCCAGTACACAGCCAAGGCCAAGAATGCCCAGGAAGCGCACGAGGCGGTCCGCCCGACCGATTTCATGCGCACGCCGGCTTCGGTCAGGCAGTATCTCGATTCCGACCAGCTGCGGCTTTACGAATTGATCTGGAAGCGCGCCATCGCCAGCCAGATGCAGTCGGCCGAGATCGAGCGTACCACGGTCGAAATCGAGGCGGTCAATGGCGCTCGCACCGCGGAGCTTCGCGCCGTCGGTTCCGTCGTTCGCTTCGACGGCTTCATCGCCGCCTACACCGACCAGAAGGACGACGACGCCGAAGACGAGGAAAACCGTCGTCTGCCCGAGATCCGTGCCGGCGAGCAGCTGGCCCGTCAGGCGATCAATGCCACCCAGCACACCACCGAGCCGCCGCCGCGCTACTCCGAGGCGTCGCTGATCAAGAAGCTGGAAGAGCTCGGCATCGGCCGTCCGTCGACCTACACCGCGATCCTGAAGACGTTGGAAGACCGTGACTACGTCACCATCGACAAGCGCCGGCTGGTGCCGCAGGCCAAGGGCCGGCTGCTGTCGGCTTTCCTCGAAAGCTTCTTCGAGCGCTATGTCGAATATGACTTCACGGCCTCACTCGAGGAAAAACTTGACGAGATTTCCGACGGCAAGCTCGCCTGGAAGGACGTGCTGCGCGACTTCTGGAAAGATTTTTCCGGCGCCGTCGCCGACATCAAGGAACTGCGCGTCACCGACGTGCTCGATGCGCTGAACGAGGAACTGGCGCCGCTGGTGTTCCCCGCGCGGGAGGATGGCTCGAATCCCCGCATTTGCCCAAAATGCGGCTCCGGCAATCTGTCGCTGAAACTCGGCAAGTTCGGCGCCTTCGTCGGCTGCTCCAATTATCCGGAATGTTCCTTTACCCGCCAGCTCGGCGATGCCGCCAACCCGAATGGCGAGAATGGCGGCGGCGAGGACGGCACCAAGGTGCTCGGCAACGATCCCTACACGGCAGAGGAAATCACGCTGCGCTCAGGCCGCTTCGGTCCTTATATCCAGCGCGGCGACGGCAAGGAAGCCAAGCGGTCCAGCCTGCCCAAGGGCTGGACGCCCGACTCGATCGACCATGAAAAGGCCTTGGCGCTGCTGTCGCTGCCGCGCGATATCGGCAAGCATCCTGAATCCGGCAAGATGATCTCCGCCGGGCTTGGCCGCTATGGTCCATTCGTTTTGCATGATGGCACCTATGCCAATGTCGACAGCATAGAGGATGTGTTCTCGATCGGCCTCAACCGCGCTGTCACCGTGATCGCCGAGAAGCAGCTGAAGGGCAAGGGCGGCCGCAATGGCGGCACTGCGGCGGCGCTGAAGGAACTCGGCGACCATCCCGATGGCGGCGGCAAGATCGTCGTGCGCGATGGCAAATACGGGCCCTATGTCAACTACGGCAAGGTCAACGCGACACTGCCCAAGGGCAAGGATCCGCAGTCGGTGACCGTCGAGGACGCGGTGGCGCTGATTGCCGAGAAGGAAGCCAAAGGCGGCGGCAAGAAGCCGTTCCGCAAGGCGGCAGCCGCCCGGGCCCCCACAGCCAAGAAAACCACTGCCAAAACAACCACTGGCAAGAAAACCACAGCCAAGAAGTCGGCGACCAAGAAGCCGGCGGCGAAGAAAAAGGGATAGCAGCGTGGCGCGCAGGATCACCGGTAGAAGCCACGGCGATCCGCGCACCGCCGACACGAGGGCCAAAGTCAAGGACGACTACAGGCCCTCGCGTGACGAAATCCTGCGCTACATCGCCGAGAACCCCGACCGCGCGGGAAAACGCGACATCGCAAAGGCGTTTGCCTTGCGCGGCGACGACCGCATCTGGCTGAAGGACATTCTGCGCGACCTGCAGGACGAAGGCATCCTGACCAAGGAGCGCAAGCGGCTGGCCCGTGTCGGCGCCCTGCCCCATGTCGCCGTGCTCGACATTTTCGGCCGCGACGGCGACGGTATTCTGCTGGCGCATCCGGCGGAGGCCGTCGGCACCGGCGAACCGCCGGTGATCTCGATCCGCGTCTCCCGCGGCGGCAATGGCCCGCAGCCTGGCATTGGCGACCGTGTGCTGGCCAAGACCTTCCCGACCGACGAGGCGACCGGGCCTGCCTATACGGGCCGCGTAATGAAGATTTTCGAGAAGCGGACAGATGCCGTGCTGGGCGTCTTCCGGATCCTGAGGGACGGCACCTTCCGCATCGAGCCGGTCGAACGTCGCCAGCCCGAACTGATCGTCGACAAGGAATTCCAGAACGGCGCCAGGAACGGCGACCTTGTCGAGGTCGAGCCCGCGCGGGCCTCCCGGTATGGTTTGCCGCGCGCAAAAGTGCTGGCGGTGCTGGGCTCGCTGACCAGCGAAAAGGCGGTCTCGATGATCGCCATCCACGCGCACGACATTCCGCATATCTTCCCGGCCGACGTCATCGCCGAATCCGAGGCGGTAAAACCGGCGACGCTTGCTCACCGCGAGGACTGGCGCGACCTGCCGCTGGTGACCATCGACCCGGCCGACGCCAAGGACCATGACGACGCCGTCTTCGCCACGCCCGACCTCGACGAGAAGAACCCGGGCGGCGTGATCGCCACGGTGGCGATCGCCGATGTCGGGGCCTATGTCGGCTATGGCACCGCACTCGATCGCGAGGCGCTGAAACGCGGCAATTCTGTCTATTTCCCCGACCGCGTCGTGCCGATGCTGCCAGAGCGCATCTCCAACGACCTGTGCTCGCTGCGCGAAGGCCAGGACCGTCCCGCGCTTGCCGTGCGCATGATTTTTGCCGCCGATGGCCGCAAGCTGCGTCACACCTTCCACCGCGTCATGATGAAATCGGCGGCAAAGCTCGCCTATCCGCAGGCCCAGGCCGCGATAGACGGCCTTCCTGACGACAAGACCGGCCCGATCCTCGACACGGTGCTGAAGCCGCTGTGGGACGCCTACGCCATCCTCAAGCGCGGCCGCGATGGCCGCCAGCCGCTCGAGCTTGATCTGCCGGAGCGCAAGATCCTGCTCAAGCCGGACGGCACCGTCGACCGCGTCATCATCCCGGAGCGGCTCGACGCCCACAAGCTGATCGAAGAATTCATGATCCAGGCCAATGTCGCCGCCGCCGAAACGCTGGAAGCGAAGAAGCAGGCGCTGGTCTACCGCGTCCACGATGCGCCGTCGCTGGCCAAGCAGGAATCGCTGCGCGAGTTCCTGCAGACGCTCGGCCTGTCGCTGGCGCGTGGCGCGCAGATGCGGCCCGCCCAGTTCAACGGCATTCTCGAGCGCGTGCGTGGCGCCGACAATGAGGGGCTGGTCAACGAAGTGGTGCTGCGCTCGCAGAGTCAGGCCGAATATTCGCCCAAGAACATCGGCCATTTCGGCCTCAACCTGAAGCGCTACGCGCATTTCACCTCGCCGATCCGCCGCTATGCCGATCTGATCGTGCATCGCGGGCTGATTGCCGCACTTGGGCTCGGCCCCGGCGGGTTGACGCAGGACGAAGAGACGCGGCTGGAAGACGTCGCGGTGCTGATCTCCGGCACCGAGCGCCGCGCCATGGCGGCCGAGCGCGACACCGTCGACCGGCTGATCGCTGCCTACCTCGCCGAGCGCATCGACGACCGCTTCGACGCCCGCATTTCGGGCGTCACCAAATCGGGACTATTTGTCCAATTGCCGCAGTTTGGCGCAGATGGCTTCATCCCGGTGTCAAGTCTGGATGGCGATTACTATATATATGACGAAACCGCGCGATCGCTGTTCGGAGAACGCACCGGCAAGGGCTATCAGCTTGCCGACCGCGTCGAGGTTCGCCTGATCGAGGTGGCGCCTATGGCCGGGGCGATGCGTTTCGAGATGCTGACCGACCCGAAGCCCCTGCCCGGCTCCAAACGGTCGTTTCACAAGGCAAAAGGCCGCGCCCGCGCGTCGCAATCGCGCCCGGGGTCGCGCGGCAGGAGACGATAATGGCAAGCGAAATGGGAATCCAGAAGCAGGTTTTCGGCGGCGAACATCATTCGGGCCGAGTCGCCCGCCCGCTGTGGACGGCGATGAAGCGCGGCGCCCTTGGCCGCTGCCCGCATTGCGGCGAAGGCAGGTTGTTCGCCGGCTTCACCAAGAGCGTCGACAAATGCGCCGTGTGCGGTGAGGAGTTCCACCACCACCGCGCCGATGACCTGCCCGCTTATCTCGTCATCGTCATCGTCGGCCACATCGTTCTCGGCGCCTTCATGGGCGTCGAGGCGACGTCGACGCTCTCCATGTGGCAGCACATCGCCATTTGGGTGCCGTTGACGATCGTGCTGTCGGTCGCTCTGCTGCAACCGGTCAAGGGCGCCGTCATCGGACTGCAATGGGCGCTCTATATGCACGGCTTCGGCGGCGAAAAAGACGGCACGGAGCCGCATCCCGGAACCTAGTTGCGTCAGGGCAATGTCGCCTGGCGCAACACGCCGCGTGAAAGGCCACTTTCGTTTGCCAGAAGTTTCCGCTAGGTCCTGCGCATGGAAGGTATGACCAAGGCGGAAGTCAGCAGGATGGACCGTGGCGCGGCCGCCCACAGCAGCCAGTCCATACGTCCGCGCGATGCAGCCACCCTGATCCTGCTCGACCGCGAGGGCGACGAGATTCTGGTGCTGATGGGCCGGCGCCATGCAGGCCACGCCTTCATGCCCGGCAAGTTCGTCTTTCCCGGCGGCCGCACCGATTCGGCCGACAGCCGCATTGCCGTTGCCACCCCATTGCTTCCGGAGGAAGAAGCCAGGCTGACCGCCGGCGTCGGCCGCATCAGCCCGTCGCGGGCCCGTGCCATCGCGCTCTCGGCCATCCGCGAGACCTATGAGGAAGCCGGCCTGCTCATCGGCCGCAAAGGCTCTTTCGCAACCGACAAACGCGACTGGCAGGGCTTTGTCGAGCACGGCGTCCAGCCTTCGCTGGCGCCGCTGCGCTTCATCGCCCGCGCCATCACCCCGCCCAATCGCGTGCGTCGTTTCGACACCCGCTTCTTCACCGCCTGGCGCAGCGATGTCGCCGTGGAACTGCCGGGTGGCGGCCCGACCAATGAGCTGGAAGAACTGGTCTGGCTGCCGCTCGCCAAGGCCAGAGAGGCCGATATCCCCGACATCACCCGAACGATCTTGCAGGAACTGGAGACGCGGCTTGCCGACGATCCGCGCCTGCGACCGGGTGGGTCCGTGCCGTTCTACCGGCTTGTCCGCAACCGCTTCGTTCGCGAAATTCTTTAGAGCAATTCCAGGAAAAGTGTGACGCGGTTTTCCGTCCGGAATTGCGCAATATCAAACAGACAGAGTATTCAGGCATCCCATGACGGTCGATACCCAGCAAGAGGGCGACGAGCGCGTACATTGGCTACCGATGATCGCCGCGATCTCGTCGATCAGCGTCGTCGGCATCGCCATAGGCCTCGGCATGCCGCTGCTCAGCGTTATTCTCGAGAGCCGCGGCCACTCGGCATCGATGATCGGCCTCAACACCGCGGTCGCCGGCCTCGCCTCGATCGCCGGCGCCCCGCTGGCCACGCCGCTGGCGATGCGCTTCGGCGTCGCCTGGACGATGATCGCCATGATCGCCGCCGGCGCGCTCGCCTTTGTCGGCTTCCACTTCGCGCCGGACTTCTGGATGTGGTTCCCACTACGCGTCGTGCTGCACATCGCGCTGACGGTGCTGTTCATCCTGTCGGAATTCTGGATCAGCACCTCGGCGCCGCCGCGCCGGCGCGGCCTGGTGCTCGGCATCTACGCCACAGTGCTGTCGCTCGGCTTCGCCGCCGGGCCATGGATCTTCGCCCATATCGGCAGCACCGGCTTCTTGCCGTTTGGCGTCATCATCGTCCTGGTCGCGCTGGCCGCAATCCCGGTGCTGGCCGCACGGAATGAAAGTCCCACAATCGTGGTTGACGGCGAAACCAGCAACTTCCTGCGCTACATCTGGCTGGTGCCGACAGCGACCGCCGCCGTGCTGGTGTTCGGCGCCGTCGAGACCGGCGGCTTTGCGCTGTTCCCCGTCTATGGCAACCGCATCGGCTATTCCGAGGCGGATGCAGCCCTCCTGCTCACCATGATCGGCCTCGGCAACGTGCTGTTGCAGATCCCTATCGGCATGATCAGCGACCGCGTCTCAGACCGCCGCTATCTGCTTTTGGCCTGTGCCACGGTCGGACTTGCCGGCACCATCTTCATGCCGTTCTTCGCCGGCAATTGGCACCTGATGGCGGCGCTTCTGTTTGTCTGGGGCGGCGTGGTGGCCGCCATGTACACGATCGGCCTTGCCCATCTGGGCTCGCAGCTCTCCGGCCATGAACTGGCCTCGGCCAATGCCGCCTTCGTGCTCTGCTACGGCGTCGGCATGGTGCTTGGCCCGCAGGCGATCGGCATCGGCATGGATGCCTTCGGGCCCTCCGGCTTCGGCTGGTCGCTCGGCCTGTTCTTTGCCGCCTATATCGCCTTGGTCAGCGCCAGGCTGGTCCGCAAGATCTGGTAGCCTGTCCGTCGCCAGCCTGCGCAATCCTGACGGGATGTCGCCGCTGCTGACAGAACCGTGTCAGGAGACCTCAGCTAAAAGGGTGTCCCAAAAAACCCGAGTTTGAGGATACGGCGATGATCGACAGCGGCTTTGAAACCACATCTCTGCGCATGACGCTTCTGCTGCTTGTCAGCTTCCAGGCCCCGGCAGCCGATGTCGACCGCATCATGGACGCCGTGGTCGCGATCGCGCCGCTGGCGATGGGAAAATACGATCGCAACGCCTATCAAACGGCGCACGGCATCGAACGCTACCGGCCGCTGGAAGGTGCAGCCGCCGGCGTCGAAACCGAACTGCGCCGCCGCCCCGGCACCGTCGAGGTCTCGTTCGAGTTGCCCGACGACCAGGCGCTCGCCGCCCGCGTCGTCGAGGCGATTTTCCAGGCGCATTCCTACCAGGAGCCGGTGATCCGCATCCAGCCAATCCTCGCCAGCCGCTCCAAGGGCCTGGACGACCGCGCCAATCCGAATCGCCGGTGGAACACCACCGGGGACTGGAAGAAAGCGCTTCCAGTTAAGGAAGAAGCCTAGAAATCCGGCCCCGCAGAGGGCGAGCAACAGCGACCTTACCTTCTCTCCTTGTGGGGTGAGAAGCGGCCTCGTAGCGGACGAAAAGCCAATTGCTTGGCTTTTCAAGATTCGAACGCCCTGAGCCTCAGCCTCCATCGGGCCGATGATAAAGCCGGACAACTCATGTGCTACCTAATCCGGACAACTCATGTGCTTACGACACAGGCAAGGCGTCGGGCTTGACTTTCCGGGCACGTTCTTTATGTGTCGCGCCAAGTTTCCCGCGTCCGGGTGTTTTCCCCCGCTCCAGCGGCCAAAACCCCACGAACATAACGGACTGATACAATGGCCAAAGCCGCAAACATCAAGATCAAGCTTCTGTCGACCGCCGACACCGGTTTCTTCTACGTGACCAGCAAGAACAGCCGTACCAAGACCGACAAGCTGTCGTTCCGCAAATACGACCCGGTCGCCAAGAAGCATGTCGAGTTCAAGGAAACCAAGATCAAGTAATCTGGTTTTTATACGCTCTGTCAAAAGCGCCGCCCCTTGGGGCGGCGTTTTTGATTCAAGGCCCCGAAAAGCCAGAACCCTCCGCTGTTTGGCGCGAAGTGCTCATCTCATTTTTTGGCAAAAAAGGGGGCCGGTCGGCGTATGGCAGCGGTACGAGGAGGCCACTATGTGCCAGCGCCGGCCGGCCGACCCCACGGACCCAGGAGATGCGGCGGACCTGAGCATCATGGGGTATTCGGCGAAGCGATGCGGCTGTCTACCCTCGTGCCCGCATCGCCCTTGTTCTTGCACCGCACATTTGCGCAACAATGTTTGAAAATCAATAGTTTCTTAACCAAGCCTGCCGAATCGCTTGGATTAAGGTAAATTCCTAACCCTGTCCGATTGACTGCATAATCGGTGGTCTAGCCTACGCTGCCTTGGCGACGACCCGGTTGCGGCCGCCACTTTTGGCTTCGTAGAGCGCCACGTCGGCACGTTTCATCAACGCCGCGACCGTGTCCGCGCCCTTCAGAACCGATGACACGCCGACGCTGACCGTGACTTCGATCGCCTTGCCTTCAGGGCCGATGGCAAAGGGCAGCTGGGCGATTTCAGCGCGAATGCGCTCGGCAACCTTCTCCGCCACCGCGCCGTCCGTGTCCGGCATCACAACGACGAATTCCTCGCCGCCGAAGCGGCAGGCAAGGTCGATGCCCCTGACGTTCTTGCGCAGCCGCCTTGCGAACTCGCGCAGCACATCGTCGCCGCCATCATGGCCATGCGAGTCATTGACGGTCTTGAAGCGGTCCAGATCGGTGATCATCACCGACAGAGGCCGCCGCCGCGCCACGGCGCGGTCGAACAGCGTCTGCAAATGGCTGTCGAGGTAGCGGCGGTTGTGCAGCCCGGTCAATGCGTCGGTCACCGCCATCTCGATGGTCTGGGTGACACTGGCGCGCAGCTGGTCGTTGTAGCGCTTGCGGCGCACCTGCGTGCGCAGCCGCGCCGTCAGCTCCTGCTGGTCGATCGGCCGCATCAGATAGTCGTTGATGCCGAGCTCGAGCCCGCGAATGATGCGCCCCTCCTCGCCTCCATCGGCAATCAGGATGATCGGCAGGAAGCGGGTGCGGTCGAGCGAACGAAATTGCGAACACAACCGCAGCGGATCGAAATCGGCAAAACCGGTCGAGATCAGCACGCACTCATAGGGCGCCTCGGCGGCTTGGAAGAAGCCGGCATGCGGATCGGTCGCAATGTCGAGCTCGGCGCTGCCGCGCAGCATTTTCTGGATGCGCTCAACCGACGATTTGCGCTCGTCGATCAATAGCACCTTCGGCGTGGCGTCCTCCGACGCGAAGCTGCGGCTCAACAGCGCCTCGATGCCGATGTTGCGGGTGGTCGATGCGCGCAGCCGCAGCTCGTCGGTCAGCGACTTCAGCCTGACCAGGCTCTTCACCCGCGTCATCAGCTGCAGATCGTTGACCGGCTTGGTGAGAAAGTCGTCGGCGCCTGCCTCGAGGCCGCGCACCCGGTCGGCAACGTGGCCCAGCGCGGTCACCATGACCACCGGTATATGCGCGGTCGCCGGATCGCTTTTCAGCCGCTTGCAGACCTCGAACCCGTCCATGCCGGGCATCATCACGTCGAGCAGCACGACATCGACCTTGCCGTTTTCGCAGGTCTCGATCGCGTCCGGCCCGTTGGAGGCCGTCAGCACCTCGAAATATTCGGCCAGCAGCCGAACCTCGAGAAGTTTGACATTGGCAGGGATGTCGTCGACGACGAGGATCCGCGCGGTCATGTCACAAGGCTCCGGCTGGAATGGGTGAAGGCATCAGGCATCACCGAGATAAGATTTGATGGTCTCGATGAAACGCGGCACCGAGATCGGCTTGGAGATGTAGGCCTCGCAACCGCCCTGGCGAATGCGTTCCTCGTCGCCCTTCATGGCGAAGGCGGTGACGGCGATGACCGGAATGGAATGGAGGTCGTCGTCCTCCTTCAGCCATTTCGTCACTTCCAGCCCCGACACTTCGGGCAGCTGGATGTCCATCAGGATCAGGTCGGGCCTGTGCTGGCGCGCCAGATCGAGCGCCTCGAGCCCGTTGCGCGTGCGAACCGTCTCGTAACCGCTGGCTTCGATGAGGTCGCGAAAGAGCTTCATATTGAGCTCGTTGTCCTCGACGATCATGACCTTCTTAGGCATCGATTTCCCGTCCCGGCCAAGCTTCTGCCCGAAGCCCTGCCGCCATGCGCCCTTGTCGAAGCACACCAACCCCTCGCCCACTCTTAAGGCAATATGATTGACGAAACGGAAACCCGAAGCGGCAAAAGCCATTCGGATTCCACCTCGAAAACCACATTGGACCGGGGCTGTGGCTTGCCGCAGGCGACGCTTGCGATTACTGCGGAAAAGAGACTCATTTCCGCAACGAGAAAGTAGTGATGGCAAACGCAGCGTCAATGCGCGAGGAAGCGGAAACAATTGCCGTGAAGGCACTGGGCTTCGTCGCCGCCGACCCCGAACTCCTGCCGCGCTTCCTGGCCATCACCGGCATCGAGGCGTCCGCCATCCGCCGCGCCGCGGCCGAACCGGGATTCCTTGCCGGCGTGCTGCAGTTCATCCTCGCCCACGAGCCGACCTTGCTGCGCTTTGCCGAGGAAACCGACACTCCGCCGGCCTCAGTCGGCAAGGCGTTGCGCGCGCTGCCTCTTGGCGGCGACGACCATGAGCATTCGATATGAGCGACGATCCCGAGACGGCACGCCAGATCGCCGAACTTGCAGCCGACGACCGGCCTCTGCTGATCCTCGATGTCGACGATGTCGTGCTCGAATTCATCCGGCCGTTTCCGCATTTCCTGAAATCGCGCGGCTTCGGCCTGACCCTGGCCTCCTTCCGTCTCACCGGCAACATTGCCGAAACGGCGAGCGGCCGGCTGATCGAACAGCCGGAGGTGACGGCACTTCTCGGAGATTTCTTCGATACGCAGGCCGACTGGCAGAGCGTTACCGACGGTGCCGAACAAGCGCTTGCCAGCCTCAGCGACCGCGTCGAGATCGTCCTTTTGACCGCCATGCCGCACCGGCATCGCGCCGCCCGCCGCGCCCATCTCGATGCGCTCGGTCTGCCCTATCCGCTATTGACCACCGAAATGGCCAAGGGACCCGCGGTGGCCAAATTGCGTGGTAGCAGAGGCCGGCCGGTAGCCTTTGTCGACGACCAGCCCGCCAACCTCATCTCGGCACGCAACTCGGTTGCCGACGCCCATCTCTTCCACCTGATGGCCGACAATTCGCTGCGCGCCTTCCTGCCGCCGGTGCCGGACGACATCATCTCCGTCGAGGACTGGCACGAGGCCGCGCCGAAGATCGCGAGCGCGCTGGGGCTCTGAGTTAGTCGCCTCTGAGTCCAGCGCTCAGGGCTTCGTTGCTGTCCCAGGGCTCGCATCCTGATCGGTGTTGTCTTCCACGACCGGATCAGGCCCCTTCAGCATGGCGCCGTTGACCGTCACCGACCCATCATGCCTGGCGTTGATCACCCATTCGATACGGCCGTCCGGCAGCGTCTTGGCGAATCCCTTAATCGCAAGCGCCCCTGTGAAAGCCTGCGAGGCCTCCGGGTCAGATTTAGCCGCCGCCTGCAAGGTTTCAACGATCTTGTCGTAGCCGGTTACGTCGACGGTCACGCTCGCATCCGGCTTCTTGCCGGGGAACGTCATTTCGCCCTCCATGGCGACCTCGATGTCGCCGTTCTTCACCGTGCTGTGCCCGAGAACGAATTTTGGTATCTTGGCCAGGAAATTGGCGGAAATCTCGTCGCCGAAATCTGGCGGCAGCGGTGGATCCTTGCTGAAATCGAGGGTGTCGATGGTTTTCCTGGCCATACTGTCGAGATCGAGTTTGGCGCCGCCGAAATTCAGGTCGAGATCCGTCGGCAGCAACGCAACGGTCCAACTGGGCAGCATCTGCTGCGGTATTGTCAGGCCGGAAACCTTGAATGCGTAGCTGATCTTGCCGTCCTTGGTGATGCCGTCCATGCCGACAACGGTGTTCAGCTGCGCCGCGCCGAAATTGCCGGCATATGTTTCAATGGCAAGGTTTTTGAATGCGTAGGTCCCATCGATCCGTTCCCATAGCGGCAGCGCACCGAGCAGAAGCGTTTTGAACTCTGCTTGATCGGCCTTCAGCCGGGCCTCGTCCTCATGGGCGACGGCGAACGCCAAAAGATCCAGAAGCGGCTTGGTCTGAATGGCCTTAGCGGTCACGTTCACAGCGAGCTCCGGTGCCCGGAGCGCTGCGATTGACCGGTCATCGATTTTGACCGTTTCGACGAAGTCCGCCATCGCCTGTGTGAAATTAAGATCGACGCCGCCGTTGGCCGACTTCCTGGCGTCAAATTTGGAAGAGCCCAGCCCCACGCTCAAATCGGTCAATTGACTGACTTGGCGCGACGTCATCGTCATGCCCGCAATCGAACTGGTGCCGCTGGTAAATGCCGCCAGTTCCGGGTCATAGACGCCCGTGAACTTGCCATCCTTGACAACGATTTGCCCGGTGTTCAGGCCATTTGGGCCATTTACCTCGATGGACCCAGTCGTAGAGAAATCCGAGGCGACATCCCAGCCTCCGTCGCTGCGCGGTTTGACCCGCAGCGTGACGGGCGGGAAATCGAACCGCTTCAGATCCTGCTTCGGCATCTTGGCCACAAGCGCCATCACATCGAAGGTGATCTTGTAGGCACCCTCCTCGGCTGAGATCTTCAAAATGCCTTCATTGAGCGCCTGTTTGCCGACATAGCGAGAGAGCTCATCGGAAAGTTGCTTGGCACCTTGGGCATCGACAGCCTGGCCAAAGGCAGGAGCGCTGAGGGCGAGAAGGAAAGCAAGCGGCAAGACACGGTTCACAAAATTCTCCATTTGACCAAAAAGGAACGCTTCGTTCGTCTGCTATGAAACCAACCTACAGCTTCCACAGGACATCAACAAACGCCGACGGGTAATTAGACTACAACACCAGCCGCATCAGCGGCCGTCCGGCCTTGCGTTCGACAAGCCGCTCGAAGCCGGCCTTTTCAAACACACGCGACGAGCCGACGAACAGCCCGATCGAACGCGAATCGCGCGACACGTCGATCGGACACGCCTCGACCAGCCGCGCCTTGTTCTGGCGGGCAAAAGCGATGCCGCCCTCGACCAGGCGGTGGCTGACGCCCCGGCCGCGCGCGCTGGCGCGGATGAAGAAGCAGGAGATGGCCCAGACGCCGGGATCTACGGCGTCGGTTGGATCGACCGGCGCCGAGCCCCTGCCCCGATTGTTCCATTCGGGCACGTCGGCGCGCGGGCCGATCTGCATCCAGCCGACCGCTATGCCGTCCTCGAAAGCCAAAAGCCCCGGCGGCGGCCCTGCGTCGATGCGCGCCTTGATATGATCCTTGTTGCGCTGTTTGTCGCTGGCCCGCCGGACCGCCGGCGCCATCCGGAAATGCGTGCACCAGCACCCGTAACAGGCGCCCTGCTTGCCGAAAAGATCCTCGAAATCCGCCCATAGGTCAGGCGCCAGCGGCGCTATGGTGGTGCTCATGAGTTCTCTCCCGGCTAACCGCTTGTGGCGGCTTCCGTCCTGACGTACCATTGCATCTGTTCTCTTTATGTTCGCAGCGATGGCGGCCCCTGTCAACAATCCCGAGCACGGTTTTTGCCGCGACTGCCTGACCCTTCAGCGCAGCGATACCAGGCGCTGTGAGCATTGCGGCAGCCCTCGACTCACCCGCCATCCCGAGCTCTACCAGCTGCATCTGGCGCATATCGATTGCGACGCCTTCTATGCGGCGATCGAAAAGCGCGACAATCCGGCGCTGAAGGACAAGCCGCTGATCATCGGCGGCGGCAAGCGCGGCGTCGTCTCCACCGCCTGCTACATCGCCCGCATCAAGGGGGTACGCTCGGCAATGCCGATGTTCAAGGCGCTCGAAGCCTGTCCGGAAGCGGTCGTCATCCCGCCCAATATGGAGAAATACGTCCGCGTCGGCCGCGATGTCCGCGCCTTGATGCAGGCGCTCACGCCGCTGGTCGAACCGCTCTCCATCGATGAGGCGTTTCTCGACCTTGCCGGCACCGAGCGCCTGCACGGCATGCCGCCGGCGGTGGTGCTGGCGCGCTTTGCGCAGACCGTCGAAAAGGAAATCGGCATCACCGTTTCGGCCGGCCTTTCCTACTGCAAGTTCCTGGCCAAGGTTGCCTCCGATTTCCGCAAGCCGCGCGGCTTTTCGGTGATCGGCGAAGCCGAGGCGCTGGGTTTCCTGGCCGAACAGCCAGTGACGCTGATCTGGGGCGTAGGCAAGGCTTTTGCCGCAACGCTCGAACGCGACGGCATCCGCAGCATCGCCCAGTTGCAGCGCATGGAGCGCGCCGATCTTATGCGCCGCTATGGCGTGATGGGCACCCGGCTCTACCATCTCTCGCGCGGCCAGGACGACCGCCGTGTCGATCCCGACCAGGATGCGAAAAGTGTGTCGGCCGAAACCACTTTCGACACCGACATAGCTGAAATGGGCGAACTGGTTCCAGTGCTGAGGGGATTGTCGGAAAAGGTCTCGGCGCGGCTGAAGAAGTCAGGCATTGCCGGGCGCACCGTGGTGCTGAAGCTGAAGACGCAGGATTTCAAGCTGCGTACCCGCAACCGCCAGCTCGGCGACCCGACCCGGCTGGCCGACCGCATTTTCCAGACCGGGCTCGAGCTGTTGCGCAAGGAGGCGGACGGGACAAAGTACCGGCTGCTTGGCATCGGTGTCAGCGATCTCTCGGATGACGAGAAGGCCGATCCGCCCGATCTCGTCGACGTCGGCTCGCGCAAGCGCGCCATGGCCGAAAGCGCCATCGATACGCTGCGCGACAAGTTCGGCAAGAAGGCGGTGGAAACCGGCTACACCTTCGGTAAAGGCCGCAACCCCAACCCGCCGGAGCCGATCGAGGAGTGAGACGGCTTAGATACGCTTGAGATCGATGCGGCTCGTCACCACGTTCTTGCCGGTTTTCGGATCGACGTCGGTAACGGTCAACCGCATTCCGTCGCCGCTGGTTTTCTCCACCGTCAACCGCGCCTTGCGATCGCCATTGACCTCCGCCGCCCAGCGAATGCCGAGACTGATCGCGTTCCCGGAACGGCTGCCGGCGAGCTGTGCCGGCCCGGTGCGCGACCCGACATAGACGCCAGTATACTTCGCCCCGCGGGCCTTCAGATTGGCGCTGATGGCGCGCGTCACCACGACAAGACCACGGCAATTGCCGTCAAGCGACAATGAACTCGAGGTCGCGTCGGAATTGAAGGTGCAGGACACATTCACCGTCGGTGCGTCGGTGGTGACCTTGACTGTCCCCTTGCCGGAGAAATTCCCTTGCAAGGAGCTGAGAAAATTCGCCTCGTCGGCATCGGCCGTGGCGCTTGCAGTTAGCAGGCAGCCGGCTAGCAGAAACCGCGCGAATGATTTCATCGGAATCTCTCCCCCGTTGATGTTGAAGAACGATGCGTCCAGCAATTGGCCAATACCGGAACCAACGCCTGCCGTTGCGTCAGGTTCCACTTCCGGCATGGCTGTTTTTGCAACGGTCTGGCCCAGTCGAATGCGTCGCCTATCGGTTGCGATAGAAGTCCCGGCTTGCGACATAGCGCCTATGGCACCTTCCCCATCGATCCCGAAAGCCGCGTTCTGGATGGCGCTGTCGATCGCCTCGTTTCTGGCGATGTCAGTCGCTGGCCGCGCAACCACCGCCGAGCTCAACGTCTTCCAGGTGCTGGAACTGCGCTCGGTGATCGGCTTCTTCATTCTGTTGCCGCTGGTGACGATGAGCGGCGGATTCGCCGCAATGCGCACGCAGCGCCCGTTGGCCCATATCGCTCGCAATGTCATCCACTATACGGGCCAGGCGGCATGGCTCTATGCGCTGACGCTGATCCCGCTTGCGGTGCTCATATCGATCGAATTCACCACGCCGATCTGGACCGCGATCCTGGCGGTGGCGTTTCTTGGCGAAAGGCTCTCCCGCCCGAAAATTGCGGCGGTCGTGCTTGGCCTGATCGGCGTGGTGGTCATCGTTCGCCCCGGCGTCGGCTCCATGGATCCGGGTCACCTCGTCGTTCTCGGCGCGGCCGTGTGCTTTGGCGTATCGGTGGTGTTGGTCAAGTCGCTGACCCGCACGGACAGTGTCGTGCGCATCATCTTCTGGATGCTGATCATCCAGTCGGTGGTCGGCCTGATCCCGGCGCTTTATGAATGGCGCAACCCACCGCTCGAACTCTGGCCATGGATCCTGCTGATTGCCTTCACCGGCATGTCGTCGCATTTCTGCATGGCGCGTGCCCTCACCTATGCCGACGCTACGGTGATTTCACCGATGGATTTCCTGCGCGTGCCACTGTCGGCGCTGATCGGCTGGCTGCTCTACAGCGAACAGATCGACATCTTTACAGCCGGCGGCGCCCTGCTGATCCTGATGGGCAACCTGCTCAACCTGCAGCGCAAGGCGCCAAAGCCGGCCGAGGTCGCGGCCTCGTAGCGGTCGGTCAATTCCCCTCATCCGGTATGTTGAGAAGATGCCCGCAGGCCTTGCAGTGCACGGCGTCCGGCTCATGCCGTTGCAGTCCGCACTGCGGACAGGGAAAGAACACCTTGGCGGGTCGAAAAATCGCCGTCGCCAGTCTGACGAACAGCGAGATGCCGATGATCATGGTGGCGATCGCGGTCAGCTTGCCGGCGATCCCCGGCAGCACGATGTCGCCGAAACCGGTCGTCGTCACCGTGGCAACGGTGAAATACAGCGCATCAATGTAGTTTTCGAGGCCGGCGCCGGTGCGGAAGAAGAAGGTGTAGACGAAGCCGGTGATGACGAACAGGAACGTCAACAGGTTGATGACCGCGTGGCTCGCCTCGCGCCAGGGCCTCAAGCCACGCATTTCGAAATGCCGCCACAGCGACCCGCTGCGCGACAGCGACCATAGCCGCAGGATGCGCAGGAACGCCAGATTTGCCAGCGCCGTCGGCATCAGCAGCGTCAAAAGGATGAAGACATCGACCCAGGATGTCGGCTGTTTCATCAGCCGCAACATGTCGTTGGAGGCTAACAGTCGGGCAATCAGGTCGGCGGCGACCAGCGCCGCGACGGTATAGTCGAGCCACAGGAATGACGGCTTGTCCTGGAGCACCGGCGTGGCAACGAAGAAGGCGATGATGGCGAGGTCGATGATGACCGCCACCAGTTGAAACCGGAACGCCGCCGGCGTGCGTCCGTGATAGAGCTTGCGCAGCCTGTCACGCAGCCGCGCCATCGCTGAGCTTTGCTGCAATCCGTCCTTCTCGGCTGCTTTCATCACCAAGTGCGTAACGGTCCCAGCCGGGGTCGTCTAGAGCATGATCCCAAAAAGTGGGTGCCGGTTTGCGGAAAAGATCATGCTCCAACAAAGGGTTAGATCATGATGAGATTTCAACCAAATCTCATCATGATCTAGTGGCCCCGGTGATCGTCAGCCCTCCACCACCTTGCCGTCCGGCCCCACGAGGCGCCAGGCCGAGGCGGTGTCGTAGACGAACCGCTCCTCCGCAATCCGGTCACCACGCCAGCGCTGCAGGGCCACCTCTTCCAGCCGGCGCACGGTGCCGGCCTTGTCGATACGGTCGAAGGTCCAGCGGATGGCGACATTGTCGCCATCGACCAGGAATGTCTGGACAGGATGGGTGTGCATCTTCTCGATCCGGTCGAGTGCTGCCTGCTCATGCGCCATCAGTGTTTCCTTGCCGCGCCGCGGGACGCCGAGATTTTCCTGCATGGTGGCATCGTCATGGTAGAAGTCGGCGATCGCCTTGACGTGGCTGCCTTCGACCACCTCCTTGAGGAAGGCTTCGACGCGTTCGCGGCTGGGCATGATTGTGCGTTCCTGTGAAGTTTCTGCTCAACGCATGTGGTTCAAAGGAAGGTCAGTTCAACCACGCCCCGCACGCTGGCCCTATCGGCTGCAATGTCAGGCCCAGAGCATTCTTAGGCCGTCATGCACTGGCCGACGTCGATGCGACTGCCGTGTATATCAGGGCAGCCTAGACGAGCTCGACTTCGACCACCCCCGGCACCGCGCGCATGGCCGACGCGATCTGCGGCGAGATGCGGTAGCGATTGGGCAATTCGATCTCGATCTCACCTTGCCCGGCCTCCTTGATCAGCACGAAGCTGACCTGGCCCTCGCCCTTCACCGCAAGCTGGCCGGCCAGCATGCCGATCGGAGCCGCATCGCGCACGAAGATGCGCAGCGCCTTCTGGATGCGGCTGGCCTCATCCTCCAGCGACTGCACCGTCTGGATGCGCAGATTGACCCCTTCGGGCCTATCCTCGGCCGAAACGGTGATCACCACCGAACGTCCAGGCTCGAGCAGATCGCGATACTGCGCCAACCCTTCCGAAAACAGCACGGCTTCATACTGGCCAGAAGTGTCGGAAAAGGCGATGACGCCCATCTTGTTGCCGGTGCGGGTCTTGCGTTCCTGCTTGGTGGTGACCGTGCCGGCCAGCCGGCCGGCGGCGGCGCCACGCTTGACCGCGGCCGAGAACTCTCCCCAGTTCTGCACCCGCATCTTCTGCAGGGCCGCCTTGTACTCGTCGAGCGGATGCGCCGAGAGATAGAAGCCGACGACCTGGAATTCGCGGTGCAGCCGGTCGGCGGCAAGCCACGGATCGGTCTGCGGCAGATTGAGCGCCTGCTGCTGCGCGCCGAGCGACGCGCCGAAAATGTCGTGCTGGCCCGAAATGGCATTCTGCTGCGCCAGCGAAGCCAGCCCCATCATCCGTTCGACGCCGGCCATCATCTGGGCGCGGTCGTGGCCGAAGCAGTCGAGCGCGCCGGCCATGATCAGGCTTTCGAAGACGCGCTTGCCGACGATCTTGGGATCGACCCTTTCACAGAAATCGGCGAGATTCTTGAACGGCTTTTCGCCGCGCATGGCGACGATGTGCTCGACCGCAGCGTCGCCGACGCCCTTGAGGGCCGCCAGCGAATAGTAAATGCGGTTCTCGCCGACCTCGAAATTGCGGAAGCCGGTCATCACCGACGGCGCCACCACCTCGATGCCGAGACGCAGCGCATCCTGGCGGAAATCGGCGAGTTTGTCGGTATTGCCCATGTCGAGCGTCATCGACGCCGCCAGGAACTCGACGGGGTAATGCGCCTTGAGATAGGCGGTCTGGTAGGACACGACGGCGTAGGCGGCCGCGTGCGATTTGTTGAAGCCGTAGTCGGCGAACTTGGCCAGAAGGTCGAAGATGAAGTCGGCCTGCGGCTTGCCGACGCCGCGTTCGACCGCGCCGGTGACGAAGCGCTCGCGCTGCTTGTCCATTTCGGCGCGGATCTTCTTGCCCATCGCGCGGCGCAGCAGATCGGCTTCGCCGAGCGAATAGCCCGACAGTTCCTGCGCGATCTGCATCACCTGTTCCTGGTAGACGATGACGCCTTGCGTCTCCTTCACCAGATGGTCGATCTTGGGATGGATCGATGCCATCTCCTCCTCGCCATGCTTTCTGGCGTTGTAGGTCGGGATGTTCTCCATCGGGCCGGGACGGTAGAGCGCCACCAGCGCGATGATGTCCTCGATACAGTCGGGCCGCATGCCGATCAGCGCCTTGCGCATGCCGGCACTTTCCACCTGGAACACACCGACCACTTCGCCGCGCGACAGCATGGCGTAGGTTTCAGGATCGTCGAGCGGGATCGTCGCCAGGTCGATCTCGATGCCGCGCCGGCGGATCAGCTTCACCGCCGTCTCCAGCACCGTCAGCGTCTTCAGGCCGAGGAAGTCGAATTTTACCAGCCCGGCCTGCTCGACATATTTCATGTTAAACTGGGTGACCGGCATGTCGGAGCGCGGATCGCGGTACATCGGCACCAGTTCCGACAAGGGCCGGTCGCCGATGACGATGCCGGCGGCGTGCGTCGAAGCGTGGCGGTAGAGCCCTTCCAGCTTTTGCGCCATATCGAGCAGCGTCTGCACGATCGGCTCCTTCTCGGCCTCCTCGGCAAAGCGCGGCTCATTGGCGATGGCATCCGCCAGCTTGACCGGATTGGCGGGGTTCTGCGGCACCATTTTGGAGAGCTTGTCGACTTGGCCGTAAGGCATTTGCAGCACGCGGCCGACGTCGCGCAGCACCGCGCGCGCCTGCAGCGTACCGAAGGTGATGATCTGCCCAACCTGGTCGCGGCCATATTTCTGCTGGACGTAGCGGATGACCTCTTCGCGCCGGTCCTGGCAGAAGTCGATGTCGAAGTCGGGCATCGACACGCGGTCGGGGTTGAGGAAGCGCTCGAACAGCAGCGAGAAGCGCAGCGGATCGATGTCGGTGATGGTCGTGGAATAAGCGACCAGCGATCCGGCGCCCGAACCACGGCCCGGCCCGACCGGAATGCCTTGCGCCTTGGCCCATTTGATGAAGTCGGCGACGATCAGGAAATAGCCGGGAAACTTCATCTTCTCGATGATGGAGAGTTCGAAATCGAGCCGCTCGCGGTATTGTTCGACCGTGTAGCCGGCGGTGGGTCCATGCGCCGCCAGCCGGGCGTCGAGACCTTCATGGGCCTGCCGGCGCAGTTCATCGGCCTCGGCCTTCAGCGCCACCTCATTGTCGGCGACATCGCCGCCGGTAAAGCGTGGCAGGATCGGATTGCGGGTCTTGGGATAGTAGGAACAGCGCAGCGCGATCTCGACGGTGTTGTCTATCGCTTCCGGCAGGTCGGCGAACAGCCGCGCCATATCCGCCTGGCTGCGCAGGAAATTGTCCGGTGTCAGCCTGCGGCGGTTGTCGGCGGCAACGACGGACCCTTCGGCAATGGCGATCAGCGCGTCATGCGCGTCATAGTCGTCGCGGGCGGCGAAGAACGCCTCATTGGTGGCGACCAGCGGCAGATCATGGATATAGGCAAGGTCGACCGATGATTTCTCGATAGCGCGGTCATAACCGGAAACACGGTCCAGCTCGACATAGAGCCGGTCGCCGAACAGCGCCTTGAGTGCCAGAAGCCGCGTCTCGGCAAGATCTCGGCGATCCTCCTTCAGCGCCCGGCCGATCGGGCCGCGCGGCCCGCCGCTGAGGCAGATCAGGCCATCGCTATGGCCTTCCAGCATTGCTGACGTCAGATGCACGGGCTCGCCCGGCGGCGTCTCCAGATAGACCTGGCTGACCAGCCTGACGAGGTTGCTGTAGCCGGCCTCGGTGGCGGCGAGCAGCACCACGGCGTGCATCTCCGGACCATGGCGGCGGCGGTCGCGCTGCGCGTCGCTGGTCTCGCCGGAAAAGGCGAGATCGATCTGGCAGCCGATGATCGGCTGGATGCCGTCCTTCACTGCCTTCTGGGCAAATTCCAGCGCGCCGAACAGATTGTTGGTGTCGGTGACGGCGATTGCCGGGCACTCGTCCTTGACAGCATGACCGACAACGGCGGCGACCTGCAAGGCTCCCTCGAGCAGCGAATACGCCGAATGCACCCGCAGATGGATGAACGGCCGCGCCGGCGCCTCCGGGCGCGCAGCAGCGAGCGCTGCTTCGCGCCTCAGGGGATCGCGTGGAAGTTTGTCATCCGCCATGATGTTTCAAATTGCTCGAAGGGCTTTGAGTCGATGGAGATGTATTGTCCCGGACCGGGCGATGCCAGTCCAGCACAAATGACCACCGACCACAGGCTTCCGTACCCAGCCGCACGGCTCAGAGATTGTTCGAAATTCGCTCTGGCGAGTCATATGATGGTGGTTTCGAGAACCGGAGCGCAGCGGCTATTGGTCCGTGAGCACGGGAAGCGCAGAAACCACCTTCAGATGGCCGCCGGAGTAGAATTTCCAAACAATCTCTAGGCGAACTCCATGATCACCGCATCGACAGCCAGGCTGTCACCCGGCTTGGCGTTGAGCTTCGACACGACAAGATCGCGGTCGGCGCGCAGCACGTTTTCCATCTTCATCGCCTCGACCACGGCCAGCGTCTCGCCGGCCTTGACCTCCTGCCCCTCGGCAACCGCGATCGACACGACCAGGCCCGGCATCGGGCAAAGCAGCATCTTGGACGTGTCCGGCGCCACCTTCTCCGGCATCAGCCTTTCCAGTTCAGCCGTGCGCGGCAGCATGGCGCGCGCCGTCACCGATATGCCTTTCCAGGCAATGCGCAGGCCGTTCGGCGCCGGCCTGATCTGCGCCGTGACCTTGCGGGCACCGACAGTGCCGCGCCAGATGAGGTCGCCCGGCCGCCAGTCGGACGCCACCGTCAGCGCCTTGCCGCCATCGACCGACAGATCGATTTCCATCGGAATGGAGATCATGCCTTCCAGGATCGAAGCCTGGAGATAGTCCTCACCGAGCTTCACCACCCAGTCGCGCTTGAGCGTGCCTGAATGCGGCGCCAGACGGCCGCCCAGCCGGTCGAGCCTGTCGCGGCGCAGAAGCTCGACCGCCGTGGCGATCGCGGCCAGCACTGCCTTTTCGTCATCGTCCGGAACGATCGGTGCGAAACCGTCAGGATATTCCTCGGCGATGAAGCCCGTCGATATCCGCCCCTCGCGCCAGCGCGGATGCTGCATCAGCGCCGCCAGGAACGGAATGTTGTGCTCGATGCCGTCGACGACGAAACTGTCCAGAGCTTCCGACATGGCGTCGATTGCCGCCAGCCGCGTCGGCGCCCAGGTGCAGAGCTTTGCCACCATCGGGTCATAGAACATCGAAATCTCGGAGCCTTCGGTGACGCCGGTGTCGTTGCGGATGACGATGTCGCCGAACGTGCCCTCCTCCGGCGGCCGGTAGCGCGTCAGCCGGCCGATCGACGGCAGGAAATTGCGGTAGGGATCCTCGGCATAGAGCCGGCTTTCCACCGCCCAGCCCTTCAGCTTGACGTCACTTTGCTTGATGCCGAGCTTTTCGCCGGCGGCAATGCGGATCATCTGCTCGACCAGATCGATGCCGGTGATGAGCTCCGTCACCGGATGCTCGACCTGCAATCGTGTATTCATTTCAAGGAAATAGAAGTTCTTTTCAGCATCGACGATGAACTCGACGGTGCCGGCACTCTGATAGTCGACCGCCTTGGCCAACGCCACGGCCTGTTCGCCCATCGCCTTGCGCGTCTTGGCATCGAGGAATGGCGACGGCGCCTCTTCCGCGACCTTCTGGTTGCGGCGCTGGATCGAGCATTCGCGCTCGCCGAGATAAAGCGCGGTGCCATGCGCGTCGGCCAGCACCTGGATTTCGATATGGCGCGGATCGACGACGAACTTTTCGATGAAGACGCGGTCGTCGCCGAACGAGCTTTTGGCCTCCGAACGCGCCCGGTCAAAACCGTCGCGCACTTCCGATTGGCTCCAGGCGATGCGCATGCCCTTGCCGCCGCCGCCGGCCGAGGCCTTGATCATCACGGGATAACCGATCTCGCCGGCGATCTTTTCGGCATGGTCGGCATTTTCGATGACACCAAGCCAGCCGGGAACCGTCGACACCTCAGCGGCCTTGGCGAACTTCTTCGATTCGATCTTGTCGCCCATCGCCTTGATAGCCTTGGGTTTCGGACCGATGAAGACAATGCCCTCAGCCTCAAGCGCTTCGCAGAAGGCGGCCCGCTCCGACAGAAAACCGTAGCCGGGATGCACGGCCTGCGCGCCCGTCTCCTTGCAGGCAGCGATGATCTTTTCAGGCAGAAGATAGCTTTGCGCGGCAGGCGATGGCCCGATATGCACGGCTTCGTCGGCCATTTCGACGTGCACGGCGTCGCGATCGGCGTCGGAATAGACCGCTACGGTGGCAATCCCCATCCTGCGCGCCGTCTTGATGACGCGGCAAGCAATCTCGCCGCGATTGGCGATCAGGATTTTCGTGAACATCGAAGGCGTTTCCTCGGTCTTTCGTCCTTCTTATGGGCTTCGGCAGCCGGGCTCAAGCACCGCCGGCAGCGCACCCATCAAGACACTCCCTGCCCGCCAGGCCCGTGCCGAGGGGCGAAGGTTGGGCTCGCCGACGACTGGGCCAAGATTTGCGCCATATTTGGTCGCCAAATCGTGTTGAAACAGTATAAAAACCCTGAAAGCCTGAAGACCAATCGCCTTGGGAGGAATTGCCTGATGAAAACCCGCGCCGCTGTCGCTGTCGCCGCCGGAAAGCCGTTGGAAATCATGGAGGTCGACCTCGACGGACCGCGCGAAGGCGAGGTGCTGGTCGAGATCAAGGCGACCGGCATCTGCCACACCGACGAGTTCACCCTGTCGGGCGCCGATCCCGAAGGTCTGTTTCCGGCAATCCTCGGCCATGAAGGCGCTGGCGTTGTCGTCGATGTCGGCAAGGGCGTCACCTCGGTCAAGAAGGGCGACCACGTCATCCCGCTCTACACGCCGGAATGCCGGCAGTGCCCGTCCTGCCTGTCGCGCAAGACCAATTTGTGCACCGCCATCCGCGCCACGCAGGGCCAGGGCATGATGCCGGACGGCTCGTCGCGCTTCTCGATCGGCAAGGACAAGATCTTCCACTATATGGGCTGTTCGACCTTCTCCAATTTCACCGTTTTGCCCGAGATCGCCGTCGCCAAGGTCAACCCGGACGCGCCCTTCGACAAGATCTGCTACATTGGTTGCGGCGTCACCACCGGCATCGGCGCGGTCATCAACACCGCGAAGGTCGAGCAAGGCGCGACTGCTGTCGTCTTTGGTCTCGGTGGCATCGGCCTCAACGTCATCCAGGGCCTGAAACTCGCCGGCGCCGACATGATCATCGGTGTCGACCTCAACAACGACAAGAAGGCATGGGGCGAGCGCTTCGGCATGACGCATTTCGTCAATCCGAAGGAGATCGACGGCGACATCGTTCCTCACCTCGTCAACCTGACCAAGCGCGGCGCCGACCAGATCGGCGGCGCCGACTACACATTCGACTGCACCGGCAACACCAAGGTGATGCGCCAGGCGCTGGAAGCCTCGCATCGCGGCTGGGGCAAGTCGGTTATCATCGGCGTGGCCGGCGCCGGCCAGGAGATTTCGACCCGGCCGTTCCAGCTGGTCACCGGCCGCACCTGGATGGGCACCGCCTTCGGCGGCGCGCGCGGCCGCACCGACGTGCCGAAAGTCGTCGACTGGTACATGGACGGCAAGATCCAGATCGACCCGATGATCACCCATTTGCTGAAGCTTGAGGACATCAACAAGGGTTTTGATCTCATGCATGAGGGCAAGTCGATCAGGAGCGTCGTCGTTTACTAAGTGCGATCAGCAAAAGTGGCGCCCGGTTTTGCGTCCGATCGCACACCAAACGGAGGAAGAACAAGCCGCCGACCGAAGGGCCAGCGACTGAAGTTGCACAGGTTCAACAAGGGAGGAAGACAATGCCTGAGAAACTGCATCCCAAAATCGACAATGGCTTGCCAAAGGAGAGCGCAAGCTTTGCCGGCGGCACGCTGGTCTGCGCCTGCACCAGCAAGCCGGTGAAGGTGACGGTCAAGGGCCAGATCGCCCACAACCATGCCTGCGGCTGCACCAAATGCTGGAAACCGGACGGCGCGGTGTTCTCGGTCGTGGCGGTCGCCGGCACTGGCGACGTCACAGTCACCGAAAACGGCGACAAGCTGAAAGTGGTCGACCCCTCGGCACTTATCCAGCGTCACGCCTGCACCGGCTGCGGCGTCCATATGCACGGACCGGTCGAGCGCGACCATCCGTTCAAGGGTCTGTCCTTCATCCATCCCGAGCGCTTCCAGGAAGACGGCTGGTCACCGCCGGGCTTTACCGCTTTCGTTTCGTCGATCATCGAATCCGGTGTCGACCCCAAGCGCATGGACGGCATCCGCGGCCAGTTGAAGTCGATGGGCCTCGAGCCCTATGACTGTCTCAACCCCGGCCTGATGGATTACATAGCCACCTGGACGGCGAAGAAGTCGGGCGCGCTGCCGGCCTGACAGTACGAGATTTCTGGCATGGGGCCGGGTAACATGCCGGCCCCATGTCCGTTTGGAGAGATAATGCCCGCACCCGCCATCTACGTCGACGCCGACGCCTGCCCGGTGAAAGCCGAGGTCGAGAAGGTCGCCGAGCGCCATGGCGTAGTCGTCACCTACGTCTCCAATGGCGGCCTTCGTCCGTCGCGCGATCCGATGATCCGTAATGTCGTCGTCTCCAAAAGTGCCGATGCCGCTGACGATTGGATCGTCGAGAACGCAAAACCCAACGACATCGTGATCACCGCCGACATCCCGCTTGCCGCTCGCACCGTGGCGCTCGGCGCGCATGTGCTTGGGCCAACCGGCCGGCCGTTCACGCCGGAGACCATCGGCATGGCGGTGGCAATGCGCGATTTGAAGCAGCATCTGCGCGAAACCGGCGAGAGCAAGGGCTACAATGCCAGCTTTGCGCCACAGGATCGCTCGCGTTTCCTGGGTGAGCTCGACCGTATCTTGCGGCGGGCTCTGAAATCCGTCACACCCGACCAGACGTGAAGCATCATCCGAGGTCGGGCTATGGCCGACACATCGCCGAATAACCCCTTGCAGCGGCACAAGCAGTTCTTTGTGTCGCTAGCCGTCGGTCTGGTCGTATTTGCCGCGGTATTGCCTTTGATTGGATCGCTCCCCGTCTCCACGCGGCTTGCCTATTCGATTTCGATTGCCGCCGATGCGTTCTTCGTCGTCTTCATCGCGCTCGTCATCGCCAAGATGCCGCTGCTGTCCGGCCGCTATCTCAGCAAGAACGCGCGCGAACTGGACCTCCCAGTGCTGGGCATCTTTGCCATCACGCTCGGCATCGTCGCCATGGCCATCGTCCTGCTGTTCCTTTTGATCAATCACAAGGATCGCGATCCCATCGAACTCGGCTTCGCCATGCTGTCGATCCCGCTTGGCTGGTTCACCATCCATGCCATGGCCGCCCTCCACTATGCGCATGTCTACTGGATGGACGGCGACGCGATCGATGCCGAAACCAAGAAGAAGATACCGGTCGGCGGCCTCGATTTTCCCGGCAGCAAACGGCCGGATGGTTGGGACTTTCTCTATTTCGCGACGGTGATCGGCATGACCGCGCAGACCGCCGACACGGCGATCACGACCTCGCATATGCGCCGCGTGGTGCTTGTCCATTCGATCCTGTCGTTCTTCTTCAACACCGTCATCGTCGCCGCCGTCGTCAATCTCGCGGTGAGCCTCGGCAATTGAGTATCCGTGCCCGCGATAAACCCGTGCCCGTAATAAAAACGTGACCGCATGAAACATCGCTTTCGATAGCGACGTATTGGGAGGACAAGGACGAGCGCGGCCATCCCAGGATCGCGCAGCCGGAGGCGAGGAAAAGATGGAAACCATTACCATGAGTCAGCCCGGCGCAGGCGCCAATGCCGCCGGACCGAAGGATGCGACGCTGATCTACCGGCAATCGCGCTGGACCCGCCTGACGCACTGGCTGTGGGCGATCTCGCTGTTCTTCATGCTCTTGTCCGGCCTGCAGATCTTCAATGCCCGGCCCCAGCTCTACATCGGCAAGCAATCCGGCTTCGAGTACAACAACACCGTCTTTGCCATCGGCGCCGAAAACACCGCCACCGGCCCGCGCGGCTATACCGAAATCTTCGGCCATCGCTTCGACACCACAGGCGTGCTCGGCTGGTCTGGCCCGGCCGGGCAGCAAACCTCGCGTGCCTTCCCGTCCTGGGCGACAATCCCGTCCTATTACGATCTCGGCACCGCCCGCGTCGTGCATTTCTTCTTCGCCTGGATACTGACAACCACCTTGGTCGTCTGGCTGGTCGCCAGCCTGGTCAACGGCCATCTGCGCCGCGATCTGGCGCCGCGCCTTGACGATCTCAAGCGGCTGCCGCAGGACATCATCGAGCACGCCAAGCTCAGGTTCCACCACACACGCGAATACAACACGCTGCAGAAAATGGCGTATGGCGGCGTGCTGTTTGCGCTGTTGCCATTGATGATCATCACCGGCCTTGCCATGTCGCCGAGCATGAACTCGGTGCTGCCCTGGCTCAACGAACTGCTCGGCGGAAGGCAGACGGCGCGCACCATCCATTTCACGGTGATGGTGCTGCTGGTCGGCTTTTTCATCGTCCATATAATGATGATCCTCGCCGCCGGCCCGATCAACGAACTGCGCTCGATCATCACCGGCTGGTACCGCACCGATCCGCCAACGCATGGCGACACCGAGAGGAGTGCGTGAGATGGCCAAATTCCCGATCAGCCGCCGAAAGTTCCTAACGGGTGCCGGCCTCGGCGTTTCCGGCATCATGTTGTCGGGCTGCGATGCCTTCGACAGCCAGCTCGGCATGGGCGATGGCCTGCGCAGTTTCCTCGAAAACGCCAATGGCCTGACCTACCGCGCGCAACGCTGGCTTGCCGGCCGCGATGCTCTGGCGCCGGAATTCACCGAGGCCGACATCCGCCAGCCGCAGCGGCCGAACGGCGTCACCGCGCCCGACGATGACACCTACAAGGGCCTGCTCGCCAACAATTTCGCCGACTGGCGGCTGGAGGTAACGGGCCTGGTCGAAAAGCCGCTGTCGCTCAGCCGCGAGCAGTTGGAGAACATGCCGAGCCGCACGCAGATCACCCGCCACGACTGTGTCGAAGGCTGGAGCTGCATCGCCAAATGGACCGGCACCCCGCTGTCGCTGGTGCTCGACCAGGCTGTGGTCAAGCCGCAGGCCCGCTATGTCATGTTCCACTGCCTCGACACGATCGATCGTAGCCTCTCCGGGGAAATCAAATATTATGGCACCATCGACCTGATCGATGCCCGCCACCCGCAGACGATCCTCGCCTACGGCCTCAACGGCAAGCCGCTGCCGGTCGAAAACGGCGCGCCGCTGCGCGTGCGCGTCGAACGACAGCTCGGCTACAAGATGCCGAAGTATCTCTACAAGATCGAGCTCGTCGACAGTTTTGGCAATATCGGCGGCGGCCACGGCGGCTATTGGGAAGACAATGGCTATGACTGGTATGGCGGGATTTGATAGGCCTCGCATTCTGACCGAGCACGATCTGACTCCGACCGAACCGAGCTTGCCTGAGGAAGCCGGTTTCGAGCGCGTGGCCGAACTTGGCGATTGGCCTGAAGACACTCCAATATCGTCCTCTGCAAAACGGTCGCAGAAAACGGCGCGGGTTAAGCAACCTTGTCGAGCAGCGGCTTGAGCGCCGGATGTATCTCCGGCGACGCGTGTATGATGAGCGCCAGCAGGGCGCGTTCGTTCTCGTGCAGCGGGCGGTCTGTGCCGATGCGATCGGCCAGCCATTTCGCCTCGCTGGCGTCGATCGTCTCGGCACGGCGCGCGAGTGCCTCGGCGGCACGGTTCTTCGACTCCCATTCGGCCTCGATATCGCCGGGCGAACGATAGGCTTCCATGATGCCGGCCAGTCCGCCCGACACCATGCGGCTGAAGAAGCCACCAATTTCGGGCTCGGCCTGGTCCAAGAAACTGTCACGACGCAGCGCCACATCGCGCGTCGGCGCTTCGTAGCCGGCCGAACACATGACGAAATTGGCGAGCGCCTTGACGAACAGGTCGTTCCAGGACGGGTCGTTGTGGGCCGCTGCGGTCTGCTCGTTGATCTGGAACAGCACCTCGGCCTCAACCCGTGTGATGGCGATGTTACCGTCGCCGCCATAGGCATGGAGAATGCGGCGCAACAGATCGACCTCTGCCTTGGCGACCAGCCCGGGAACCAGCGCGCCGCCGAGCATCAGTGGTCCCTTGCCGTCGACCACCGCGTTGGCGACCTGCTCGAGCGCATAGGCGGAGAGCCGGCCGGGCGATGATTTCGCCCTTTCCAGCACATGCACCAGCAGCTCCAGTTCGGTCACACTGTCGACCATTCCGTCGCGCGAGATGGTCTGGATCAGCCAACCGGCATTGTCTTCAGAGATATAGCCTGCCGGCTTTTCCTGGTAGACGATGTAGTCGGTAACGGCCTCGACGAAGAATTCAGGCCATTGCGGGCATTTGTCCGTCGCTGTCGCATCGAGCGCGAACAGTGCTTCAGCCTCGCCGCGCGTCACCACGCCGTCAGCGAACACTTCGCGACGCAGCAAGACATCTTCCGCCGTGATGCGGTCCTTCGAGGCCAGCCCCGCCACCGGCGCGCTCCCGATCCGTTCGCCCATCTGTCAATCCCCATCCGCCGTGCCCAACGCAATTGCCGGCCAAACCGTCAGCCCAGAATATCGCCATTGTCTTGAAAAACCGGCAAACGGCGTGGTTAGCGAAGACTGTAAAGACGACGCGCTTTACGTGTCGCTGGCAGGTGACAAGGTGTCGCCGACAAGCTATGGATGGCGCGTCGAGGGCTTAAGTTTTGAGTCCTACCTGTTTGCGGGAGAGAGCAGCGCGAGCTGCCGCCGAAGGGGAAATCGCCCGAAATCTCTCAGGCAAAAGAACCGTAGACGGGAAAGACACTCTGGAAAGTCGGGGCTTGCCCCCGCGCCGAAGGTGTAAGCGTCGCCGACAGAGTTCCGGTTGCGCGAGTCTCTCAGGCTTCAGACAGAGGGGCACGGACTGGTCGCCAGCAGCGGCCGATTGCGTGCGACTCTGGAGATGACATGACGGGCGACGACACCAAACACCTTCCTCTCGAAGATCTGCACACCGCCGCCGGCGCACGCTTTGGCGCCTTTGCGGGCTGGTCGATGCCGCTGACCTATCCGGCCGGCGTGATGAAGGAGCACCTTCACACCCGCGAACATGCCGGCCTGTTCGAGATTTCGCATATGAAGCTGTTCGCTGTCAGCGGACCGGGCGCTGCGGCACTGCTCAACCGCGCCAGTCCGCTCGATGCCGGCGCGCTTGAGATTTCACAGTCCAAATATAGTTTCTTCCTCAACGAGGCCGCCGGGATCATCGACGATCTGATCGTCACCCGGCTCGGCGCCGAGCGCTTCATGGTGGTCGCCAACGCCGGGAATGCGGTCGAGGACGAGAAGCATTTGCGTGCGCTGGCCGCGGACTTCGACGTCAAAGTCGATGCGCTCGACCGCGTCTTCCTGGCGATCCAGGGGCCGGAAGCCTGGGCTGCCTTGTCCCGCGCCGGCATCGAGACCGGCTCACTCTTGTTCATGCATGGCATCGAGCCGAAGCAAAACTGGTTCATGAGCCGCTCCGGCTACACCGGCGAGGACGGCTTCGAGATCGGCCTGCCGGAGGCGGATGCGCGCGCTCTGGTCACGAAACTGCTCGAGGACGAGCGTGTGTTGTGGATCGGCCTTGCTGCCCGCGACTCGCTGCGGTTGGAGGCCGGCCTGTGCCTGCACGGCCAGGACATCACGCCGGAGATCGATCCGGCGAGTGCCGGCCTGATGTGGGCGATCCCCAAAGATCTCCGCGCCGGCGGGTCCTTCATCGGCGCCGATGCGCTGCGGTCCATCCTGGAGCGCGGGCCGTCGCAAAAGCGCGTCGGCCTGAAGCCGGACGGCCGCCAGCCGGTGCGCGCCGGCGCTGCTTTGTTCGATGCCGACGGCGATCCGGCCGGCTACGTGACATCAGGCGGCTTCGGCCCGTCGGCCGGCCATCCCGTCGCCATGGGCTATGTGTCAACGGCCTTGGCCAAGCCGGGCACGAAACTGTTCGCCGACGTTCGCGGGACGAAAATCCCGGTCGATATCAGTTCCTTGCCCTTCACTCCTCATCGCTACCGCAAAGGATAATTCCGATGGCAAAAACCTATTTCACACAAGATCACGAATGGCTGAGCGTCGAGGGAGGCATCGCCACCGTCGGGATAACCGACTATGCGCAGGAACAGCTTGGCGATCTCGTCTTCGTCGAACTGCCTCAAATCGGCACCAAACTCAGTAAGGGCGACACCGCCGTGGTCGTCGAATCCGTCAAGGCGGCATCCGATGTTTATGCGCCGGTTGATGGCGAGATCACCGACGCCAACGGCGCGCTGTCCTCGGACCCGTCGCTGGTCAACTCCGCTGCGACCGGCGACGGCTGGCTGTGGAAGATGATGCTCGCCGACGAAGGCCAACTCGCAGGCCTCATGGATGAGGCCGCCTACAAAGCCCATATCGGTTGATATCAGGACCTATTGCCATGAGCGCAGCACTTACCCCCTTCTCGGCCCGCCACATCGGTCCTGATGTAAACGATGTCAGAGCCATGCTTGCCGTGATCGGCGTTCCCTCTGTCGAGACGCTGATCAGCCAGGCTGTGCCGCAGTCGATCCGCCTCGATCTGCCGCTGACCCTTCCCGCGCCGGCGAGCGAAGCCGAAGCGCTGGCCGAATTGTCGGCGATCATGGCAAAAAACACGGTGCTGAAGAGCTTCATCGGCGCCGGCTATCACGGCGTCCACGTGCCGCCGGTCATCCAGCGCAACCTGTTCGAGAACCCGGCCTGGTACACCGCCTATACGCCCTACCAGGCCGAGATCAGCCAGGGCCGCCTGGAAATGCTGTTCAACTTCCAGACCCTGGTCACCGAATTGACCGGCCTGCCGGTGGCTTCGGCTTCCCTGCTCGACGAAGCGACGGCGGTGGCCGAAGCGGTCGGCATCGCGCTGCGCCATCATCGCGACAAGCGCACCAAGGTAGCGCTGGCCGGCACGCCGCATCCGCAGACGCTGGACGTCGTGCGCACCCGCGCCGAGCCGCTCGGCATCGAGATCGATGGCGAGACCATCGACGACAACACCGCCGCCCTGCTGGTCTCCTGGCCGGACACGTTTGGCGTCTATGGCGACCACAAGGCGGCGATCGAGAAGGCTCGCGCCACCGGCGCCGTGGTCGTCTTCATCGCCGATCCGCTTGGTCTCACGCTGACCGACGCGCCGGCCAGGCTTGGCGCCGACATCGCCGTCGGCGCGATGCAGCGCTTTGGCGTGCCGATGGGCTTTGGCGGCCCGCACGCCGCCTATTGCGCCGTCTCCGACAAGCTGACCCGGCTGATGCCCGGCCGCCTCGTCGGGCAGTCGATAGACAGCAAAGGCCGTCCCGGCTATCGCCTCGCCCTGCAGACGCGCGAACAGCATATCCGCCGCGACAAGGCGACCTCCAACATCTGCACCGCGCAGGCGCTGCTTGCCAACATGGCGACCGCATACGCGATCTGGCACGGGCCCACTGGTTTGCAGGCGATCGCAGCCCGAATTCATGAGCTCGCCAACGGCCTCGCAGCAGGCCTGAAAACCGCTGGTGTTTCCGTGCTCGGCTCAAGCCGTTTCGACACGGTGACGGCCGAAGTGAAGGGCAAGGCAGCTTCGATCGCCGCTGCCGCTGAAAAAGGTGGCCGGCTGCTGCGCGTCGTCGATGCCGACCGCATCGGCATCGCCTTCGACGAAACCTCGACCGAGGCGGATCTCGAGGCTATCGCCGCCCTGTTCGGCGCCAAGTCCGGCGCTACTGAGGCCGGCGCGATGCCCGGCAAGCCGCGCGGCAAGGAGTTTCTGACCCAGCCGGTTTTCCGCGAAAACCACTCCGAGACCGACATGATGCGCCTGCTGCGCAGGCTAGCCGACAAGGATTTGGCGCTCGACCGCACCATGATCCCGTTGGGCTCCTGCACCATGAAGCTCAACGCGGCGGCCGAAATGATGCCGGTCAGCTGGCCTGTTGTCGCCAACCTCCATCCCTTCGCGCCGGCCAGCCATTCGGCCGGCTATCGCGCCATGGTCGGCGAGCTGGAAGGCTGGCTGGCGGAGATCACCGGCTTCGACGCCGTCAGCCTGCAGCCCAATGCCGGCAGCCAAGGCGAATATGCCGGCCTGCTCGCCATCCGCGCCTTTCACCGTTCGCGTGGCGAAGGCCATCGCACCATCTGCCTGATCCCCCAGTCCGCGCATGGCACCAATCCCGCGAGTGCGGCGATGGCCGGCATGAGCGTCGTCGTCGTGCGTTGCCTGGAGGACGGCAATATCGACATGGACGATATGCGGGCCAAGGCCAACGAGCATTCGAAGAATCTCGCAGCCCTGATGTTCACCTATCCCTCGACGCACGGCGTCTACGAAGAAGGCGCGCGCCACCTGTGCGCTCTCATTCACGAGCATGGCGGCCAGGTCTATTTCGACGGCGCCAACCTTAACGCCCTGGTTGCTTTGGCGCGGCCCGCCGATATCGGCGCCGATGTCTGCCACATGAACCTGCACAAGACCTTCTGCATCCCGCATGGCGGCGGCGGTCCGGGCGTCGGTCCGATCGGCGTCAGGGCGCATCTGAAACCCTATCTGCCGGGTCATGTCACCGAAGGTTCGGCGCATGCCGTGTCCGCTGCCCCGTTCGGCAGCGCTTCCATCCTGCCGATCACCTGGATGTACATCCGCATGATGGGCGCCGCCGGCCTGAAGCAGGCGACGGAGACGGCGATCATCTCGGCCAATTATGTGGCGACGCGGCTCGCGCCGCACTTCCCGCTTCTCTACAAGGGCAGGCACGATCGCATCGCGCATGAATGCATCCTCGACACGCGCGTGCTCAAGGAGAGCGCTGGCATCAGCGTCGACGATATCGCCAAGCGGCTGATCGATTACGGTTTTCACGCGCCGACCATGTCGTTCCCTGTCGCCGGCACGCTGATGGTCGAGCCGACCGAATCCGAGCCCAAGCGCGAACTCGACCGGTTCTGCGAGGCGATGATCGCCATTGCCGGCGAGGCAGCGAAAGTGGCGAAGGGTGAATGGCCGCTCGAGGACAACCCGCTGGTCAATGCCCCGCACACGGCGGCCGAAACCCTTGCCGGCCAGTGGACCCACCCCTATTCGCGGCTGGAAGCGGCCTACCCCGCCGACGATGTCGATACAGCGGCCAAATACTGGCCGCCGGTCTCGCGCATCGACAATGTCGCCGGCGACCGCAACCTCGTCTGCTCCTGCCCGCCGCTGTCGGAATATCTCGGCGCCGCCGAATAACACTCTGGCCTGTCAGGCTGAGCGCAGGGCCGGTCCGTCGGCTTTGCCGTTGAGGACAAGCACGCGATTTCGCCCGGCGTTCTTGGCCGCGTAGAGCGCCCGGTCGGCCTCGGCCAGCACTTCATCCAGGCTGCTGCCGTCTTCCTTGCCAAAGCCAATGCCGCCGCTGACGCTGCTGCGCAACGGCCCGCGCGGCGTCGGCACCACTTCCGTGTCGAAGGCGACGCCGATCCTGCTGGCGAAATCGTAGGCCTTGTCTTCGGTCATCCGAGACATGACCAACGCGAACTCCTCGCCGCCCAGCCGGAAGGCGTCGACGCCAACCCTGTCATACTTCTTGATGACTGCGGCGAAACGGCAGAGCACCCGATCGCCGACGGGATGGCCATAGACATCGTTGGTTCGCTTGAAGTGGTCGAGGTCGAACATGGCGACCGACATGAACGGGCCGAAGACGCGCTCGCGATAGAGCGAGTTCAAAGCCCGCCGGTTCATCAGACCGGTCAACGGGTCGGTCAAGGTCTCGGCCTTCAGTTCGATCTGTGCCTGCAGATGATGCAGCGACAGCGTCAGCGCGCCGAGCGCCGTCATGCAGGCGACTGCCACGACCGAATTCAACCGCTCGGCCCAATTGTCGGGTGCGACGCCGAGCACCCACTGGCCCTTGACCAGAAGCACGGCGCCGCAGAGCCCGAAGGATACGCCGCAGACGCCGCTTAGCGCCGAAACGACCAGCAGAATGCCGCGATCCTGACTGCCCTTGATCCAGAACATCACCCCGATCGAGGCGAGCAGCACTGTTACCGTCGTATAGGTGAGGATGAAGCCGACACCATCGAAACCGAGATAGGTCACGCCGGCGCAGACAGCCATCGCAAGCATGGCCGGCAGGACAGCGCGGCTGTAATTTCGCACACCAAGATATTGCATGGCCGAAAGTGAAAGCGCCAGGAAACCGAGGCTGAGCAGCGCCAGCGCCGCCTGGCAAAGCAAGGGACTGGGCTCCCTCGTGTAGCGCCAGAAGACGATGACGTGGGCGACAAGGACGAGAATGCCGCACGCCACCGTCAGCACGAAGCGTGCACGCGGCGCCGTGAACCAGATCACAAACATGGTGACGCTCAGGCATGTGCCCGACAGCGCAGCCGCCAGCAATAGCGAACTGAAATCCAGCATGGATGAGCGGCAACCTTTGGGATCTTCGATTTGTGGCGCATCATAGGCATGCAACCGGCCGGAGATACCGTTTTCGGCCGGTTTTCAAAGCAACCTGCCGACAGGGTTTACAAAGCGTCGACTGCCGTCCCGCGAAGCTCGGCACGCGAGTGTCCCTAGTCTCAGCCCTTGTTGAGCAGCGCCAGATTGGCGTTGATCACGCTCGGGTCGGCCATGCCGGCCCTTGCTTCCATGAGCAGCGCTCTCGCCTTGTTCTTGTTGCCGCGCAGCAGCTGCGAATAGCCCATATTGTTGACAATCTGCGGCTTGCGCCCGGCAACCTTCAAAAGCTGGTCGTAGGCGCGGTCGGCGAAGTCGAAGCGGCCGAGTTCGTCATAGGAGGCGGCAAGCCCCATCCATCCCTCGGCACTGTCGGCCTTCAGTTCCACGGCCTTGCGGAAATGCTGTTCGGCAAGGCCGTAATTGGCCTCGCGGAACTGCGCCTTGCCTTGCGCAAGGTCGGAGGTGCTGACGTCTTTTGCCACCGGTTGGATCGATGTGGTCTTGGTTTTGTCGACGTTGTCGGTCGTGCAGCCGCCGACCATCAAGACGGCCGCTAGCGCGGCCATTACCGTGAAACTTCTGTGACGCATGCCCCTGGCCCCAATCGCCCGATTTACCGGGTCGTTCTCTGAGGAAGCAGACTACAACAGGGCGATTAAACTTCAGTGCGGAAACGCGCCTAAAATTTGGTTTCGGGCACAGAAGCCATTAACCAACCGAAGCCTATTCCGGCTCCAGCGCCTTGAGCCCCGCCGGAAACTGATAGCGCCTGCCGTCGTAGCGCAGCCGGTAGGTTCGTTTCATGGACCTGCCGGGATGGGACTGGCACTCGCCATTCTTGTCGACAGACGGATTGTCGGTGTCCAACCGCTCGAACACTGTGATGTCGTGATAGCCGTGATGTCTCGCCGGGCTCATCGCCAGGCTGACCCGGTTGGATTGAAAGGATCCTGCGCAATTGGTGTCGCCTTCGCCGCCAAAGCCGGCCACGATGATGCCGTCGAGCACCAGGCGCAGAGCACCGCCGTCAAGGGCATAGAGCCGCAGGTCGGTTTCACTGTAAGGATTCGGCTGCGAATGGTTTGCCATGTCGATGCGCAGGCCGAAGGCGCTGACATCGGGCGCCAATCTGTAGCGCCCGGTATCGAAGTCGATCTCGCGGATGCCGACGGCATCATCGGTCATCAGCCCGGGCTGGAGCAGGCGCTGGCGCACCTGCCGGGTCTTCCTGTCGACGACCAGAAGCTCGACATCGCCGAAATGCCCGTCGTCGCTGGATTGGGAGCTGTCGATCAGCGGCACGGCGACCAACAACAGGTCGTCATGGGCGGGCCAGATCTTGCAGACCACGCCGAATGGCGCATCGCCATCCCAAAGCGTCTGGGCGATGCTGGTATGAGGTTCGAGCGTGAAGGAGGCGCCATCGGCACTCTTTTGGGCCTTGGGATATGCCTGCTGCACCAGAGCGGCAGAGTCGCCGCAATCGTCGGCCGCGGCCGAGGCCGGCGACAGACTGGCCGCGGCGAGGCCGAGGAAGGCGGTGCACAAGACTATTCGCATGGACGGCTCACTCATTTTGCTTTTTGCGGACTTTGCCGAAGGAGAGCGGCCAAACCGGCCGGATATGACATCCAGGCGAAGCGTAGTTGAAGTGAGTAACCGCAGAAAGCCGCCGGGCGGCCACTTGGTATCTACTGCCTTGGTATCTACTGAACCGCCGTCATTTTGACGATGATCGGGATGACGGCGATCATCAGCACCACCGGCAGGATGCACACCACCACCGGCACCGACATCTTGGCCGGCAAGGCATGTGCCTTCTCCTCGGCCAACGACATGCGCTTGTGGCGCATTTCGTCAGAGAACACGCGCAGCGCCCCGGCGAGGCTGGTGCCGAGTTCCTTCGACTGCTGCAAGAGCGTGGCGAAGGAGCGCACCTCGTCCAGGCTGAGGCGGTCGGCGAGCGCCTTCAATGCATCGTCGAGGCTGCGGCCGGCCCTGAGTTCCAGCGACACCAGCTGCAGGTTTTGGCTCAGCGACGGATAGGTCTTGGCCAGTTCCTTCGAGACGCGCTCGATGCCGGCCTCCATGCTCATGCCGGCATCGGAGCAGACGATCATCAAATCCATGAAGTCGGGAAAGCCGTTGCGGTATTCGCGCATCTTTTCCCGCACCTTTTGGCTGAGCACCAGGCCGGGCACGAAATAGCCGGCGGCTCCCGACAGGATGATGAAGGTCCAGCGGCTGGTCGCGGTGGAATCGGCGCTGCCCATCCAATGGTTGACCAGGAACGCGCCGATCGCTGCGCCCACCAGGCAGGCGAAGCGGATCAGGAAGAATGTGCCGACCGCGCGCGGCTCCATATAGCCCGCCTGGATCAGCTTCATACGCAGCCGGGCGACATTTTCCGGATCGCTCTTGGCGTAGAATTCCTGCGCCCGCTTCACCGCCTTCTCGCGCACGACGCTCTGGTTCTTCTTCGGCGCCACCTCGGCCTGTTGGGGAGTCTTGCTGTCGTCGATCTTGAGCCGGCGCTTGAGATCGTTGCGGTCGCCTTTGGCCACCACCAGCGGCCATGCCACCGCGCTGCCGCCCAATGCCAGCAGCATCGCGGCTACCGGCATCAGCGACGTCGGCGCCAGCGAGGCAAGAAACTGGATCACCTGCTCCATCTCAGAACCGGAAGTTCGACATCTTGAACATGATGATGTTGCCCAGCATCAGCCATGTCACCGAACCGCCCAGCAGATACCAGGTCTTCGGCACATCCCAGACGCTTTGATAAAATTGCGGCATCATCACCATGATGGCGGCGAACAGCAGCGCCGGCACCGCCGTCAGGATATAGGCCGACATACGACCCTCGGTCGAAATGGCGCGCACCTTGCGGCGCAGCTTGCCGCGTTCGCGGATCGTCGTCGACAGCCCGTCGAGGATCTCGCGCAGATTGCCGCCCGAACTCGTCTGGATGGAAACGGCGGTGACGAACAGCGGCAGATCCTCCTGGCCGACGCGATCAAACAGTGAATTCAACGCCGAAACCAGGTCGGAACCATAAGTCACCTCGTCGGAGATAACGCCGAATTCGGTGCCGATCGGATCGGGCATCTCGCGCGACACCATGGAGATCGCCACCGGAACCGGATGCCCGGCCTTCAAGCCGCGCGTGATCAATTCCAGCGCCTCCGGCAACTGCACGCCGAAACGCTTCACCCGCCGGGCACGCTTGGAACGCAGCACAATTACCGGCAGCAGCGCTGTCAGCACCACAAACAGCAAAATGGCGAGCAACAGCGGCAGGCCGTACCAGAGCGCGACGAGCATCATCGCCAGCGCCACGCCCGTCGTCATCGTCAGGAATTTCGGCAAGGGCATCACCATGCCAGACTGCGTGCGCAGCGCGCGAAAACGGTCGGGCGAGAAGAATGACGTGCCGGAATCGAGGCCGCGTTCCTTGCGCAGCTGGATCAGCACCTGTTCCTGGCTGATCTTGTTTTCCTGCAGCTTCATGCGCCGGTTGATAGCCAGGCGCTTGTCGCTGCGGCCGGCATAGAGCAGATAGCAGCCTTCGGCGATCATGATGCCGGTCAGCGCTGCCGCGGCATAAACGACATAGATCGGGCTGAAATTCTCGAACACCCGGCTACTCCTGCGGCCGGCCGGGTTCGAAATATTTGCCGGGGAATTCAATGCCCATATTGCGCAGGTCCTCGAGGAAACGCGGGCGAATGCCGGTCGCCTCGTAGTGACCGAGGATCTTGCCGTCGGCCTCCATGCCAGTGCGCACGAAGCGGAATATCTCCTGCATCTGGATGACGTCCCCTTCCATGCCGGTCACCTCGGCGACGCTGGTCACCTTGCGCTTGCCGTCCGACAGTCGCGTCAGCTGGACGATAAGGTCGAGCGCGCTGGCGATCTGACTGCGGATCGACTGCACCGTCATCGGCATGCCGGTCATGCCCAGCATCTGCTCGAGGCGTGAAATGGCGTCGCGCGGCGTGTTGGCGTGGATGGTCGCCATCGAGCCTTCATGTCCGGTGTTCATCGCCTGCAGCATGTCGAAGGCCTCCTCGCCGCGGCACTCGCCGAGGATGACGCGGTCGGGGCGCATGCGCAGCGCGTTCTTGACCAGGTCGCGCTGCTTCAGCTCGCCATGACCTTCGATGTTGGCGGGGCGCGTTTCCATGCGCGCGACATGCGGCTGCTGCAGCTGCAGTTCGGCCGCGTCCTCGATGGTGATCAGCCGTTCGTCTTCCGGAATGAAGGCCGACAATGCGTTGAGCATCGTCGTCTTGCCGGTGCCGGTACCGCCCGAGATGATGGTCGTTTTGCGGGCGTGGACTGCAGCCGCCAGCACCTCGGCCATGTTCTGGGTGATGGCGCCGAACTCGACCAGCTTGTGCAGGCCGAGCTTGTTCTTTGAAAACTTGCGGATCGACACCAGCGGCCCGTCGACGGCGACCGGGCGAATGGCGGCGTTGAAGCGCGAGCCGTCGAGCATGCGGGCATCGACCATCGGTTGCGATTCGTCGACCCGGCGGCCGACGGCGGCGACGATCTTGTTGACGATGCGCAACAGGTGCGCCTCGTCCTTGAACGGGATATGGACCTGCTGCAGCTTGCCCCGCTTTTCGACGAAGCAGTTCTGGTGGCCGTTGATCAGGATATCGTTGATGTCGGGATCCTTGAGCAGCGGTTCCAGCGGCCCGAGGCCGACCATCTCATCGACGATGTCGTCGACCAGTGCTTCAAGTTCGACGGTGTTGATCGCCATACGCTCCTGGCGGGTCTTTTCCGACACGAACTCCTGCACCTGCCGGCGCATCTCATCCTTGGGCAGGCGCTCCAGCGCGACCAGGTTGATTTCCTCGAGCAGCAGCCGGTGGATGCGCACGCGGGCATCGAGCACCTTGTTGGCGCTTTTTCCCGGTGTTGTCTCCGGCTTCGGCGGCAAGGCCTTGCGGTTCGTCGGGATGACCACGGCGTGATGCGCGACCGGCGCCGCCTCGGCCGGCTTCAGCGCGCGGACGTCACGGTTCTGCAGGGTCGAGAAGCGGCTGGTCATCCGGCTTTCCTCTTCAGGAGGCCCCTGCCGATGCCGAACAGCGAGCGCGATTTCTCCGGCGTCACCACGGCTTCTTCCGGCAGGATGATCCTCTTCAGATCGTTGACGACGTTGGCGTTCGGGTCGATCTCATGCAGCGGCACGCCGCGGTCGACCGCTTCACGCACAAGCCGGTAATTGTTGGAGATGCCGCCGACGAAATGCTCGCCCAGGATTTCCTGGACATCCGCCTGCTTGATGCCGTTGTCGAACATCTTCTGCTCGAAACGATTGACGATGACGTTCGGCTTCACTTCCTTGCCGGCCGTCTCGTAGACCGCCTGGATCAGCCGCTGCGTGTGGCGCAGGCATGGCACCGTCATTTCGGCGACGATGTAGAGCTTGTTGGAGCCGAGCAGCACCGTCTCCGTCCACGGAAACCAGGTGCGCGGCATGTCGATGACGACGTTATCGAAATAGGCCGAGACGAGATCGAGCATGCGCACCACGACATCGGTCTTGAACGAGCGCATTTCCGACGGATGCGTTGGCGCCGCCAGCACGCAGAGCCCGCTCGCATGCTTGGACAGCATCACATCCAGCAGCTGACGGTCGAGGCGCTCGGGCTGGTTCTCGATTTCGGTGATGTCGAAGCGCGGCTCGAGGTCGAGATATTCGGCGCAGGCGCCTTGCTGGAAATTGAGGTCGACCACGCAGGTCGACGCGCCGCGCGTCACCGAATGATGCAGCTGGAAGGCGGTCTGCAGCGCCAGCGTCGTGGTGCCGACGCCGCCGGCGGCCGGCATGAAGGTATAGATCTGCGACTCGGTGTTTTCCTCGCGCCCCGGCCCTTGCAGCGCGCGCACGACCGACCGCACCAGATCGGCGGTGGTGATCGGCTTGACCAGGAAATCGGCGACCTGGAGCTGCACCAGGATACGCACTGCGGCTGCGTTGAATTCCTGGGTGACGACGACCACCGGAACGCGGCCTTCAAGCCGGCGCATGATGCGCTGCAGCGACTCGATCTCTTCCAGCTTTGCCGCATCCATGTCGACGATGAGCGCGCCGAAATCGGCTTCCTGGACCTCGCCGCGCAGTTCGGTAATGTTCTTCTCGACGGTCGAAAGCTGGATCACCTCCGAGGCCGCGAACGCGGTGCGCGTATCCTGCGCAAAGGTCCGGTCGCTGGACACCAGCAGGATCTTCTTGGTCTTGATGCCGCTTGCCATTTTGTCAGCCTGTCAGGTCATTCCCGGTCAAATCACCGGGGCAAATCAATCGGTTGTCGCTGTCGGTTGCACGGCCTTGGCAGCAGCAGCCTGGTCGGCGGCGTTGACTGCCGCCTCACTGCGCTGCGCCGGCACCAGCAGCCTGGTGTTCTGGACGCCGTATTTCCAGGGATCGACCATCTGCATGGCCGTATTGGCGGCCTGTGCGTTGCCGGCGGCAATCGTCGGTCCCTCGGAGCGGACATAGTCGTCGCTGGTGCAGCCGCCGGCGAGGCCGGCGATCAGCAGGGCGATGCATGATTCCACGCGCATGGCTTCAATCCTTCGGCAGGTCGAGGAAATGCCCGACGGTGGTGACCGCGGCCGGCTGTGGCGTACTGCCGCTGGCCATTGCCACTGCACGATTGGCTTCGGACGATTTCACTTCCTCGGTGTTGTTGAGGAAATAGTCGACATTGCTGGCCGGCTGCGTGCCGTCGGTCGGCTCGAGCAGCTTCTTCGACGGATCGACCGGCTTGACCAGATAGGGGGTGACGATGATCACCAGATCGGTCTCGCGCCGCTGATAGGATTTGGAGGAGAACAGCGAGCCGAGCACCGGCAGCTTGCCGAGGCCGGGTAGACGCGATGTGGTAATGTCGTTCTGTGACTGCAGCAGGCCGGCGATCATGAAGCTCTGGCCATTCTTCAGGTCGACGGATGTTTTGGCGCGGCGCACGATAAAGCCCGGGACCGAGATATTGCCGATATTGTAGGAGGCCGAAGCGTCGATCGAGGACACTTCCGGCGCGATGTCGAGGCTCACCAGCCCGTCCTTGAGAACCGTCGGCGTGAAGTCGAGGCTGACGCCGTATTTCTTGTAGCTGACGGAAATCTTGCCATTGTCCTCGGAGACCGGGATCGGGAACTCGCCGCCGGCGAGGAAGCTTGCCGTCTGGCCCGAGCGGGCGATCAGGTTCGGCTCGGCCAGCCGCCTGGCGAGACCACGTTCCTCCAGCGCCTTGATGGCGACGTCGATCGACAGGCCGTTGGACAGCAGCCGGCCGATGATCTCGCCATTGCCGGCTCCCGGCACCGTGCCAGGATCGAGGGTGACGTCGCGCCCGCCAATGCCGTAAGCGAAATTGGCGCTGTATTTGGCGCCGAGATCCTGTCCGGCCTGGCGATTGATCTCGACGAAGCGGACGTTGAGCTGAACCTGCTGCGAGGACGAGATGTTGACCGAATTGATCACTTCTTCATTGCCGGAGAAGCGGCTGGCGATCTTGCTTGCCTTCTCGGCGGCGACCGCGTCATCGGCCTCGCCCGACAGCACGACGCGGCCATTGGCCGAGCCGACCTTGATCTTGGCGTCCGGCACGCTGGCGCGAATGGTGCTGGCCAGCTGGTCGGTGTCCAGCGTCACCTCGATGTCGACGGTGCCGACCAACTGCTTGTTCTCGTCGAACAGCGCGATGCCGGTGGTGCCGAGATTGTTGCCCAGCACATAGAAGGATTTGTCGGTCAGCGGATTGACGTTGGCGATCTCCGGATCCCCGATGACGATCTGGTAGAAGGCGGCATTGGTCATGACCGTCTTCGGCTTGCCCTTGGCTACCTTGATCGACGCATTCGTTGTCGACGAGACATGGACGATATCGTTGTCGGCCTTGGCTGGCGCGCTGAGGCCGAGCATTACGGCCGCGGCAAGGCAAGCCCCCACCGCAAGCGCCCGCATTGGGCGCAGCCCTTTCGTCGTTCGAAATGCATGAAGTCCCGACATTTGTCCCGCCCCTCGCCCGGTCCCCACCGGCAGTTATTGCTGGTCCCGCGCAGGAACCTGGTATTCTTCGACCTGCGTGCCGCGCGTCACGATGATCGTCTTGAATTTCGGCTTCTCAGGCTCCTTGGTCGCGGCAGTGAACAGCGCGCCGGCAGCGGCCTGGACGCCGGAGGCGACCGACCCGCCGAAGGACGAGATGGTGGTGACGCCGTCCTTGGCGGCCCCTCCGTCTGCGGCCGAGCGGAGCGACAGCGATAAGGTGCCGACGGTGCGGGCAAGCGCCACTTTCTGCGCGCCTTCGGTCGTCACCTCGATGGTGACGGAATTGGCGATCTGCGGTGTGGTCTGGCGCTCGTCGGCGCCCTGCCCCACGGTCAGCACCTTGGCGTCGGAGACGACGATCTCGGAGGTAACGGTCGATCCGGCAGCGCCCTGCGCGTTCTTGGCCACTTCCTGGATTTCGCCCGCATCGCGTGTCAGCACCACGTCGACCCGGTCGCCCGGCATGACGAAGCCGCCGACACCGGCGATCTCGTCGGTGCGGATTGTCACCGCCCGCATGCCGGGCGTCATCATGTTGGATAGCGTCGCGCGGCCGTTCGGCCCCGACAATTTGCTGATCAGCACCGGCTCGTTGATCTCGATCGGCGACAATACCACGCGGCTGCCTTCGGCGAGCAACGCATTGACTGTGGTGAACGCGCCCTGCGGCACCGAATCCTCGGACCATGGGATTTCGCTGAGCTGCGCCCGGTCAAGCTCCATGCCGTAACGCAGCGGCGCGTTGGCCACCACGATGGTCTTGAAGACGACCTTGGGGACGGCGGGCGCCGGGATCGACGCCGTTTTCTCTTCGGCATCGGCCTTGGCCTGGCTTTTCACCCAGAAATCCGCAGCAAAGATTGAAATCGCGCCGAAGACGGCAGCGATGCCAATCATCGTTATGGCCTTGCCCCTCACAACCAACCCCTGACATTCGTGGTCTTTTGTTTTGTTGAGGCTACGCTAGGCCGCTTTGTTAAAGATTCAGGAATCGCGGCCGCTCCGCACGGACCTATTTCCGCCGGCTTGGTTATCGAAAGGTTTTAGGATAAGAAGGGTTTAATCCCCGAACGTAACAGGAACTTCCGTCGCTTGGCGCCGAAAAGCGTGGCAGTATCGACGGGTGATTCGCGGCACCGGATTCTATGGTAGGCATGGACGACAACAACGATCTTTTCGGCAATCTGGAAAAGCAGCCCCAACCGGCTCGGACACCTTCGCGCCCGGCCGACCCGCTGGTGCAGGCCACGAAGCGTCCTGCCGCGACCAAGGACGGCAGCGAGGGCTATAGCGCCGCCGACATCGAGGTGCTGGAGGGGCTGGAGCCGGTGCGGCGCCGTCCCGGCATGTATATTGGCGGCACCGACGACAAGGCGATGCACCATCTGTTTGCCGAGGTCATCGATAATTCGATGGACGAGGCGGTCGCCGGCCATGCCACCTTCATCGATGTCGAGCTGTCGGCCGACGGATTTCTGACCGTCACCGACAATGGCCGCGGCATTCCGGTCGATCCGCATCCGAAATTCAAGAAACCGGCGCTCGAAGTCATCATGACGACGCTGCATTCGGGCGGCAAGTTCGATAGCAAGGTCTATGAGACCTCCGGCGGTCTGCACGGTGTCGGCGTCTCGGTCGTCAATGCGCTGTCGGACCATCTCGAAGTCGAGGTCGCGCGCGGTCGCCAGCTTTACCGCCAAAGGTTCTCGCGCGGCGTTCCGGTGAGCGGGCTGGAGCAGCTCGGCGAAGTGCACAACCGGCGCGGCACCAAAATCCGCTTCCATCCCGACGAGCAGATTTTCGGCAAGGGCGCCGCCTTCGAGCCGGCGCGGCTCTATCGCATGACCCGCTCGAAAGCCTATCTGTTCGGCGGCGTCGAGATCCGCTGGAGCTGCGACCCATCGCTGATCAAGGAAAAGGACCAGACGCCGGCCAAGGCGGAGTTCCATTTCCCCGGCGGCTTGAAGGACTATCTCAAGGCATCGCTCGGCGATGATTTCCAGGTGACCCGCGAAATCTTCGCCGGCAAGAGCGAGAAGCAGGGCGGCCACGGTTCGCTGGAATGGGCGGTGACCTGGTTCGGCGGTGACGGCTTCGTCAACTCCTACTGCAACACAATCCCGACCGGCGAAGGCGGCACGCATGAGGCCGGCTTTCGCAATGTGCTGACGCGCGGGCTTCGGGCCTATGCCGACCTGGTCGGCAACAAGCGCGCCTCGATCGTCACCTCCGAAGACGTGATGATCTCGGCGGCAGGCATGCTGTCGGTGTTTATTCGCGAGCCGGAATTCGTCGGCCAGACCAAGGACAGGCTGGCAACGATCGAAGCCATTCGCATTGTCGAGACCGCCATCCGCGATCCCTTCGACCACTGGCTGGCCGACAATCCGCAGGAAGCCTCCAAGCTGCTGGAATGGGTGATTGCGCGCGCCGACGAGCGGGTGCGCCGGCGCCAGGAAAAGGAAGTGTCGCGCAAGAGCGCGGTGCGCAAGCTGCGCCTTCCCGGCAAGCTCGCCGACTGCACGCAGAATGCCGCCGCGGGCGCCGAACTGTTCATCGTCGAAGGCGACTCGGCCGGCGGCTCGGCCAAGCAGGCGCGCGACCGCGCCAGCCAGGCGGTGCTGCCGCTGCGCGGAAAAATCCTCAACGTCGCCAGCGCCGGCAACGACAAGCTAGCCGCCAACCAGCAGATTTCGGACCTGATTCAGGCGCTCGGTTGCGGCACGCGCTCGAAATACCGCGACGAGGATTTGCGCTACGACCGCGTGATCATCATGACCGACGCCGACGTCGACGGCGCTCACATAGCCTCGCTGCTGATCACCTTCTTCTACCAGGAAATGCCGAACCTGGTGAATGGCGGCCATCTCTATCTGGCGGTGCCGCCGCTCTATTCGATCCGGCAAGGCGGCAAGGTTGCCTATGCCAGGGACGATGCGCACAAGGACGAGCTGTTGCGCACCGAATTCACCGGCCGCGCCAAAGTCGAGATCGGCCGTTTCAAGGGCTTGGGCGAAATGATGGCCGCGCAGCTCAAGGAAACCACCATGGACCCGAGGAAGCGCACGCTGCTCCGGGTCGATGTCATCGACGCCGTGGCGGCGACCAAGGATGCTGTCGACGCGCTGATGGGCACCAAGCCGGAAGCCCGCTTCCGCTTCATCCAGGAACGCGCCGAATTCGCCGCAACGGAAGTGCTGGATATCTGAGCGCCGGCCGACTCTTTGTTTTGACGCAGTTCCGGGCGGAAAACCGTTTCACACTTTTCCTCGAATTGCTCTAGCCTGCGCTTCCGATACGGAGACCAGCTTGTGATCTGGGCGCGGCTGAAGAGCTACTTCGAAACCAGTTTGGCGGGCCTGAGGCAGCCGACGCGCTCGGATTGGATTTTCGCCCTGCGCACGGTTTCGGCCGGTCTGATCGCGCTTCTCGCTGCTTACGCGCTAAAACTCGACCACCCGCAATGGGCGATGATGACGGTCTTCATCGTCGCCCAGCCGGTCGCCGGCATGGTGCTGGCGAAAGGTTTTTACCGGCTGCTCGGCACGCTGGCCGGTGGACTTGCGGCGATCGGCATCACCTCGGTTTTCGGCACCAATCCCTGGCTGCTGGTCACGGCGCTGTCCGTCTGGATTGGGCTGTGCACGCTGGTTTCGTCGCTGCTGCGCAATCCGGAAGCCTATGGCGCCGCACTTGCCGGCTATACCGCGATGATCATTGGGCTGCCGGCTTTCGGCCAGCCGCACGTGGTCGTCGATCTCGCTGTCGCGCGCTGCGCGGAGATCGTGCTCGGCATCGTCTGCGCCGGCCTGACCAGCCGGCTGATCCTGCCCAAGCTGGCCGCTGACGCCATCATCTCCAGGCTGAAGCGAAGCATCCTCGACCTTGCAACCTATGCAGGCGGCGCTTTTTCCGGTGGCGACCCGGCGACGCTGGCCGGCCTGGACCGCAAGCTGATCACCGACGCCCAGATGCTGGCCGAGATGCGCGCCTATGCCCGGCTCGAAGCACCGAGCTTCGCCACCCGCGCCCATCCGGTCCGCCTAACCATCGGTCAGCTTCTCTCGGCGCTGTCGGCGGCGCGCGCGCTGCATTCGCATGCCGCGCCGAAAAACGCAGCGCTCATTCCGGTACGCTCCGAACTGCAGTCGTTGGTCAGCGAGCTGGCAGCGACGCCCGAGGCGCTGGACGACACGTCGCCCTGGGTGACGCGGCTCGACGCGATTGCCGGCAAGGCCCGGCAAATGCCCGACGCCTCGACCGATCAGGGCGACGACAGGGTCGGCACCATAACCCGCCTCACCATCGCCGCCGATTTCGCCGAAGCCTTCAAGCAGGTGCTGCGCGGCCTCGACGCCCTGCGCGCACCAGTGACGCGCCCGAGCCGGATCAACAGGCAGCAGCCTGCGCTGGTGGTGCACCGCGATTATCCCGGGGCTTCGCGCAATGCCATACGCGCGGCGCTGGCCACGCTGGCGGTCGCCGCCTTCTGGCTGACGACGAAATGGTCCGACGCGGCCGGCACCGTCATCCTCGTTGCCGTCGTCTCCAGTCTTTTCGCCGCGCGGCCTGACCCGGTGCGGGTGTCCTGGGGCTTCTTCAGGGGAACGCTGCTGGCTTTGCCCTTTGCCTTCCTCGTTGGCCAGGTCGCGCTGCCTGCCCTGCCCGGCTTCGGCTGGTTCACGCTGTTTGTCGTGCCGATCCTGGTGCCGACGGCGCTGGGCATGGCCAATCCGCGCACCGTCGGCGTGGCGACGGCCTTCGCCATCAATTTCCTCGCCTTCCTCAGCCCGCATCAGGCGATGACCTATGCCCCAGGCCCGTTTTTCGCCGGCTCGGCGTCGGTGCTGGTCGGCATCCTGCTTGCAATCGGCGTCTTCATCGTGGTGCTGCCCGCCGATCCATGGCTCGCCGCCAACCGCATCGTGCGCGCCATGCGCGAGGATCTGGCCCGCCTGTGCCTGCATGAGCGGGTGCCGCGGCGTTCGGCCTTCGAGAGCCTTGCCTATGACCGCATCAACCAGCTGATGCCGCTGCTGCAGAATACCGGCAGGAAAGGCGATGCCATCCTCGGCGGCGGCGTCGCCGCCGTCACCGTCGGCCTTGAAATCCTGCGGTTGCGCGCCGCGCAGCAGAGCCCGGCCATTCCTTCCGAAACCGCGCTTTCGATCGACAATTTCCTGCGCGGCCTGGCGCGTGAACTGCTCTTTCGCGCACCCGGCGATCCGCAGACGGCAACCATCACTGTGGCCCGGCAATATGCAGCAGGCCTCTCAGAGCGCAGCAGCAGTGCGGATATGCTGCAAATCGCAGCCTCGCTGCGCATCATCGCCGCCGCGATCGAAGACTTTCCGGATTTTTTTGCGAGGGATCGCGGCTAGGGCGTCAGGCCGCGGCTATCGCCAGCGCATGCCCGCGCGCGTTTTCCCGCAGCGCGTCGAGGTGGATCGACTTGACCAGGCCGGCGAGATCGCCCTCGGTGGCCGGACCGCCGAGCTCCTTCAGCATCAGCCAGCTGACCTCCTGCACGCCGGCGAGGCGCTTGCCGTTGGCGACTTCGCGCCAGATTTTGAGCGCGCGCAGGATGATGCCATGGGTGGAAGCGGCAAGGCCGGCGCCGCGGAACAGCGCCTGCAACGCAACGTCCTGGCCGCCTGCGAGCAAGGCCCGCACCCGCTGCTCCGACTGCTGGCTGAGTGCAACCAGGGCCGAGCCGAAAAAGTCGACCTTGCCGTGGGCAATGGCACGGATGATGAAACTTGCGGTCAGGTCGCCGCGCAGGCGCAGATGTTCGATAAGTGCCGCATGTTCCTCCGCGCGCGTGCCTTCGACCAGCCGCACCGAAGCCTTGACGCAAGCATCGCGCGTGACGCGCTCGGCTCTGGCCGCCCCCATCAGCGCCATCACCAGCGGCGAAGCCTTCAGCGTTTCGCCGAGCTTGACCAGTAGCATGTGCCGGCAGTCGGCCGGCAGCCGCACATCCGTGACCATTGCCTCGCGCAAATGAGCGATATGGCCATGCCGCTCGGCGATGCGGCGGAAGGAGAGCGAGGCTATGTCGGCGCCGTCATTGGCGAGCAGCGCCGCACACGCTTCCGGTTCGCCGATCTCGGCGATCGCCGCGGCAACCGCCATCGAAACGACCGGCCGGTCGGCGATCAGTTTTTGCGTCGCCTTGTGCCCGGCCGCGACGCGGTCGATCAGGTCGGCGTCCGTCAGCAGCGGGGAGCGCGCCAGCACCAGGGCTGCCACTTCCGGCTGATCGGAGGCAAGCGCGCTGATGATCTGCAGCGGCGCGTGATGGCTCATCGACAGCGCTTCGGCCATAGCCAGCCGCACCTTCGACGAGGCGTCGTCGAGCAGCAGCGTCAGCGCCGCTTCGGCCGCGCAACGGTCTTCGAAAGGCAGGTCGGAATTGACGTAGGCGCGGGCCAGCGCGCTCGCCGCCGCGGCGCGCTCCGAAACTCTCGCGGTGTAGATCCATTTGAGAAAATGCGAGACAACCATACTGCCTGCTACGCCCCTTGCCGGAAAGCTTCCGGCCCCAGGAATGACCCTAGGCAGAAATGGTTTACGAACGGTTCACCATGTTTATTAACTGGCTTGCGGGTGGCATGGGCAGCGCCTATCAACCGTCAGGCAGCGGAGGAGAAAAACGATGCCCGGGCTTTATCTCGAAGAGTTCGTCGTCGGACATGTCTTTCGGCACACGCTGCGCAAGACCGTCACCGAAAGCGATAACATGCTGTTCTCGGTGATGACGCTGAACCCACAGCCGCTGCACATCGACTTCGACTTCGCCGCCAAGAGCGAATGGGGCAGACCGCTGGTCAATTCGCTGTTCACGCTCGGCCTGATGATCGGCATTTCCGTCAATGACATCACCGGCGGCACCACAATTGCCAATCTCGGCATGAAGGAGACGGTGTTTCCGCACCCGGTCTTCCACGGCGACACCATCCGTGTCGAAACGACGGTGCTCTCAGTCAGGGACTCGAAATCGAAGCCGGACCGCGGCATCGTCGAGTTCGAGCATCACGCCTACAATCAGAACGATGTGCTCGTTGCCAAATGCACGCGCCAGGCGATGATGATGAAAAAGGCGGCCTGATGCGCTCGCTGCTGTTTGTGCCCGGGGATTCCAAAAAGAAACTGGAGAAGGGTTTTGGCGCCGGCGCCGACGTGGTCATCGTCGACCTTGAGGATTCCGTGGCGCCACAAAACAAGCCGTCGGCACGCGACATCGCAGCACGCTTTATTGCCGGCAACAGGCAGCAGACAAGCTCCGCCATCTATATCAGAGTCAACGACCTATCGACCGGGTTGACCGACGATGATCTGGCCGCCCTGGTTCCGGTCAAACCCGACGGCATCATGCTGCCGAAGTCGAACAGCGGCCAGGATGTCCAGCAGCTATCCGTAAAGCTCCGCGTACATGAGGCCGAAAACGGATTGCCGGATGGCGCGATCAAGATCCTGCCGATCATTACCGAGACCGCTGCTGGGTTGCTGGCCGCCGCGACCTATGCCGGGGCAAGCGCCAGGCTTGCCGGCCTCACCTGGGGTGCCGAAGATCTGTCGGCGGCGATCGGCGCGCAGGCTGCGCGCGACGACAACGGCCGCTACACCGATGTCTTCCGCCTTGCCCGCACCATGACCATCCTTGCCGCCGGCGCAGCTGAAGTCGCGGCGATCGACACGGTTTTCCCCGCCTTTCGCGACATGGCCGCCTTCGAAGCCGAATGCACGGAGGCCGAGCGTGACGGCTTTACCGGCAAGATGGCGATCCATCCGGCGCAAGTGCCGGTCATCAACGCCGCCTTCACGCCATCGGCGGAGGCAGTACAACGCTCGCAGGCCATCGTCGCGGCCTTCGAGGCGGCCGGAAATCCCGGCGTGGTCGGCATTGACGGCAAGATGTATGACCGGCCGCATCTCAGGCTCGCCGAACGGCTTCTGGCTCGCGCCAAGGCAGTCGGGGTTTAGTCCCGCGCCAGCACGATGACCCGGTCCTCAGGCAGGTAGGCCAGCGCTTGCGACTTCAACGGGTTGACGGTGACGCCGCCCAGAGCCCGCTCATCACTCTGCGCAGCGCGAACGCGCCTATGTCCGATGGCGATCTCGCCGCGCAGCCGCGCCGATTCCGCGATCGTCCAGAACGTCACCGGCTGGTCGATGGCGACATAGTGGCCGACCGGACGCATGTAGATTTCGGAGCCCTCCTCGTCGAGCAGGTCATCGAAGATCGCGGCGAGATTCTGGTTCTCCGATGCCTGCGCCAGCATCAGGCTGACCAGCCGGTTGCTGACGACGAAGTCATCGGCCTTGGTCACCGCCGCCAACTCGCGGTTGCGCACGTCGATCATTTCGCTGACAATCGAGATATGCGTGCCGGCATCGTCTGCGATTTTGCGCAAATGCAGCAGCGTCACCAGCGTGCGCGTATCGGCGGGCTGCGCTGCCATGGTCTCGCTGTAGCCGAGGACGAGCACGTGGTCGTAGGAAGGCACGTCCAGGCTTGCCAGTGCTGTGCTGCTTGACGTGTCGGTGATCCGGCAGGAAACCGACAGATTGTCGCCGACGACCGGCAGCCCGGCAACTTCCTGTTCGAGGCCTGGCGTATCGGCGGCGATGGTCAGGATCGAACCAGGCGCGACATAGCGCGACAGTTCATAGGTTATGATCGGACCGCGCCGGTTCCAGCCAAGGATCAGCGTGCGCTCCGGCTTCGCCTCGATGGGCTGATGGCGAAGAATCGCCGCGGCATCGATCTTGGCTCCGGCGCTTCCCAGCTTGATGGCGGCATCGTCCTCGGCAATGATGATGGCGCGCATGTCCTTGCCGATTACCAGCTCCGGTGGCGGGTTGAGGTTGACGCGCCCCTGCTGGTCGCAGAGCCCGATCAGCGTGCAATGCTCATACGCCATCACTGCCTCGCCGAAGGTCTTGCCGGTGAGGTCAGGCTGCTCGGTCGTGTAGATTTCGCAGCCGTCGAAATCGAGCAGCTCCGAATAGACGCCGCTGAGACCCGACTGCCGGCTCGAATGCACGACGATGCGCGAGATCAGCTGGTCGGCCAGGACAAGCTGTACCTCGGCCCCGCCGACGACGCGGGCGACCTCGGCGTTCTTTCCGTCGCGGATCTCGGCGGCGATGTTATAGGGCGCCGTGCGCCGGTTCGGGTCGTTGGCCAGCGCCAGCACCGTCTTGATCACCTGCGAATCCGGGTCGTCGCCGTCCGGCGACAGCACGATGATCGAGCGCGAGGTCTGCGGGTTGACGATGGCCAGATCGTAGAGGTCGGTCGGGTCGCCGCTGCGGCAGATGATGCGTGTATTGCCCAGTCTGCCGACTTTGGCGGCGATCTCGTCCTCCATCGCCACCTTGTCCATATTGGCCATGACGACAATGCGCGGATGGCGGCGGCTGGCATTGGCAATGACGAGTTCGGAGATGACGTCGAAGATCGACGGCGACCAGTTGAGGATGATGGTGTGGTCGCTCTCCAGCACCCGCGAACGGCCCTTGCGCAATTCATCGAGCTTGCTGTCGACGCCGGCGCTGAGCACGCCGATGAGGGCCGACACGACGAAGATGCCGGCGAGCGTGACAAAGAGCATGACGAGACGAAAGGCCCAGCCGGTGTCGCCGCCCATCGTGCCGGAATCGAGCGTGCGCATCAGCGATTCCCAGAATGCTTCGAAGAAGTTCAGTGGTTCGCCGCCCTCCGGCGCGATGCGGGTCACCGCAAGGAAAGCCGCGGCGGCGATGATGATCAGCAGCGAAGCGACGGCGAGCCAGCCGATCAGCGCGATCGGCCCGGCCGCCATGCTCTTGTCAAACCCATAGCGCAGCCGGGTTCGCAGCGAGTCTCGTTTCTTCATGTCGCCGGCGACCCCCAAAAAAATCCCCATGGTCGATGCGCCAACCCCCAACGCATCGCCGAAGCCGCTGTCTTAGCCTGTGTTTAAATAAAGGGGAATCGCTTTCGGGTGTCAGCCGTTCCACGGCCCCGCATAATCGGCATAGAGCTTTGCCGGATCGGGCCGCGGCCGTTCCGGCGCCGGTCCCTGATAGCAGCCGATATGGACGAAGCCGACAACACGTTCCTGTGGCGCCACTCCCAACAGCGCCCTGCCCTCCGCCACGTCGGAATACCAGTTGCTGATCATGTTGGTGCCGTAGCCCAGCGCATTGGCTGCGATCATCAGGTTCATCGCCGCCATGCCGCCGGACAGGAACATTTCCCATTGCGGGATTTTTGGATTGTCCTTCGGGCTCGAGACCACGCCGATCACCAGCGGCGCACGCGAAAACCGAGCCAGTTCCTGGTTGCGGCGGTTTTCCGGCAGCGGTCCTTCGCGCTGTTCGGCGAGCGCCGCCAGCTTCCTGCCGATCTCGACGCGCGCCTCGCCGCGATAAAGGATGAAGCGCCACGGCTCCAGCCGGCCGTGATCGGGCACCCGGCTTGCAGCCGCGATCATGGTCGCGATATCGCCATCGCTGGGCGCCGGTTCCTTCAATTCAGGAATCGGTGCGGAGTTTCGGGTCAGCAGGAAGTCGATGATCGGCGACGCCATGGGGGCCAGGTCTCCTAAAGCACTCGATTTTGAGCTGAAGCGCGCCATTGCGGATCGGGGCGGCTCGGGCATTGGCGCGGGCGCGCCGGACGAAAGAACCTGTTGCCAAGGCGGTCGGACTCTTAAGCCTTGAAATTGCCACCGCCTTGGGCTTCAACGCAAGGCATGTTTGAGGGGACATCGCGCCTTTTCCTGATTTGGCTCGCCGTAGCGCTGTTTGCGCCGGCCTCGATGGCCATGGCGCAGAATGCCGACGGCATCGGCAATCTGAAACTCCCCGATATTTCGAGCTATGCACCGCCCAAGGGCGAGACGCCGCTGGCACTCGGTGGCGGCGGTGCCATAACGCTGTCGGCGCAGTTGACCGACAAGGGCGCCGACATCACGCGCGGCATCGTCTGGCGCGTCTTCAAGCCCGAGGCCGCCGGCGACGGCAAGCTGCCGATGGTGGCTTCCGCGCATGGCGGCAGCGCCGTGTTCCAGCTCGAACCCGGCAGCTATCTGGTCCACGCCTCATACGGACGCGCCGGCGCCACCAAGCGCATCACCGTCGGCAAGGACGCCAGGCGCGAAAGCCTGGTGCTCGATGCCGGCGGCCTCAAGCTCGACGCGGTGCTGTCGGGCGGCGTGCGTATTCCGCCGAAAAAACTGCGCTTCTCCATTTATGAGGGCACCGCCGAGGCCAATGGCGACCGCGCTTTGATCATTCCCGATGTCGAGCCGAACAGCGTCGTGCGGCTCAACGCCGGCGTTTATCATGTCGTCTCCACCTATGGCGCGGTCAATGCCGTCATTCGCTCCGACATCCGTGTCGAAGCCGGCAAGCTGACCGAAGCCACCGTCGAGCATCGCGCGGCGGAGGAGACCATGAAGCTGGTGCGCGAGACCGGCGGCGAGGCCATCGCCGATACATCCTGGTCGCTGCTCAACGAATCCGGCGATCCGATCAAGGAGGCCGTCGGCGCCTTCGCCTCGATGGTGCTGGCCGAAGGCCAATACACCATCATCGCCAAGAACCGCGACCGCATCTACCAGAAGGATTTCACCGTGGTCGCTGGGCAGAACCAGGAGATCGAGGTGCTGGCCACCGAAGCCTCGGCCATCGATCCCGAGGAAGGCGCCGACTAGGTTGTGGACTCATAAGCCCGAAGCCACAGCCGGACGGATCGACCTTGCGATTCGTTTCTAGGCACCGGTTGGAGTGGCTACGATCCGGCATTCGTGGTATGTTTTTGCGGCCTTGAAAGCATGACCCGTACCGCAGTTTGCCTTGGGANGTGGCTACGATCCGGCATTCGTGGTATGTTTTTGCGGCCTTGAAAGCATGACCCGTACCGCAGTTTGCCTTGGGAGATGCCAAATGCGCATGTCCTTGCTTTTCATTCCACTACTGCTTGCACCGATTGTATCGCATGCCGCCGGCATTCACGACGCCGCCATGAAGGGCGATGTCGCGGCGATCACGGCAGCGCTCGACGCTGGTGCCGGCGTCGATGAGAGCGACGGGCGCACGACACCACTCTATCTTGCGGTCAAAGGCGGTCATTTTGCAGCGGCAAAACTGCTCATTGAACGCGGTGCCGACGTCAACGCCGTCCCGGACCCGCGNCAAAGGCGGTCATTTTGCAGCGGCAAAACTGCTCATTGAACGCGGTGCCGACGTCAACGCCGTCCCGGACCCGCGTTTGGGTCCTGCCCTTATTCTGGCTTTGGCAAAACGCAGGACCGATTTGATCAATCTGTTGCTGGACGGGGGCGCAAATCCAAATTCGAAGCGCAGCCGCGAAAACGCTATCCACATCGCAGTCAATCTCGGTTGCCTCGATTGCGTGAAAGCACTGGTTGAGGCCGGCGCGGACGTGAATGCGAAGACAAAGGACGGCAAGACACCGCTCCATCTGGCAAAATTCAAGGGGCAACGCGAAGTTGCTGNCTATCTCATGTCGCACGGCGTCGTGTTGCCAACGCCAGCTCCGATCTCGATGAAGTTGGCTGCTGCCGATGTCGAGAAAGGCCGAACCTACTTCACACACGTGTGCCACGGTTGCCACAATGCCGAGCCACAGGGAGGGATCAAAACGGGACCGAACTTATGGGGCGTCGTCGGCCGCGACAAGGCATCCATGGCAAATATGCGTTACTCCGACACCTTGCTGGCCTTAGAGGGTGTATGGACGTACGAGGACCTGAACACATATCTGCTTGAGCCCATGCTCACCACGCCGGGTGTTTACATGGAGGTGCCTGGCGTCCCGGACGAGACCGAACGGGTCAACCTGATCGCNATATCTGCTTGAGCCCATGCTCACCACGCCGGGTGTTTACATGGAGGTGCCTGGCGTCCCGGACGAGACCGAACGGGTCAACCTGATCGCCTACTTGCGTACACTCAGCGACAAACCGCTCCCACTGCCCTAGGAGCTATTGAGCAAAAAGGCCGAGGTTGTCGAAAGTTGACCGACTGAACGTCGTTTATGAGTACACGCCCTAGTTAGCGTCTCTCAGGCTGCCTTGCGCATACGGCGCGGCAGGAAGTGGACGCGGCTGCGCGGTGCGTCGGGCGCCAGATCGAAGACGCCGCGATGAAGGCGATCAAGCAAGGTCTTGCGGTCGCGCAGCGGCTCCAGCTCATCCCAGCGCAGTACGTTGCCGACGCGAACGTCGATCGCTTTGCCGGACAGCCGCGCGAATTCGCGGATGAGCATTGAAAGGCGCAACGTCAGCGACGCCTTGCCGACGAATTTCGCCAGCCTTCCTTCGCGCTCCCCCATGTTCATCGGGCCGCTGACCAGATGGAACAGCCGGCCGTTCTGCCCGGAAAAATGCATCGGCACCACCGACGCCTTGGCGTCCTGCACGAGGCGCGCCGGAAACATCTTCCACGGCAGGTCTCGCGCCCGGCCAAAGCCTCTCGGCGCGGTGGCGACGCCGCCGGCCGGAAATACCACGATGGTGACGCCCTCTTTCAACAGCCGCACTGCCTCGTGGCGCACCGCCATGTTGTTCTTCACCGCGTCCTTGGTCTCGGAAAAGTCGATCGGCAGCGAGTACGGTTCCATTTCGCGGACCTTCAGCAGATCCTTGTGGATCATGACGCGGAACGGACGCCCGAGCTGCTCGACCAGCGACAGCACGGCAATGCCGTCGCCAATGCCGAACGGGTGGTTGGCGACGATCACCAGCGGCGTGTCCGGCAGCCCCGCCGGCGGCCACCGATCGGTGCTGCGCACCTTGACGTCGATCAGCTCCAGCATGCGGCTGAACACCCGCTCGCCCGTCGGCGCCACCTGACGGCGCCAGAAATCGTAGAGCGCGGCATACCGGTCGCGCCCCGAGAGGCCTTCAATGGAATGGATGAACCAGCGCGTCAGCGCCGGCTGGCTCGCATTGGCGTAGGAGAGTTCGGGAAACGGTCTTTCCCGTATCTTCAGCTTGAGCATGGGGGCTCGTTACAAGGTTCGCGTGACAGGCATGTGAAAATGGCGGTGGATCGCTCCACCGCCATTTCTCCGAAACATTGTTTGCTCAGGCCGCGCTTCGCCTGCGGTCGGGCGAAACAGCCTCGTCAGAAAGCAGCTTCAGCGCCTCCGCCAGCTTGAGCGATTCCTGATCGCGCGAGCCGAGCCGGCGGATGTTGACCGTCTCCTCCTCCGCCTCGCGCTTGCCGCAGACGAGGATCACAGGAACCTTGGCCAGCGAATGCTCACGCACTTTGTAGTTGATCTTCTCGTTGCGCAGATCCGGTTCGGCCAAAAGTCCTGCCGCCTTCATCTGTGCGACAACCTTTCGCGCATAATCGTCAGCATCCGAGGTGATCGTGGCCACAACCACCTGCAGCGGCGCGAACCACAGCGGGAAATGGCCGGAATAATGCTCGATCAGGATGCCGAGAAAGCGTTCCATCGAACCGCAGATGGCGCGATGCACCATCACCGGCTGCTTCTTTTCCGAATCCGAACCTATGTAGAAGGCGCCAAAGCGTTCCGGCAGATTGAAGTCGACCTGCGTGGTGCCGCACTGCCATTCGCGGCCGATGGCGTCCTTCAGCACATATTCGAATTTCGGCCCATAGAAAGCGCCCTCGCCCGGATTGATCGAGGTCTTGATGCGGTTTCCCGAGCGCGTCCTGATTGTATCCAGCACGTTGCCCATGATCGCCTCGGCATGATCCCAGGCCTCGTCGGTGCCGACGCGCTTATCCGGCCGCGTCGACAGCTTCACGCTGACATCGTCGAAGCCGAAATCGGCGTAGGTCGACAGGATCAGATCGTTGATGCGCAGGCACTCCGCGGCCAGCTGCTCCTCGGTGCAGAAGATGTGCGCATCGTCCTGCGTGAAGCCGCGCACGCGCATCAGCCCGTGCAAGGCGCCGGACGGTTCGTAACGATGCACATTGCCGAATTCCGCAAGCTTTACGGGCAGATCGCGATAGGATTTCAACCCATGCTTGAATATCTGCACGTGGCCCGGACAATTCATCGGCTTCAGCGCGAACACGCGGTCGTCGTCGGTGTCGTCGCCGGCCACCGTCACCTTGAACATGGCATCGCGATACCAGCCCCAGTGGCCCGACGTCTCCCACAGGCTCTTGTCGAGAACCTGCGGTGCGTTGACCTCCTGGTAGCCCTGCTCGTCGAGGCGGCGGCGCATGTAGTTGACCAGATTCTGGAACATCTTCCAGCCCTTGGCGTGCCAGAAGACGACGCCCGGCCCCTCTTCCTGGAAATGGAACAGGTCCATCTCGCGGCCGAGTTTGCGGTGGTCGCGCTTCTCTGCCTCTTCCAGCATCGTCTGGTAGGCATCGAGTTCAGCTTGCTCGGCCCAGGCCGTGCCGTAGATGCGGGTCAGCATGGGGTTGTTCGAATCGCCACGCCAATAGGCGCCGGCCACCTTCATCAGCTTGAAGGCGTTGCCGATCTGCCCGGTGGAGGCCATGTGTGGGCCGCGGCAGAGGTCGAACCAGTCACCCTGGGAATAGATCTTGAGATCCTGGTCTTCGGGAATGGCGTCGATCAGCTCGAGCTTGTAGCGCTCGCCCTTCTCGGCAAAGACCTTTTTCGCCTTGTCGCGCGACCAGACTTCCTTGGTGAACGGCTTGTTACGCGCAATGATCTCGCGCATCTTCTTTTCGATCACCGGGAAATCGTCAGGCGTGAACGGCTCGTTGCGGGCGAAGTCGTAATAGAATCCGTTCTCGATCACCGGCCCGATGGTCACTTGCGTTCCCGGCCACAGTTCCTGCACGGCCTCCGCCAGCACGTGTGCTGCATCATGACGGATGAGCTCCAGCGCGCGCGGATCGCTGCGGGTGATGATCTCGACCTTGCCGGACTTGCCAAGCGGGTCGGAAAGATCGCGAACGGTGCCGTCGATGGCATAGGCGACAGCCTTCTTGGCCAGCGACTTCGAGATCGATTCGGCGAGGCCCGCACCGGTCATCGCCGCGTCATAGTCGCGGACGGAGCCATCGGGAAATGTCAGGGAAACGGAATTCAGCATCGGGTATCTCCTATCCAGTCCCGCAAACGAGCGCGGGTGGTCGTGGTGTGAAGCCGGAGGCATCCGGCAGCGGGCGGGTTTTAGAGGCCACGCGGCATCAGGTAAAGAGCCGTCGTTGGCGCAGCTGTCAGGAAATGGCGCGACAGATGTCGCAGGCCAGTCGCACAGGCTTGCGAATTTCCCCGACACGAGGTTGGAATCCCCGGCATGGAAGACGCAAAATCCAGCCGAACCGCCTTGGGCGTCGCGCGCATGCGGGCCCTCCACCAGTTCTCGCAGCAGGCGGCGCTGTTTCGCGACCCATATGCGAGTGCGATACTGGGCGATGCCGCACCGACGGTGCAGGAGCTCGAGCAGGAAGGTGAGCGCAGCCGGCGCATGCGCCTGTTCGTGGCAGCGCGCGCCCGCCTCGCCGAGGACTGGCTGGCTGCGGCGGTGCGCCGGGGCGTCCAGCAAGTGGTGGTGCTCGGCGCCGGCCTCGACACTTTCTCGCTGCGCAATCCGTACCCTGATGTCGCGGTGTTCGAAGTCGATCACCCGGCGACACAGGCCTGGAAACGGAAATGCATCGCCGATGCTGGTCTTGCCGAACCGCGGGCCACCATGTTCGTGCCGGTCAACTTCGAGCGCCAGCGCCCCGCGGATGGCCTGGCATCGGCCGGTTTGCGGCAGACCGAGCCCAGTTTCTTCATCTGGCTGGGTGTCGTTCCGTATCTGAGCCAGGACGCAATCTTCAGCACCCTGTCCTGGATTGCCGGCATGCCCGGTTCGGAGGTCGTCTTCGACTACAGCGAGCCGGCCGAGAACCGCGATGCGGCTGGACAGGCTGCCCTCTCTTTCCATGCGGCGCGCGTCGCCGCTGCCGGAGAGCCCTGGATCAGCTTCTTCGTGCCCGCGGCACTGGCGCAATCGCTGCGCGAGCTCGGCTTCGATGAGATCGAAGATCTGGAAAGCAGCGACATCGCCGCCCGCTTCTCCAGGACGCCAAAGGCGGAGACAAGGAATTCCGGCGGCCACATCCTTCGTGCCCGCCGGAGCACTTGAAGCTAAAGCAAGTTCACTTCACCAGTTGCGGCAACTCCCTCAGTAACGCCGCGCGTGTCGCCGGGCCTTTCGGCATGTCGATCGGCTTGGTGTCGACGACCAGCCGGGCGAAGACGATCCGGCGGCCGCCCTTTTCGGCCCAGCCGACGAACCAGCCCAGCGCGCGCTTGTCCTTGCTGTTTCCCAGCCTGGTGCTGCCGGTTTTGCCCCGCACCGTCCAGCCGCCGGCCTGGAAAGTCGGCAGGATGGCTCGGGTCATCTCATGCGCCTTGGCAGAAACCGGCATCTTGCCGGCGAGCAGCTGGCGCAGGAAGGCTGTCTGTTCGACCGGCGATATCTCAAGCGAGGAATTTATCCAGGATTGCGTGAGCCCGTTGTCCTTGTCGGCATCGCCCGAGACATCCATGTTGCCGTAGCCGAATTTCGAGACGTAGCCGGCAAAGCTTTTTGCGCCGAGCCGGCGCACGATCTCGCGCGAATACCATACGATCGAGTCGCGCTCCCAGATAGTCGGGTCGACGGCTTTGTGGTCGCGGCTCACGGCCCTGAATTCAGGCTTGTAGTCCCAGGTCGGCGTATGCGCATCGCTCAGGATACCGCTGTCGTAGCCGATCAGCGCCAGCGGCACCTTGAAGGTCGACGCCGGGCTGACGCGTTGGTCGCAGACGCCGCTTTGATAGAGCGTCTCGCCGCTCGCCGCGTCCTGGATAAGCGTGCAGGCGACATCGCCAAGCGGAGCCGATTGCGCCCGCATCGGAAATCCCAGAAACCAGGCCAGCAGGAAGAGGACTGCGGCAATGATGAAGGGATGGGTTTCGATCCGACGCATGTGGGCTCTCCTGGGAATGAACAGGAGGCGCTTAGCCAAGTGTCTTGGCTCGATTTTGACTCAAATGCGCAGTCTTTGTGCAGCCCGTTGTTAACCTTACCGGATTGTAAAGAAATGCCGCGCTGGCGATCTGGATCAGGCACCAGCGCGCCCGCCGTCAGGCCTCGCCGCGCTTCCTGCCGATCTGCCAATAACGCCATGGCATGAACCAGACATAGCGCTGATCGAGTACCTCCGGCACGCGATCGATGCCATGCGAACCGAAAGGGCCGCAGCGCAGCACGCGGAACAGCCCCATGAAGCCGCCGGCCCACAGACCATGGCGGGCGATCGCCTCATGCGCGTATTCGGAACAGGTCGGCAGATGCCGGCAGGAATTGCCGACAAATCCGGACAGCGTCAGTTGATAGAGGCGCACCAGCGACGTGCCGAAAATGCGGCCGGGTGTTTTGCGCCAGGGACCGGGCCAGTTGCGCCCGCGCCGGGTCCGTCCTGCGGCATGCACATGCCGATGCTGGTCGCCCACCGCAGTCTCTTTCCGAACGCGACCCGAAACCGGCTTCCGGGTCAGCTTGCGTTTCCAAACCGATAGATGTGAGCTTCGGCCGGCAAACGCAATCCTCTTCACTCACTCGCCTCTTTGTCGGCTCAGGGTCGCGAGCGGCGAAAGGGATGCCGCTCCGATGGAGCCGCCCAGCGGGTGGCCGGCCTTTGCTCGGTGCGCTGCACATGGATGCCGCCTGTCGCCATGCCACTGAAATGTCGCGATCCGCATCACATCGCAAAAGATCTTCAGTAACTGGATCATGGCGCATCTCCTTTGAGGCGGATTAGACGCCCGCTGGCCTTCGCCTTCAAACGAGTATAATTTCCGGTTCGGATAACTTTGGGTTATGCGAAATGAAGCGCGGACGGTTGCCCCTGACGGCGTTGCGAAGCTTCGAGGCAGCCGGCCGGCAATTGAGTTTCAGCCGGGCCGCCGAGGAGCTGTTCGTCTCGCAGGCCGCCATCAGCCGGCAGATCCGCGAACTCGAGCAGTTCTTGCGCCAGCCCTTGTTCCGCCGTCATCACCGCCGCGTCGAGCTGACCGAGGCCGGCCAGCGCCTGCTCGATCAGTTGGTCAGGAGTTTCGACGACATCGACAGGCTGCTTTCGGACCTGGTGGCTGCCCCGGCGCAGTCGGTGGTCCGCGTCAGTGTCGAGCCGTCACTGGCCTCGGTATGGCTGTTGCCGCGGCTCAACCGCTTCAGCCAGTTGCGGCCCGATATCGACGTTTCCCTCGAAGTCGACCCAAGGCCGATCGAGTTCCGCAGCGATCAGCCCGAACTCGCCTTGCGCTTCAGCGCGCGCGCCACCTCATGGCCGCGCAGCGAGGCCGAATGGCTAGCCTCGACCGTCGATTCACCGGTCCTGTCGCCCACCTTGCTGGCATCGGGCCCTGCCCTCGAAAAGCCGCTCGACCTTGCCCGCTACACGCTGTTGCACGAGGAGAATCGTCAAGGCTGGGCGCGCTGGTTCGAGGCAGCCGGCGTCGCCGCCGACGCCATTCCGGCGCGCGGCCCTATGCTGGCGGATGTGTCGCTGTCGAAGCAGGCGGCCCTGCTCGGCCACGGCGTGGCACTGGGCGACCTGTTGCAGATCGGCGAGGAGATTGCATCCGGCGCGCTGATCAAGCCGTTCGACATTGATGTCGCATCCGGCGCCTACTGGCTGGTCGCCAAGAGTTTGAAGGACCTGCCGGAACCGGTCAAGGCGTTTGCCGACTGGGTGAGAAGCGAATTTGCCGAAAGCAGACGGGCGCAGACACTGCAGACCTAAGCCGGCGTAATCTTAGCGTTCGGCTTCTATTTCTGCTGCGGGGTGGATGACATGTCTCGGGCGTCGAAATTGACAGTGATCTCGCGCCAAGCCTGGTAGCTGTCGACATAAGCGGCAAGGCCAGTGAAGGGCGCACAACGGGCAATTGCCCGAACTGCGCTTTGATTGAACATCTTGCCCTGTGGCTCTGTCGCGGGGTTGAGTACCTTTGGCGGTCCCGCCAGCGAACCATCCCGGTTCAGGCTGATTTGGACGCGCGTGATCGTGATCACTGATCCGTCGCCGACTGGGATATTCCAGCAGCCAGCCAGCTTGTCAAAGAGATAGGTGGCGGCCTTCTGCTGCGAAGCGCTTTCTTCTCCGGCAGCATAGCCACTCGTCACCAGCGAAACCGCAACGCCCAAAGCCACCATCAACCAATGCAAGCACTTCCTCCGTCATGGCCTGCGCGAAGTCTGCGCTATGTCACACCGCTTCTTCGGCGCGTTTCTTCTCGATCTGACCGATGGCATCGACGACCGCATCGAAGGTCAGCATGGTCGAGGCATGACGCGCCTTGTAGTCGCGCACCGGCTCCAGATATCTCAGATCGGCAAAGCGGCCTTGCGGCGGCGCGCCGTTTTCCTTGAGCATCTTCAGCATGGTGTCGCGCACCGCCCGCAATTCGTCGGCGCTGGCGCCGATGATATGTTGAGCCATGATCGAGGACGAGGCCTGGCCGAGGGCGCAGGCCTTCACGTCATGCGCGAAATCGGTGACGACGCCATTGTCCATCTTGAGGTCGATGGTCACCGTCGAGCCGCACAATTTGGAATGGGCCTTGGCCGTCGCATCCGGATGATCGAGCCGGCCGATGCGTGCGATGTTTCCGGCAAAACCCAGAATTTTCGCATTGTAGACGTCGTCAATCATATTTTTCCAATCCGTCGCCGCCAAGCGAACAGCGATTGCCGCTGTGGCGTCTTTCATTCGCTGCGTACGACCATATATAATGGTGGCAGTCGGGTATCGACAAGGCACTGCAAAGCCATCGTCCTTGCCCATTTCGTTCACGCCGCTTGCGGGCTGGAAACAGGGCGAGTTTTCAGCACCCGAAAGGTCGTGGTCCGTTCAACTCGTTCCTTCTGAGAGAGGAACTACGGGAGACGCCTTTATGGATGCCGTCATCAAGAAAATCATGGCCCCTTCCGACTATCTGGACAAGCCGGTCACCGACAGGCCGAGCGAAGCCGAGGTCGAGGCCGCCGTGCGCACGCTGTTGCGCTGGACCGGCGACAATCCGGACCGCGAGGGCCTGATCGACACGCCCAAGCGCGTCACCAAGGCCTTTCTCGAAATGTTCAACGGCTATGACATGTGCCCGGCCGAAGAGCTCGGCCGCACCTTCGAGGAAGTCGCCGGCTATGACGATCTCGTCATCGTCAGGGACATCCAGTTCCACTCGCATTGCGAGCACCACATGGTGCCGATCATCGGCAAGGCGCATGTCGGCTACCTCCCGGATGGCAAGGTCGTCGGCCTGTCCAAGATCGCGCGCGTCGTCGATATCTTCGCCCATCGCCTGCAGACTCAGGAGGCCATGACCGCACAGATCGCCGGCGTCATCCAGGACGTGCTCAATCCGCGCGGTGTCGCCGTCATGATCGAGGCCGAGCATATGTGCATGGCCATGCGCGGCATCCGCAAGCAGGGCTCCACCACGCTGACCTCGACCTTCACCGGCGTGTTCAAGGACACGCCCGAGGAACAGGTCCGTTTCGTCACCATGGTGCGCGGCCTCGGGGCGTAAGCCCCTCGCCGGCATCGCTAGATCAAGGACCGGCGATGTCGGCACTAACATTTCCCAAGGCTCCATCAGACAAGAAGGCTCTCGAAGAAGGCGCGGTGTTTTCCCCGCGCTTCGATGCTGCCGGGCTGGTCACCGTCGTCGTCACCGACGCCGCTGACGGTATGCTGCTGATGGTCGCGCATATGAATGCCGAGGCGCTGGCGCTGACGCTCGAAACCGGCATCGCGCACTACTGGTCGCGCTCGCGCAGCACGCTGTGGAAGAAGGGCGAAACATCAGGCAATTTTCAGACCGTCGTCGAGATGCTCACGGATTGTGACCAGGACGCCATATGGTTGCGCGTCAAAGTGTTGGGCCACGACGCAACTTGTCACACCGGCCGGCGTTCATGTTTTTATCGGACGGTGGGGCTAATCGGCGGCAAGGCAACGCTTGCCGGCGATGGCAGCACGCCGCTGTTCGATGCGGAAAAAACGTATCGGAAGCCCGCGTGAACCATTCAACAGTCGCAAACCACTCATATTCACTATTCTCAAACGTCCTTCCTGTAGAACGGACGCGGGATAAGGGAGATCATGATGCTCGAGTGGGCGTCATTGCGTAGCAGACCGGACGTGCGGGAGGCCAATGGCCCCTCATCGTCCGGCGGCGTGCCTGACCCGCAACCCGCGGGCAAGACAGGCATTTCGCTCGCGCTGGGCGGCGGCTGCGCACGCGGCTGGGCGCACATTGGCGTGCTGCGCGCGCTCGACGAAGCCGGCATCGAAGTCTCGATGATCGCCGGCACCTCGATCGGCGCGCTGGTTGGCGGCTGCTATCTCGCCGGCAAGCTGGACGAACTCGAGGAGTTCGCCCGCAGCCTGACCAAGCGGCGCATCTTCGGCCTGCTCGATCTCAATCTGCGCGGCAGCGGCCTGTTCGGCGGCATGAAACTGGACGTCAGGCTGCGCGAGCACATGGCAGGCATCCGCTTCGAGGATCTGACGAAACCCTTCGTCGCCGTTGGCGCCGAAATTCGCACCGGCCATGAGATCTGGCTGTCCAGCGGTTCGCTGATCACCGCGATGCGGGCTTCCTATGCGCTGCCCGGCGTGTTCGAACCGGTGAATTGCAACGGCCGCATTCTGGTCGACGGCGCGCTGGTCAACCCGGTTCCGGTTTCGGTCTGCCGCGCCTACGAGCAGCCGCTGGTCGTCGCGGTCAACCTTCACTACGATCTGTTCGGCCGCGCCGCCGTCATCAAGCACAGCGCCGGCGAACTGCTCATCGAGAAGGACGCGCCCCGGCCAGGCCAGGCCAGCCCCGACCACCAGCCGCACCAGAGCCGTCTCGGCATCACCGGCGTCATGGTCGAAGCCTTCAACATCATCCAGGACCGGATTTCACGCGCAAGGCTAGCGGGCGATCCGCCCGACATGTCGCTCCAACCGAAACTCAGCCATATCGGCTTGACCGAATTCCACCGCGCGGATGAGGCGATCAGCGTCGGTTACCAGGCGACGATGGCGCAGATCAGCGAGTTGAAGCGGCTGCAGACGGTCCTCGCTTAAACCAATTAGGCAATGTCAGGCTTTGGCCGCATCGGTGATGCGGAACTGCACCGTGCGGTTGCCGTTCCAATAATTCCCCGACAGCGAGCCGGCTACATGGATCGTGTTGCCCCTGTTCTTGAACAGGAATTCGCCCAGCGCGGTATCGACGGATCGAAAGGCGATGCCCTGGATGCGGCCGCCGCTTTCCGACTGCAGATCAGCCCGGATGTGGTTGGTGCCGACAGCCCGCGCGTCGGCCAGCCGATGGCGCGGCAGCGCGAACACCGGCGCGACATGGCCGGCGCCGAAAGGCCCGGCCTTTTCCAGCGCATCGAGCAAAGCAATCGTCGCGCCCTCGGCGGCGAGCGCGCCGTCGACGGCCAGACTTTCTTCGTCCTGCAGCCGGAACACTTCGGCCGCCGCGCGCTCCTCGAAGAAAGCACGGAGTTCGCCGAGCTTGGCGCGTTCCACCGTGATGCCGGCGGCCATGCCGTGGCCGCCGCCCTTGACGATCAGCCCGGCATCGGCGGCTGCGCGCACCAGCCGTCCGAGATCGAAGCCCGACACCGAACGGCCAGAGCCGGTGCCGATGCCATTGGCGTTGAAGGCGATGGCGAAGGCCGGCCGCCGCGCATGGTCCTTCAGCCGCGAGGCGATCAAGCCGACAATGCCGGGATGCCAATTGGTGCTGGCGGTGACGATGATGGCCGGCCCGTTGCCGCCGGCAAGTTCGGCGTCAGCCTCGGCGCGCGCCGCTGCCAGCATCTCCAGCTCCATCTGCTGGCGTTCCTGGTTGAGCCGGTCGAGTGTCTCGGCAATGGTCCCGGCCTCAACCGGATCGTCGGTGGCGAGCAGCCGGCTGCCAAGTGCTGCATCGCCGATGCGGCCGCCGGCATTGATGCGCGGCCCAATCAGATAGGCGAGATGAAAGGTGCTTATCGGCTCACCGATGCGGGACACCCGCGCCAGTGCGGCGAGCCCCTCATTCTTCTGCTGCCGCGCCATCTGCAGTCCCTTGACGACGAAAGCGCGGTTCACGCCGATGAGCGGCACCACATCGCAAACCGTGGCCAGCGCCGCCAAGTCGAGCAACGACAACAGGTCCGGTGGCGCTGCGTCGGGCAATCGGCTGCGCAGGACCCTCGCCGTCTGCACCAGAGTGAGGAAGACGACACCGGCGGCGCACAGATGGCCTTGCCCGGAAAGGTCGTCCTCGCGATTGGGATTGACGACCGCGGTCGCCTCCGGCAGCGGGCCGCCGACCTGATGGTGGTCGAGCACCACCACATCGGCGCCTGCGGCCTTGACGGCATCGATGGAGACAGCGCTGTTGGTGCCGCAATCGACGGTGACGATCAGCGTCGCGCCGCGCGAGACCAGTTCGCGCATAGCCTCCGGATTGGGGCCGTAGCCCTCGAAGATGCGGTCGGGAATGTAGATCTCCGAAGGCACCGAGAAATGCGTCAGGAAGCGCTTGAGCAACGCCGAAGAGGCGGCGCCGTCGACATCGTAGTCGCCGAAGATTGCCACCTTCTCCTTGGCCATGACCGCTTCGGCGATGCGGGTCGCAGCCTTGCCCATGTCGGTCAGCGAAGCCGGATCCGGCAACAGATTGCGGATCGTCGGATCGAGGAAGCGCTCGGCCTGGTCCGCGGTGACGCCGCGCCCGGCGAGCACGCGAGCCACAATGTCGGGCACGCCGTGGCCCTGCGCTATGGCCAGCGCAGTCATGTCCTGCCGCTCGCTCAACCGGTGTTCCCAGGAAACACCGGTCGCCGACTGCCTGACGTCGAGGAAGAAGCGTTTGTCGCCCGTCATAGGAGGCGTAGTCTACAGATTGTCATTTCCGGCAATATGCGACGGCTAAACAGGAAAGTCTCAACTTTTCCACCTCCTGGTGACGCGCCTTGATCTCGCGGCTCACGCCTCCGCCAGAACCCGATGATGACTAGTGGGTTCGACCTGAAATCTCAATCCGGCTCCAAATCAAAGAGAGAGCATTATGGCGTCCGAAACCACTTTTCAGCAGCAGCATCAATCGGTTAAAGGAGAAAAATGACTTGGCCTAGCCCGCACGCTCGATGCGGATAACCTGCGGCTTGTCTGTGAGGTGGCCGTCCTTGGTGATGCCGTCGACAGCCTTGCGCACCGCTGCTTCCGTCGTCTCGTGGGTGACCAGGATCACCGTCTTTTGCGCGTCCGTCTCGCCGCTGACGGCATGCTGGACGATCGATTCCAGCGAAATGTCGTTGTCCGCCATGCGCTTGGCGATCGCGGCGAAGACGCCGATGCGGTCGTGCACGGTCAGCCGGATGAAATAGCCGCCGGCATGGCTGCGCATCTGCGCCTTCTTGTAGGGGCGCAGTTCCTTGGCCGGCAGGCCGAACACCGGACCGTGCTGGAAGCCCGGCCGGCTCTTTGCGATGTCGGCGATATCGCCGACCACTGCCGATGCGGTGGCGTTGCCGCCGGCGCCGGGGCCGGAGAGCAGCAGTTCGCCCAAAATGTCGGTTTCGATGGCCACTGCATTGGTCACGCCATGCACCTGTGCGATCACCGACGCGGTCGGCACCATGGTCGGGTGCACGCGCTGCTCGATGCCGCTGTCGGTGCGCTGCGCGACACCGAGCAGTTTTATCCGGTAGCCGAGATCGGCGGCAGCGCGGATGTCGGCTTGGCTGATGTTGGAAATGCCTTCCATGTAGATGTCATTGGCCGCGATCCTGGTGCCGAAGGCCAGGCTGGTCAGGATCGACAATTTGTGCGCCGTATCATGGCCCTCGATATCGAAGGTCGGGTCGGCCTCTGCATAACCCAGCCGTTGCGCGTCCTTCAGGCACTTGTCGAAGGAGATGCCCTCGGCCTCCATGCGGGTCAGGATGTAGTTGCAGGTGCCGTTGAGGATGCCGAAGACGCGGGTGACCGAATTGCCGGCCATCGCCTCGCGCATCGTCTTGATGACCGGGATGCCGCCGGCAACTGCCGCCTCGTAGTTGAGCAGCACGCCCTTCTTCTCGGCGATTTCGGCAAGCGCCACGCCGTGCTTGGCCAACAGCGCCTTATTGGCGGTGACGACATGACGTCCGGCTTCAAGTGCTGCCTTGACCGACGCGCGCGCTGCCCCTTCGTCGCCGCCGATCAGTTCGATGAAGACGTCGATATCGGCGGCCTGCGCCNGACGCGCGCGCTGCCCCTTCGTCGCCGCCGATCAGTTCGATGAAGACGTCGATATCGGCGGCCTGCGCCATCTTGATCGGATCGTCGAACCATTTGGCGGCGCTGAGGTCGACGCCACGGTCGCGCTTGGGATCACGCGCGGAAACGGCCGCGACGATGACATCGCGTCCGCACTGGCGCGTCAGTTCCGCTGCCTTGTCGCGCAGCACGCGCGCCACCGAGGCACCGACAGTACCCAGACCGGCAATTCCAACACGCAACGCTTCAGCCATGCCCGGCGACGCCCCTCAAAAAATCTACTCGAATAAGATGTGCGGCGACTTTAGCGATGCGCGGCGAGCGGCACCACATTGTTCGGCTGCTTGGCGCTGGACGCCAGGAAGCGCTTGATGTTGCGCGCCGCCTGCCGGATCCGGTGCTCGTTCTCGACCAGCGCGATGCGAACATGATCGTCGCCATGCTCGCCAAAGCCGATGCCCGGCGCCACCGCCACGTCGGCGTGCTCGATCAGGAGCTTGGAAAACTCAAGCGAGCCGAGATGCTTGAACGGCTCCGGGATCGGCGCCCAGGCGAACATCGAGGCAGCCGGTGCCGGAATGGTCCAGCCGGCGCGGCTGAAGGCATCGACCATGACGTCGCGGCGCTTCAAATAGACCTCGCGCACTTCGGCGATGTCGGCGCCGTCGCCATTCAGCGCATGCGCCGCCGCCACCTGGATCGGCGTGAAGGCGCCGTAGTCGAGATAGGACTTCACCCGCGTCAACGCCGAGATCAGCCGCTCATTGCCGACGGCAAAGCCCATGCGCCAGCCGGGCATGGAGAAGGTCTTCGACATCGAGGTGAACTCGACGCAGACATCGATGGCGCCCGGCACTTGCAGCACCGAAGGCGGCGGATTGCCGTCGAAATAGATCTCCGAATAGGCAAGGTCCGACAGGATGATGATGTCGTTCTTCTTGGCGAAGGCGACCACGTCCTTGTAGAAATCGAGCGAGGCGACCAGCGCCGTCGGGTTCGACGGATAGTTGAGGATCAATGCCAGTGGCTTCGGGATCGAATGACGGACACCGCGCTCGAGCGCCGGGATGAAGCCGTCATCCGGCTCGACCTGCAGCGAACGGATGACGCCGCCCGACATGATGAAGCCGAAAGCATGGATCGGATAGGTCGGGTTGGGGCACAGGATCACGTCGCCCGGCGCGGTGATCGCCTGCGCCATATTGGCGAAGCCTTCCTTCGAACCGAGCGTCGCCACCACCTGCGTGTCGGGATTGAGCTTCACGCCGAAACGGCGCTGATAATAGGCGGCCTGGGCGCGGCGCAGACCTGGGATGCCGCGCGAGGAGGAATAGCGATGCGTGCGCGGATCGCGCACCACTTCGCACAATTTGTCGACGATCGCCTTCGGAGTCGGCAGGTCGGGATTGCCCATGCCAAGGTCGATAATGTCAGCGCCGCGCGAACGGGCGCTGGCCTTCAGCCGGTTGACCTGCTCGAACACGTAGGGCGGAAGCCGGCGGACCTTGTGAAATTCTTCCATGTCAGTTCCAGACGATTTAAGATTGGCTTTAGCACAGTTGGCTTGGCTAGGCGCCCTTGGCAAAGACCGCTTTCGGCGCGCGATATAGCCTTATTTGCAGGTAGGGTCGAGGGCGGGATCGCATTTGGCTTCGATCTGCTTCAGCGTGTCCTTGCCATGGTTCTTCGCCAGCGAATTCAGCGCCGCCGGGCTGGTGGACGGGGCACCGCCGCCGCCCTTGGCCACTTGCCCCTGCTGTTCGCCCTTCAACTGAGCAAGCTTGGCCTGCGTCTCCTCAGGGGTGAGTTGCTTTGCCGCCACCTGCGGTGGGATGTTGAGATTGGGATAAGAGCCGGTGTCCTGCGCGCCCTGGGTCAGGCCGACATTCATCCCGTTGCCGGTGTTGGCGCTCGTGCAGCCACTTGCCGCCAGCAGCCCTGGCGCCAGACAGGCGATTGCAACCGCGATGCGGCAAAAGCGGCCTGCCCCCGAAAAAATGGTCTCGCCGGTGTTAATCGTCATATTGTTTTCCTGGCAGCCGGGGTACAGCGCATTGGACCCGGTCAGATGTCCCATGATAATATGTCAAGAAAACGCCTCGGGAGGAACCCCGCGAGCCATGTCCAAAACACCTGATTCGAGCAAAGCGGAAGATGATCAATCTTCGACCGTCGAGCAATATCTGGTGAAAGACCCGGAACGCTTCGCGTTGAACATGGCGCGTATGGTCGAACAGGCCGGCAAAGCCGCCTCCGCCTGGGCCGAGCCGCGCGAAAAGGGCGAGGTGCGCGATCATGTCGCCGAACCCGTGGTCGACATGGTAAAAACCTTTTCCAAGCTCAGCGAATATTGGCTGGCCGACCCGCAACGCGCGCTGGAAGCGCAGACGCGACTGTTCGCCGGCTACATGACGGTCTGGGGCAACGCCATCCAGAAGGTTAGCCCGAATGCCGAGGCGCCCGACGATGCGGTCAAGCCCGAGCGCGGCGACAAGCGTTTTCAAGACCCCGAATGGGGTCGCAACGCTTTCTTCGATTTCCTCAAACAGGCCTATCTCGTCACCTCGCGCTGGGCGGCCGACCTGGTCGAGCACGCCGAAGGCCTCGACGATCACACCCGCCATAAGGCCAGCTTCTACGTCAAGCAGGTGTCCAATGCCATCTCGCCGTCGAACTTCATCCTGACCAATCCGGAGCTGTTTCGAGAAACCGTTGCCTCGAATGGCGAAAACCTGGTGCGCGGCATGAAGATGCTGGCCGAAGACATCGCCGCCGGCAAGGGCGACCTGAAGCTGAGACAAGCTGACTATTCGCCCTTCGAGATCGGCAAGAACGTCGCGACATCTCCCGGCAAGGTGGTCGGGCGCAGCGATGTCGCCGAAATCATCCAGTACGATCCGACGACGGAGACGGTGGTCAAGCGCCCGCTGCTGATCTGCCCGCCCTGGATCAACAAGTTCTACATCCTCGATCTCAACCCGCAAAAGTCCTTCATCCGCTGGGCGATCGAGCAAGGCCATACCGTGTTCGTCATCTCCTGGATCAATCCCGACGAGCGGCACGGCGCCAAGGGCTGGGAAGCTTACATACGGGAAGGCCTGCAATACGGCCTCGACACGATCGAGAAGGCGACCGGCGAGAAAGAGGTCAACGCCATCGGCTATTGCGTCGGCGGCACGCTGCTGGCGGCCGCACTCGCACTGCTGGCACAGGAAGGCGACAACCGCATCAAATCGGCGACCTTCTTCACCACGCAGGTCGACTTCACCCATGCCGGCGACCTGAAAGTCTTCGTCGACGAGGACCAGGTGGCAGCGGTCGAGAAATCGATGAACGAAAAGGGCTACCTCGACGGCACCAAGATGGCGACCGCCTTCAACATGCTGCGCTCGGGCGACCTGATCTGGCCTTATGTCATCAACAATTACATGCGCGGCAAGGATCCCCTTCCCTTCGACCTGCTCTACTGGAACGCCGATTCCACCCGCATGGCGGCCGCCAACCACTCCTTCTACCTGCGCAACTGTTATCTCGAGAACAATCTGACGCGTGGCGTGATGGAACTCGCCGGCCGCACTTTGTCGCTGGCCGACGTCACCATCCCGGTTTACAACCTGGCGTCGAAGGAAGATCACATCGCGCCGGCCCTTTCCGTGTTTCACGGCTCGCAATATTTCGGCGGTGAGGTCGAGTTTGTGATGGCTGGTTCCGGCCACATTGCCGGTGTCGTCAACCCGCCGGCAGCCAAGAAATACCAGTACTGGACCGGCGGCAAACCGACAGGCGATTTTGACCAGTGGCTCGCCTCCGCGGTGGAGCATCCCGGCTCCTGGTGGACGCATTGGCAGCACTGGATCGAGACCCAGGACGACACCCTCGTTCCGGCCCGCAAACCGGGCAAGCACATGAAAACCCTGGGTGATGCCCCCGGCACCTATGTGAAGGTGCGTGTGTAACGGCGGGCACCTTTTGCAGGTGCCTGTGTGTAACGGAATGTAATGTCTGGTGAGTTGACGAGCCGGCAAAACGGGGCGAAATGGTGTCGTCAACCTTCAAGAAGCCTCAATTGGCCTCCAACGAGCAAATAATTCAGAGGCTTGCAGAATTGACACAAGTCTCGTTTCCGGTTTGGGAACACAAGGTTATTGGATGTGAACGTTTCGACGCCGCACCAATAGCAGGCCGACCGGACACCGAGGGGGAATTTAGTTTTGAAATCAGCAGGATCGCGTCTCGCGGGGAGAGAAGGTCGCACTATAGCGGCAGCGCTTTTCTCCGTGCTTCTGGCGTCCTGCACCTCCGCTGGCGACCCCACAATGTCCGTCGGCATGCCTGGCTACAACGCGACCGCTTCTGACATCTCCGCGGCTTCCGGCGCCAGCCCTGCGGCGCCGGGCGATTCGACCGTGCAGGTCACATCCACCGGGCCGCAGATGATGATGACGGCAGCGGGCGATGCGACACTGCCCGAGCAGGTCGCCTATGTGCCGGTGGCCAAGCCCGGCACCGGCTTCCCGGTCAATGTTCCCGCCGGCTCCGAAACCATTGTCGGCCAGACGCCGCAGTCGCTGCAGCAGTCAGCACAGACCGCGGCGGCAACGGACGCCGTGGCGCAGAAGATCGCCGCCGCCGATGCCGGCGTGACCGCACCGAAAGCGACGGCAGCGGCACCCGCGACCAACGAGGTCTACGTGACCGCCGCGCCCCAGCAGATCGACACGCCGAAGAAGGGCTTCCTGGCCTCACTGTTCAGCACCACGCCAACCTCGGCGGCACCTGCTCCGCTGGTCAACTCGCGCTCGGGCGAACAGCCTGCGGTTGCTTCCCAGAAGGCCGCCCCGGCAAAGCCGATCATCACGCTAGCGTCAGCCAATTCCGCCGACAAGCCCTTGCAGCTTGCCTCGCTTGGCAACGAGAGCAACCACATCACCGGCAGCGATGCCTTGCCCGGCGTGCGCCAGACGGCGCTGTTCGAGATCAAGCGCAAATCCGGCCTCGACGACGAAAGCGACGTCGACCTGAACGAGGACGAGGGTTCGGGCGGCGCCTATCAGGTGGCCTCCGCCGCCGGCCTCGCCCGGCTGGCGCCCAATGGCCTGTTGAAGCAAAACGAGAGCGTCGACGTCGCCTGCCTGAAGCCGTCGCTGGTGCGGGTGCTGAAGACCATCGAAGGCCATTACGGCCGCAAGATGATGGTCACATCAGGCTACCGCGACCCGGCCCGCAACCGCCGCGCCAACGGCGCCAAGAATTCGCTGCACATGTATTGCGCCGCCGCCGACATCCAGGTTCCCGGCGTCTCCAAATGGGAACTGGCGAGCTACATCCGAACCATGCCCGGCCGCGGCGGCGTCGGCACCTACTGCCATACCGAATCCGTTCACGTCGACGTCGGCCCCGAGCGCGACTGGAACTGGCGCTGCCGCCGGCGGGGGTAGCATCCCCATTCGGCAAACGGGCCGAGGGGCTGTTAGCAGCCCGCCGTTTTTTCCGATTAGCTATCAGCGACGTTCGAGATTAGCCGAGGCACCCGCGACTTCGTCATCCTATGGCGAAGCAAGGAGCGCAGCGACGCAGCGCAGACCAAGGATGACGACTGCGCGGCGCGTTCATCCAAAGATGTGCAACGACGCGAGGCCAGAAACCTGCGCTGGCTCACCAAACTGGCTTTTCTTGCCCCTCTTGAAAAAAGTTTCCGCATCTTGCGGCTGATGGGTTGCCGGTTGGCAACAACGCAATTATAAGCCGCTTCGTCTGAGCGCGCCCATCGTCTAGCGGTTAGGACACCGCCCTTTCACGGCGGTAACAGGGGTTCGATTCCCCTTGGGCGTACCAGATCTTTCAGGAAAACAGGAAGCCTCGCGGCAGCCGCCGAACTAGCAGCGGCTGGAAGGGTGGCGCGGCGCATCGGTTGAAACGGCGAACAGCGGCTGCCGTGCCGAGGTTTCCCTCGGCGCCTGCTCGCGGCAATCTCCGGCCACTCACCCCTGGTCGTGCGCTACCTGCGGCCAGCGCTGTAACGCCGCGTGGCCACCCTCGGTCAGCGCGTAGACGCCGCGCTCGGCCCTGGCGAACCAGCCATAGACATTGTCCAATAGGATGCTGGCCGCGCGCGGCGAAATCGCTTTCAGATCGCGCGGGCGTTTCGGCCCGTCGGTCATGGCTGCGGCGCAGGCCAGCGCATCCTGCCGGTAGGCCGTCATGATCGGGGCTCGCGAGCCACCGCCGACCACCGGATCGCCGCGCCGGCGCCGGTGTTCCTCCATCAGCCGCGAGCGCCGCTTTGGATCGCGACGCGGCGGCAGAGCGGCCGGGCTGAGCAGCAATTCGACCTCCCCCTTGCCGCTGACAGCCAGAAGCCCGAAGCCGAGCCGCCGGCACAGCGCGCGAAAACGGCGGTCGTGCTCGCGGCCTTTGCCACGCGCCGACATGCGCGCGGCCAGCCACACTTCGTCGCATGCCGCCGCGCGATCGACACCTTGCAGCACCAGTTCGAGGTTGAACTGCAATTTCAGTTCGCAGATGACCAGCACAGGCGGCTCGCCGTCGCGCACCGCCACGATATCACAGTGGCCGACTTCGCCCTTGACCGTGAATTCCAGGCTCTCGAGAAACCGCTTCACCGGGATGTAGAGAGACGTTTCCTGCATCGCGCAGGCATAGCCGATTCGGACCGGACCGGCACAGGGATCGCCGAGAGGCCGACGCCTTGCGCTAAACCGCCTCGATCCCACCATCTGCAAAAGCCATCCGTCAGGCAGGTTCTCCGGCGTGACGGTCCCGCCATAGCGCTCGACGATTTCCTTGGCGATGACCGACGTCGCCAGGGCCGAGCGCGACCAGTATTTCATCGCCTGTCTCGCGTTCAACAAGGCGCTCGCCGTGGCTGGGACGGCACGATCGACAGCGTAAGGCCCGAGATTCGTCGACGCCAAGACCGGTCCACGGTTGGCCACACAATGATGAGCGCGTGTGTGCTCTGTTTGAGGCTAGGGGCGGGTGCGCGTCCGGCGCTGCCCCGGTGCGGCATCGTCCGCCTTGAAATGCATCTCGTCCTGGACCGCGGCAAAAAACCGGCGGACATCGTTGGCCGCCGAAGCTGCATCGCTGCCGGCTGCGACCGCCTTGTCGAGGAGTTCGCGCGCCGTGGCCTTCCAGAACGACGTGGCCGTGTCGCCGTGCAGTCTGCCCAGCCTTGCGGCGACCTCGCGCACCAGCACGGTCTGCCGATCTAGCGGGAAGGTACGCACATTGGCTGAAGACATGTTCTGCACCATGAAACCGACGCAACGAATCAGACGCTGCTCTATGGCTCATGCCTAGCTGTGAAGTCGGAAACGGAACCTTAACGCCGCGGAGTCCGCGCCGATTGGAACGAGTCGGTTGGCCGGCCTCCAGGCCAAGCAGAACTCTAGACCCTCAGGCCCCTCGCCTCGCCGGCGCGCTTGGCCGTAACCATCATATCCCTGGCCAGCAGGCCACTGACCCGGCAAAACGCCATGAAGGCGCGCCAGGCATCCTCAGTCTTGACCACATCCACCGTGGCCCCGAAGCAGGCATTGAACGCCGCCTCATAGACCTTGCCCTGTCGCTTCTTTGGCCAGTCATGCAGGATATCCAGCGCCTGTTCGACGCTGTATATTTCCTCTACCGGCAGCCCGGGCGCGGGCGCGATGCGCACCGGCACCTCGAATTGCAATCTGTCCATTCTATATCTCCCGAACTGGCGTCGACCACAGCAACGCCGTTCGTCGTCAAAAGTTGCTTTGGCTGCTTTTGCGCGAAAATGTGTCGTCAGTGCGATCTCGGCATTCGGAGGAGATCGCGCACCTGGATGTCATCTGAGCGGCCGCGCAAGCCAGGAATATCGCCAGTATCAGTCCATTGCCGGCAGTTCTTCCTTGAACCTTGCGGCTTGCAGTGCCAAATCTGAGGAAATTTTCTAACGGGCTGGTATGCGCCGCCCGCTTACAGGCAAACGGACACTATGGTCACCTATCTCGACGCCGCCACGGCACCCCTCAGGAATACCGGCCAGATCCGCCTCTATGCCGAAGAAGGATTTGCCGGCATGCGCAAGGCCTGCGATCTCACCGCGCGCTGCCTCGATGAACTGGTGCCGATGGTCCAGCCGGGTGTCACCACCGAGACCATCGACCGTTTCGTCTTCGAATTCGGCATGGACCAAGGCGCGCTACCGGCGACGCTCAACTACCGCGGCTACACCAAATCGTCCTGCACCTCGATCAACCACGTCGTTTGCCACGGCATTCCAGACAACAAGCCGTTGAAGGATGGCGACATCGTCAACATCGATGTCACCTACATCCTCGACGGCTGGCACGGGGATTCCTCGCGCATGTATCCCGTCGGCACCATCAAGCGCGCCGCCGAACGCCTGCTCGAAGTCACCCACGAGTGCCTGATGCGCGGCATCGCGGCGGTCCGGCCCGGCGCCCGCACCGGCGCCATCGGCGCCGCCATCCAGACCTATGCCGAGGCAGAGCGCTGCTCGGTGGTGCGCGATTTCTGCGGCCACGGCGTTGGCCAGCTGTTCCACGACGCACCCAACATCCTGCACTATGGCACCGCCTCGGAAGGCGTCGAGATGCGGCCGGGCATGATCTTCACCATCGAGCCCATGATCAATCTTGGCCGGCCGCATGTGAAAGTGCTGTCGGACGGCTGGACGGCGGTGACGCGCGACCGCTCGCTGTCGGCGCAGTACGAACACACGATCGGCGTCACCGAAACTGGCTGCGAGATTTTCACCCTGTCGCCAAACAAGCTCGACCGCCCCGGCCTGCCGCCGGTCAGCTGAAAACAAGATCGCCTCAAGCCGCGGCTTTGAGGCGCCGTCGCCGAAAAAACTCGACCGCGCGCTGCTTACCGCTCTAATCTGCCGTCGAAGCCTTCGGGGAGTGTGGGGGGTCGATGGGGAACAGCGGTGACGACGAACGGGGGTTCTTCTCCGAGCGGTGGCTTGAACCACCGGCGAAGGACAAGGCACCAAGAGACAAATCGACGGACAAGCCACACTATCACGGCCATCGCGACCGCTTGCGCGAGCGCTTCGTTGCCGGCGGCGCGGACGCCCTGCCCGACTACGAACTTCTCGAACTGCTGCTGTTTCGCCTGATCCCGCGCGTCGACACCAAGCCGATCGCCAAGGCGCTTTTGGCGCGCTTCGGCACTTTTGGCGAAGTGCTTGGCGCACCGGTGGCGCTGCTGCAGGAGGTGAAGGGCATCGGCCCCGCCGTGGCGGTCGACCTGAAGGTGATTGCCGCTGCCGCGCAGCGCATGGCGCGGACCGAGGTTCGCGACCGCGAGGTGCTGTCCAACTGGACGCAGCTTCTTGCGTACTGCCGCTCGGCGATGGCGTTCGAGAACCGCGAACATTTCCGCATCCTGTTCCTCGACAAGAAGAACGTGCTGATCGCCGACGAGGTACAGCAGGTCGGCACCGTGGACCACACGCCGGTCTATCCGCGCGAAGTGATCAAGCGCGCGCTGGAACTGTCGGCCAGCGCCGTCATCCTGGTGCATAACCACCCTTCCGGCGATCCGACACCATCGCGTGCGGACATCGAAATGACCAAGCAGATCATCGACAGCGCCAAGCCGCTCGGCATCGCCGTCCACGACCACATCATCATCGGCAAGAAAGGCAATGCCTCGATGAAGGGCCTGCTGCTGATCTGAGCCCGACGCTCGCCGGCGCCGTCAACCCAAACGCCACCGCTCGCGAGCCAATCAGCAACATTCCGGCTTGGCTCAAACGCCCACGCTTGCGGTGTAGAAGTGATATTGTGACGGAAGCGCCCGCTTCGGCGACAATGTCGTAGACTCGCGAATACGAAGCAGCCAGTTCCCGTCAGCCATTGCAGGAGATCTATTCAATGACGCTCGAATGCATAAATCCAAATGATCTGCCGATTCCGGAAATGTACTCCCAGGTCGTCGTTGCGACAGGAAGCAAGCTGGTGTTCGTCTCGGGCCAGCAGCCAGAAGACATACACGGCAAGCTCGTTGGCCATGGTGATTTCGCAGTCCAGGCGCGCCTGGCGTTCGGGAATCTTGGCCGTGCGCTTGCTGCCGCCGGCGCTCGGCCCGAGCAAGTCTGCAAGATCACGATCTACATCGTCGATTACAAACGCGACGAACACGTGCCGATCATCGAAGCGGCCCAGATCGAGCTGTTCGGCGATCACAAGCCGGCAAACGTAGTGGTCGGGATAGCGGTGATGTCTCCCGGCTACCTGATAGAGATCGATGCGATCGCGGTCATCGACCCGTAGGCCAAGCGAGGACGCGTCAAGTCGCCCAAACCAATCCCGGAGCTCGCTGCGAGATTGCCACGACCTTGATCTCTCCATCCATCCACGATCACATCGTCATCGGCAGGAATTGCGATGTCTCGATGAAGAGCCTGCTGCTCACCTGATCAACGTCGGAAACAGGAAACACGCAATGCCCCAGCCCGGCGACGAACCATGGCCGTTCGACAAGCAACGCGCAGCCCTCCTGGTCATCGACACGCAAAGCGACTTTGTCGATGAGGGCGCCGTCATGGAAGTGGCCATGGCCCGCCATCGCATTCCGGCGATGCGGCAGGTGGTCGAGCTTTGCCGCGCGCAAGGCGTCCCGGTTATCTACACCCAGCATGTGCTCAGCGACCATTTCGATATCTCGCCGCTGGAAACCGGCTATCAGCCGAAGCTGAAAACCAAAGGAATGCGGGAAGGCAGCGCCGGCGCCGAAATCGTCGCCGCGCTTGCGCCCTTGCCTGGGGATGTCGTCATCAAGAAGCACCGCTACGATGCCTTCCACAACACGCAGCTCGAGACCGTGTTGCGCAACATCCGTGGCGCAGGCCGGGTCGACACGGTGATCATCATCGGCACCGTGACCAGCATCTGCTGCGAATCCACCGCGCGGAGCGCCTTCATGCGCGACTACAAGGTGGCTTTCATCAGCGACGCCAATGGCGGACTGGACGAGGCATCGCACAATGCAACCCTCGACATCATAGGCAAGGTGTTCGGGCGCGTGATGACGGTTGCCGAGCTTGGGAACCTGTTGCGGAGTTGAACCCCAGCGTCAGCTGGCGTGCGTCTCAAGCTCCGGCGCCGAGCCTGCCCTCAAGAAGGTCGCGCCGCTGCTGCAATTCGCCGGAGACGAATTTGGTGAAGGCGTGGACGCGCGCCGTGCGGCGCAAATCGTCGTGCACCAGCACCCACAGCGCCGAGCCGATCTCCTCGATCAGCCCTCCGACCCTTACAAGCCCGGGCAGGCTGTCGCCGAGATAACAGGGCAGCGCCGCAACCCCGATTCCGGCGCCCGCCGCATGCGACATCGTCACCAGGGAATCGGCGCGTATGGCGATCTCGACATCGGGCAGCGACGACCGCATCCAGCGGGCGACGCCGGTGTTGGCCAGGCTGTCGTCGGGCGCGATCCAGCGCAGCGCACCCAGTCTCGGCTCCGGGGGTAGCGTTTCGGCATAGGAACGTGTCGCGTAGGCGGCGAAGGCGACGCCCGAAATGCGCCGGCCGACCAGGATTTCCTGCGGTTGCGACACCGGCCTGATCGCCACGTCTGCATCCCTTTGCGTCAGGTTGGCGATGGAATTCTGCGTCATCGCCTCGACCCGTATGCCGGGATGGAGCTTATGAAACGCCGCCAGGATCGGCGGCAGCACCGATGCCATCAGCGTATCGGTGGTGGTGACCCGCAACCTGCCTTCGAACCTGAGATCCTGCCCCGACAGTTTGCGCGCCAGTTCATTGACCGTCTCGGCCATTGTGCGTGCCGCGCCCAGCAGTTCCTCGCCGCCCGCGGTGAGGGCATAGCCAGTCGGCAGCCGATCGAAAAGGCGGATACCCAGCCGCGCCTCGAAGGCGTTGACGCGCCGCAGCACAGTCGTGTGGTTCACGCCTAGGATCCGAGCCGCCGCCGCCAGCGAAGCGCCATCGGCGACGGCCAGCACCATGCGCAGATCTTCCCAGTCGATATCGCGTGAGCTGTGCATTCTTGCAGAAAGATAAAAGAAAGCGCTGCGCTCTGCGAGTCAAAATGACGCTTCGCTGTGCAAAAACGCAGAGCAAGCGGGCGAATCGGCATGTCGATCTGCGCATGCACGCACGCCATATGGAGTCCGACGACAAAAGAAACAGTCGCGGAGAAGAGCCATGACGCCGATAGAACTCTACACCTGCCAGACACCCAACGGGCACAAGGCCTCGATCATGCTGGAAGAGGTCGGCCTGCCCTACTCGGTCCGCTTGGTCGACATCGAAAGGGGCGACCAGACCAAGCCTGATTTCCTGGCGCTCAATCCCAACAACAAGATCCCGGTGATCGTCGACCGGGACGCCGGCCGCACGGTCTTCGAATCCGGCGCCATCCTACACTACCTGGCGCGACGGTCGGGCAAGCTTCAGCCGGTGGGCGCGCAGGAGGCGGACGATACGCTGACCTGGACCTTGTTCCAGGCGGCCCATGTCGGCCCGACGCTTGGCCAATTGTGGAATTACAAAATCTTCGCGCCGGAAAAAATCCCTTATGTGATCGAGCGTTTTGAGCGCGAAACCGGACGCGTCTTCCGAGTGCTCAATAGCCGGCTCAAGAACTATGAGCACATCGTCGGCAAAAGCTACGGCATCGCCGATGTGATGACATGGCCATGGATCAACGCGGCCGTCACCAGGCTCGGCCTCAGCCTCGATGACGCGCCAGACCTGGCGCGTTGGTATGCCGCCATAGGCCGACGCTCCGCAGTTGTCAGAGGCATTGCCGTTCCCGCCCTGCCCGAAGCATCGGCTGCCGCTTAGATCATGATGAGATTTGGTTGAAATCTCATCATGACCTAACCCTTTGTTGGAGCATGATCTTTTCCAAAAAACCGGCACCCACTTTTTGGGATCATGCCCTAGCCGCCGCACCCCGCATTCAAGGAATACGATCGTGGAAATCCTCTTCGTCCCTCTGGCGCTTGTCGCCGGTGGCCTGCTTGCGGTGCAAGCCGGCGCCAATGCCCAACTTTCAAAGGCGGTCGGCTCACCCTTTGCCGCGACCACGCTTCAGCTCGCGGTCGGCGCCATCGTGCTGTTGTCGATCACGGCCCTCACCGGAACGACACCGGCTCTGCTTGCCGTTCGGCAAGCCGAATGGTGGCATGCGATCGGCGGCATGGCTTCGGCCTTCTACGTTGTTTCGACCATTCTTCTGTTCCCTCGCCTTGGCGCCGTCGTGTCCGTCGGGCTCTTCATCGCTGGGCAGATGCTTGCATCCTTCGCCCTCGACACGTTCGGCTGGCTCGGGATCCCCGAAGCCGGACTGCGAGCCGGGCCTGCCTTCGGCATGCTCGTCTTGCTTGCCGGGGCTGCCCTCATCGTTCTGGGACAGAAGGGCGCGGCCGACAATACCGCATCCTCAAGACCAGGGTGGATCGGACTGGCGCTGCTGGCAGGCGCCGTGCTTCCGGTGCAAGGCGCTGTAAACGCCTTGCTTCGGCACGACCTTGGCGGCGCGCCGTTTGCGGTCGGCACCATCTCGTTCCTGGTGGCGATGCTGGCCATGGCCGCGGTGCTTCTGATCGCGCTTGCCCTGACGAAGACGCCCCGCCCTCGCCTCGCCGGCTTGTCGTCGATGCCCTGGTGGGGCTGGCTCGGAGGTTTTGCCGGCGCCACCTATGTCACGACCGTGTTCACCGCCATCCCCGTCATCGGAGCGGCAGCTGCCGTCAGCCTGACGGTGGCCGGCCAGCAGGTCGCCGGCATCTTCGTCGACACCTTCGGCTGGTTCCGCCTGCCGCAGCGGCTTGTCTCCGGCATGCGGCTCGCCGGCGTCGTGCTGCTTTTGGCCGGCTGCATCATCATCAAGGCGCTTTGATCCCGCTGGAACAAGGCAAGCCGAATCAAACCAGCCCCTGCCCTCCCTGATTTGGGGGGTCAGGTGTCGCTCCGGCGTCACCAACGAAGCAAGGTCCGGGCGCCGCCGAAGCAATTTTTCGCTCCTTCCACAACCGGCTCTAGAATTTCGATCGCAAATCACGCATGATGCACTTGGTATTTTCCCGGGACGGCTTCGCGCCCCCTGAAATACCGGGAGGAACGGGACATGCCCATAGTGGTTGTACTCGTTTTGATCGTCGTGGGCTCGGTGTTGTTCCACTTCCTGAGCCCATGGTGGTGGACTCCGATTGCCTCGAATTGGGACTATATCGACAACACCATCATCATCACCTTTTGGATTACCGGCGTCGTCTTCGCCGCAGTCGTCCTATTCATGGCCTATTGCGTTTTCCGCTTCCGTCACCGCGAAGGCAACCAGGCGGCCTACGAACCGGAGAACAAGCGGCTCGAATGGTGGCTGACGATCGTCACCGGAGTGGGTGTTACCGCCATGCTGGTTCCCGGCCTGTTTGTCTGGAGCCGGTTCGTCAACGTTCCAAGCGACGCAACCGTGGTCGAAGTCGTCGGCCAGCAATGGCAGTGGAGCTTCCGCTTGCCCGGCAAGGACGGCAAACTCGGCACATCCGACACCCGCGACGTCACCGCTGAAAATCCGCTGGGCGTGATCGCCAAGGATCCCAGCGGCCAGGACGACGTCGTGGTCGAAGCGGCCGACCTGCATCTGCCGGTCGGCAAGCCGGTCAAGATGCTGCTGCGCTCGATCGATGTGTTGCACGATTTCTACGTTCCGGAATTCCGCGCCAAGATGGACATGATACCGGGCTCGGTCACCTATTTCTGGTTCACCCCCACCAAGACCGGGACCTTCCAGGTTCTGTGCGCCGAACTGTGCGGCCAGGGGCACCCGATGATGCATGGCATCGTCATGGTCGATACCGAGCAGGACTATGTGGCCTGGCTCGACCAGCAGCAGACGTTCGCGCAGTTGTCGGCGCCGCAGCAGACGGGCTCGGTGGAACAGGCGCCGGGCAACGCGACGGCGTCAGCTCTAGAAGTTGCGGCAAAACTCGAAACTGTCGGGTCCCGCTGAAGGGCACGGAGGTGCTCCGCCTATGGTCGATATCACGCCTGCAGATGCCGTCCCGCCCGCCGAAGTCGCGGAAATGGAGCTTTACCATCCGCACAGCTGGTGGACGAAGTATGTCTTCTCGCAGGACGCCAAGGTCATCGCCATCCAGTATTCGGCGACCGCAACGGCCATCGGCCTGGTCGCGCTGGTGCTGTCCTGGCTGATGCGGCTGCAGCTCGGCTTCCCCGGCACGTTCGATTTCATCACCCCCGAGGCCTACTACCAGTTCATCACCATGCACGGCATGATCATGGTGATCTACCTGCTCACGGCACTCTTCCTCGGCGGCTTCGGCAACTACCTGATCCCGCTGATGGTCGGCGCCCGCGACATGGTCTTTCCCTATGTCAACATGCTGAGCTACTGGATCTACCTCCTTGCCGTGCTGGTGCTGGTGTCGAGCTTCTTTGCGCCCGGCGGACCGACCGGCGCCGGGTGGACGCTCTATCCGCCGCAAGCCATCATGACCGGCACACCTGGCGGCCAGGAATGGGGCATCATCCTGATGCTCGTCTCGCTGATCCTGTTCATCATCGGCTTCACCATGGGCGGTCTGAACTATGTCGTGACGGTGCTGCAGGCCCGCACGCGCGGCATGACGATGATGCGCCTGCCGCTGACCGTCTGGGGCATCTTCACCGCCACCGTCATGGCGCTGCTCGCCTTTCCGGCGCTGTTCGTCGCCTGCGTGATGATGCTGCTTGACCGCGCGCTTGGAACCTCCTTTTTCATGCCCGCGGTCGTCGAGATGGGGGAACAGCTACAGCACAATGGCGGCAGCCCGATCCTGTTCCAGCATCTGTTCTGGTTCTTCGGCCACCCGGAAGTCTACATCGTGGCGCTGCCGGCCTTCGGCATCGTCTCCGATCTGATCAGCACGCATGCGCGCAAGAACATTTTTGGCTACCGGATGATGGTCTGGGCCATCGTTGGCATCGGCGCGCTGAGCTTCGTGGTCTGGGCGCACCACATGTATGTCAGCGGCATGCACCCCTATTTCGGCTTCTTCTTCGCCACCACGACACTGATCATCGCCATCCCGACGGCGATCAAGGTCTACAATTGGGTGCTGACGCTGTGGCGGGGCGACATCCATCTCACCATACCGATGCTGTTTGCCATGGCTTTCATCGTCACCTTCGTCAATGGCGGGTTGACCGGGCTGTTTCTCGGCAACGTCGTCGTCGACGTCCCGCTGTCGGACACGATGTTCGTCGTCGCTCACTTCCATATGGTCATGGGTGTTGCTCCGATCGTCGTCATCTTCGGCGCGATCTACCACTGGTACCCGAAGGTCACCGGCCGGATGCTGAACGAGACGCTCGGCCGGTTCCATTTCTGGGTCACATTTCTCGGCGCCTACCTGATCTTCTTTCCCATGCATTACATCGGCCTGATGGGCGTGCCGCGGCGCTATGCCGAACTGACCGACGTGACGGTCATGACGGAGTCGGCGCATCACCTGAACTCGTTCATCAGCATCATGGCGTTTATCGTCGGCTTCGCCCAGATCGTTTTCCTGTTCAATCTTATCTGGAGCATCCGCCATGGGCGCGAGGCCGGTGGCAATCCATGGCGAGCCACGACACTCGAATGGCAAACGCCGCAGACGCCACCGGCGCATGGCAATTTCGGCAAGGATCTGCCGATCGTCTATCGCTGGGCCTATGACTACAGCGTGCCGGGCGCCAAGGAGGACTTCATTCCGCAAAACATGCCGGGCACGTTCGGCCCCTCCAGGGAGCCGGCATGAGCGTCATCCTGGTCTTCCTTCTCGTGATCGCCGGCTTTGCCGGCTGGTGGCTCTCGCATCAGCGGCTGATGGCGAAACCATGGCTCGAGCAAGGTGTGGCAGGAGATTTTGTCGCCTTCGACCGATCGAGCCTGCCGACCGCCAAGATTGGCCTCGGTGTCTTCCTCGCCGTGGTCGGCTGCCTGTTTGCGCTGTTCACCAGCGCCTACTTCATGCGTATGGCGCTGTCGGACTGGCAGCCGCTGCCCATCCCACGCCTGCTCTGGCTCAACACCGGCATGCTGGTGCTGAGCAGCGTTGCGCTGCAATGCGCCTCGATCGCGGCGCGCAAGCGCCAGATGGACACGGTCAGGCTCGGCCTTGCTGCGGCTGGGCTCACCGCGATCGCCTTCCTCATCGGGCAGCTCATGGCATGGCGGGACCTGACCGCCGATGGCTATTTTCTGGCCTCCAATCCGGCCAACAGTTTTTTCTACCTGATAACCGGGATGCACGGCCTGCATATAGTGGGAGGGCTGGTGGGCCTGGGCAGGACAACCGCCGGCGCCTGGAACGGGGCACGGCCGGAACGGCTTCGCCTCAGCGTCGAATTATGCGCCATGTACTGGCATTTCCTGCTTTTCGTCTGGCTCGCCATCTTCGCTCTTTTAGCCGGCTGGGCCGCGACGTTCATCGATATTTGCCGGCAGTTGCTGACCTAGGAGGTCGAGGAGCATGGCAGAAACGACACTGACGCATACCGGCCAAACGGAGACGCGGCCCGCAGGCTGGCAAGGCATCGCCGCCGATTGGTCCTCGGATCAGCGCGCGTTCAAGAACGTGTCCTGGGGCAAGGCCATGATGTGGATCTTCCTGCTCAGCGACACCTTCATCTTCGGCTGCTTCCTGCTCTCCTACATGACCGCGCGCGTCTCCACACGTGTGCCGTGGCCCAATCCGAGCGAGGTCTTTGCGCTTCGCATCGGCGGTTCGGACATTCCACTGATCCTGATTGCCATCATGACCTTCGTGCTGATATCGAGCAGCGGAACGATGGCCATGGCGGTCAATTTTGGCTATCGCCGCGACCGCCGCAAAACCGCAATCCTCATGCTTCTGACGGCAGCGCTAGGAGCCACCTTCGTCGGCATGCAAGCCTTCGAATGGACCAAGTTGATCACCGAAGGGGTACGGCCGTGGGGCAATCCCTGGGGCGCGGCACAATTCGGCTCGACTTTCTTCATGATCACCGGCTTCCACGGCACGCATGTGACGATCGGGGTGATCTTCCTCATCATCGTGGCGCGAAAGGTCTGGCGTGGAGACTACGACGTCGGTCGTCCCGGCTTCTTCACCAGCCGCAGGGGTCGCTACGAGAACGTCGAAATCATGGGGCTCTACTGGCATTTCGTCGACCTGGTCTGGGTGTTCATTTTCGCATTCTTCTATCTTTGGTGAGAGGCTGACATGGCTGAAGCAACCGCAAACGGCCTCGGGCAACACGCGCTGCACTCTGATCATGCGCATGAAGGGCCATCGACCGGCGTCGCGGAGGTTCATCAGGAACATCCGATCAAGCTCTATCTGGTGGTCTGGGCATGGCTGTTCATCCTCAGCGCCTGCTCCTACATGGTCGATTATCTCGGCATCCACGGCTATCTCAGATGGTCTCTGATCCTGATCTTCATGATCCTCAAGGCCGGGCTGATCGTCGCCGTGTTCATGCACATGGCCTGGGAGCGGCTGGCGCTGACCTATGCGATCATCCTGCCGCCGCTTCTGATATTGGTGTTCGTGGCGATGATGCTCTTCGAAGCGGACTACACGCTTCTCACCCGGTTGTCCTTCTTCGGACCGGGGCCCTGACGCACAGTCTTCATCTCCGGTCAAAGACCGGAGATGAAGCTTCCCATCAGCTGATCTGCGGGGTCAGAGGCCGACCCGCGTCGGGGACGATGGCGGCTCCACAACCTTGCGGTAGACATGCCAGGTGGCGTGACCCAGGATCGGCAGCACGACCGCCAGCCCGGCAAACACCGGCAGCGAGCCTATGATCAGGGCGACGGCGACAATCAGTCCCCAGACAGCCATGGGGATCGGGTTCGCCAGCACCGCTCGCACCGACGTGTGGATGGCTTCGTAGGCGCCGACGTCGCGGTCGAGCAGCAATGGGAAGGCGACAACCGTCGTGCACAACACCACCGCGGCGAAGACGAAGCCGATGGCGTGCCCCAGGACAATCAGAGACCAGCCGCGTCCGGTGGCAAATATTTCATTGATGAAGCCCGAAATCGATGCAGGCGGAGCCGGGCCGAAGAGATATTCGTAGAACACCTGCGCCGCCAAAAGCCAGGCGATGAAGATTGCAACCAGCATGATCCCGACTGCGGCGATGGCTGGCAGGGCCGGAGAATTCCTGACCTCGAAAGCGTGCGTCCAGGAGGTGTCGAGCCCGGCTTCTCGTCTGCGGCTGATCTCATAGAGGCCGATCGCCGCGAATGGACCTATCAGCGCAAAGCCGGACACCAGCGGAAACAACATCGGCAACGCATTGGCGCCCGAAGTCCAGGCAGCGAGCACCACGCCGACAAGCGGATAGATCAGGCAGAGAAAGACGATGTGCGACGGTTTGACCATAAAATCGTCAACACCGCGCTTGAGCGCATCGAATAGATCGGAAACACTGATTTTTCGGATTTTGGTGTGTTCCAGCGTTTCGCTGGCGCCTGCAATCACGTGAAAACTTGTCATGCCCGTTCCTCCAGACTAGGTCCGGCAAGGTCGCGGTTTCACGGTGCTGCCGTTCTGCATGACTGGCCACGCGAACCGCGACCTGCACCGCAATCAATATACTCCATTGACTGGAGCTTGTCGCCCGTTCTTACAAAAGGCTCCCGGAAGGCGAGGTTTCCGAACACAGCGTCATGCCGTCATCCTCCGGCTGACATGAACGCGCGTATCGCGATGGTATCGGCAAGCAGCACGGCAAAGATCGCGAAAAGATAGAAGATCGAATAGGCAAACAGCGCCTTGGCCGGCTTCATCTCCTTGTCGAGGATGACCAGGGCGTTCCAGGCATGCCAGATGAAACCCGCGCCCAATGCAGCCGAAACAATCCCATAGACCCCGCTCGTAAATCCGAACGCCCAGGGCAGCACTCCGATCGGTGCCAGGAGCAGTGAATAGGCGAAGATCTGCCTTCTGGTCGAGGCCTGGCCGGCCACGTTCGGCATCATCGGGATGCCGGCAGCGGCATAGTCGCCGGCCTTGAACAGTGCGAGCGCCCAGAAATGCGGCGGCGTCCACAGGAAAATGATCAGGAACAGGATGAGGCTTTCAATGCCGATGGCGCCGGTGGCCGCCGCCCAGCCGATCATCGGAGGAAGGGCACCCGCCGCGCCGCCGATGACGATGTTCTGCGGTATCGAGCGCTTCAGCCACATCGTATAGATGACGACGTAGAAAAAGATGGTGAAGGCCAGCAGTGACGCGGCAAGCCAGCCCACCAGCACGCCGAGCGTCATGACCGAAAGTGCGGAAAGCACCAAGCCGAAGCCGAGCGCTTCGCCGGCCGTGACGCGGCCCGACGGAACCGGCCGCTTTGACGTGCGCGACATCAGCGCGTCGATGTCGGCGTCGTACCACATGTTGAGCGCGCCGGCCGCTCCCGCTCCAACCGCAATCGCACCTATGGCGATCACGGCGATGACCGGGTTCATCGCGCCGGGCGCCACCATCAGACCGACGAAGGCGGTAAACACGGCAAGGGCCATGACCCGAGGCTTCAAGAGCGCAAAGAAATCACTGGCCGTCGCTTCCGAGAGGCGGACGCCGGTATCCTTGAGGCTTTCCTTGACCGACATTTGAGACGACCATCGATGGAAACCGGGCAGCCTAGAGCAATTCCAGGAAAGTGTATGGGGTTTTCCGCCCGGAATTGCGTAAGAACAAAGAGATCGAGCGGATCGCAGTTTCCGTGAAACGGTGAAACGCTCTGGCCGGCCGAAGAGCCAGGTTACGGGGAAAATTGCTTCAGATAGGCGATGACGTTGGCGACGTCCTCGTCCTTCTTGAGGCCGGGAAACGCCATCTTCGTCCCTTTGACCATTGCCTTGGGGTCGTGAAGATACGTCGTCAGTGTCGGCTCATCCCATTTGACGCCGGATGTGCCGGCCGCGATCATGGCTTCGGAATATTTAAAATCCGGATGCGTGCCGGCCGTCCGGCCGATAACGCCATGCAACGAAGGGCCTATCTTGTTGGTGTCTTGGTCTGCGACGTGGCAGACCTTGCATTTGGTGAAGACCTTCTCGCCCGCCGCGGCGTCCTGTGCCCGCGATGGATTGGCGATGAAAGTTGCAACGGAAACGACGGCGAAAAACGCAACCAAGCGCATGGCATTCCTCCCTGATCGTCAAATTTTCCTCAGACGGTCTGCACATGCCGGTAGCACCAGCATGCGCCCTGCACGGCAGAATAGATTCTCCGCTCCTCCCCAGATGGAATTGCGCTACTTGTGTACCACAGAATCTGGCCGGTAGGTAGAACAGGTCGACCGTACAAAGGTTCAGGTGGGCTGCGGTGGCTCAAGGCACATCCGCCACAACGAAAAAGGCCGCCTCGAGGGCGGCCTTTTCTGATCTTGTCGTCAGGCGCTTATTCGGCGTCCTTGGCGGCCTTCTTCTTCGGGGCTGCCTTCTTCTTCGGCTCTTCCGCGTCGTCGGCCTTTTCAGCCTTGTCGGCCTTCTTGGCAGCGGCCTTCTTCGCCGGCTTGGCCTTGGCGGTATCGCCCTCTTCGTCGTCAGCCATCAGCTCTTCCTTGCTGACCTTGACGTCGGTGACCGAGATCTGGCTGAGCAGATGGTCGACGACCTTCTCCTCGAACATCGGCGCGCGCAGCGTGTTCAGGGCTTCCGGATTGCTGCGATAGAACTCGAAGGCTTCCTGCTGCTGGTTGGCCGGGTAGCGGCGCACCTGCTCGAACAGGCCGCGCTGCAGTTCCTCGTCGGAAACGGTGACGCCGGCCTTCTCGCCGATCTCGGCCAAAACCAGGCCGAGACGCACGCGGCGCTCGGCAAGCCGCAGATATTCGGCGCGTGCCTCTTCTTCCGTCGTCTCCTCGTCGGCGAAGGTACGGCCGGCGGCTTCGAGATCGCGGTTGACCTGGGTCCAGATGTTGTTGAACTCGGCATCGACGAGCTTCGACGGCGCCTCGAACGAATAGGCCGCGTCAAGCTGGTCGAGCAGCTGGCGCTTGACCTTCTGGCGGGTCATCGAACCGAACTGGTTCTCGATCTGGCCGCGCACCACGTCGCGCAGGCGCTCCAGCGATTCCAAGCCGAGGTTCTTGGCCATCTCGTCGTTGATTTCCAGCGCGCCGGGCTTGGACACTTCCTTGACGGTGACGTCGAAGGTGGCTTCCTTGCCGGCCAGATGCGCTGCCTGGTAGTTTTCCGGGAAAGTGACGGTGACCTGCTTCTCGTCGCCGGCCTTGGCGCCGATCAGTTGGTCCTCGAAGCCCGGAATGAATTCCTTGGACCCCAGAACCAGCGGCTGGTCGGTGCCGGCGCCGCCGGAAAAGGCCTCGCCGTCGATCTTGCCGACATAGTCGATCGAAACGCGATCGCCTTCGGCGGCCTTGCCGGTCTTCGGCTCGAAGCTTCGCGCCGATTCGGCAACGCGCTGGACCTGCTCGTCGATCTCGCTGTCCGGCACTTCGAATACCTGGCGCGTCACCTTGATGTCGGAGAAATCCTTGATCTCGATCGCCGGGATGACCTCGTAGTTGAGGCGGAATTCGAAGTCGGCGCCGCCGGCCAGGATCTTCTCGGCCTCTTTCTCGTCTTCCGTCATGATCACTTCAGGCTGCATGGCGGCCTTTTCGCCGCGCCCCGTGATGATCGAACGGGTCGAATCGTTGAGGATTTCGTTGACCACTTCGGCCATGAACGACTTGCCGTAGACCTTGCGCAAATGCTGCACAGGCACCTTGCCGGGACGGAAGCCGTTGATGCGGACCTTGTTCCTGGCGTCGGACAGCCGCGCCATCAGCTTGGCTTCCATATCACCGGCCGGCACGGTGATCTTGATCTCGCGCTTGAGACCGGAGTTGAGCGTTTCGGTGACCTGCATCGTAAAACCTTTATCTTCACCAAAGAGGCTGCCACGGCGTCTTGCCGTTCACAGCCTGCCGGTACAATCTTGCCGGGAATGGCTTTTGGTACGGAACCTGGCGATTTGACCGAAATTACGGCTCAAATTGTTCCAAACTGCGTTCCAAGATGTGAATAAGTTCTTGTTTTTCCTACTTCTTATCACATTCTGCAGAAGCGGATCGGCGCGTCCCGTCACATTTGACACGCCTTTTGTCACAGGCGAGGCCAATTTTCAACCATCTTCGCGTTGCAGCGAATGACCGCCCCAACGGCAGACATTTTCGCCCCGACATTGACAGAATGATGGCTACATGGGATTGCCGACAAATGCGGATGTGGCGGAACTGGTAGACGCCCTGGATTTAGGTTCCAGTGCCGAAAGGCGTGGGGGTTCGAGTCCCTTCATCCGCACCACCCTTCGCTCTATCGAGCTTCGGGTGGCAGGCCACCCAGGAGCTTGATAAAGCGAAGGGTGTCCTCCGAAGCCGTGGCGTAGGAGGACTGGCGGCGACGGCCTACACTTCAAACACTTGACCGGTAAACCACTCCGCCAATTTCGCCAGCTCCGGCCCCAGCACCCGGTCGGCGTCGACCGGCGGCACGATCTTCCTGATATCCGCGACAAAATCCTGCAATGCCGGCGGCGCGGCGCGTTCAGTCACGTACAGGGCCTGCGAGGCGATCATCGCCAGCATCGCCATTGCCGCATCGAGGCAGCGGCCGGCCGTCGCTTCCTTGGTCCAGGCGAAGAATGCGGTGGTGGCGACGTCGTCCTGGCCGGCGCCGGCCGATTCGGTGCCCGGAATGAAGGTGCGCTGCGCCGCGAGTTTGGCCTGTTCGAGATAGCCGGTGATCGCCATCGGCACATAGCCGACATTGCCGTGCCCGTCGCTGTCGGCCCAATGCCGCCCGGTCATCAACAGGTCGGGCAGCAGCGACACCTTGCCGTTCAGCAGCTTTGAGGCGTGGCGGTCGCAGAGCAGGCAGAGATCGGCCCAGATCGCCGCCAGATCGTCGAGCGCCGGCGTCGCCATGGCATTGTGATAGCCGCCGGTCGAGATGCAGCGCCCCAGCGGGTGCGCCGCGTCGGGCGGGATATAGACTGGATTGTCCGAGATCGAGGCCAGCGATACGGTCGCCGCCTGCTCGGCGCCGGCCAGCGCCCGATGCGCATGGCCGAGCACACGCGGCACGATGCGGTAGCTGACCGGCGCCTGATAATTGCGCCGTCCATCCCCTGCGCCGACCAGAAACTGCCGCAACCCTTGCAAGGCGGCCGCTTCGTGTTCGTCGCCCCAGAGCCCGTCGAGCGCTGCATCATAATGCTCGAGCGGCGCACGAAACGCTTCGATCGACAGCGCGAACACCTTGTGCGCCATGGCGAGGCGACGACGCGCGGCAAGTGCTGCGTCCGCCACCAGTGCCGCCGCGCAGGGCGAGCCGTTGATCAGCGAACCGCGCTCCTTCACCTCAAGCTCAAGGCTGGCGGTAAGCGCAGCAAACAGCGGATAGAGCGCCAGGATCTCGCCGGCGCCACCCTGCCCTTGCGACGGCACCACCGGCATCGGGCCGCCGTCGAGCATCGCCGCGACCGCCCGTGCGATGCGCGGCGTGGTCGCGGCATTGCCTTCGATAAAGTTGGTCAGCCGCGCCAACACGATCGCCCTTACGACGCGCTCAGGCAATGGCTCACCGAACGATGTGGCGGCAGCAAAAGCCTTGATGCGCGCATGGCGGTCGCGCTCGTCAAGTTCGAGCTTGCGGCTTGCCAGCTCGCCCATCGCGGTGGTGACGCCGTAGATGACCGGCGGCGGATCGGACTCAATGAGTTTCAGGAACGAGGCGCGGCATTCGGCAATGCGTTGCAAGGCCTTGTCGCCGATTTCGACCGTGTCGTTTCTCCAGGCGACGCGCAAAACGGCATCGAGATTGATATCTTCGCGCGTCGTCACCGTAATCGGCATTGTCTTCGCCCGTCTGGTTTGCATGAGGGCGAAGCGATCGATCGTTGCCGAAATCCATGCCCTGGGTAATGTCTTCTAGTAGAGCGGTTCCTCAAACAATGTCTTGTCGCCGTCCATCAGCGCCTTGATCTGTGCCTGGCCACTGGCGGCGAGCGCGATGCGCACGCCGAATGGCCGCACCCGCATGTCGTTCTGGATCGCCATGCCCTGGCCCTCAGGTAGGTAGAAGCGGTCGATGCCGTATTGCGGTGCGATCGTGGATTCAGGATCAAGCGTCCAGCCCGGCGCGACCTGGCCGACAATATCGGCTTCGTCGGCGGTCGCCGGCGTCGGAGCCTTGCCGAACCAGGCCGTGGTCGCATGCCAATAGCCGTCGGCACCCGGCTTCAGCCGGACCACGATCGGCGTGTTCTCGCTCACGAGCTGGCCGGCCGGGATGTTGGCGATCAGCTTCACCGGCAAGCGCGATATTTCATAGCCGAGGATAATATAGTCGCCGCGCAGCAGATCGCGCGGATCGACCGGCTCGACTTTCAGCAAGACCTCCTTTCCGTTGCGCAGGATCGCCGCGCGGCCGGCGATGATCCAGCTCAGGAAGCCGATCTGGACGAGCGCCAGGACCAGCGCCGAGATGACAAGTTTCTTTCCAGACATTATGCTGCCGCTCCTTCCGGGGCCTTCATGCGTTTTTCCACACGGATGATGACGAGAGCCAGGGTGCCGAAAAGCACCGCGGCAGCCAGGAAGAAGCCGGCCGTGCCGAGCATCGTCTGCAAGGTCACGACGTAGATAATGGCAAGTTCGAAGGCAAAGCCGGCATAAGCAACCCAGCGCAGCCCCCTGCTCTCGCGCCCGCCCAGAACGATCGCCGCCGCAATCCCGGCCAGCGCGATAACCGAGGCGACGGCAAAGCCGTTGCTGAAGGCGTTATCATCGCCCAGTTCGATCTGGATCATCGCCAGCCCGGTGAGAAAGCCGATCAAGGCGTGCAAAGGCAGCCGCCCGCCGAGTTGCAAGATCCGGTCGGCCGGCCCGGCGGCGAAGATCGAAACCGCAAACAGCAGCGCCGACACCACGACGAGAGGAATAGCCAGGGCGAGCGTGTTCTGGTCCAGGCCGCGCACCGCGATATAGAAAATGACCGAGAGAATGATCAGGTGGCGTGCCGGCTGGCTGCGCGTCCACAACGAGACGACAAAAAGCACCGGCGCCATGATGACGAAGAAATCCGGAAATACGGGGCGGTCATAAAAGTCGAACGCGCGCACGAACAGCCAGGCAACGGATATGCCGACGGCAGCGACCGTCAGCGGGTTCGAGCGCAACGCCACCGCGGCAAATGCGGTGCCGATGCCCCAGGTGACGATGGCCGAGGCTTCGTCACCCGTGAGATGGTACATCTGGCCGATCAGCGCGACCGATCCGCCGAAGGCCGCGGCGGCCACGATCCACAGCGCCTCGCCGATCGCCGCATGGTCGCGCATCTTCAACACCGCGCCGCCTACATAGCCGGCGAGAATGACGGCAAACAGCGCCGCGACCCGCACCAGCCGCGGGATGACGTCCCAGTTGGCGGCGACGAAGAGCAGGATCGCGGCGCCGAACAGCAGCGCTGCCATCATGGCCAATATAGTGCCGAAGCTCAGCGATTTGCGCTCGTTTGCGTCGATGTCGCACTTAAGCGCATCGGCCGTCTTCGCGTCGATCAGGCCGGCCTGCAGCCACCGCCCGATATCGGCCCTCGCCCGTGACGAATAACTCGCCATGCCGCTTCTCCCCCAGCTTGGTCTTTCTGACAGCCGATCCGCTCAAATCGTTGACGCAACGTCATTTTCCGATTCGGGTTTCTTCATGACGAAGCCGTGAACGCGCGTTAATGTTGCATTGCACAATTTGCATTGCTGCCATGCGCCAACAGCACTTTTAAATCGATATTACCCAGCCTATTTACTGTTCGTACACAAACGGAATGATCCGAAGAAAGACGAAACGAGCACTACCATGAACCTGATCCGCAACTACCGCAACTGGCGCCGCTACCGGGACACCGTCTCCGAGCTGAGCCGCCTGTCGAACCGTGAACTGACCGACCTCGGCATCAGCCGCAGCGACATCCACTACGTCGCCCGCAAGGCGGTCTAATCCTCTTCGGATCGCAAATGGTCCGAACCAGTTTTGAAAAAGAGAACGACAATGAACCTGATCCGCAACTATCGTAACTGGCGCGTTTACCGCGACACCGTTACCGAGCTGGGTCGCCTTTCGAACCGTCAGCTCCATGATCTCGGCATCGTCCGTGACGAGATCAAGATCATCGCCCGCAGAGCGACGATCTAGCCAGAATTTCGCCAGGGTCGACCTCCTCCCCGACCCTGACGGATACGGTCAGCCTTCACCTCCTCCCGAGGGTTGACCACCAAAACGGCGCCCGCCGCACCTCCTCCCGCGGCGGGCGCTGTTTCCAAAGCGAACGCAGTTCGTCTTTCCGAAGCGAACGCTAGTTCGTCTTCAAAGTGAACGCAGTTCGTCTTCCAGGGATTTCGCCTCCCTCGATCCGGCGAAAAGAATTTCGTCAAAGCCGACCTCCTCCCCGGCGATGGCGAATACGGCCGATCCCCACCTCCTCCCGAGGATCGGCCCCAAAAACGACACCCGCCGCACCTCCTCCCGCGGCGGGTGTTGTTGTTTTTGGGCAGGCTTTTCAATTGCGCATGCAGTCGATCGAGGCGCTTTACGCCGCCATCAGACCGTCGCTGCGGACATAAGAAAGTCGAGCTCCGTCGTTGCACGACAATGACCCACGCTCGCACCGGCCAATTGCAAACGGCGCGCCAAGCGATTATTCCGGCGCTCATGAGCAAAAATCCTATCCACATCGTCGGCGGCGGCCTCGCCGGCTGCGAAGCCGCCTGGCAGGCAGCACAAGCCGGTGTTCCCGTCATTTTGCATGAGATGCGCCCGGTGCGCGGCACCGATGCGCACAAGACCGATGGGCTTGCCGAACTTGTCTGTTCCAATTCCTTCCGCTCCGACGATGCCGAGAACAACGCCGTCGGCCTGCTGCATGCCGAAATGCGGCTGGCCGGCTCGCTGATCATGAGTGCCGGCGACGCCAACCAGGTGCCGGCAGGCGGCGCGCTGGCCGTGGATCGCGACGGTTTCTCCGACGCGGTGACGAAAAAGCTTGAAGCGCACCCGCTGATCACCATCGAGCGCGAGGAAGTGCCGGGCCTGCCGCCGGCGGAGTGGGACCAGGCGATCATCGCCACGGGACCGCTGACCGCGCCGTCGCTCGCCCAGTCGATCGTCGAGGCAACCGGCGCCGATGCGCTGGCCTTCTTCGACGCGATTGCCCCGATCATCCATTTCGACACGATCGACATGGACATTTGCTGGTTCCAGTCGCGCTACGACAAGGTTGGGCCCGGCGGCACCGGCAAGGACTACATCAACTGCCCGATGGACAAGGACCAGTATCTCGCCTTCGTACAGGCGCTGGTCGACGGCCAGAAGACCGAATTCAAGCAGTGGGAAGGCACGCCCTATTTCGACGGCTGCTTGCCGATCGAGATCATGGCCGAGCGCGGCGTCGAGACGCTGCGCTACGGGCCGATGAAGCCGATGGGGCTGACCAATGCCCACAATCCGACGGTAAAAGCCTATGCCGTGGTGCAGCTGCGTCAGGACAATGCGCTGGGCACGCTCTACAACATGGTCGGTTTCCAGACCAAGCTGAAGCATGCCGAGCAGGTGCGCGTGTTCCGCACCATTCCGGGTCTGGAAAACGCCGAGTTCGCCCGTCTCGGCGGCCTGCACCGCAACACCTACATCAATTCGCCGACCTTGCTCGACGCCTCGCTGCAGCTGAAGTCGCGGCCGGGCCTGCGCTTTGCCGGCCAGATCACCGGCTGCGAGGGCTATGTCGAGAGCGCGGCGATCGGCCTGCTCGCCGGCCGCTTCGCCGCCGCCGAGCGGCTCGGCCACACCCCGTCGCTGCCACCGCTCACCACCGCCTTCGGCGCGCTGCTCAACCACATCACCGGCGGCCACATCGTCTCCGACGACGAGCCGGGCAAACGCTCGTTCCAGCCGATGAACGTCAATTTCGGCCTGTTCCCGCCGGTGGAAGCACCGAAGACCGAAGGCAAACGCCTGCGCGGCAAGGACAAGACGGTGGCCAAGCGCCACGCGATCACCTCACGCGCGCGGGCAGATTGTCGGGAGTGGCTAGGGCTGCCGGCGCAAACAGCGGAAGCTGCTGAATAGCCAAGTCTCAGGGCCCTAACGCGATTGACGTTTACGTCAACTCGCTGGCCATCCCCGCGTTGCGCGCCTGAGCAACAGCCAATGCCGGCGCAGAGCCGAAAGCCGGGCTGCGCCGCCAAGCGGCGAGCGACGACCACTCGCCATCTTGCCGAGATAGGCGCTGGTCAGCGCCAGCGGCAGGAACGCCGGACGCAGCGTTTCCGGAAGTGCGGACGCCCCTTGCTCGAAAGCGCGGTGATGCTCCTGCGCCAATGCAATCATCGCAGCCACCGCGCGCTGAGCGCCGGGGCCGCCGTCGCCGCTGACGAACTCCTCCGGCGACGAGCCGGCCGCTGCAAGGATATCCGCCGGCACGAAGCATTGCCCGCGTCGGCGATGCAGCGGCAACAGCAGCAACAGGCCGGTCATCGCCTGGGCGCAGCCGGCCCTGCCCGCCAGTTCGGCAAAGCGCGGCGCCTGATTGGGATCGAGCACCATCGCCGCCAGCTGGATCAGCGCGGCCGCCGTCTCGCCGCAATAGCCCTCGAGATCGGTGCGCGACAGCATCGGATCGTCATAGAGGTCGAAGATGCGGGCCTCGAGCATGTTGTCGAAGGCAGTTTTGGGCAGGCCATGGGCAGAAATCGTCGCCTTCAGCGCATCGGCGAGCGGGTTGCCTGTGGCTGCGGCTTCAGCAGCGATGACATCGCGCCACCATTGCAGCCTCACTTCGCCCGGCAATGCCTCGTGGATGCGGTCGCGGACAGAGGCGATCTCGGCATTGAAGGCGTAAAGCGAAAACAGCGCCGCGCGCTTGTCGGCCGGTGCATAGAGTGCGCTGACATAGCGGTCATGGTCGCCGGCGCGCACCGCCTCGATGACGATGTCAGCTGTATCGGTCACGTCAGTCGACGGCGATGAGCGCCGCAGCCACGGCGCGGTCTTCGGCAAGCAGCACATTGTAGGTCCGCACCGCTGCCCCCGTCGACATCGGGTCGGAGCCAATGCCAGCCGCCTTCAGCGCCGCCCGAAGGGCTGCCGGCAAGGGCCGCAAATCCTTGCCTGTGCCGACCAGCAGGATCTCGACCTTGCCGGCTTCGGCCAGCAGCAGGTCGAAATCCGCCGCCGTCAGGGCCAGCGGATCGGCCGGCTCCCAGCCATGGATGCCGGAGGGCAGGCACAGAAGCGAGCCGCGATGCGACATGTCGGCGAAGCGGAAGCCGCCATTGCCGTAGGCTTCGATCGGCGCCCGTCCGGGGAAATGCGCCTCGCGGATGACGATGCCTTTTGCCACCAGCGCAGCCGTCAGGTCGCCATGGCCTTGCCGCCACCAACCGGCTTCTCCTCATCGGCGCTCGCTCCCTGCGGCCTGAGCCTGAACAGGATCAGCAAGGGCGCTGCGATGAAGATCGACGAATAGGTGCCGAAGACGACGCCGAACAGCATCGCCATGGTGAACGAGCGGATCACCTCGCCGCCGAACAACACCAGCGCCAGCAGCGCCAGGATGGTCGTCACCGAAGTGAGCGTCGTTCTCGACAGCGTCTCGTTGATGGCGTTGTTCAACAATTGCGGGAGCGGCATTCGTTTGTATTTTCGCAAATCTTCTCGAACACGGTCATAGACGACGATCGTGTCGTTGAGCGAATAGCCGATAATGGTCAGGATCGCCGCCAGCGAAGACTGGTTGAACTCGAGCCCGGTGATGACGAAGAAGCCCAGCGTCATCACCACATCGTGCACCGTCGCCACGATGGCGCCGACCGCGAACTGCCATTCGAAGCGGAACCAGACATAGACCAGGATGCCGATCAGCGCGATGATCATCGCAATCGTGCCTTGCTTGGCCAGCTCGCCCGAAACCGTCGGGCCCACCACCTCGACGCGGCGAAAATCGTAATTGTCCTGGAGCTCGCCGCGCACCTTGTCGATGACGGTCTGCTCGGCGTTCTCGCCGCCATCCTGGGTGCCGACGCGGATCAGCACGTCGTTCGGCGCGCCGAATTGCTGGACCTGCACTTCACCGATGTTTAGCTCCGACAGCCGGCTTCTGATATCGCCAAGATCGGCGTCGCCTTGCTTGGACTGCACCTCGATGATCGAGCCGCCCTTGAAGTCGATGCCGTAGTTGATGTCGATGGTCAGGAATCCGATAACCGACGCGATCGACAGCAGGCTGGACAGTGCGAAGGTCCAGCGGCGGATGCCCATGAACGGGATTTTCGTGCCCGGCGGAACGAAGGTCACCGGCGCACGCGGCAATTCCTTCGGACGCGCACGGCGCAGCCAGATCGACACCAGCAGACGGGTGAAGGTGAAGGCGGTGAAGACCGTGGTCAGGATGCCGATGGCATAGGTGATGGCGAAGCCCTTGACCGGTCCGGTGCCGAGATAGAACAGCACGACCGTGGCAATCAGCGACGTCACGTTGGAATCCACGATGGTCGCCAACGCCTTGGTGAAGCCGGTGTCGATCGATTGGATGACCGAACGGCCGGCCCGTCGCTCCTCGCGGATGCGCTCATAGATCAGCACGTTGGAATCGACCGCCATGCCGATGGTCAGCACGATACCGGCAATGCCGGGCAAGGTCAGCGTCGCGCCAAGCAGCGACAAAACCCCGACGATCATCGCCACGTGCACGGCGAGCGCAATGTTGGCGAGGAAGCCGAGAAGTCCGTACGCGACGAACATGAAGGCGACGACGAGAATGGAGCCGATGATGCCGGCGACCTTGCCGGCATGGATCGAATCCTGGCCGAGGCCCGGGCCCACCGTGCGTTCTTCGATCACGGTCAGCTTTGCCGGCAACGCACCGGCCCGCAGCAGCACGGCGAGGTCGTTGGCGCTTTCGGCGGTGAAATTGCCTGAAATCTGGCCGCTGCCGCCGAGGATCGGTTCGCGGATCACCGGCGCCGAAATCACCTGATTGTCGAGGATGATGGCGAACGGCTTGCCGACATTCTGCTGGGTCGCCTGGCCGAACCGTGTCGCACCGCGCGAGTTGAAGACGAACGAAACCACTGGCTCGTTGTTTCGGGAATCATAGGTTGCGGTGGCCTTGGCAAGATCCTCGCCGGACACGATGACGCGATTTTCCACCAGATACGGAACCGGCGGATCGTCCTGCGAATAAAGCACCGAGGAGCCTGCCGGCGGGCGGCCGTTCAGCGCATCCTGCACCGACATCGAGGTATCCACCATCTGGAAGGTCATCTTGGCGGTCTGGCCGATGATCTCCTTCAGCCTTTGCGGATCCTGCAGGCCCGGCACCTGGACGAGCACACGGTCGTCGCCCTGCCGCTGCACGATCGGCTCGGTGGTGCCGAGTTCGTTGACGCGACGCTCGACGACTTCGATCGACTGCGCCAATGCGGCTGAGGTGCGGTATTTGATGCCGGCGTCGGTGACGGTGAATTTGAGCAGCCCGGCTTCGGAATCGTCCAGCGACATTTCCTGGATGGAGCCGCCGGTGAACAGGCCGGCGGCGACTGGATCGGTCAGCGGCTTCAGCGCCGTCTTGGCGGCATCGATCTGGGTTGGATCGGTGATGCGCACTTGTACGGTCCTGCCGGTGCCGCCAAGGCCGGTATAGCCCACCTTGGCATCGCGCAGCAGCGTGCGGATCTCGTCGCGCGTCGTTTCCAGCTGCGCCTTGACGAGATCATTCTGGTCCATCTGCAAGAGGATGTGCGAACCGCCCTGCAGATCGAGACCAAGCGTCATCTGCCGCTTCGGCACCCAGTTGGGCAATTGCGCCAATGTGCTGGCCGGGAAGAGATTTGGCGCGGCAAGGATGAATGTGACGGCCACGGCGATCCAGATCAGGATCATCTTCAGGCGCGAAAAATACAGCATATGGCGTTGTCCGTCAGGGCGTACTGGCGGATCGTTCCGCCGACAATTCGGTTATTTCTTGGCGTTCTTATTTGCCACCGGCTCGCCCTTAACCCGCACTTCGCCGATTGTCGAGCGCGCTGAGGTCAATTTGGCGCTGCCGCCGGCAGCGGTTTCGGCGTCAATCGCCTCTGTCGGTTCCCATTCTAATTCTGATCACCGCCGGGCGCTATCGTGCGCTACTCGACTATTTTCAATTGTGCAGGCATCGGTCCGGAACGCAAAAGCAAGGCCAGATCATCGGCGTTCTCCTTTGTAAGGTTGCCCGATATCTGGCCGCGGCCGTTAAGAATTGGCTCGCGGACGACTGGCACCGAAAGCACTTGGTTGTCGAGGATCATCGCAAATAGCTTGCCGACATTCTGCGAGGTCGCCTGCGCAACGCGTGCCGTTGCCCTGGAATCGAAGGTGAACGAAACCGCCGGCTCATTTGTGACGGAGTTGGGAGTCGCCTGAGCATTGACAATGTCGTCACTGGAAACGATCGTTCGGCTCTCAACCAGATAGGGAACCGGTGGATCGTCCTTCGAATAAACCACCACCGAGCCAGCGGGCGTCCGGCCATTGATCGCATCAGCGACCGGCATCGACTCATCAACCCACTGAAAGGTCAGCATTCCGGTTCGGGTGAGAATTCTCCTCAGCCTTTGCAAATCCGCAACGCCCGAGGTCCGAACCAGCATACCGTCTTCGCCCTCTGGCCGCACTACTGGGTCGGCAACACCAAGATCACGCAGGCGATTCTTAATGACCACGATCGACTGCGCAAGCGCGATCGACATCCGATACTTGATGCCTGTGTCTGTTACCGTGAACTTGAGCAACGCTGCTCCGGTATCATCCAGGATCATTTCCTGAACCGGACCAGCGCTGCCAAGGACAGGATCAGTCACCGCCTTCAATGCCATCTTGGCCGCGCCGACCTGAGCGGCGTCGGTGATATGCACCTGAACGGCCCGACCCGACTTAGCAAGACCAGTATAGCCGATCCTTGCATCGCGCAGCAGCGTCCTGATTTCGTCACGCGTCGCCTCCAACCGGCGATCGATCACATCGGTCGCGTCCAATCGAAGCAGCACGTCCGCGCCGGCAGCGTGAAGACTGGGCGCGTCGACGAGCATTGTGGCCATAGCAAGCCAGATCAGGATCATTTTCAGGCGCGAAAAATGGACCATACGCCGTCTTTTGTCAGAGCTCTGCCCGCGGATCGCTCCGCTTGGGAAACTGGCTTACTTCTTGGCGTTCTGGTTGGCCACCGGCTCGCCCTTGACCCGAACATCGGCGATCGTCGAGCGCAGCGCCGTCACCTTGGTGCCGCCGCCAAGGTCGATCTCAAGCTCATTGTCGTCGATCACCTTGGTCACCTTGCCGACGAAGCCGCCGCCGGTGATGACCGTGTCGCCACGGCGCACGGCCGAGATCATCTCCTGGCGCTTCTTCAACTGGGCGCGCTGCGGCCGGATGATGAGGAAATACATGATCACGAAGATCAGAACGAACGGGAGTATCATGCCGATATCCCCGAACGGACCAAGCGGAGTTCCGGTAGCTTGGGCGTATGCCGGTGTGACGAACATCAAGAACTCCTGGTTACGAAGAAGGCCGTAGGGCGGCCTCGCCAAATTTGGCCGGAATATAGTGGGTAAAGTTACCAATGCAACTGCGCGGCCGGGCTTTCAGCTGCTTTTCCGGCCGGTTGACCCGTGTTAGAGCATGCTCCCGGAATACGGGCGTGGTTTTCGCAAAAGATCATGCCCAAACAAAAGCTTGGAACCAGTTTCTATCTCGCCCGGATCAAGACGATTTCGGCCCCTACGCACGTTCGTGCGGAAACATAAAAGACGAGACATGACCGACAGCACCATCGAGGCCCTGAACCAAAAGCTCGACCGCCTGATCGAGGCGGTCACCCGCCTCGCCCCGCCGCCGGTGCCGCAAACCGATCTTGCGGTTGCCGATTGCTTCGTCTGGCAGGCCGACCCCGGCTATCTCGAGCCGGTGCGCAAGGTCAACCGCGTCGACATCGGCCTGATCCGCGGCGTCGACCGCGTGCGCGACATTCTGGTCGAAAACACGGAACGCTTCGCCGCCGGCCATGCCGCCAACAATGTGTTGTTGTGGGGTGCGCGCGGCATGGGCAAATCCTCGCTGGTCAAGGCCGTGCATGCGCAGATCAACGCCCAGGCCAAATCCGACCTGCCGCTCAAGCTGATCGAGATCCATCGCGAGGATATCGACACGCTGCCCAGGCTGATGGGCCTGCTGAAGGCGGCGCCGTTTCGCTTCATCCTGTTTTGCGACGACCTCTCCTTCGACCATGACGACACCTCCTACAAGTCGCTGAAGGCAGCCCTTGAAGGCGGCGTCGAGGGCCGCCCGGCCAATGTCATCTTCTACGCCACGTCGAACCGCCGGCACCTGTTGCCGCGCGACATGATCGACAATGAGCGCTCGACCGCCATCAACCCGTCCGAGGCGGTCGAGGAAAAGGTTTCGCTGTCCGACCGCTTCGGCCTGTGGCTCGGCTTCCACAAATGTTCGCAGGACGAATATCTCGACATGGTCAACAGCTATGCCAGCCATCACGGGCTCACTATCGACCCGGAGCAGCTGCGCGCCGAGGCGCTGGAATGGGCAACGACGCGCGGCAGCCGCTCGGGCCGCGTCGCCTGGCAGTTCACCCAGGATCTGGCCGGCCGGCTCGGCAAGCCGCTGAACGACTGATTGATTTGCGTCAGGTCACTGAAAAAGCCCGCCCCTTGCGGAGCGGGCTGAGCCGGCGGGCCGGACTGGAGGTCAGACGGCCTGCAAAACGTTTATTGTTCTATTCGAGATAGCCAGAGGGGTCGACCGGGGCCGAGTTCTTGCGCACTTCGAAGTGCAGTTTCGGCGAGTCGGTGGTGCCGCTCATGCCCGACAACGCGATTTCCTGGCCGCGCTTGACCTTCTGGCCGCGCTGCACCTCGATAGAACTGGCGTGGCCATAGACGGTGACCAGCCCGTTTTCGTGGCGCACCAGCACCGTGTTGCCGAATTCCTTGAGGCCGTCGCCGGCATAGATGACCACGCCATTCTCGGCCGCCTTGACCGGCGTTCCCTCAGGCACGGCGATGTCGACACCGTCCTTGCCGCCACCAAAATTGGAGATGACGCGGCCACGCACCGGCCAACGCATCTTGCCGATGCCGGTGGCATCAGGCGCGACAGCATCGTCGTCCTCGGCCTGCTGGATGACCTTGGCATCCTTCTTCGGCGGCGTGTAGGTGGCGAGCGTCTCCGTCGGCTTTGCCGCAGGCTGGGTTGCGGCCGTCGTCACCGGATCAACTTTGGCCGGCTTGGCGCTTGCAACCGTTGCGGTGCCACCGGCGGGAACCTTCAGCGTCTGGCCGATCTTGAGCAGACCGTCCTGCATGCCGTTGGCCTGCTTCAGCGCCACGACGCCAACCCCGGTCTTCCTGGCGATGGAGGACAGGCTATCGCCCGACTGCACCGTGTAGGTGCCGGCACCTGCCTTTGGCGCCGCTGCGGCCGTCTGCTGCGCCGGCTTGTCGGTCTTCGGCTTGTTCGCGGCCGAAGCGTCGACCTGCGCGGCGGACTTGCCGTCCTTGAGCTTCGGCTGCTGCGGCAGCACGGCGACCTTCTCCGGAGCCGGCGTCTTGGGGCTGTTCGCCGGCTTGCCGTCGGCAACTTTCGGCTCGGTCCCCTTGCTCGAATACGCATAGGCCGGGATGACCAGCTTCTGGCCGGTCTTCAGCCCCTTGGTGGCGCTCAAGCCGTTGACCTTCATGATGACGTCGGCCGGCACGTGATAGCGATGGGCGATGCCGGAAATGGTCTCGCCGTCCCTGACGACGATCTCCGTGGCGTGCGGCGTGCCGGCGGCAACTGGTTTCGGATCGGAGTCACCGGCATTCTTGAACGGCCTTGCCGGCTGCACGGTGCCGGTGGTCGTCCTGTCGACATGCGGTGCCGGCGCAAGTGCAGGCGCGGAAGCGGTGCGCATCGGAGCGGCTTTGGGCGCGCTTGGCGGCGGCAGCTGCTGGACGGTGACCGGCTCCAGGCTGGAGCGGCTGACCGACTGGTTATGGCTGCCATCGACAGGTGCTGCAGCGATCGGCTCGGGCGCCACATCGCCCGGATAGGGCTGCGCGGTGCTCTGCTTGTCGATGATGGCGCGCTGATTGTTGGTCGAGGAGGTGAAGACGTCGTCGACACCGTTGAACCGCGAGACCTGGGAGCTACACCCCGCTGCCATTCCGGCTAGCATGAGGACAGCGCAGCCCCGCGACAGAGTACGCCCGTTTGCCTTCATAACACTGAATTGCATCGCACTAACCCGCACAGACCCGGTACACACTGGTCATGATTAAAGCGCGTTAATGTTACTGGCGGGTTAACCCCATAGAATCAGACGCAAATTTTCTTAAAACATTTTCGAATGCGCCGAAGCTGCGTTGATTCAGATCGGCCCGAGTCGAAAATGACAGGTTCTGAGAACCGGCCTACGCCGCCGTAGCCTTCATAGAGCGGAGGCATTTATGACGGCTTCGGCCGGCGAAGGCCGGAGCGGAGCGTACTCAAACACGTGAGCATCGGATGCGCAGGAACCTGCCATTTGCAGGCCGGCCTCACCTGAATATCAGTGCACCTAAATAACCGCCGCAACGCTGCGCAGGATCGGCTGCAGGCGCACGGTGCCGATATCCTCGCGCTCGAAGCGGCTGCCGACCTTGGTCAGCTTGGCCAGCACCTGCTCGCCCTCCTCCGGCCCGATCGGGGCAATGACGATGCCGCCGCTCGACAATTGGTCGAGCAGGAAGCGCGGCAGGCTGTCGAAAGCCGCCCAGGCTACGATGCGGTCGAACGGCGCTTCGTTGGCAAGGCCGGTGGAACCATCGGCCTGGCGCACGATGACATTGCCGATGCCGAGCGCCTCGAAGCGTTGCCTGGCCTGCTCGGCCAGCGTCTTGTAGCGGTCGACGCTGACGATGCGAGCCGCGAGCCGCGACATCACCGCTGCCGTGTAGCCCGAGCCGGTGCCGATCTCGAGCACCCGGTTGCCGGGCTCTATTGCCAGGGCCGCAATCACCGCCGCCTGCAGATCGGCGCCCTCGATCGCCTCGCCGCATTCGATCGGCAGCATGCCGTCCGACCAGGCGATGGAATGGAACTGGCCGTTGAGGAAGCCGCGCCGCGGCGTCGCCTCGAAGGCTGCGATCAGCGCCTTCGGCACCGCGCCTTGGCCGCGCAGGCGCAGCAGGAAAGCGGCAAAACCCTCGCGATCGTCGAGCGGCAAGTTCATGCCAGAACCTTCTTCATGCGAACACCTTATTCAGACAGCGCCTTGGTCAGTTGGTCACGGATTTCATGCGCGGTGAGGTCAAGCTGCAGCGGCGTCACAGACACGAGCCGGTTGCGCAGAGCATGGAGATCGGTGCCCTGCTTGCCCTCGACCGGCTCGCGGCCGAAGCGCAGCCAGTAATAAGGCAGGCCGCGCCCGTCGCGGCGCTCGTCGACCCACAGGCTGTGCACCAGCTTGCCTTGCGACGTCACGACGGTGCCGGCGACCTCGTCAGGCAGACAGTTGGGAAAGTTGACGTTGAGCAGCACACCGTCGGGCAGCGGCATGGCGACGAGCTTTTTCAGCAGCGCCGGCGCCAGCACCTCGGTGGTCTCGTAGGGAACGACGCGGTCCTCGCCGACATAGGAATAACCCTGGCTGAGTGCGATCGAGCGGATGCCGAGCAGCGCGCCTTCCATGGCGCCGGCGACGGTACCGGAATAGGTCACGTCGTCGGCGATGTTGGCGCCGGAATTGACGCCCGACAGGATCAGGTCCGGCGCGCCTGGCAGGATCTTCTTGACGCCCATGATGACGCAGTCGGTCGGCGTGCCGCGCACGGCGTAGTGTTTCTCGCCGATCTTGCGCAACCGGAGCGGCTCCGAGATCGACAGCGAATGCGCGTAGCCGGACTGGTCCTGCTCCGGCGCCACCACCCAGACATCGTCCGACAGCGTGCGGGCGATGCGTTCGAGCGACGCGAGGCCCTCCGCATGGATGCCGTCATCATTGGTCAGAAGAATGCGCATTATTTCGATTCGATCTTCGCCAGACCGCCCATATAAGGCCGCAGCACTTCAGGAATGGTTACGCTGCCATCCTCATTCTGGTAGTTTTCGATGACGGCAATCAGCGCACGGCCGACAGCGGTGCCCGAACCGTTCAGCGTGTGCACAAAGCGGTTGCCCTTGCCGTCCCTGTCCTTGTAGCGGGCATCCATGCGCCTGGCCTGGAAGTCGCCGCACACTGAACAGGACGAGATCTCGCGATAGGCGTTCTGTCCCGGCAGCCAGACCTCGATGTCGTAGGTCTTGCGCGCGCCAAATCCCATGTCGCCCGTGCACAGGACCATGGTGCGGAACGGCAATTCCAGTCGCTTCAGCACCTCTTCGGCGCACTGCGTCATCCGCTCGTGCTCGGCGAGCGAAGACTCCTGGTCGGTGACCGAGACCAGCTCGACCTTGTAGAACTGGTGCTGGCGCAACATACCGCGCGTGTCGCGGCCGGCGGAGCCCGCTTCCGAGCGGAAGCACGGCGTCAGCGCCGTATAGCGCAGCGGCAGCTTTTCATGGGCCGTGATTTCTTCGCGCACCAGGTTGGTGAGCGGGACCTCGGCGGTTGGAATCAACCCGAGCCGGCCATCGCCATGCTGCACGAAGAACAGGTCGTCCTCGAATTTCGGCAGCTGGTTGGTCCCGAAAAGCACTTCGTCGCGCACCATCAGTGGCGGGATGACTTCTTCATAGCCATGCTCGGTCGTGTGCAGATCGAGCATGAACTGGCCGATGGCGCGCTCCATCCGCGCCAGCCCGCTCTTCAGCACGGTGAAGCGTGATCCCGACAGCTTTGCCGCCCGCTCGAAATCCATCATGCCGAGCGCTTCGCCGATCTCGAAATGCTCCTTCACCCAGTTCGGCCGGGTCGGCACCTCGCCGACGATATGCTTGACGACATTGTCGTGCTCGTCCTTGCCGACCGGCACGTCGTCGAGCGGCACATTCGGCAGCACCGCCAGCGCATCGTTCAGCGTCTTGTCGAGCTCGCGCTCGCGCGCCTCGCCATTCTGGATGAAGGTCTTGATATCGCCGACTTCGGCCTTGAGCTTTTCGGCAAGTGCCGTGTCGCCCGAACGCATGGCGTTGCCGATCTCCTTCGAGGCGGCGTTGCGGCGTTCCTGCTTGGTCTGTAGCTCGGTGACGTGCTCGCGCCGCGCTTCGTCCTTCTTGATCAGCTCATCGACCGTGGACTGCGCCTCGTCAGCCGACCACGAGCGCTTGGCCAGCGCCTCGACAAGTGCCTTCGGGTTGTCGCGAATCCATTTGATGTCAAGCATGGTTGGTCGTCCTCGAGCTAAGGCCTGAGGGCGTAAACCGCATCCTTCATCGATGCAAGATGGCGGCTGTCGCGTTTTTCCGCTAACGCGGATACCCGAACGCGACAGCCTATGAACGAGCCTGCTTTGAGGACGCGTCCGCCGCCTTTTCGGCCACGGCTTCGGCGGCTTCCTGCTTCTCGCGCGCCAGCTTCTGCTTGACCTGATCGCGCTCGATCAGCCGGGCCGCCCAGATCGACACCTCGTAGAGCAGGATGGTCGGGATGGCCAAACCGATCTGGCTCATCGGATCAGGCGGCGTCAGCACCGCCGCGACGACGAAGGCGATGACGATCGCCCATTTGCGCTTCTCGGCCAGCGCCTTCGACGACAGCATGCCGACGCGCGTCATCAGGCTGGTCACCACCGGCAGCTGGAACACCAGGCCGAAGGAGAAGATCAGCGTCATGATCAGGCTGAGATATTCCGACACTTTCGGCAGCAGCGAAATCTGCACCTGGTCGTCGGTGCCGGCCTGCTGCATGGCGAGGAAGAACCACATCACCATCGGCGTGAAGAAGAAATAGACCAGCGACGCTCCCATCAGGAACAGGATCGGCGATGCGATAAGGAACGGCAGGAAGGCGTTGCGTTCGTTCTTGTAGAGGCCTGGCGCGATGAATTTGTAGATCTGCGTGGCGATCAGCGGAAAGGCGATGACCATGCCGCCGAACATGGCGAGCTTGACCTGGGTGAAGAAGAATTCCTGCGGCGCCGTATAGATCAGCTCGACCTTGTGCGGATCGAGCCCGGCCCACTGCGTGGCCCATTTGAACGGAACGACCAAAAGATTGAACAGCTTCTTGGCAAAGAAGAAGCAGACGAGGAAGGCGACGAAGAAACCGCCGATCGACCAGATCAGCCGCCGGCGCAGTTCGATCAGATGCTCCATCAGCGGAGCCGACGACTTCTCGATCTCGTCCTTTTCGCTGTCCGTAATGCTCACTTGGCGGCCCCCGCCGTCTTCTTGGACGCGGGCTTCGTGGCCGGCGCAGGCTTCGGCTCAGCCTTTGCGACTGCCTTCGGTGCAGCAGCGGGCTTGGTGGCGGCTTTTCCAGGTGCAGCCTTGGCGGGCGCCGCTGACGGCTTGGCCGCAACCTTCGCCGCAGGCGCCGGCTTTGCCGGTGCTGCCTTGGCTGGCGCTGTTTTGGTTGCCGGGGCCTTTGATATCGCAGCCCCCTTGGCGCGTGATATCGCAGCCCCCTTGGCGCGCGCGTTTCGTGGCGCTGCTGTTGCTGCAGCCGGTGTCACCACCGCCTGATCGGTCATCGCCGGAAGGATCGGCGCCGCCGGCGCTGTTTCCGGTCCGTTGACACCCGGCATCACCGTTGCGCCGTTCTTGAGCGGCTCGGCCGGCTGTGGTGTTTCTGCCGCGGGCGTTGAGGGGTCGACGGCGGGCTTCGGCTTCATCACCGCATCGACGCCGGAGCGAACCTCGGCTGCCGCCTGTTCGAACGGATTGAGCTGCTTGCGGATTTCGGCCGCCGGATTGAGGCCGCGCAGCGTATCGACAGACTTCTTGACGTCGTCGAGCTCGGCTTCCTTCAACGCCTCGTTGAACTGCTTCTGGAAGTCGGAGGCCATGGCACGCAGCTTCGCCGTCGTGCGGCCGAAGGTGCGCAGCATATTGGGCAAATCCTTGGGTCCGACGACCACGATCATGACGATCGCGATCACCAGCATTTCGGTCCAGCCGACTTCAAACATGGCAATCAGTTCCGACTAGTGCTTGTCGCCCAAGAGTGCGAAGCGGCTTTTGGACACGACTTGCTCAAAAGCAACAACCTCGGGCTCAGCTCTTGCTGGCCTTTTCCTTCACTGCCGAAACGGTCTCGTCCGGGCGGTGCTCGACGGTGCGCTTGTCTTCGGCGGTATCGTCGTCGGCCATGCCCTTCTTGAAGCTCTTGATGCCCTTGGCCATGTCGCCCATCAGCTCGGGTATCTTGCCGCGGCCGAACACCAGCAGCACGATCACCAGCACGATCATCCAGTGCCAAATCGAAAATGAACCCATTGTAACTCTCTCTCGAATGTTTTCCCTGGCGATGATCTATGCGTTTTCGCGTTGGGATTCAAACACAACAGCGACAAAGTTTATGAAGGCGCGGCTTATGTCACGCATTTTCGGCAAAGCTGCCCGCTACCAATCGGCGCATCTACCGCAGCAATGCAGCTTTTTGACAGCGGCTTGCGGTCAATCTTCCGTGACGCGCGGCGTCAGCAGGCCGAGTTCCTCGAGATCGATGTCGGTCAACGCATCCTCGTCCTCGGTCAGCGCGTCCGGATCGGCCGGCGGCAACGGGATGGCGAAATTCGACGGCATGCGGCCGGAGAGCAGCCCTGCCCCCTTCAGTTCGTCCATCCCGGGAAGATCGCGGATCTCCTCCAGTGCGAAATGGTCGAGGAAAGTGTCTGTCGTGCCGTAGGTGACGGGACGGCCGGGCGTGCGGCGGCGGCCGCGCATGCGCACCCATTCCGTTTCGAGCAGCGTATCCAGCGTGCCCTTCGAGGTCTCGACGCCTCTGATGTCCTCGATCTCGGCGCGCGTCACCGGCTGGTGGTAGGCGATGATCGCCAGCACTTCGAGCGCGGCGCGCGACAGCTTGCGCTGCTGCACCGTGTCGCGGCTCATCAGGAAGGCGAGATCGCCGGCGGTACGGAACGCCCAGGCATCGCCGACCCGAACCAGATTGACGCCGCGCCGCGCATAGATCTGCTGCAGCTCAGCCATGGCAGCGGCAATGCTGATGCCATCGGGCAATCTGGCTGCGAGCTGCTTTTCGCTGACCGGCTCGGCGCTGGCGAACACGATCGCCTCGGCCATGCGTATGGCTTCGGCCATATGCAGCCGTTCGCCAGGATTCAGAAGCAGGGTATCAATCGGGTCCTGGGCGATAATGCCCTCCTCGGTCTCTTCTTCGACCTTGAACGGAATGACCGAAGCGTTGGCGCGTTCGCTCATGATGCCACCTCGACTGCCTTGATTGGTTGCGCGCGGCCGCGCAGATAGAGCGGCGCGAACACCTGGTCCTGTCGCATCTCGATGCTGCCTTCGCGCACCAGTTCCAGCGACGCCGCAAACGAGCTGGCAATCGCGGTACGCCGTTCGTCCGGGCTGGTCAGGTAATTGATCAGATAGCTGTCCAGCGCCGTCCAGTCGCGCAGCGAGCCGATCAGCCGGGTCAGGATATCGCGCGCATCCTTGAGCGACCACACGCCACGCCGGGCAATTGTCACATTGGTGATCGCCTGTTTCTGGCGCTGCTGCGCATAGGCGGTGAGCAAATCGTAGAGCGAGGCCGAATAGGCGTTACGCTTCTCGACGATGACCATCTCAGGCATGCCGCGTGCAAACACGTCGCGGCCGAGCCGGTTGCGGTTGACCAGCCTTGCCGAGGCGTCGCGCATGGCCTCCAGACGCTTCAGCCGGAACTGCAGCACCGCGGCCAGTTCCTCGCCGCTTTCGCCTTCTTCGCCGGGCTGCTTGGGGATGAGGAGCTTCGACTTGAGGAAGGCCAGCCACGCCGCCATCACCAGGTAGTCGGCGGCAAGCTCAAGCCTTAGCGCCCTCGCCGTCTCGACGAAGGTCAGATACTGCTCGACCAGCGCCAAGATGGAAATCCGCGACAGATCGACCTTTTGGTTGCGGGCGAGATGCAGCAAGAGATCGAGCGGACCTTCGAACCCGGCGACGTCGACGACAAGCGACGGGTCGCCGGTGACCCGTGAATCGTCGTTCTCGGCCCACAGACGGTCCATCGGTGCGGCCTTCGCAGCCTTGCTGTCCAATGTTTCCGCCACTTGTTCCTTTACCTCTGGTTAGAGCATGATGCCGAAAAGTGTGAAACGGTTTTCGGACGACATCATGCTCTCTCTATCTAATTTAGAGACGGATTCAGATTTCAGGTCGAACAGACCTGAAATCATCCGTCTCTAGGCCACCGCATCGAAATAGGTGGCAAACTCGGCGCGTATCTCGGTTTCGTCGGCCCGGTCGCGATCCCTTATATAGGTCAGCGCCCGGTTGGCGCGCTCCAGCGACGTCCCTTCAAGTCCCGTGGTTCGCGATGCGATGCCTGCCATCTCCTCGAAAACGCCATTGCAGTGAAGGACCAGATCGCAGCCCGCCGCAAGGATCGAGGCCGCCTTTGTCGGGAAATCCCCAGAAAGTGCCTTCATCGAGGTGTCGTCGCTCATCAACAGCCCGTCGAAGCCGATCTCGCGGCGGATGATCTCGTCGATGACCTTGCCTGAGGTGGTCGCTGGGTTGTTCGGATCGATGGCGCTGTAGACGACATGCGCCGTCATCGCCATCGGCAGATGGCTAAGCTCGCGGAAAGGGGCGAAATCATGCCGCTGCAGGTCGCTCAGCGAGGCGTCGACCACAGGCAGCTCGAAATGCGTGTCGGCGAAGGCGCGTCCATGGCCCGGAATATGCTTCATGACCGGCAACACGCCGCCCGACATCAGCCCTTCCGCGGCGGCGCGGCCAAGTTCGATGACCGGGCGCGGTTCCTTGCCATAGGCGCGCGCGCCGATGACGTCGCTGGCGCCCTCGATCGGCACGTCCAGCACCGGCAGGCAATCGGCAGAGATACCGTAGCGCAACAGGTCGAAGGCGTGCAGCCGTGCCATCAGCCAGGCAGCCCGGGTGCCGGCATCATGGTCCTTGCGCCACAATGCGCCGAGCGCACCGCCGGCGGGATAGTTCGGCGCCAGCGGCGGCCGCAGGCGCTGCACCCGGCCACCTTCCTGATCGATGAACACCAGCGCATCGGGGCGCCCGATACAGTCGCGCATTTCGGCGACCAGATCGCGGATCTGCTCCGTTTCGCCGATATTGCGCGCAAACAGGATGAAGCCCCACGGGCATTCATTGCGATAGAAACGGATTTCTTCGCGGGTCAGCGATTTCCCGGCACAGCCGAGGATCATGGATTTTGATTCGGTCATTCCACCAGTTTAGGGCTTCGCGCCGCCAAAGGGAATCTCCCCGGACGGCAAGCGCCTCAACCTCTCGCCCATCCACATGAAAAAGCCGGCGCGATCCTTGGGAACGCGCCGGCTCTGATAGTTGGATCCGGCCTTACCGCGACACGAAGCAGTTGCCGCCGGCAGCCTTGTAGCTGGTGCACAGATTGATCGCATCGTTGCGCGATTGCGCAGGCACCCGGACACGGTAGAAGGTGCCCTTGCCGGCGATCTCCGCCTTGACGATGTTGGCGGTGCGACCGGCGAGCACATTTCCATAGCGGCGCTGCAGGTCGGCGTAGTTGGCCTGGGCGCTTTCGACCGTCGGCTGCGAAGCGATCTGCATCGACCACGAACCGCCCGATGTCGAAGCCGTCGCCGGGATGGAGGCAACCTGGTCGGGCTTGACCTCGCCGACCACGTCGACCGGCTGGTCGGACGGGCGCTGCGGCGCCACGGCAACCGTCTGCGGCGTGTTGGCGGACTGGGTCTCAGCCTTCGGCGCAGCCGCCGGCTTCACCGGCTTGACCGGCTTGGCGGTCTCGGCACTTGCCTGGTCGCTATTTGCCTGATCGGCAGGCGCCACGGTGCCGGTCTGCTCGGCATCGGCCGAAGGGGCGACGTGCTGCGGCGCCGGGTCAAGCGGCTCAGTCGCCGCAACCTGCGGCGCGGCCGGCGTCGAGTCCTCGCGTGCCACCAACGAGCCGTCGGGCTTGACCACCATGGNCGTGCTGCGGCGCCGGGTCAAGCGGCTCAGTCGCCGCAACCTGCGGCGCGGCCGGCGTCGAGTCCTCGCGTGCCACCAACGAGCCGTCGGGCTTGACCACCATGGTCCGCACCTTGCGCGGGGCAACGGCGACCGTATCGGGGTTCTTCTCGGCTTCCTGCAGCACCTGCGCAATGCGGTCCTCGGATTTTGGCGCCGGCGCGACAGCCGCGTCGGGGTTGCCGGCAGCGTCGGGGTTGACGGCAGCTTCGGGGTTGCCGGCAGCGTCGGGGCCTGGGGCAGTGTCGTCGGGCGACAGATCGACGACGCGGCTTTCAGGCTCCTGCGCCTTCACATCGACCGGCTCTTCGGTGTTGGTGACCAGCTTCTCCTGAACCGGCTCGGCCGGCTTGGTGCCCTTGGCGACCGCATCATAAACCTTGTTGTCCTGGTTCGGCACCACGGCGCCGCCCGGATTTTCGGGCTTGACCTTGATCGGCCTGTTGTCGGCTTTGACAATGACCGGCGCATCGCTGCCGCCCTTGCCGCCGAACGACAAGGCGAAGGCGCCAAGGCCGCCGGCAATCGCAACCGCAGCAACGACCCCCGCGACCAGCAGCCCGCTCCTGCGCGGCCGTGCGGCTTCCTGCTCGGCGAGGCCCGGCACCGCCATTGCCTCGTCCAGATCCGGATCGTAGTCGAGTTCGTCGACCGCGAAATCGTCGGCCTGCGAAACCGGCTGGCTGCCGGGCAGATCGTCCATGTCGAAGCCGCCCGCGGCATCGGCGTGGTGAGCTTGCGTGGCTGCAAGCACTTCGGCTGGCCGCGCCGCATAGGCGCGCTGGTCGAGCTCGTGGCCCGAACTGAAGCTGGAACTGTAGGAATCGTCATCATAGCCGGCACTGCGTGCGGCAGTGGGCGGCGCCACTTCCACCGCGTTCATGTCGTTGAGCATGCCGGCGAATTCGGCGTCGATGTCGTCATAGGCGGCCGGCTCGTCTTGCTCGAAGCTGAGTTCTGGAATGTCGAGGTCGTCGGCAATCGCCACCACACGCTCCGGCACATCGACCGTCTCGACATCCGGCATCTCGTCATAGGCCTGAGGCGGCGCCTGGCGCGATGGCGTCGGCGCCACATAGGCAGCAGCGGCAACCGGCTGGTCGCGATAGCTTGGCGCTGCCGCCGGCGGCATGGACGGCTTTTCTGCAAAAGAAGCTTGCGGCTGCGCTGCAAAAGAAGGTTGCGGCTGCGCTGCAAAGGAAGGCTGGGCCGGGGTGGGAGTCACGCGGCTCCACGAACGCGCCGGCTCCGGCGGCGTCGAGCGCCAATCGCCAGCGACCGGTGCTGCCGTATCGTCATGACCGAGATCGATGCCCTTGGCCAGCGCCGCGTCGAAGGCGTGATCATCGAACTCGATCTCGGGCACATGGCCTTCAAGTTCGCCGGCAAGCAGATCGTCGAAATCGGCATCGTCCGCCTGGGCCTCCTGAGGAGCCGGCGCGTGTTCGTCCAGGTCCCAGTCGAGATTATCGACCGGAGCGACCGGCGTCGCGACGGACCGCTGCACCGGGGCAACCGGCTCATAAGTCCTGGTGGGCTCGATGGCGGCAGCCCTGGTGGGCTCGGTGACCACCGGAATCGGGGCGACTGGCGCCGGGCGTGGTGTGGTCATGGCGCCAAGCAGCGCGTTGAGTTCATCTTCCAACGTCCGTTCGTCAGCGACCGGAGCGGCCGGGGTCGCCATATTGGTAGGCGCCACATAGGCTGGTGCGACCGGAGTTGGCTGAACCGGAGCGGGTGCGGTCTCGGCCACCGGCTCGTGATCGGCAAGCGCATCATCGATGCTCAGATCGAAATCGTCGAATGCTTCGTGCGCAGTCTCATGAGAGGGGCTGGCCTCCACGGTCCAGGCTGGCGTCTCGTCCACTTCCGGCGCATCCATCTCAACCGGCGCGCTGGCCTGCAGATCGCTGACATCCAGATCGCGCTCTTCCGGATCCTCGGCCTCAACAGGCTGAGCCTCGAAAGCCTGAGGCTCGAAATGCTCGGCCGCAGAATCCTGGGCTGCAAAATCCTGGGCTGCAAAATCCTGGGCCGCAAAGTCCATGTCGACATCGGCCATCGCGTCATCGAAATGACCCGCAAAATCCTCGTCGGCAACAGCGTGGTCGGCGGAGCCGACGGCGTCGAAGGTATGGATCGGCGCCTCGGCTACTGGCGCGGCATACTGGTCCTGCGCCGGCGCAGGACCGTCCAGCGTCAGCTCGTCTTCCAGCGACATCGAGACGGCATTGTCGAAATCATCGTCGAACGCGAGATCGTCGGCAGGCGCAGCAGCAACCTGCGCGACATCTGCGGCATGGGCGACGGTCGCATCGTCATCGAGCAGCAACCCCTGCTCGAGCGAAGCGGCAAGCTCGTCATCCATCGGCAGGTCGTCTTCGAGCGGCGATACGTTTTCCAGCGAACTGGCCACGGCATTGTCGAAATCGTCATCGAATGCAGCTTCGTCGAATGCGGGCTCGGCAAACCAAGGTTCGGCAACCGAGGGTTCAACGGGAGCAGCCGCAGCCTGCGGGCCAGCGCCGAAATCCAGATCGGCGGCATCGTCGAAGACGAAATCATATTCCAGCGAAGCAGCCAGCGCATCGTCCATCGCGGCATCGGTGGTTTCCGGCTCGCGAATCTCGGCAGCAGGTTCGTAGGGCTCAGCGGCAGGCTGGTGAACCTCGGGAGCCGGCTGGCTGGCCTCCATGGAACCGACTTCATCGCCGAATTCGCCCATCAACTCCTTCTCGAGGTCGATGTCGAAATCGCCCTCGTCTGCAGCCGTCTCGACGGCTGGCGCCTGCGGCTTGACCGGCTGGCGCGGATCGAAACCCATGATCCTGGTCAGTTCAGCGAACGGATCATCTTCGGCGATGTCGTTGTTGTCGGCTACTCTCAGCTGGGTTCTGTCTGCCATTATTGTTCCCGAACTCGCACTCATTCGGACGCCATGGACGTCGCGTAGGGTTGGCCCTTACCAGCGCAATGTGGGCAAATGGTGACAGGTGTTTTAGTTAAACCTAACGCATCTCAGTGGGCGCATCAGCCCCAATCAGCGTCAGGCCGGAGGTCAAAACATCCGAAACAGCCTGCACCAGCCCTAGTCTGGCATGAGTCAATTGTCGGTCGTTAACCTTAACAAAACGTAAGTCGGCATTCTCGGTGCCCCGATTCCAGTGTCCATGGAAGCTGGAAGCCAGATCGTAGAGGTAGAATGCCAGCCGGTGCGGCTCCAGCGCAAGGGCCGCAGATTCGACCAGCCGGGGATATTCAGCCAGCTTCCGGATCAGGCCGATCTCGCCCTCGTCGGTGAGCGACGCCGAGGCCGCGGCCAGGCTGTTGCGGTCGAAATTGGCCTCGCCCAGTTGCTCGCTCGCCTGCCGGAACACCGAATGACAGCGCGCCGAAGCGTACTGCACGTAGAACACGGGATTGTCCTTGGACTGTTCGGTGACCTTGGCGAAATCGAAGTCGAGCGGCGCGTCGCTCTTGCGGTAGAGCATCATGAAGCGGATCGCATCGCGGCCCACCTCCTCCACCGCTTCGCGCAAGGTCACGAAGTCGCCCGACCGCTTCGACATCCGAACCGGTTCGCCATCGCGAAACAGCTTCACCAGATTGCACAGGAGCACCGTGAGTTGCAGCTTCAGATCATCGCCTGCAATCGCCCGCGCCAGCGCTTCCAGCCGCTTGACGTAGCCGCCATGGTCGGCGCCCAGCACATAGATCAGGCCGACGAAACCGCGGTCGACCTTGTCCTTGAGATAGGCGACGTCGGCGGCGAAATAGGTGAACGAGCCGTCGGACTTGACCAGCGCCCGGTCCATGTCGTCGCCGACCGCCGTCGAGCGAAACAGCGTCTGCTCGCGGTCTTCCCAGTCGTCCGGCTTCTCGCCCTTGGGCGGCGGTAGCTTGCCCTTGTAGATATGGCCTTTCAGCGTCAGATCGTTGATCGCCGAGCGGATTTTTTTGGCATTGTCGGCATGCAGCGTGCGCTCGGAGAAGAAAACGTCGTGATGCACATTGAGCAACGCCAGATCCTCGCGGATCATCACCATCATGGCGTCGATCGTGCGGTCCTTGACGATTGCCAGCGACTCATCGTCGGGCATCTGCAAGAGCTTGCGGCCAAATTCGGCAGCCAGCACCTGACCGACCGGCACAAGGTAATCGCCGGGATAGAGGCCGGCCGGTATCTCGCCAATGTCGTCGCCCAGCGCTTCGCGGTAGCGCAGGAAGGCCGAACGCCCGAGCACGTCGATCTGCGCGCCGGCGTCGTTGATGATGTATTCCTTGGTGACGTCATAGCCGGCGAAGGCCATCAGATTGGCGAGCGTGTCGCCGACAACCGCGCCCCGGCAATGGCCGACATGCATCGGCCCGGTCGGATTGGCCGAGACATATTCGACATTGGTCTTCTTGCCGCCACCAATGGTCGAGCGGCCGTAGTTTTGCCCCTCGCCGAGCACCGCGGTCAGATGTGCCTGCCAGAAAGCGTCCTTGAGCCGGAGATTGACGAAGCCGGGACCGGCGACGTCGGCTTCGGCAACATCGGCGTCGCTGCGCAGCACTTCCACCAGCCGCTCGGCCAGCGCCCGCGGGTTGTGCCCTGTCGGCTTGGCCAGTACCATCGCCGCATTGGTGGCGAGATCGCCATGGCTGGCGTCGCGCGGCGGCTCGACGGCGATGCGCGACAGGTCGGGCGAAACGCCATTACTGTCTTTCAAATCAAGCGCTTCGACGGCTTTTGTGATTCGCGCGCTGAAATCGGCGAAGATGTTCATGGGTCTTGCTCTGGCGGACTGTGCAGGGGAACCGGCTCATTGGCCGGCAAATCGCGCCCGCCCTAGCTTAAATCGGGCGTATGGTCAAACAGACGGCGGTGTTCCTTCAAGGCGTAGGTATCCGTCATCCCCGCCAGGAAATCGGCGACGCTGCGCGCCTTGATGCGGTCCTCCGCCCGGTCGAGCCCCTCCCGCCAGCCGTCCGGCATGGCGCGCGGATCGGCGAAATAGACATCGAACAGCTCGCGCACGATCTGCTCGGCCTCAATGCGAACGCGCATCACCTCGTCATGCCGGTAGAGATGCTTGTAAAGAAAGGTCTTCAAATCCTTCTCGGTCGCCGCCATGTCTGCGGAAAAGGTCACCATCGTCTCGCCCGCCGCCCGCACCGCTTCGGCGCTGTCAGGCTTGATGCGCTCCAGATTGGCGGTGGTGGAAACAATGACGTCCTCGACCATCATCGTGATCTGCCGGCGCATCAGCTCATGGCCGGTGCGCACATCGTCCAGGCCCGGATAGCGCGCGCGCACGCTTGCCAGGATCGATCCCGGCAGCGCCACCGTTTCCAGCATGTCCAAGGTCAGGAAGCCGGAGCGCAGGCCGTCGTCGATGTCATGGGTGTTGTAGGCGATATCGTCGGCGATCGCAGCACATTGCGCCTCGATGCCGGCGAAATGGTCGAGTTCGAGGTCGTGCAACTCGGAATAGTCGCGGATCGCCTGCGGCACCGGGCCTTTGAGCCCTTTTCCCTTGGCGTCGGTCAGCGGGCCATTGTGCTTCACCAGGCCTTCCAGCGTTTCCCAGGTCAGGTTCAGCCCGTCGAACTCGGCATAGCGCCGCTCCAGCCGCGTCACCACGCGCAGCGACTGCGCATTGTGGTCGAAGCCGCCCCATTGGGCCATCCGCTCGTTCAGCGCGTCCTCGCCGGTATGGCCGAACGGCGTGTGACCGAAATCGTGCACCAAGGCGACCGCCTCGGCCAGATCCTCGTCGCCGCGCAGCGCTCGCGCCAGAGCCCGCGCAATCTGCGCCACCTCGATCGAATGCGTCAGCCGGGTGCGGTAGTGATCTCCTTCATGGGCGACGAACACCTGCGTCTTGTGCTTCAGGCGGCGGAAGGCAGTCGAATGAATGATACGGTCGCGGTCGCGCTGGAATGGCGTGCGAGTCGGGCTCTCGACCTCGTCATAGAGCCGCCCGCGCGACCTGGCTGGGTCGCTGGCATAGGCCGCGCGCGGCCGATAGCCGAACCCAATGTCGCCAAGCTCATTTGTCATGGCTGATGCCGCCGCAGTTGACTTGCCCCTTCCCGCTTCATACCTATCATGTGAAACTGAAAGCAAGGTGACGCCCATGGGCGCTGATGCCAAGACTGCCATGAAAGTCGAGATGACCGAGTCCGCCGCCAGGCGGATCGCGAAAATCGTCTCTGGCGAGGCCGGCAAGACGGCGCTGCGCGTCTCCGTAGAGGGCGGCGGCTGCTCCGGCTTTTCCTACAAGTTCGACCTGGTCAATACGCGCAACGACGACGACGTCGCCATCGAAAAGGACGGCGCCACCGTGCTGATCGACGATTTGTCGCTGGTCTATATGGGCGGCTCGGTGATCGACTTCGTCGACGATCTGATGGGCCAATCGTTCCAGATCCGCAACCCCAATGCAGTCGCCTCCTGCGGCTGCGGCACCAGTTTCTCCATCTAGGCAGATGTCCGGCGTCGGCGCGGTCCGTCAGGTCGCACTGTCGGCCGGGCGCGATCTCGACGTGACGCTGGCCTTCTGGCGCGATGTGCTCGGCCTCAACGTTCACGCCCGCTACGATCCGCCGGGCATCGCCTTCATCATGGCCGGTGAGATCAGGTTGCTGTTCACCGATGGCGTTCCGGCCGGCACCGTCTATCTCGATATAGCCGGGCTCGAAGCCTTCCACGCCGAGCCGAAAGCGTCCGGCGTTCCCTTCACCGCACCGCCGGCGCTCGTCCACAACGACACCGAAGGCACGTTCGGAACGGCGGGGGAAAGCGAGTGGATGGCCTTTCTAAAGGACCCGGCAGGCAATACGATCGGGCTTGTCGAACGTCTTTCGCCCGAACATCCCTGAGGCCGCCCATGAAAATCGTTACCTGGAACATAAACGGCATTCGCGCCCGCATCGGCAACCTCACCCACTGGCTGAGCGAAAGCCAGCCCGACATCGTCTGCCTGCAGGAGATCAAGTCGGTCGACGAGCAGTTCCCGCGCGCCGAGATCGAGGCGCTTGGCTACAACGTGGAAACCCATGGCCAGAAGGGCTTTAACGGCGTCGCCCTACTGTCGAAACTTCCGTTCGACGAGGTTATCAGAGGCCTGCCCGGTGATGACGCCGACGAGCAGGCGCGCTTCATCGAGGGCGTGTTCTCGACCGACCAGGGCGCGCTGCGCGTCGCCTCGCTCTATCTGCCCAACGGCAATCCCATCGATGACGAGAAGAAATTTCCTTACAAGCTGGCCTGGATGGAGCGGCTGCATCGCTGGGCCGAGCAGCGGCTGCTTCTGGAGGAGGCGCTGGTGCTGGCCGGCGACTACAATGTCATCCCCGAGCCGGTCGATGCGCGCTTCCCCGAGAACTGGCTTGGCGATGCGCTGTTCCAGCCGCAGACCCGGCAGGCCTTCCGGCGACTGAAGAATCTCGGCTTTACCGAGGCGGTGCGCGCCGTCACCGATGCCGCCGACGTCTACACCTTCTGGGATTACCAGGCCGGCGCCTGGCAGAAGAACAACGGCATCCGCATCGACCATCTGCTGTTGTCACCCGAAGCGGCCAACCGCTTTTCCTCGGCCTCGATCGAAAAGCATGTGCGCGCCTGGGAAAAGCCTTCCGACCACGTGCCGGTGGCGATCGATCTGGCGCTGCTGCCGGCTTGATATCAGCCGAAACCCTGATGTCGCCACAATCGCGCCATTCAGTCAGAGATCAGCATGGCGGCTGGGGTTCCATGGCACTACGATTCCTCCTTTGTCCAATCGGCCTGGCATTTGCCATGGCCTCCCCTGCAGCGGCACTTGCCGACCAGCAGTGCCTGGCCAATGGCAAGTCCTACCAGGTCGGCCAGGTCACCTGCCTGACGGTTTCAGACAAGAGCCATATGGCCCGCTGCGACCTGGTGCTCAACAACACCTCATGGACCAAGATCGGCGACAGCTGCCCCGACAGCACGATGAAGCCGCATCTGCACGTCACGCCGATCTCGATGCCGGTACACAGAGCGGCGCCGGCGGAACTCACCGAGAACTGATGGATGTGAGCTAATCTCCCCCCTTGAGGGGGAGATGGCCGGCAAGCCAGAGGGGGGCGCGAAGAAACGCGACCTTTCGGTCAAACAAGCTCACCCTCTCAGTCCAACCCGGGCAAACTTTAGTCAACTGAAATGCCAGCGGGACAGCGCCCCCCTCTGCCCTGCCGGGCATCTCCCCCGCAAGGGGGGAGATCAGTCGTTNGTCGAGGCACGCACCTGCTACCGGTTGTGAGGTCGGCGGGACAGCACCCCCCTCTGCCCTGCCGGGCATCTCCCCCTCAAGGGGGGAGATTGGCAATTTCACTGGTCGCCGCCGCCCTTGGTCAGGATGTCGTCGGCAAGCGAAATGGCAGTGCGACGGTCGGCTTCGCCGGCGGCGGCAAATGCCTCTTCCTGCATGCCGCGGATCCACGGCTGGTCGCTCGGCGAGGCGCGTTCGAGCGCGGCGGTCATCATGGCCAGCCCGCGCACGATCTTGCCGCTCTGGAACAGAAGATTGCCGAGCGTCGCCTGGGCGCCGGCATGGCCTTTTTCGGCGGCGAGCTGGAACCAGCGGCCGGCCTGCTTGACGCTGGCCTTGACGCCGCCCTCGCCCTTCAAAAACATCTGGCCCATCTCGAACTGAGCGTTCGGGTTGCGGTAATTGGCGGCCGCGCGCATGTAATATTCCTGCGCCGCGACCTCGTTTTCCTCGACCGGGCTGCCGGGGATGCCTGTCCGGAGATAGTCGCCCAGCGCCACCAGCGCGTCGGAGACATAGCTTTCCTCCGGCGATCCCGGCTCGACATCCTGATCGACGATCTCGGAGAAGAATTTGAAGGCCGCATAGTCGTCGCGCGTCACGCCGTCGCCTTCGGCGTACATGCGCGCGAGCTTCCAGGTGGCGCCGATCTGGCCGTTCTCGGCGGCGTATTTATAGGCCTCGACCGCCTGTTCCTTGTGGCCGCTCTTGTAAGCGGAGAAGCCGAACTGGAACACGGCCCATGGGCTCGATTGCGGCTTCACGCCGGTCTTGTCGTCGAACACCTTGTCGTCGAAGGCCATGGCCTGGCCCACGGCGCCAAAGATCGCAACAGCGACCAGTGCCGGAAGGACAGACGACCTCAACAACTCAGATATCCGCATAGCAATGTGTTTCTTTGGCACCGCCCGGATGGGTGACCGCGCCGTCGCGGGCAGCCCCTACCGTCTGTGCGTATTTCCAGATCGCGCCCGACTGATAGTCGGTCGTGCGCGCCTTCCAGGCCTTCGCCCGCGTTGCCAGTTCGGCCTCGGACAGGTCGACCTCGATCGTGCCTTTGGTTGCATCGATCGAAATCACATCGCCGTCTTTCAAGAGCCCGATCGGGCCGCCCACGGCAGCTTCGGGCCCGACATGGCCGATGCAGAAACCGCGCGTTGCGCCCGAGAAACGACCGTCGGTGATGAGAGCGACCTTGCCGCCCATGCCCTGACCGTAGAGCGCCGCCGTCGTCGACAGCATCTCGCGCATGCCCGGGCCGCCGCGCGGACCTTCGTAACGGATGACGAGAACCTCGCCTTCCCGGTAGTTGCGGTGCGTGACCGCCTCGAAACATTCCTCTTCCGAATCGAAACACCGTGCCGGACCTGAGAATTTCAGCTCCGTCATGCCCGCGACCTTCACGATCGCGCCTTCGGGGGCAAGGTTGCCCTTCAAGCCCACGACACCGCCGGTTTGGGTGATTGGTCGGTTGGCGGGACGGACCACATCCTGGCTATCATTCCAGGCAACATGCTCCATGTTTTCGGCCAAAGTACGGCCAGTCACGGTCATGCAGTCGCCATGGAGGTAGCCGTGGTCGAGCAGCGTCTTCATCAACAGCGGAATGCCGCCGGCCTCGAACATGTCCTTGGCGACATATTTGCCGCCCGGCTTGAGGTCGGCGATGTAGGGCGTCTTCTCCAAAATCGCGGCAACGTCGAACAGGTCGAACTTGATGCCTGCCTCATGCGCGATCGCCGGCAGGTGCAAAGCCGCATTGGTCGAGCCGCCGGTGGCCGAAACCACGGTCGCCGCGTTCTCCAGCGCCTTCAGCGTGACGATGTCGCGCGGCCGGATGTTCTTCGCGACAAGCTCCATGATCTTTTCGCCAGAGGCGAAATTGAAGCGGTCGCGCATCTCGTAGGGCGCCGGCGCGCCGCAGGAATAGGGCAGCGCCAAGCCAATCGCCTCGGCGACGGTGGCCATGGTGTTGGCGGTGAACTGGGCACCGCAGGAGCCGGCCGAAGGACAGGCGACCTGTTCGATCTCGAGCAGCTCGGCGTCGCTGATCGTGCCGACCGAATGCTGGCCGACAGCCTCGAACACATCCTGCACGGTGATCTGGCGGCCGCGATAGCTGCCGGGCAGGATCGAGCCGCCATAGATGAAGATCGACGGCACGTTGAGCCGCACCATGGCCATCATCATGCCGGGCAGCGACTTGTCGCAGCCGGCAAGGCCGACCAGCGCATCGTAGCAATGGCCGCGCATGGTGAGTTCGACCGAATCGGCGATGACATCGCGCGACACCAGCGACGACTTCATGCCCTGGTGGCCCATGGCGATGCCGTCGGTGACGGTGATGGTGCAGAATTCGCGCGGCGTGCCGTTGGCGGCCGCGACACCTTTCTTGACCACTTGCGCCTGGCGCATCAGCGAGATGTTGCAAGGCGCCGCCTCGTTCCAGCAGGAAGCAACGCCGACCAGCGGCTGCGCGATCTCGGCTGCCGACAACCCCATCGCATAGAGATACGAACGATGCGGCGCACGCGCCGGACCAACGGTCACATGGCGGCTAGGCAGCTTGGCCTTGGAAATGACTTTGGCGTCCATACTCTTCCTTGCCGCGGGCGGTGCGGCCTGCCTCATCGCCGAGCCTTCTGGCGCGTGTCCCGAGACAAATTCGAGGTGCGCCGGGTTTATGGCGGGAAATGGGCAATTTGGTCTGGCGGAGTTGTAGCGCGGGGGTTGGCCGGGAACTGTTGCCAAAACGTCACAATTACGAGAGGCGACGCCAGTGCGGCGTATCTGCAACGCCAACTCTCGCCGGCAAGGCTCGACGCGGTGCCCGCATAAGAAAAAGGCCGGGGAATGCCCGGCCTTTTTCTTTTCAACTTGAAAGGCTTACCACTTCACCTTCAACGAAGTCGAAATGGCCGACACAAGATCGTTGCCGAAGTCAGCGGTGTAGTCCGTACCATAGGTGACGCCATCGTCGCCTACGACTGGATGGATCGACCCGCTGGTAAGCACGCCCAGCGCCCCACCAAGACGAACCTCGATGTTCTGGGTCGGCGTGTAAGCCACGCCACCGCTAACCGTCCAGGTGTCCGTCTGGGCGCTCAGTCCGGTGGAGGTTCCGCGATCCCAGGTCAGAACGGCGGCGCCGCTCCACTGATCATTGAATTTGTGGCCGATACCGCCGGAGACCGTCCAGCCGTCCCGGTAGAGCAGATCAAGTGAAGTAGCGCGGGTCGGGCCGGTCGTGGTGCAAGCACCCGGGGCGGCGGTCGGGCAGAATGGAATGCTTTGCAATACGCTCCAATTGACCCACTTAATGGATCCAAACGCGAGCCAACCCGGAGCAATACCTGACTGGAGCTTGAGTTCCAGAGACTCAGGCACCTCCGAAGAACCGCTTACGTCGGTTATGCGACCCAAAATTGGATTGCTGGGGTCGAGGAATCCGGGAACCTGTGTCAGATCGAGCGTCCCCGAGAGGTTGTCGAGCTTGACGGCTGAATTGTAGACTAGGCTGGCGCGCAGCGCGATGTCAGGAATTTCATAGGCGGCACCGACGCGCCATCCCCAGCCGTCTCCTTCGAGGTCAAGGCGCCCAACGCCTGTACCCAAAAATGCGGGAAGCGGAGCGACCAGCTGCTCCTTGAAGCCCGAGACGTCCTCATGGAACACGCCGCCGATGAAACGAAACTGACCTTTGCCGAGGTTCACCTTGTACGAGCAGGTTCCGCCAACGGCCTCGCTCTCGACCTTGGTTACGATATTGCCGTTCGCGCCGGCCCAGTTGACGCCGGGATTGCTGTACGCACCGATCGGTTGGCCATAGTCGACAAGACAATCGACCGGGCCCATACCAGCCTTGATACCCACGCTCGGCACCCAATAGCTTTCGGTATCGCGGGCGCTGTTGGAAAGGCCCAGCGCGTTAAGGGGGCCGTCAGCCGGATTCGTGTCCACCACATTCTTGAGGTCGCGTTGCGGCATCACATAGGTGCCGGTAACCTCGCCGGCGATGCGCGCCGGATCGAACAGCAGATCGATGTCATAGCCGCCGCGCTCCAGGCCGCCGGCATGCACGGAACCGATCAGGCCCAGCGAAAAACACCCCGCCCCCAGCAGTGTTTTCAAACGCAAATTGTTCATGGATGTCCTCCCCGAAATACTAGTGCGTCAAGCTAGAACCAATTCGGGTTAACGGCGCAACAATGAATTCACATAGCGTACATGTACACTCTTGCGGACCGCATTTCGAACACAGTGGCGGCTTGGCCGGCAGGTTCGAAAATGACCATTTGGGCGGCAGACTGGGGGACAAATCAGAAAAAACCGCTCAAAACGGCACCAAAACCCTCTATTTTGCCGGCATTCGGCCCCATTGTTACATTATGGCAACAATGGGGGTCGAAACTTTCCGTTTACGTCAATATTAACGCAACGGAACGCCTGTTTTTCGAGCAAAAGAACCTTCGCGAAGCGCTGCAAGCGTCTCGCGAATCCGGCGCTCAACCGGCGTCGCGCACCCTGGTCAGCGCCACCGAAAGCTTCTCCTGCTGATCGCGGTATTCGTCGAGTTTTTCGCGCTCGGCTGCGACGATCTCTTCCGGCGCGCTGGCGACGAATCTCTCGTTCGACAGCTTCTTGTGCAACCGCGCGATTTCCTCGGTCACCTTGGCCAGCTCCTTCTGCAGCCGCGCCGCCTCGGCTGAGAGATCGATCAGGCTGCCGAGCGGCAGGCAGATCGTCGCCTCGTTGAGCACGATCTGGGCCGAGCCCTTGGGTGCCGCGTCCTCCAGCGAGATGTCGCCGACCCGCGCCAGCCGCTTGATGGCGGACGCATGGCGGTCGAGCCTCTGCTGGGTCTCGACGCTGGCGCCAACCACCACCAACGGTGCGATCGCCGCCGGCGGCACGTTCATTTCGGAGCGCACGGAGCGGATGCCGGAGACCAGATCGACCAGCCAGTTGATGTCGGCGGCCGCGTCCGCGTCCTCGAAGTCGGGCGACGGCCAGGCGGCGTGGCAAAGCAGCGTTGCGCGCGTCCGGCCCTCGCCCGCCGTCTGCGCCCACAACTCCTCGGTCATGAACGGCATCATCGGGTGAAGCAGCTTGTAGATCTCGTCGAGCACGAAGGCGACGCAGGCCCGGCTTTCGGCCTTGGCAGCTTCGTCCGCGCCCATGAACACCGGCTTCAGCAGTTCCAGGTACCAGTCGCAGAACAGGTTCCAGACGAAGCGGTAGGCGGCGCCGGCCGCCTCGTTGAAGCGGTAGCCGGTGATGCCCTCGGTGATAGCGCGCGACGCCCTGGTCAGCTCGGTCAGGATCCAGCGGTTGACCGGCAGCTTGGCGTCGTTCAGCCAGAAATCGTCATTGCGCGCGACCTCGTTCATCTCGGCAAAGCGTGTCGCGTTCCACAGCTTGGTGCCGAAATTGCGGTAGCCGGCGATGCGCGCCGGATCGAGCTTCACGTCGCGCCCCTGCGCCGCCATCACCGTCAGCGTGAAGCGCAGTGCGTCGGCGCCAAACTCGTCGATGAGGTCGAGCGGATCGATGACGTTGCCTTTCGACTTCGACATCTTCTGCCCGTTCTTGTCGCGCACCAGCGCGTGCACATAGACGGTGTGGAACGGCTCCTCGTGCATGAAATGCAGGCCCATCATCATCATTCGCGCGACCCAGAAGAAGATGATGTCGAAACCGGTCACCAGCACGTCGGTCTGGTAATAGGTCTTGAGCTCCGGCGTGTGATCCGGCCAGCCCAGCGTTGAGAACGGCCACAGTGCAGACGAGAACCAGGTGTCGAGCACGTCCTCGTCGCGGGTCAGGATCTCGCCCGGCTTGAAGGTCTCGAGCTTGTCCTCGACCCAGGCCTTCCATGGACCTTCCAGCGCCAGATAATATTCGATCGCGGCGCCCAGCGCCTCTTCCTCGGTCTTCTCGACGAAGACCCGGCCGTCCGGCCCGTACCAGGCCGGGATCTGGTGACCCCACCACAGCTGGCGTGAAATACACCAGGGCTGAATGTTCTCCATCCAGTCAAAATAGGTCTTTTCCCAGTTCTTCGGCACGAAGTTGGTACGGCCTTCACGCACCGATGCGATCGCCGGCTTGGCGAGCTCGGCGGCGTTTGCATACCACTGCTCGGTCAGAAACGGCTCGATCGGCACGCCGCCGCGGTCGCCATGCGGCACGGCGTGGCGGTGCGGCTCGATCTTGTCGAGGAAGCCGCCGGTCTCCATCAGCTCGACGATTTTCTTGCGCGCGACGAAACGGTCGAGACCGTCGAGCTCATCCCAGACGGCCTGGCGCTCCGGCGTCACGTCGAGCCCGGCGAGAAAATCCTCATTATCCCTGAGCGTTATTGCCGCCTCGATGGTCAGGATGTTGATCGCCGGCAGCTTGTGGCGCTTGCCGACTTCGAAATCGTTGAAGTCGTGCGCCGGCGTGATCTTGACCGCGCCGGAGCCCTTTTCGGGATCGGAATACTCGTCAGCCACAACCGGAATTTTCCGGCCGACGATCGGCAACACGACATTCTTGCCGACCAGATGCCGGTAGCGCTCGTCGTCCGGGTGCACGGCGACTGCCGTATCGCCCAGCATCGTCTCGGGCCGTGTCGTCGCCACGGTGATGAATGTCCCAGGACTTTCCGGATCGAAAATCTCGCCCTCGATCGGATAGCGGAAGTGCCAGAGATTGCCGTTGATCTCCTGCGGCTCGACCTCCAGGTCGGAGATCGCCGTCAACAGCTTCGGGTCCCAGTTCACAAGGCGCTTGTCCTTGTAGATCAGCCCTTCCTTGTAGAGGCTGACGAATACTTCGAGCACGGCCTTGGACAGGCCTTCATCCATGGTAAAACGTTCACGCGACCAGTCGGCCGAGGCGCCGAGCCGCTTCAGCTGGTTGAAGATGGCGCCGCCGGACTCGGCCTTCCACTCCCAGACCTTCTCGATGAACTCCTCGCGGGTGAGATCGCGGCGATGGATCTGTTTCTCCATCAGCTGGCGCTCGACCACCATCTGCGTGGCGATGCCGGCATGGTCCATGCCCGGCTGCCACAGCACGTTCTTGCCGCGCATGCGCTCAAAGCGCACGAGTATATCCTGCAGCGTGTTGTTGAGTGCGTGGCCCATATGCAGCGAGCCGGTGACGTTGGGCGGCGGGATGACGATGGTAAAGGCCTCGGCCCCCTCTTCCGCACCTGCGCCGGCGCGAAATGCGTCCGCCTCTTCCCAGATTTTGGCGATCTTGGGCTCGACGGTCTTGGCGTCGTAGGTCTTTTCAAGCATGGGAAAGTGGTCCGCGCGGTCGGGAGTTTTGCTGACCCGGTGTAAATCGGAAGGTTTTGGCCAAGTCAACCGCGAGGGCTGCCTCAGTCCTTCAACGCAAATAGGCGGGGCCTTGGTCATTTCAACGGGAAGGCCATGCCTGCACCTTCATCGTCAGCGATCCCGACGGGAAGCTGATCGCATTCGCGACATCAGCCGGACGCTGGCCTGCAGCGAGAAAGCGCAGCCCGAAGGCGGCGCTTTAATCCGGAACGGGCTGTGGTGATGCCTATTGCGCGCCGCGCGCGACGCGCTCGATTTCTTCGCGTACCAGGCGCTCGACCAGCGTCGGAAGGTTGTTGTCCAGCCAGTCCTGCAACATCGGCCGCAGCATCTCCTCGGCCATCTCGTCGAAGGTCTTCTTGCTGCGGCTGGCAAAGGCGTCGGAGAGCTCGCCGAAGGCCGCAGCGACCTGCCGTCCCGTATGTTCCGAAACGATCGCCGGCCGAACCGGAGTTGTATCGGGCGGGCGCGCGTGCTCGCTGCGCGAAGGATGAGGCTCGAAAGCCGGCTCGGCAGCGAGATCGTCTTCGAAAGCCTCGACCTCCGCGATTGCTGCCTGCCGATTTTCAGTCTCTGGCTGCCTGGTCTCCGGCTGCCTGATCTCGGGCTGCCGTACTGTCTCAGCCGGTTTTGTCTGATTGCCAACGGCCGCGATTTCGCGGCGCCAATCGGTGACGATCGAGTCGGTGGTTTCCGTCTTTGCCCGCACTGCAGCTTCTGCCCCGACGGCGGGAGCAGGTTCACTGGCTATCCTGGCGCTCACTTCCGCCAGGGTCATCGGAGCATGCGCGGGTGGCGCGGCGGTCGTGGCATTTGCCGCAATGGCCGGCTTCACTGGCGACGGCTCGGAGCGCGGCTCCAGCCGCGCAACCACCGGCTCGGCCAGTTGGGCCTGCACCTCGGCCAGCGTCACCGGCTTCTTGCTTTCGGTCGAGCTGTGCAATTCGCTGCGGAAGGCCTCGACATCCGAAACAGGCCCGGCGGCCGGCACAAGGTCCTGGCGCAACTCATCCGCGTCGCCCGGCAGCTTGCGGCCTGTGTCGCTGTCTTCGATGATCCTCCTGATGGAAGCCAGTATTTCTTCCATGGAAGGTTCGCGCTGTGCGCTGCTTGCCGTCGCCATCGTCACATCCGCCGCCCCCGCGCATGATCCCGAAAATCGATCTTCGATTTTCGAAGAGGATCAGGCGCAAAATCAAAGTTCTACAGCCTCCTTTGCGCATCCATCGGACGCGTGGCGCTGTAGTGACCCGTTCCTGGATTCCTGTCCGGCAAAGCCGGATACGAATCATGGCGACAGCGTAGCCGACGGATCGCCATCCGAGAATCCCCAATCTCGGAAGACGCCGGATTTCAACAATTTAGGCTACAAAAGACAAACGCCGCGCATCCTTGGGAAGCGCGGCGCTACGATACTTTCAATCTTGGCGGGATTTGAACCGCTCAGTCGCGATCAACGACCGTCCGGCGTACGCAGCCCGATCCATTTGTCCTTGACGGCTCTGTAGTGCTCTTCAGGCTTGTACTTCACCACATTCAACGCCAGGCGATCGGCCGACAGGCGGCCCATGGCCGACAGGATGGCGTAGCTCGCTACAACCACATCGCGCTCAGAGCTGGCGAGGTCGATCTTTGCCGAGATGACGGCGTTCTGGGCATTCAACACGTCGAGCGTGGTGCGCTGTCCGACATTGCGCTCCTCGATGACGCCGTTGAGCGCCAACTGTGCGGCAGCGATCACCTGCCGATTAGCGTCGACGCTTTCACGCGCTGCGATGTATTGCGTCCATGCCGAGGTCACGGCCTGGCGCACCGAGTCACGGCTGACATCCACCTCGATGCGAGCTTGGCTGAGCGATTCCTTCGACTGACGAACGAGTGCGGAGGTACGGCCGCCCGAATAGATCGGAACGGTCAGCGTCGCGCCGACGGTGGCGGCATTGGAATCGCCGTCCGAATCCCCCGCGCTAGGTACGGTATTTTGATAGGCATGGGAAAGGCCGGCACTGGCAGTCAACTGCGGCAGCAACGCACCCTCCTGCGTCTTTACATCAAATCCGGCTGCATCGACGGAATGTAGGGCGGCCAGGATGGCCGGATGCTCGTTCGATGCAATGCCGATCGCCGCCTCGAGACTCCTCGGCAACAGCTTCGCCAACGGCGACGCGGCCTTGAGCTTGCCCGGCTCGTCACCGACGATCTGATGATAGGTTGCCGCACTGGCCAGAGCCTGCGCACGGGCAGCACTCAATTGCGCCACCGCGGCCGAACGCGACGCGTCGGCCTGCGCCACATCGGTGCGCGTGCCCTCGCCGACCTCGAAGCGCGAGCGTGCCGCGCGCGCCTGCTCGGTCAGGAACTGCAGATTCTGTTCGGTCAGCACCGCCACCTGGCGGTCGCGAATCACGTCCATATAGGCGCTCGCCGCGTTGAACAGCGTGTTCTCTTCGGTGTTGCGCAGGCCCTCGACCGAGGCCCTCACCTGTGCAGCGGCCGACGCGACCCTGTTCTTGGTCTGGAAGCCGTCGAACAGCGTCTGATCAATCCGAACGCCGAAGCTGCCGGTGGTCAATGCCAGGCTCGCGTTCCTGCCGTTTAGGTGCCTGGAGGTGTAATCGATATCAGCCGAACCAGTGATCACCGGGCGATAGCCCGACTTGGCGATCGCCACGCCCTCATCGGTGACGCGCACGCCGGCACGGGCCGAATTCAGCGAGGAATTGTTCTGGTAGGCCTTGGAAAGCGCGCCGAGAATGGTTTCCGCCGAGGCGGCTATCGGCGAAAGCGCTGTCGCGGAAATGAGGACAGTAACAAACAAACTCTTGGCTAAGGACGGCACTTTATATCCCTCATTCGTTTTGCACGGGAACCACGCTACGCCAGCCCATCCCTAGGGATCGGCCAGCGCCGCGTCGATGTATCGTTCCCCCGCTGACAGCCTCCCGAAACCCCGGTTAACCAATCAGCAACGATCGTTCAATCGCAAGCCAACATGACAGAGTCTTTGCTGCAAGGCAAAATCACTTAGAACTCGAAGGCATGAATGCGTTCAAATCCGGGTAGTGGCTTAATTGCCGCATTAAATGCCCGTCTTCCGGTTACAACCCCTCCTGCATTGAAAAAGAGCCGGGCTACGCCCGCATTGCCCTGCCCTTCCACAGCCACCAGCCGGCCGCCTTCGGCAAGCTGGTCAAGCAGCGCCGCAGGCACTTTCTCGACGCTGCCGCCGATGAGAATCACATTGTAGGGCGCCTTGGCGGCATGACCTTGCGGCAGTGGGCCGGTGACCACGGTGACGTTATCGCAGCCCTGCGCCGAAAGCGCCGCTTTGGCTGCTTCCGCCAGTGTGGTATCGCTTTCCAGCGCCACGACGGATTTGGCCAGCCTGGACAGCAGCGCCGCGGAATAACCGGTGCCGCAGCCGACATCGAGCACCGAATCGCCGGCGTCGATCTCGGCCAACTGCAAAAGCTTGGCCAGTGGCGACGGCTCCATGAGGTAGCGCGCACCGCTGCCATCGGGGCCGTCGGAGATGCGGATATCCTCGTCGATATAGGCGAGAGCCTGTTGGCCGGCCCCGACAAAGGCCTCGCGCGGCACGGCAAGCATGGCATCGAGCAATGCTGCGTCGGTCACATCGGTGGTGCGGACCTGGCCGTCGACCATCTTGACGCGAAGTTCGGAGAAATCAGCGCTCATGTCCCAACCAATCCGTCAAAAGCCAATGCGCTGAAATGCGCTTGTCGCGCCGACACTGCGGCGCATTCGACCGGAACTCAAGCCCCCGGCATGCGGGAGTTGAAGCGATTGGAGGCCTCGCCCGGAATCGAACCGGGGTGCAAGGATTTGCAGTCCTCTGCGTAACCACTCCGCCACGAGGCCTCATCGCTCCCGGCGAGCGAACTCAATATGGTGGCAGCGAAAGGTCGTCAAGCGTCCGCGCGGCATTCCGGCGCGCTTTCCTCATCAGCCGCCGCAACGTGGTTCCCGAGCGATTTCAGCGCTTGGCGCACCGGCATATTGGCCGCTCCTCAAGCATGGCTGCGCGACCGGCGAAACTCGAACCCGCAGCTTTACGCAGCGGGTGCAAACTGGCTTTCACCGTAAACGCGCGGCTGACACCAGGGGCTGCCGTTCTCAAGGAGATATTCGAGGGGAAGGTCTGCGGGGGGCTGGAAGCGAAGCGTCCACTGAACCGGGACCGCGCGCCATCGCTTTCAATTTGGCCGGCGACGCCGTTCCCACCAGACGACGAACCGGCGCCGCAGGCGGCGCACCGCGGCAAATTCGTAGGAAAGCACCAAAAGGCCGAGCGGAATCATCCAGAAGCCGAGAATCGGCAGGAAACCGAGAAGGCCGAAAAACACCAGCATGATACCGATGGCGATCCTCAGCCCGCGCGAGCGCGGCATGGTGAACTCGCGCCCGAACACCGAGATTTTCCGCGCCGGTGCCTGGTTTTCGTCTGCTGCAGTCATGTCGAAAGTCGATCCGGTTGCCTTCGATAAAGCCATATGCGCTAAAGGCTGCAATCGCCTTTCAGGTTCCGCCGACCAAGGTCCGACGGCGCCCAAGACGGCTCATATGTGGTGTCATCCGGCGATTGCCAGAAACCATTGGGTGAAAATGCGCTAAAAAATGCGAAATGCTTCTTTGCAAAGCCGAAAAGGGTTTGCTATAGGCTGCGCCACTCACATGAGAGCCTCTATTCCCCGGTAGCTCAGTGGTAGAGCAACCGGCTGTTAACCGGTTGGTCGCTGGTTCGAATCCGGCCCGGGGAGCCACCGCCTTTTCTAAGCCGTGGTGCGATCTTGTACACTACAGCGCCATTGTCCGCGCACTTCGGTCCGCTTAGCTTCTGCCAGAACGGCTGGTAACAGCTACGAAGCCGATCGAGGCAGTTTGGTGGGCATCGCGCCCCTGCCCTCGCCCGAAGGCAGCCTGATAACGCCCGGTATCATCTATGAAAATACCAAATCGGGAGGACGTTGGTGCAAACCAAGAAGATCATCAATGACGGCAATCGCGCCGTCGACGAGATGCTGGAAGGCATCCTGGCTGCGCATCCCCGCCATCTCAAAGCCGTTGACGGAAGCCCGCGCTCTATCATCGCCCGCGATGGACCGCGCCAAGGCAAGGTAGGCCTCGTCATTGGTGGCGGCTCGGGCCACGAGCCGAGTTTTCTCGGCTTCGTCGGCAAGGGGCTGGCCGACGCGGCGGCGATCGGCAATGTCTTCGCCTCTCCGCCGCCCGACCCGATCCTCGAATGCGCCAAGGCGGCGAGCGGCGGCGCCGGTGTGCTGTTCATGTACGGCAACTATGCCGGCGACGTCATGAATTTCGACATGGCGGCCGAGATGGCCGCGATGGACGACATCGAGGTGCGCACGGTTCTGAGCACCGACGACGTCGCTTCCGCGCCCGTTGGCGACAGGCACAAGCGGCGCGGTGTCGCAGGGAACTTCTTCATCTTCAAGGCGGCAGGCGCCGCCTGCGACCGCATGTTGTCTTTCGATGAATGCGAACGCATTGCCGGGAAAGCCAACGACCACACCTTTACCATGGGCGTCGCATTGGCGCCCTGTTCGTTGCCGCAAACCCGCCGGCCGAATTTCGAGATCGGACCCGACGAGATGGAGATCGGCATGGGCATCCATGGCGAACCCGGCATCGCACGCGGAAAACTCAAAACGGCCGACGAGATCACTGACGAAATGCTGGACAGGATTCTCGCCGAGATGGCGCCGGCACGCGGCGAGAAGGTCGCCGTGCTGGTCAATTCGCTGGGTTCGACGCCGCTGATGGAACTCTACATCATGAACCGGCGCGTGAAGCAGAGGCTTGACGATATCGGTGTATCCATTCACGCAAGCTGGGTCGGCAATTACTGCACCTCGCTCGAAATGGCCGGCGCTTCGATTACGCTGCACCACCTCGACGACGAGTTGCAAACGATGCTCGACCACCCTTGCGACTGCGCCATGTTTCGCGCCGGGTAAACTTGGTGAACGGCAAGGAACAAGAGATGACGACAATCGACACCACCCGCCTTGCCGCGATGTTCGCGGCCATCGCCGACGCCATGTCAGCCGACCGGGATCGGTTGTGCGCGCTTGACGGGGTGATCGGCGATGCCGACCACGGCATTGCGATGGAGCTTGGATTTTCCGCGGCACGCGATGCGGTGGCCGCATTGGATACCGGCACCACCGATCCGACCATCTTGCTGAACACGGCGGCGAAGTCGTTCCTCAACGCCGTCGGCGCCTCCTCGGGCCCGCTCTATGCCACGGCATTCATGCGCGGCGCGGCCGCCGTCAAGGGCAAGGCGACGCTCGACGACGCCGACGCGGTCGCTATGTTCCAAGCGATGGCCAGAGGCATTCAGGATCGCGGCAAGGCCGAGCCTGGCGAAAAGACGATGATCGATGCGTGGGCGCCGGCCGCGACGGCTGCGGGCGAGGCACTGGCCGCCGGCAAGGGGCTGGCCGGCAGCCTCGCGGCTGCAGCCGAGGCGGCAAAGGCCGGCGCGGAGGCGACCAAGGCGATGATCGCCACCAAGGGCCGGGCCTCCCGCCTCGGCGAACGCTCGCTTGGCCATATGGATCCAGGCGCGGCGTCCGCCGTAACCGTCATCGAGGCGATGCGGATCGCCTTGACCGGCTAGGTCGGGAGCGAATCCTCAGCGCTTCGCGTCGAGCTTGTCGACAGCCTGCACATTGGCGGCAGAGGGACCGTTCGGATCGAACTCCGAGGCCAGCCAGGCGTCGGCGATCGATTTGGCCAGTTCGGGGCCGATGACGCGCGCACCCATGGTGATGATCTGGGCATTGTTGGATTTCGCAGCGCGTTCCGCCGAATAGGTGTCGTGGGTTAGCGCGGCACGGATTCCGGGCACCTTGTTGGCCGAGATGCTGACGCCGATGCCGGTGCCGCAAAACAGGATGGCGCGGTCGTAATTGCCGTCGACAATTTCGTGGCCGACCGCAGCGGCAATATCGGCGTAGAATCCGGCCTGGCTGAGATCGACGACCTGCAGTTCTGGCTTGGTGGCGAGATGCTTGGCGATGACATCGAGCAGCGGCTTGCCGGCGCTGTCGGCTCCGAGTGCGATCTTCATGGCAATTAACTCCTTCGTTTTCGTGGTCAGCGCGCGATGGCGGCCGACGCCTTTTTGAGAATGTCGATATAGCCTTCCGCTTGCCATGCCGAGCGGCCGATGAACAGCCCATCGATATGCGGCTGGCCGATCAGTTCGGCCGCGTTGCCGGGATTGACGCTGCCGCCGTAGAGCACAAGCGGGGCGGTCGGCAACCGGGTTGCTGCGATCTGCTTGATCAGCGCCTGCTGCTTGTCGGCATAGTCGGCGCTGGCCGGAATGCCTTTCTCGCCGATCGCCCACACCGGTTCATAGGCAAAGAGTATCTCTGCCGACAACTCATTGCTTGCGAGACCCTGCAGCGCGCCCAAAACCTGCGCGGTCAGAATTTCGTCGGCGCGGCCGCCCTCGCGCTCGGCCAGCGTCTCGCCGACACAGATCAGCGGCACAAAGCCGTGCCTGACCGCCGCCGCCGTTTTCAGTCCTACGGTCCTGTCCGTCTCACCAAAATGCTCGCGGCGTTCGCTATGGCCTAGTTCGATCAGGTCGAGCCCGCAATCCCTCAGCATCACCGGCGAAATCTCGCCCGTCCAGGCACCGGCATCGGCCCAATGCATGTTCTGGGCGCCAACCTTGACGCGGGTTTTGGCGAGCGCCGCCTTGACCTGCCGCACCGCGGTGAAGGGCGGAATGACGAAAGGCTGTATCGCCGGATCGAAGCCGGGCACGAAGGCAGCCAATGCCTCGGCGAACTGCAGCGCCTCCGCCAGCGTCTTGTTCATCTTCCAGCTGGTGCCGACCCAATATGGGGTCATTCTTTTCTCCTTCGATCCGAATTCGGATGATGCGTATTTCCCGACTTGTGCGCCGGCGTTTTGCGTCAGGCGCGAGGCTTGAGATCGTTGCGGCCGCTGTCGATGTAAGGCGCCCAGAAATCCACCGACTCGCGGATCATGGCAATAACTTGATGATCGACCGGTTCCCTCTCCCGGAAGGAAAGTTCAAGGCAGATCTCATTGTCGGTTCCGCCACCCGCCCGCACGGCATCGAGCAGCTTCTGCGGGATGATCCGGCCATCCTTGTTGTAGGCGGCGGTGAACGGCCAGTGCCCGCCCTTGTTCATCGACGATTGCTTGATGTGGATGATCGGCGATTGCAACGGGAACGCTTTCGCCCAGGCATAGGGATCAGTGTCGTCAGGATTGGGCGAGGTCACGTCGCCATGGTCGATGTCGACCATCATCTGCATCGGGATCGGCAGCTTGGCCGCATCGATGGCGCCCTGCAATTCGACGCAGCTTTCGATCGTGTGGCCAAACTCGCGGCCGACCGACATCGGTTCCCAGAAAAGGTAGGTCAGGCCCGCCGCCTTGGCGTGCTCGGCCACTTCGCGCCAGCATTCGAGCGCGATGTCGAGAAGCGCCGCGCGCCGCTGCGGATCGTCAAAATCCTTGTAGGTGAATATGGCGAACTGCGTGCCCATGCCCGACGCGCCGAGTTCGGCGGAGATGTCGGCGAAGGTCTTGAACCAATCGACATAATAGCGGCGCACATCCGCGTCCGGATGGCCGAAATGATTGAGCCGGCCATAGGGACCGGTCATACCCGAAGTGATCCGCACGCCGGTCCGCGCCAGGGCGCTGTTGAACAGGCGAACGAACTTGGCGATCGTTGCCGCCGGCCAGCCCGGATTGACGAATTCATGCGTCAGTTGCACGTCGCGGATGCCGATGCCATAGGCAATGGCGTCGATCAGATCGTCGGGATCGGCGAAGCGATTGACCAGCGGGTTGGTGTTCAGCGAAAGCGTGAAGGCCATCAGTTCACCGCCGCCATTGTCTTTGTGCACCAGTCTTCGAATGTTTTCCGCTCGGCCGCATTGATATGCAGCCCGTGTTTGGTCCGGCGTTCGAGAACGTCGGCGGCGGTCATCGCCCATTCGGTCTCGAACAGGAAGACAGCTTCGAGCTCATAGAAATCCGGGCCGAAACGACGGCCGAGATCGGCTTCGCCTTTTACGCCTTTCAGCAAGGCGCGCGTGCGCGTGCCGTAGCTGCGGGCATAGTGCTTCACCAGCGACGGGCTAAGCCACGAAAACTCGGCGTGCAGATCGCCCAGGAACTGCTCGAAATCCGCGTTGGGCAGGTCGCCTCCCGGCAGGGGAATTTTGGCTGTCCAGGCCTTCTTCATGGTCGGAAAGAAGGGCTGGATCTTTTCCAGCGCATGTTCGGACAGTTTGCGGAAGGTGGTGATCTTGCCGCCGAACACAGAAAGCAGCGGCGCGCCACCGTTCGGGGCGTCGAGTTCGAAGATGTAGTCGCGCGTCACCGCGCTCGGGTTGTCGGCATTGTCGTCATAGAGCGGCCGCACGCCCGAGAAACTGTAGACCACGTCCTGCGCGGTGAGTTGGCGCTTGAAGTAGCGGTTGACCACCTTGATCAGATAATCGATTTCGCTGGCTTCGGCCGCCACTAGCTCAGGCCTGCCTTCATAGGGTATGTCGGTGGTGCCGATCAGCGCCAGATCGTTCTCATACGGATTGACGAAAATCACCCGCTTGTCGTTGTTCTGGATCAGATAGGCCTGCCGTCCCTCCCAGAATTTTGGCACGACGATATGGCTTCCTTTCACCAGGCGAACGTTGCGGGTGGAATTCTGTCCGGCGACGCGGCTGACGATGTCATTCACCCATGGCCCGGCCGCGTTGACCAACCCGCGTGCGCGGACCCTCGTCACAGCGCCCGTGCGGCCGTCCTGCATGTCGATCGACCACAGGCCGTCTTCGCGCCAGGCAGCAATACAGGCAGTGCGAGTGAAGACTTTTGCGCCGCGCTGACTGGCATCGAGCGCATTGAGCAGCACCAGCCTGGCGTCATCGACCCAGCAGTCGGAATATTCGAAGCCACGCTTGAATTCGTCCCTGATCGGCGCCCCTTCCGGCGCCGTTCTCAGGTTCAGTGTCCTCGTTCCCGGCAGCCGCTTGCGGCCGCCAAGATGGTCGTAGAGAAACAGCCCGAGCCGCACCAGCCATGCCGGCCGGTCCTCGGGGCTGTGCGGCAGCACGAAACGCATTGGCCAGATGATGTGCGGCGCCGCCTCAAGCAGCACCTCGCGCTCGATCAGCGCTTCGCGCACCAGCCGGAACTCGTAATATTCGAGGTAGCGCAGACCGCCATGCACCAGCTTGCCGGAACGCGAACTGGTGCCTTGCGCCAGATCGTCCTTCTCGCACAGGATGACCGACAGCCCGCGACCCGCGGCATCGCGCGCTATGCCGGCGCCGTTGACGCCACCGCCGATCACGAAGAGATCGGCAATATCCGTTGTATCGCTCAAGACTTAGCTCCTGTGCGGTGCGCCATACCTTTCCACACGGGCCGCAGCGCCTGGCGCGCCGCGACGAAGGATGGAAACAGCGCATCGTAGGTTTGGGAAAGCGCCTCGTCATAGGCGTCGCATTCGCCCAGAAGCGGCGTCACCCATTCGGTGCAGCAATCATCCATCGAGCGATAGACGCCAAGCCCGACCGCGGCCATCATCGCCGCACCCGCGGCGCCGGCTTCCTGGCGGCTGCTGGTCCTGACCTGCGCGCGGGTCGCCGCGGCGATGATGCGGCGCAGCGACGGGCTGCGCGCCGCACCGCCCGACAGACGGATTTCGCCGGGCATGCTGCCCATCGCCTGGTAGCAATCGCGGGCCGCGAAGGCCAATCCCTCGAGAACCGCACGCGCCAGATCGCCAAAGCCGTGCTTGACCGAGAGGCCGATGAAGCCCGCTCGTGCGTCGGGGTCGACGAACGGTCCGCGTTCGCCGGCAAGCGAGATGTAGGGCTGATAGATCAGCGATCCCGGCTCCGATCCTTCGACCCAGACATCGAGCGCTTTCAGCAATTCGTCGCGCGAAGGCTTGGCGCCGCTGGCGGTCAGCACGTCGCGTGCCAGGCCAAGCAGCCAGTCGATGTTGAGCGTCGCCGCCATGTTGGATTGCAGCTGCGCATAGGCGCCAGGAACCGGCATGGCGATCGTGTAGCCTGATGCATTGTCGTTGAGGACGACATCGTCGGCTGTGCGCGCCAGGCGTGTGTGGATGCCGGTCGAGCCGATGACCGTGCAGCCGACATTGCCGCTTGGATCATAGAGGCCGGCGCCAAGCGCGGTGCTGACCATGTCGACGTAGCCCAGCACCACCGGCGTGCCCTCAAGCAGGCCGGTCTCATTTGCTGCCGACGCAGAAAGCGGATGATGGTCGGTCGTGCCTTCGAGCATGGGCGGCAGTAGGCGGCGGTGCGACGTCAGATCGAGAATGTCGAGCACCTCGTCGGAATAGCTGCGCGAGCGGAAATCGCCGAAGGTGAAGGTGCCTTCCGAGGGATCGGTGGCGCGCTCGCCGGTCATCTTGAAATAGAGCCAATCCTTGCAGTGAAAGGCAGTGGCGGCGCGCTCCAAAATTTCCGGGCTGTTCCGTTTTATCCAGCTGAGCTGAGCGCCTTGCTGGCAAGCGTTGAGCCCGGTTCCGGTGATCTCGAACCGCGTGCGATCCCGGGGATCGCCGCGCATCTCGTCCACCAGATGTCCGGCGCGCGCATCGAGCCAGAGCCACGCGCGCCCGACCGGCATACCGTCGCCATCGATCAGCCAGGTGCCATCGCCCTGTCCGGTGATTGCGACAGAAGCGGTGCGCCGCGCTAGGTCGGGAACTTTCGTCGCCAATTCGCGAACCGTCAGCGCCATGTCGCGCCAGGTTTGATCGAGGTCCTGCTCGGCGCCGCCGCCTTCCAGCGTGACGAAGCTGTTGGTCACCGACGCCATGGCAAGCTGCCGCCCCGACAGATCGAAAGCGACGGATTTGATCACGGACGTTCCCGCGTCGACCCCGATCAGCAGGTCTTTCATGCCGCAAGTTCCGGATGGTTATGAAGGCAATTCACAAGGAGCAGTCTTTGTTGTCTGGAAGCCGTAGAAGAGGCAGGGAGTGTCCGCAAGGACACCCCCTGTGCAGGTTTATTCCGACAGCACGAAGGGCGCGGTGTACTTGTCCACATTGTCCTTGGTGATGAGAAGGCAATCAAACAGCTGCTTCTCGCTGGTGGCGCCGGTGGCGCCCGTCTTGATGAACGAGTCGGCCTGCTGCACGGCCTTGGCCGAGAAGATGGCAACCGGCTGCAGCACGGTGTACTGCAGTTCGCCGGACTTGATCGCCGCAACCGCATCCGGCGAGCCGTCGAAGCCGCCGACCTTGATGCCGGCCAGCTTGCCGGCTTCCTTCAGTGCCGCAACCGCGCCGAGCGCCATTTCATCATTGCCGCTGATCACGGCGATGATGTCTGGATTGGCCTGCAGCATGCTCTGCATCTTGTCGTGGCCCTGGGTACGATCCCAGTTGGCGACCTGCGAAGCGGCCTTTTCGAGATCCGGATACTGGCTGAGCACGGTCGCGTAGCCGTTCGAGCGCGTGGCGGCGTTGTTGTCCGACGGAGCGCCGAGCAGTTCGACATATTTGCCCTTTTCACCAACCGCCTGCACCCACTGCTGGGCACCGAGAGCCGCTCCTTGCGCGTTGTTGGAGACGAGCTGTCCCTTGGCGAGGCCTTCCTGGTTGATCTCGGCATTGACGAGGAAAACCGGGATGTTGGCGGCAATCGCCTTCTTCACCGCGCCGACCGAACCATCGGCATTGGCCGGGTCGAGGATGATCGCCACCGACTTGTTGGTGATGGCGGTGTCGATCAGATTGCTTTCCGTGTTGGTGTCGCCCTTGTGGGCGGCGACGTTGGCCGTATAGCCAAGCTTCTCGGCTTCCGCCTTGGCGACGTTGCCCTCGGTCAGCCAGTACGGGTTGGCCGGATCGTTGACGATGATCGAGATCAGGCCTGCGGCCGATGCGGCTGCGCTAAACCCGACCACCATCGCGGCGGCAAGCAAACTTCTAAGCACGATTTTCATGTACATTCCTCCAATGATTTACGCGGTGTTGCTGCCAGTTCATCTGGCAGTCTTCCCTTGGGCAGGATTGGCCGGTTCGGCCTTCCCCCGTTTCTGAGAAGTCGGTTGGCCGCCCGTCGAAGCTGGAAGCTTGCTACGGCGGCGATACTGAACGGCATTGAGGAGCACGGCGAGCACGATGACGGCGCCGGTGAACACTGTTTGCCAGTAGGATGAGATGCCGATGATCACCAGACCATCCGACAGGAAGCCGATGACGAAGGCCCCGAGCAATGTGCCGCGGATGTTGCCGCGTCCGCCGGTCAATGCCGCGCCGCCGATGACGACGGCGGCGATGGCCGTCAATTCGTAAGTGGTGCCGGCGGTCGGTCCGGCCGAAGTAAGCTGCGATGACAGGATCAGGCCGGCAATGGCGGCGCAGATACCGGAAAGCACATAGACCGAAATCTGCACGGTCTTGACCGGAACGCCGGAGAGTTCGGCGGCGCGCTCATTGCCGCCGGAGGCGTAGAGCCAGCGCCCGAAAGCGGTGCGGTTCAACACGATGCTGCCTATCAGCGCGATCACCGCCAGCACCACTACGCCGGTCGGCACGCCGAACAGGCGGTTGAAGCCGAGCGCGTCGAAACCGGTGTTGCCCAACTCCGGCTTGCCGCCGAGATTGTTGTAGGTCAGGCCGCTGGTCATCAGCAGTGCCAGGCCGCGCGCCATGTACATGACGCCGAGCGTGGCGACAAAGGCCGGAACCTTGAACCGCGCGATCAGCACGCCGTTGATCAGCCCGACAGCGGCGCCCAGCATGCAGGCCAGCACCGCGACCACCCAGACCGGCGGATAGAGAACGACGCCGAGCCAGGTCAGCGTCACGCCTTGCATCAGAAAACCGGCGACGACGCCGGCAAGCCCGAGCGTCGACCCCACCGACAGGTCGATGCCGCCATTGAGGATGACGAGCAGCATGCCGACGGCGAGAATCCCGAAGATGGCGACATGCGAAGCCATGGTCAGGAAATTCGCCACCGAGAGGTAGTAGGGCGACAGGATCGAGAAGACGACAATGATGACGATCAGGGCAAAGAAGGCCCGGCCTTCGAGCAGCAGCTTGGCCACGTCGAAGCCCTCTCCGCCCGCATTGGGGCTGGACTGTTTGCTGGCCTGGCTGACATCGCTCATGGGTCGGGCTCCGGAAATTCTGTGGTCAGGCGACCACGGCTTCGCCGGAGGCGGCCATGATCTGCTCTTTGGTGGCGTTGGCGCCGAATTCGGCTGAAATCTTGCCGCGCCGCATGACGACGATGCGGTGGGCGATGCTGAGGCACTCATTGACCTCCGAGGTCGAGAAGACGACCGCCAGGCCTTGCGCGGCACGCTCGCTGAGCAAGCGAAAGACTTCGGCCTTCGCGCCGACGTCGATGCCGCGGCTCGGCTCGTCGAGAAGGATGACCTTGGGATTCGTCGTCAGCATCTTGCCTATGACGACCTTCTGCTGGTTGCCGCCCGACAGCGATCCGATCATGGCGTTGCCGCCCGCGGTCTTGATGGTCACCTTGCGGATCGAATCGTCGATCAGTGCGCGCTCCCTCTGCCGGGAGAGGAAGAGCCCCTTGGCGAATGCCTCGATGCTGGCAAGCGACAGGTTGCGGCCGACGGTCATGGTCTGAACCAGGCCATCGCGCTGGCGATCCTCGGGGACCAGAACCAGACCTCGGGCGATGCGCTGGGCAATGGTCAGTCCCGAAACATCCTCACCCTCCAGCAGCGCCCGCCCGCCCGCCATGGGCACACGGCCGGCGACGGCCTCCAGCAATTCCGTGCGGCCCGCGCCCATCAGCCCATAGATGCAGACGATCTCGCCCGCTTTGACATCCAGCGACAGATGATCGACGACGTAGCCTGAACCCGAAGCGTCGGTGACGCTGACATCCTCGATCGACAGCGCCACCGCGCCGAACTCGTGGCCGGTCGGCGGCGAGCCGAGGTCGAAATTCTCACCCACCATGTTGCGGACGATCCATTCGAGGTCGATGTCCTTGGCTTCGGCCGTCGCCGTGATCGCCCCGTCACGCAGCACGACGGCGTAGTCGGTGATCTGCAGCGCCTCTTCGAGGTGATGCGAGATGTAGACGATGGAGACACCGCGGCTAGTCAGATCGCGGATCACCTTGAACAGCACTTCGACCTCCGTGGCGCTCAGCGCGGAGGTCGGCTCGTCCATGATCAGGATGCGGCTGTCGACCGATAGCGCGCGTGCGATCTCGACGATCTGCTGCTGCCCCAGGCGCAGGTCCTCCACCAAGGTCATCGGATCGATGTCTTCTTCGAGGTCGGCCATCAGCGCCCGCGCTTGGCGCGACTCCTCGGCGAAGTCGAGGCCGGTTCTGGTGCGCAGTTCGCGGCCCATGAAGATGTTGTCGCGAACGCTTAGATTTGGCGCCAGGCTGAGCTCCTGGTGGATGATCGAAATGCCGCGATCGCGCGCGTCCGACGACGAGGAGAAGCTGACGAGATTGCCGTCGAGCACGATGTCGCCGGATGTCGGCGTCACCACGCCGGACAGGATCTTCATCAGCGTCGATTTGCCGGCGCCATTCTCTCCGAACAGGGTGGTGACCTTGCCGCGATGGATGTCGAAATTGACGCCCTTGAGCGCGTGGACGCCGCCATACGACATGACGACATTGCGCGCCGAAAGCACGGCGTCGCCAGTCGCTGGTTCTGTGCCGGAAGCCGAATTCATTTGACGTCCAGCCTCACCGGTGTGACCAGCCAGCTCTTCGGATTGACCAGCTTGAAGACGCCGACCACCGCTATTGTCTTGCCGGTCAAGTCACTGGTATCGACTTTCGCCAGCACCTCCTTCTTCATCTCGTTGTTCAGCGCCGAGCCGGCGTCCTGATACTCGATCTGGTTGGTGAACTGACCAAAGGTGATCTTGCCGGTGGCGTCGCGAAGCTCGGTGCCGTTGATCGCCGGCCCAGTCTGTACGCGGACGGTCAACGTGTCCGGCAAACCGTCGACCGCGACCTTGTAGATGCCCGATTTTCCCTCGCCGACGACGCCGGTGAACTTGACCGAGATGACCGGTCCGACTCCCGCCGGCACGCCATATTCCTTTTCGGCCGTCGCCCTGTCCTTGGCGATCGCCGTTGCCACCGTTGCGGCGTCGGCGGCACGCGCTTCGACATCGGCCTGCACCTTGGGAAATTCAGACTTGCCGTAGTCGGCCGCCGAAAACACCGCGTTGCGAACATCGCCGGCAGAGCCGATCTTGATCACCTTGGTATCGAGCGCCATGGCGCCGAGCAGAACCACAACCGCAGCGCCGGCAAGCACCCGGCGCAGGCCGGGCGAAGCTTGCCGGGCGGTGGCCTTCGCGCTCATGATGCAACCACCAGCGGTGCGGATTGTCCGTTGTCACGCATTCGAAGTTCCTCCGTTCACGCAGCGCTTCGCGGTCCCGGCTGCATCGTCGAGCTCGACCAGCGCGCGGGCCGTGCATTCGTCGGTGATCAGGCCGCTGAGATAACGGCTTTCGAGTACTGCCTTGATGGCGCGCACCTTCACCTTGCCGCCGGCGACGGCAACGATCCTGCGGCCCTTCAACTGATCGCGCGGAAGCGCCAGTATTCTTTCCGACAGCGCCGTTTCGACCGGACGCCCCTTGTCGTCGAAGAAATGCGCCAGCAATTCACCAACGCCGCCGTCACGCTTGACCTCGTCGATTTCGGAAGGCTCGATCATGCCGGTGGCGACCAGCGACGCCTCCCGCTCGGCCGTGCCTATTCCGACGAACATCAGGTCGGACCGGCTGGCGAGAGCGAACACATCGCTGATGCCGCGCTGGCCAAGCAGCACTTCGCGGTCCTCGGCGGTATTGGCGACAAAAGGCACCGGCATGACGAAAGCCTGCGCGCCGGTCCGCTCTGCCAGGCGATGCATGACGTCGTGCGGGTTGGCGGCGAATTTGCGCGTCACGCCGCCAAGCAGCGAGACGAAACGGATGTGAGCAGCAGTTGCGCGCGTCAGATATTCGACGCTGGCGGCAAGCGTGCGGCCATGGCCGACGCCGATCAGCATGTCTTCGCCGCGATCGATTTCGCGCTTCAGGAACTGGGCGCCGGCAATGCCCAGCCCCTTGAGCGGCAGTTCGTCCTGATCGAGATCGGGAACCACCTCGCAATAGTGGAGCCCATAGGCGGCGATCAGGCGCTGTTCCAGGTCGACGCATTCGGCGACGTCGCCGTCGATGAAGACCCTGACCAGACCTTCCTGGTTGGCCTTGGTGATCAGCCTATGCGCCTTGAGGCTGGTCAGGCCAAGCCGCTTGGCCACCTGGGCCTGGGTCAGACCACCGGCATAGTGCAGCCAGGCCGCGCGCGTGGCGAGGCTGGATTCATGGTCGCGGTTTGCGCTTCCGCCGGAATTCAAGCCATCCCCTCCCCAGGGTGATAATATTATCTTTGTGTGCAAAAATTTTCATACCTTTGCACCGCTGTCAATCCCTCCGCAGATGGTTGCCTCAGCCGACGTTCGGCAGCCAACGCGAGCCTATTAGAAGGTAAGCATACAATATGACCATACGGTAGTGTTACTTTAACGTCAATTTGTGTTACCGGATCCAGTGACGGCATGAGCCCGTAGGCGCCGGCAAATCCCAATCCGGGTGCAAAATGGGAAGGTTGATGCACAGGGCGCAACAAGGGCAAATCGATCGGATTGCCTCAGGAAAAGCTAGGCGTCGGCGATCAAGCGATCAGTCCAGCCGCATCAGGTTCCTGCCTTCGAGCTCGACAACAGCGGCTTCGACCTCCCGCGTGAGGCGCTCGGTGCTCCACCCCAACGCCCGCCCCGCGATCGCGGCAATCTCCTGCAGGTCGCGGCTCGTCAGCGAGCCGCCTATCGCCAACGTGCTGCGGCGCATAACGACATCGGCCAGATGTTCGACGAACTCGTTGCGCGCGATGTAGTCGATTTCCGCCTTGCCGTAGCCGCCGGAGTCCGGCAGGCAACCCTCATCATCCGACCCGTGCCTGGCGATCTCAACGGCTCTGGTCCCGTAGCGCGACAGCAATTGATCAAGGCGCCCTTCCCCGGCGCCCGTTGCCTGCTGTGCCTCAGCCAGCCAGTCCGCGCGCGCGGCGGCATTGGCCGGAAAATCCCGCCCACCGCCGATCGGCATCGACTGAGTCGACATCTTGCGGCTGCGCTGCAAGCGCTTGAGTACGGTATCAGTGACTTCCTCGGCAAAGCCGCGGAACGTCGTCCATTTGCCGCCGACCAGCGAAATGACTGCAAAGGGCCTGTTGCCGTCCGGCTCGGCAACGGGCGCCGAATGATCGCGGCTGATCAGTCCGGGCGTCGCTGCCTCGGACGTCGGCAGTGGCCGGATGCCGCTATAGGCGTAGACGATCTGGTCGCGCTCGAACGCCATGCCCGGCAGCAGCGTTCGCACGCTGTCGAGCAGATAGTCGACTTCTTCGGGTTCGCAGCGGACCGCGTCCGGATTGTCGGCCTTGATGTCGGTCGAACCGACCAGCGCCAGGCCGAGATAGTCGTAGACCAGGCAGATGCGGCCGTCGTCGGCCTCGAAATAGAGCATGCGCCCATTTAGGCTTTTGACCAGTTCGTCATGCTTTAACAGGATATGCGAGCCCTTGGTGCCGCCGATCATCTTCGATGGAGCACCAAGCAACGCATTGACGTCGTCGATCCACGGACCGCCGGCGTTCACCACCAGCTTCGGCCGCACCGAAAAGGCCGCGCCGTTTTCCGGCTGGAAGGTGAGCACGCCATTGGCTGAAGCCGCCAGTGTCGTGTAGTTGGCACCGGCAGACGCCGCGTGAGCCTGCAAGCCGTCGAGGATCAGTTCCAGCACCAGCCTTTCCGGGTGACTTATCTTGGCGTCGTAGTAGGTGCCGGTGGCGACGATCGCCGGATTGAGCGCCGGCATCTCGCCAAGCGCCTGCCGCCGCGCGACCATGCGGTGGCGCGGCATGACCTGGTTTCGCGAACCATAGAAGTCGTAGATCATCAGCCCGATCTTGATCAGTATGGCGCCGCGGCTGCGAGGCGCGCTGGTCGAGCCGAGCAGCGTTCGCAACGCCGCGAGCATGCCCTTGCTCCACGAGAAGATCGGGATGACGGTCGGCAGCGGGCTGACATAGTGCGGCGCGTTTTGCAGAAGCAGATTGCGTTCGAGCGTCGACTGCGCCACCAGCCCGAACTCGCCCGTCTCGAGATATTTCAGGCCGCCGTGGATGAGCCTCGACGGCGCGGCACTGGTGCCCGAGCCGAAATCCGCCTTGTCGACGATCAGGCAGCTGACACCTTGCGCGCACAGTTCGCGAAACAGCCCTGCCCCGTTGATGCCGGCGCCAAGAATGACGACGTCGACCTCGCCGGTCCCGGCTATCGCGGCGAGACGCCCGGCGGGATTGTCCGCCCCTGCTCCGTCTGTTCGGCTCATGGCGCTTTCGTCTTGACGATGCGCAGTTTCACCCCGGCCCGCTCGAGGCTCTGCGCCTGCGCATCGCCGAGGCCCTCGGTCACCAGCACGGCGTCGAAACTGGTCAGATCGTCGAAGACATGCAGCGCGATCCGGTCGAATTTTGCGTGGTCGACCAAAAGGATGCGCTTCACGGAGGCGGTCATCATCGCCTGCTTGACCCGCACGACATTCGGATCCTGGATGAAAGCCGTGGTTTCGGTGACGGCCGAAGCCGAACAGATCAGCACATTGGCGCGCAACTGCGCCACGGCGTTCTCGCAGACGATGCCGATATAGGCATTGTAGGTGCCGTGATACTGGCCGCCGAGGCAGATGAAATCGATATCGTCCACATTGATCAATTGGCCCGCCGTCGACACGCTGTTGGTGACAACCGTCAACGGCTTGACGTCGAGCAGCAGCGTGGCGACCGCGTTTGCTGTCGATGAATCGTCGAGCATCACCACCTGGCCGGCCTCGACATAATCCAGTGCTGCCCGCGCCAGCGCATCCTTCTCCGCCCTGTTGACCGTCACCCGATAGCGAAACGCGCTCTCGTAGAGACCGGACGGCTGAACCGTCACCGCGCCATGCAGCTTGCGCAGCACGCCCTGTTGCGCCAGCCGGTCGATGTGCCGGTGGATGGTCATGCGCGACACCCCGAAATGCTCGACCAGATCATCGATGCGCACCTGGCCGAGCTTGATCACATAATCGGCGATCTCTTCGCGTCGTTCGTCGGCCTTGATCATGCGTTTACCCCCGGCCGCGCCAGCCTTTCGATATCAGGCCAATGCGACTTCATCTGCTCGGCGATGCGGCAGTAGAGCGAAAACCGCTCGTTGAACACAGCACTGGAGGCCGGCGCTGGCTGATATGTCCGCGCCGTCATGCCGATCTGCCTTGCACCCTCTTGCGGCGTCTTGAACAAGCCGACCGCGGCACCTGCGCAAAGTGCTGCGCCCAAAGCCGCGGTCTCATCCGTCGATGTGACGGTGACCGGGGCGTTCAGCACGTCGGCAAACATCTGCACGAAAGCAGGATTGCGCGAACCGCCGCCAGTCAGGCGGATCTCGCTGACAGCAAAGCCGTCACGCAAGGCTTCGACATGGGTGCGGTGATTGAAGACTATGCCTTCCAGAACCGCCTTCAACATGTCGCCGCGATTGTGCCAGCCATGCAGGCCGACAAAGCTGCCGCTGGCCAAATCGCCATAGGGAGAGCCGAACAGATAGGGATGAAACAGGATGGTCGAAGGCTTCTTCAACGCCGCGTCGATCTCTCCCGCCAGCAATTCGTGGAGGGAGCCGCCATCCGTCCTGTCCTGCTCCGCGCGGCAAAACGTGTCGAGAAACCAGTCGTAGTTCGCGGTCGAGGCCGGCGAGATCGACATGTTGTTCCAACGGCCCGCGTCGATGGCGTTGCGGCAGAACCAACGCCGGTCGACGCGCGGTTGCGAAGAGACGACTTCATTGATGGAATAGGTGCCGGCGACGATGGCGAGCACGCCGTCTTCATGGCCGCCCATGCCAAGCGCCGAGGCGGCCACGTCGTGCAGGCCGCAGGCGACCGGTGTTCCCTTGCGAAGGCCGGTCTTTTCGGCGGCATCGGCTGTGACTTGACCGGCGATGTCAGCGGAATGCGCCACCGGCGGCAGCGCGTTGAACAGATCCTCCAACCCGAAGATGCGCAGCGCTTCAGGCGCATAGGCTTGCGTGCGAAAATCCGTGAATGAGGTGCTTGCCTCCGTGCGGTCGGTCCCGATCGTGCCGGTCAGGCAAAAGCGCAGCCAGTCCTTGCAGGCCAGCACATGGCCGATGCGGCCATAGCGATCAGGATCGTTCTGCTTAAGCCACGCCAGCAGCGCCGACGGCGCCGAAACATGCGGCGTCTGGCCTGTCGTCGCCAGCGCATCGGTGAAAACGGTAGCGGCGGACCACCTTTCGACAATGTCGCCGGCGCGGCTGTCGAGCGACAGGATGCCTGGTCCCAAAGGCTGACGATCATGATCGAGCAGATAGAGACCATCGCCATGCGCGGTCGCCGCCACCGCCTTGATGTCTTCCGCCGGCCTGCCGGAGAGCGCGATCGCCTCCTTGATGGCGTCGGCTGTTGCTTGCCACAGGCCTGACATGTCGCGCTCCACCCAGCGCGCGTGGGGCATCGATTGCGGCACCCGGCGACGCGCCACGGACAATTGCGTGCCGTCGGCATCGAAGATGACCGCCTTGGTGACCGTGAGGCCGTTATCGATTCCGAGCAGGCTGGGCATGATCACCGCCTCTTTCAGCATTGGCGATTGCTACAGGGCGATCCTGCAGTCTGATGCAAGGGCGAAACACATGGCGACAACCCCGATAGAGCAAGGGGGACAAACGGCAAAAGCACCTCGCCGCAACAAAGAACTCATATCTTTATGTGAATTTAACGTCAACATGCGCGACAAAACCGCCACGGCGCCGTTAGAGGGCATGAATGGATCTCGCCGTTGCCAGGCGACGCGTAATCAGCTGCTAAGGCCGTCACGGATGGCGCTGAAATAGCGGTCGGTTCCAACCTGCCCGCCCTTGAGTGCCACCTCCAGCCCATCGATCGCCTTGACGCGCGAGTGAGCGACGCAAAGCGGCGAGCCCGGCGACGCCGGCAACGGCATCCGCACGGTCAGCGCATCGACACCCATCTGGCCGAGCGCGTGGCTCGACGTATCGCCGCCGGCAACGACCACGCGCTGCAACTTCTGCTCGATGGTCAGCGCGCGAAGCAGTTCGCCGAGGCCCCGCCCGAGCTTGTGGCGGGCGCCTTCCTGGCGGTCGATTTCGCCCCCCCTATCGGCCGCGGGTCCAAGGGCCGTGTAGAGAACGACGCTGCGCCCGGCTTCCAGACTGGCGCGACCGGCTGCCGTCGCGCGTGCGATCGCATCTCCGGAAGCTTCGGAGATCAGTTCGACGGGATCGACCTCGATGCCGTCGAAGCCGTCAGTCAAAGCGTGACGGATCTGTCGTTCGGTCGTCGGCGAACAACTGCCCGAGACGACCGCGATCCGGTCGGCGGCACCCGGCGGCGAAAATTCTGGTTCAGCTCTGACTGTCCCGTTAGACACCCATTCGGCCAGCAGCGCATATTCGATCCCCGACGAGCCGACGACGAACGAACCGCCCGGCTTGCGGACGCGCCATATCTCCTTGCCGGCAAGCGCCTGCGTCTCGCGGCTGTCGACATCGACAAGTACGATGTCGGTGCCCTCTGCGAGCAAGCGGTCGAAGGCCTCCGAGCGCGCCACCGACTGCAACGTCGCGAGGTCGACCAGCCCCGATGTGAGCTCCGTCTGCCGCGACAGATGGATGAGCAGGTCGGATTCATCCATCGGCGTCGTCGGGTGGCGGCTCATCACCGGATGGCGGTCGATGCGGAAATACTTTTCACGATAGGCCGCGAACAAATGACCGAAGGCCGTGTAACGCTTGAGCTGCGGCGCCCCGACCAGCAGCGGCACGCTGTCCTGCGCGAAGACCGAGCGGCCGATCTCGATGGCGCGACCGATGCTGCCGATCGTCGGACTGGAATCGAAGGTCGAGCAGACCTTGTAGTGACAGATCGCGGCATTCAGCGTCTTCAGCCAAGCGAAGGCATCGCTCAGATGCGTGTCCATCCATTGTGGCGTCTCGCTGCGGCTGGTGCCGGCCAATCCAATGGCGCGGCAGTGGCTGAACTGCGCAAGCATGGCCGCGTCCGGCTGGCGCATGAACAGCACGGTCGGCACGCCGCCGAGTTCGAGCGCTTCCATGGCGTCGGTCGAGCCGGTGAGGTCGTCGCCATAATAGCTGAGAAGCAGGTCTTGCATTGCTTCAGGCCGCTTTGCCGTCGCCGAATTTTTCGATCGACCGCGCCAGCTCCGGATGGCTCAAGGCGAAATCCGCCAGCGGAATGCCGTCGACCGCCGCCTGCCAGGCTTGCTGCACGGCACGCACCCCGGCGCCCGGTCCATCCGGATGGCTGACGATGCCGCCGCCGCACAGATAGAGCAGATCGACCGTCCGGCCGGTCCGTTCATAGGTCTCGGGTGCTTGCCCGCCCCATTGGCCGGAGCCCGCCACAGGCAAGGCGCAATCCTCAGGCGCAAAAATCGGCGTCGTCACCGCCTTGAAGGACTCGACGAAAGACGCGTCCGGCTCCCAGTATTTCGATTGGATGCCGTTGATCTGGAACTGGTCGACGCCGAGCAGCCGCCAGAACTGTTGCCAGACCTTGAAGTTCATACCGAGGCCGGGATGGCGGGTGAGGATGTCCCAGCCGTTGCGATGAGCGTGAAGCACCAGGCTGGAGCGTTTTCTCAAGAAGGCCAGGCCACCGAAACCGACGGAGTTGATGTTGACCACCGCGCAATTGCCGCCGGCCTTGGCCACCAGATCGTGTTTGCGCATCATCTCGTCCGGGTCGGCATGCGAGATGCCGAAGGCATACATCACCTTCTTGCCGGTCCTCTGCTCGTGGTCGAGGATCAGCGGCATGATTGCCTTTACCCGCTCCGCCAGCGGCGAATAGGCTGGGCTCATCAGCTTCTCATCGTCCTTGATGAAATCGACACCGGCGGCGATCAGCTCGCCCACCATCGCGGCGGTCTCGGGGGGCCGCAGCCCCAGCGCCGGCTTGACGATGGTGCCGATGATCGGCCGATCCGTGACACCTGTCAGCCTGCGGCTGCCGGCGACGCCGAATTGCGGACCTGGATGCGCGCCGCGGAATTGCTCCGGCAGCTTCATGTCGACAACGCGAATGCCGGACAGGCCCTTGATCGAATAGGCGCCGCCGATGGCAATGGTCATCAGAGCCGACAGGTCGTGGCCGATGGCATCGAATGGAAAGGCGATGTCGACATCCGCGCGCTTGAACGGCCCGTTACCGGCCTCGGGAATGGAGGGGCGAAGTGCGTCCGGCAGGTGCCGAATGGCCAGGACACGCGCGGCCACCCGGGCTTTCAGTTCCTCGGTCTCGCCGGGCAGCGCGACGAAGGTTCCAGTCGACTGGTCGCTGGCGATCTTGGCTGCCAGCCTCTCGATGCTGCCTGATGTCTCGATGCGGTAGGTGAACGTGATCATGGTTCGTTGTCTGAGGCCGCAGGGGGTTCGAAAAGAGTTCCTTGATCGTCGAAACCTGGTATAATGAGTACATAAGCTTTGCAAGTGATATCCTGTCTGGCGGGGTACGGTCGAGCGGTCAGACAGGCGTTCCGAAAATCGCGGTGGCAGTGCTAGATAGACACAGGTCAAGGGAGTGATTCGCGACGATGAACCGTTCGGAGCCGATCGTCCGGCGCAAACTTTCCGACGAAGTGTTTTTGCGGCTGAAGCGCCTGATCACCAGCGGAGAATTGACGCCGGGCGACGACATGCCGTCGGAGCGCGAGTTGATGGAGCGCTTCGAGGTCGGCCGTCCCGCGATCCGCGAGGCGATGCAGGCGCTGAGCAATATGGGCCTCGTCGCGATCTCGCATGGGGAACGCGCCAAGGTGCTGCAGCTGACCGCCAAGTCGATCATCAAGCAGGTCGATGGCGCAGCCAAGATCATCCTGTCGTCGTCGAAGGACACGTTGGAACACCTGAAAACGGCGCGCATCTTCTTCGAGCGCGGTATGGTCAGGGAAGCCGCCGAAAACGCCACTGCCGAGGACGTTGAGCAGCTGCGGGCCACAATTGCCGAACAGCGTGGCTTTCGCGGCGATTCCGAGGCTTTCATTTCAGCCGACATGAAGTTTCACACCCAGATCGCGGCCATTTCAGGCAACCCGATCTATATCGCCGTCAGCGAGGCGATGCTCGGTTGGCTGAAGGAATATCACACCGAAATGCTGATCTGGACCGGCAAGGAACAGTTCACGCTGACCGAGCATGAAGAGATCATCGGCCGCATCGAGAAGAAGGATGCCGACGGCGCCGAGAAGGCGATGATCAAGCACCTCGAGCGCTCGCGCGCGCTTTATGTGATGAACTCCGGCAACTGATTTCAGCTGATCCGCGTGATCGCGTAAGGGGTCATCACCAGTTGGCCTCGGCCAAGCGCTGAGATGTCGACCGTCACGTCGTCCGCCGTCAGGTTCGCCAGCCACGCCACGGTCTTGCCCGAAGCGGAGCGGCCGGCCAGCGCCAGCACCTTGGTCTCGTCGCTCGTTTTCGTCGCCACATACGTAAGGCCGGCCAGTTCGCAAAGCCCCTTGATGGCATCGAAGATCGGCCGAGGCGATCCTTCCGCGACGGGTTCGCCGGATGCTGCGAGCACGCCGAAGGGCCCGGCGAAGCCGGACAGCGTGAGCAGTTCCAGCCCGGCCGGCGCGACACGCGCGGCATAGCCGATCGTCCATGCGGCAGCGAACAGGCCGGCATGACGAGGGTCGCGATCGGCCATGGCGATGCGCTGTCCCCCGGGATTGCCCTTGGTCGCGCCGCCATAGGGGTTCTGGCGCATGGCGAGCGTCGACGGACCGATGCGGTAGGGCTTTGCCCCGAAGATCGCCCGCGTCGACGCGGTGATGAAGGGCAGCGCCTCCAGCGACTGCATGACGCTGAGATCGTCGGCAGCGTGCACGATCGGGCACGTGCAGTGGGTGACGAAATCGAGCAGGCCCCCCGGCACGCGCTTGCGGTTGAGCTCGGTGAAATAGCTGAACATGCCGCCACCAAGCCGGATATCGGGAAAGGCGCGCCGCGCCGCGTCATAGACGTCTTCGAGCGGCGGACAGTCCGGCCACGCACTGCCCGGCGGTGTCGACTGCCGGTCAACCGAAGGCGAGACGGCAATGGCCGAAAGCTTCAACCCGGCTTGACGCACCATGTCGGCAACGCCTGACAGCTCGGCATCGAGGTCGCCCGCGCAGGCAACGACGCATTCCAGCGTCGTCTGCACCGGATAGGCGGCGGTGAGCCTTGCATAAGACTGCAATGCTTCGAGACCGTGGCCGCGCGTCGGATCGTAGTGGAAGACAAGTTGCTGCGGGCCGAGCTCGGTCAATGTCGAAAGATTTGCGAGCGCTGCTTCGACCTCATCCGGGTAGATGATCACGCCGAGATCCGGCAGCCTCTGCCCGGTCTCGCCGAGTTCGACGCTGACCGGTTCGGCGGCAGATGCTGCGGCCGGCATTCCCCCCTCGCCGGTGATGCGAAGCCTGACCGTCTGGCTTACAGTTTGGCCGGCCGGCAGCACATAGGGCCAAGGCAGCGCCAGTGGCCGCACATAGGTCTTGTAGGACGCGTCCGACCAGTTACGCTGGTCCTCCATCTCGAAAGTGTCGCCCTCCATCCGGCATTCGGCAGTGATGCCCGGCCGGACCTCATGGGTGATCGCGCGCAAATCCTTGAAAGGCTGCCAGGGATCGATCAACAGCGGCAGTTTCGTCGCCACCACGCTGCCGTCGGTATGCTCGACCGTCACCGCACTGCCGGCGAGGCCGGCGATCGGATGCAGGATGCAGAAACCGCAACGGTTGGTCTCGAAATCGCTTTCAGGGACCGCGCAGACGTCGAACACCAGGTTACCGTTGGCGGAGCCCTTGATCGTAGCGCGAAAGTCTAGCCGGCTTCCGCCCGGCGCTAAGCAAGTTGCGGAGTAGCTGACGGAGAAGCTGTCGGCGTCCTGATCGACGGCAAGGTCCGTCAGCGCCGGTTCATAGGTGCCCCAGTCGCGGTCGCGCACGATGTAGGCGATGGCGCGCAACACTTCGATGCCACCGTAACGGATGGTGCGCAGGTTGCCGTTGACAAAGTCGGCGCTGAGCAGACCGGCATTCAGCCTGACCGGCTCCGCCTCGACGGCATGCGTACCGTAGAGGAGGAAGGCGTCGGCTGTCATGTCAGCAAGCCATCCAGGTGGACAGGTTCGTGGCTCGCGGCGCCCAGATAGGCCGCCTCGACCAGCGCGAATGTCTTGAGGTTGTCGGCGCCCGAGGTCGCCGGCTCGGTTCCCTTTGCCAGGCAGTCGACCCAGTGCTGCTGGATGGCGACGACGCTCTCCTGGATGTTGTGCCATGGGCGCGATGCCCAGGCGAGTACGGGCGGCGAAACGTCGGTGATCTTCGTGCCGCTCCTGCCGGTGACGGTGAGCCGATATCCCTGCGCCAAGCGGATCGTGCCGTCGCTGCCGTCGATCTCGATCAGCGTTTCGGGAAACGGTTCGGTGGCGAGCTTCGTCGCGTAGCTACAGTCGACCACTGACGTCGCCCCGCTCTTGTGGTCCATCAGCATCGTCGCGACATCTTCGCCCGCGATGCCGGGGTTGATGCGCGCGGTTCGCGTCGTGATCGTCGACACGTCGCCCAGTAGAAAACGGGCGATGTCGAGACTGTGGATACCGAGGTCCTCGATGATGAAGCGCTTTCCCTTGGCGAGATAGGGCTGGCCGGAAAACACGTCATAGGCAGAGCGGAAGGAGATGCGCCCGAAGAACGGCGTGCCGATCTCGCCGCTGTCGAGCACGGCACGCACCGCCTGGATCGCCGACTGCCAGCGAAAATTCTCATGCACCATCAGCGGTACGCCGGCTTCCACGCAGGCCCTCACCATCGCCTTGGCGTCGGCAAGCGTCGGCGCGAACGGCTTTTGGCAAATCACCGGCACACGGTGCAGCGCCGCCATCTCGACCAGCGGACGATGGCTGGGAACGGTGGTGGCGATATCGACGAAGTCGAGGCTTTCGCTTGCAAACATCTCTGCCGCGTCGGTGTAGCGCTTCGCAATGCCGAACTGGTCGCCGATGATGCGCAGCCGCTCCGGGTCGCGGTCGCAAATGGCGACCATCGCGGCGCCTTCAATGTCGCGCCAGGCATGCATCTGGTTGATGGCAAAGAAGCCGCAGCCGATGAGCCCTCCCCGCAACTCCGCCATGCTCAGCCTGCCTTTGCCATCTGCATCAGCGTCACCCGGCTCTGCAGCCGGCGCTGCGCTTGGTCGACGACGACGGCGACGATGATGACAAGGCCCTTGATCACCATCTGCCAGAAGGAACTCACGCCCATCATCACCAACCCGTCCGAAAGAATGCCGATGACGAAGGCGCCGACAATGGTGCCGCCGATCGTGCCGCGCCCACCCGACATCGAGGTGCCGCCGAGCACCGCCGCCGCAATGGCGTTGAGCTCGAAACTTTCGCCTGTTGCCGGGTGCGAGGCCATCAGTTCGGACGAGATGATCAGGCCGACGATCGCCGCGCAGAAGCCGGAGAACATGTAGACGAACATTTTCACCATGTTGACACGAACGCCCGAAATTCGCGACGCCCGTTCATTGCCGCCGACGGCGAAGATGTGGCGGCCGAGCGGGGTGTATTTGGCGAGGTAGGCCGCCGCCAGCGCAACGACGATCAGTATCCAGATCGCCACCGGCAGGCCGAGCAGCCGCCCGGCGCCGAGGAAACCAAACCCGGTGGTGCCAAGCTCCGGCTTGCCGACGAGGTTGGGGAAGGTGCGGCCGTCCGACGACAGCAACGCCAGGCCGCGCGCGACATAGAGCACGCCGAGCGTGGCGATGAACGGCGCGACGTTCAGCCTGGTGATCAGCAGTCCGTTGACGGCGCCGATCAATATGCCGACCGCCAGCGTGATCAGCGCGATCTCGACGACGTTGAAATAGACGGTGTAGCCGAATTGCAGGTCGATGCCGTTGAGCACGAGGTAGCCGGCGACCATGCCGCACAGGCCGACGATCGAGCCGACTGAGAGATCGATGCCGCCGGTGATGATGACGAAGGTCATGCCCATGGCGAGGAAGGCGTTCAGCGCCACATGTTTCGACATCAGGATCAGATTGGCTGTCGACAGGAAATTCGGCGCCGCGATCGAGAAGAAGATCAAGACGGCGATCAGCGCGATGAAGGTCCTCGCCTTCATCAGCGTCAGCAGCAGCGAGCCGCTCGAAACGGAGGGGACAGCCGCCTTGGCCGGGATGTCAGTCATGGGTTCTCCGTGTGCGGGGCCGGTCCGTGGCCAAGTGCCGAAGCGGCGACAAGGGCTGCCTCCGTCGCCTCGGTGCGATCGAACATGCCCGTCAGTTTCCCATTGCTCATCACCGCGATGCGGTCGGACAGCGCCATCACCTCATCGAGATCCGAGGTGGCGAACAGAATGCCCAGCCCGTCGCGCGACAGCTTGCGCATGGTGCCGAAGACGTCGGCCTTGGCGCCGACATCGATACCGCGGCTGGGCTCGTCCATCAGCAGCACCTTTGGCCCGGTGAGCAGCGCCTTGCCGATCACCACCTTTTGCTGGTTGCCGCCCGACAGCGATGAGACCTCCTGCGCCGGGTCGGCGACCTTGATCGCCAGTTCCCGCACAATCTGCGTCACCGCCTGCTTCTCTTGGCCGCCGCGAATGTGAAACAGGCGGACAAAACGCGACAGGCTGGCCAGTGTCAGATTGCTGGCGACGGAGAGGATCGACACCAGCCCTTCGCGTTGGCGGTCTTCGGGGATCAGCGCCAGCCCGCGCCGGATACGCCGCGTCGTGTCGCGCTCCTTGACCTTTTTGCCGGCGATGAAGATGGCGCCGGTAGCCTGGCCATGGCGGCCCATGATGCAGTCGAACAGCTCGCTCCGCCCGGCGCCCATCAGGCCGTATATGCCGAGGATCTCGCCGGCGCGCAGCGACAGCGAGACGTGATCGACCGCCAGCCCGCCGGTGGCGCGCGGCAGGCAGATGTCCTCGGCGCGGAATATTTCTTCGCCGGGAACATGGCCGTCGGCCTTGGCGAAATCCTTGGCGTCGGAGCCGATCATCTGCCGCACGATCCACCGCGTGTCGACGTTTTTCATCTCTTCCTGGCCGGTGATGTGTCCATCGCGCAGCACCGTGATGTAGTCGCCAATGCGGATCAGCTCTTCCAGCCGGTGCGAGATGTAGACGATCGCCACGCCGCGCGCCTTGAGGTCGGCGATCACCTTGAACAGGATCTCGACTTCCGCCGCACTGAGCGCCGAGGTCGGCTCGTCCATGATCAGGATGCGCGCATCGAGCGAAACCGCCTTGGCGATCTCGACCAGCTGCTGCTGGCCGATGCGCAGATCCTCGACCAGCATGTCGGGCCTTATCCCGGCCTGCAGGCGTTCGAGAAATTGCGCCGCGCGACGCTCCTGCTCTTTGCGGTCGATCTTGCGGAACCGGTTGGTGATCTCGCGCGTGGCGAAGATGTTCTCGGCGACGGTCATATTGCCAAACAGGTTCAGCTCCTGGAACACCATGCCGATGCCGCGGTTCACCGCGTCGCCCGAGGACGAGAAGGAGACCTCCTCCCCTTCCAGGAGGATCCGGCCGAGCGTCGGCTGTTCGACGCCGGCGATAATCTTCATCAGCGTCGATTTGCCGGCGCCGTTTTCGCCGACCAGCACATTGACCGCCCCCTTGCGTACCTCGAAATTCGCGCGCTTGACCGCGACGGTGCCGGAATAGACCTTCGAGACGTCTTCCAGCTTCAGGATGACATCGTGAGCGGCGGCGGCACTCATGACTTCGGCCCGATCTCTGCCTCCGCCGGCGTCACCAGCGGCAGGTCCTGGCCGCTTTCGAGCGTATAGGCACCGAGAACCTTGGCGGTCCGGCCTTCCAGGGCGTCACGCGGCAGTTTGGCAAGCACGGCCTTGACGGCATAGGCGTTGAACGCCTTGCCGAACTGGGCGAAGTCGATCTGGTTGGTAAAATCGTTGAACTGGATGAAATCGAGACTGTCGCGCAGCGCGGTTCCGCGCATCGCCGGTCCGATCTGTACCCGCGCATCGGCCTTGCCGTCGCCGTCGACATCGATATCCATCGTTGCCGCGCGTGACGCCGTGTTGGCTGCGATGATCTTGCCCTCGACGCGAACCGCGAAGGTCCATGGCGAATTCGCCTGCTTGTTCGGATTGCCATATTTGGCGCCAGCGGAAGCAGGATCAGTTTTTGCCAGAGCGTGGACCTCGGCAAAAGGCCCGGCCTTCTGCTGGAGGTAAGGCACGACCTTCGCGGCCCAGATCTCCTCGACCATCTTGTCCGGATTGAAGGCGGCGCTGCCGCTGTCCCCCGAGGGCGTCGGCAGGATCTTGCAGGCGGTCAGGCTGATGCCGACTGCAACGACAAGGATCGGCCAGTTCGGCTTGTTGTTCAGCATGATGGTTTGTTGTTCAGCATGGTGGTCGGCACCCACGGAAAATGGCGACGAGGGACGACCCTTGGGTCGCCCCTCGCTATTCATGTCACGCCGGCTCAGTTGGTCAGCGCAAACGTTTCCAGCTTGGCAGCATTGTCACCATTGACCAAGACGCAGTCCATCAGCTGCTTTTCCTTGGCCGGCGACTTCTTGTTCTTGATGAAGTCGTTGGCCTGCTCGACCGCCATCTGCGCCTGCGCATAGGCCGGCTGCAGGACGGTTGCCTTGATGCCGCCCGCGGTGATGGAGTCGCGCACGTCGTTGGATCCGTCGAAGCCAACGACGATGACGTCCTTGCGGTTCGCCGCAACCAGCGCCGCATACGCGCCCATCGCCATGGTGTCGTTGCCGGAGATGACGCCCTTGATATCCGGGTTGGCCTGCAGGATCGATTCCATCTTGGAATAGGCTTCCGTCTGGCTCCAGTTGGCCGATTGCTGGGCGACCATCTTCAGGTCCGGATAATCGTCGATGACGTCATGATAGCCCTTCGAGCGAATGCCGGCATTGGTATCGGATTCCTTGCCGACCAGCTCGACGAAATTGCCCTTCTCGCCCATCAGCTTGACGAACTCCTGCGCGCCGAGCTGGGCGCCCTGGTAGTTGTTGGAGACGATCTGAGCCACGGCGACGCCGGTGGCGTTGATCTCGCGATCGATCAGGAACGACGGCACGCCTGCGTCCTTGGCCTTCTGCACGGCAGCGACGGTGGCGTCGGCGCCGGCATTGTCGAGGATGATCGCCTTGGCGCCGCGACCGATCGCCGTGTCGATCAATTCGGACTGCTTGTTGGCATCGTCGTCATGGACGAGCACCAGCGCTTCGTAGCCGAGTTCCTTGGCCTTGGCTTCGGCGCCGACGGCTTCCGCCTTGAAGAACGGATTGTCATGCGAGGGCGTGATGATCGCAATGAGGTCGGCCGCATAGGCGGGCACCGCCGTGCCAAGCGCCAGCATGCCGGCGAACGCCGCAAGTGTCATTCTGCGTGTGAGTTTCATGATGTCCTCCCGTTTGAAAAATTGCCTTGATCAATCAAGGCCCCTGCATTCGAATTCGTCGCGCAAAGCGGGCCGCCGATCGGTTCAGGCTGAATGCCGGTGCCGGCTTCCCAAACGATCGCTGCTCCCTCGCCGTCCCTCCACTCGCCCAGGCTTCGTACTTCCCGCGAACCCTTGCCCAAGCCATCAACAGCTAAGCCAACTGGTATGATGAGTCAATCACTAATTGAGGTGACATGTGCCCACTGAGCAAAAACAGTTGGGTGTCATGGCGGGTGTGTCGAGCCACCGAGGCGCTCCGGCAAGCCCCCGACTCGGCCTTTCTCAGGTAATGCGCCGAATGCTCGCGGCGATCTCTTCCGGCTCGAACACCCGCTTCCAGTCGTCGCGCATCAGCACCGGCTTGCCGAATTCGATCGCCTTGTTGCAGGCGTCGGAGAACACACCCTTGGTCTCGCCGAAAATGACGGCGCCGAGCACGTTCATATGGCCGAGCAGGAAATCGAGCGCCGCCTGTTGGTCGACGCCACGCGCGACGACCTCGCCGACGGCTTCCTTCATGACGACAAGCAGTGAGGCGCACACCGTCTCCGATAGACCGGGCTCCAGCAGCGCCATCTGCTCGACGGTGACACGGTGCGAGCGCATGACCGGCGCCCAGATGATTTTCGCGACCGCCTCGCCCTTGGCGTAGTCCGCTTCCGGCCCCTGCATCAGCGCGCTGACCATATGCTGCTTGGCCTTGACGCCGCCAAAATAATCCTTCTTGGCCGCCATGTCGGTCTCGTCGTTGAAGATCGGCGGATGACAGGGATGGGTGACGAAATAGGTCAGGTCCGGCCGCTTGGGCAGATGGCCGGCGAAGGGTGCGGCCGCGTCGAGCACTATCACCATCGTGCCAGGCGCGAGCTTGCTCTCGATATCAGCCGCCACCTTGCCGATATGCGTGTCGGGAACGGCCAGGATGACGATATCCGCCCCGTCGAGCGCCGCATCGGCACTGACCGCGTCGAAGCCCAGTCCGGTCTTCAGCCGATCGCGGCCGGCCTCGCTGACCTCGACATGGCGTACCGTGTAGGGCGATCCGCGAAAATTGGTCGACAGGCGGTAACCCATTTTGCCGCCGGCACCGAACAGCGCAATCGTCGTCATCTATCCCTACTCCCGCTTTGAACGACGGCCGCGCCGATCGTCATGTTATTAACTGGTATAATCACCTTACCACGAATTGAGGAGTTGAACAGGGCTTTGATGAGCGGCTATGCAGTCGCCGTTTGGCTTCCGTCCGCACGATTTCCGCGGTGGCGGCCGATAATTCAACCAAGCCAGAGCGCCGTTGCCTTTCCAGACAATCGATGCCCGCGCTAGAAGCCTCCAGGTCCATTTTCTCGGGGGCTCGGTTGCGAAGTGACGGTGGGGGCGTCACCAGCAAGGCGAAGCGCGTCCGCGCGGTCCGGTCGCGTTTTCGGGCCGTGAGTTCTCACGGCGATTTGGCGAAGGGGCTATAGAGAATTCGCGCTTCGCCGGGGTTCCGGCGAGCCAAATCACTTCTAGTCGATCATGCCGACAACTATTTACCGGTAGCTTCCCGGGTCCTTGGCTTTCTCCGCCCGACAGCTGTCCGTGCGTTGCGCCGCCGTGCGGTAAGCGCCTTCATAAAACCTGATGGCTCTCTTGAATTCGGGGGGATTGGGTATCAGGTGTTTATCTTGCACATCGTACAAGATGTATATCGCCGTTATTTTGGATTTTCCGTCTGGAGTCAGCTGCAGCGCCGGGCATCGCGTCGTAACGGCGATGACGTTAGCTGACCATGTTACGACCAATTTCAACTGGGCGTCGGACAGCCCGGCCAGATAGTTGATGTTTTTTTGATAGGCAGGGTCGATGTGTTGTCGATTATCTTTTGCAGACGCAGCGGAAGACAGGACACCTACCACGCCGAGTATAATCAATATGCATTTCAAAAGCTGCCTCCCCCAATGTTACGGCCATCTCGACCACGGCATTGTCCGTCCCCACAAAGCAGGTTGAAACAAGTCAATTTGAAAAGCAATTGGGGTTCGCGACCTTATACGGATCACCGCACCTTCAGAACCCGGTTGCTCGCGGACGCCCTTCTTCAACCAAGTGAAACCGGTAGCGGTCGCGCACGAACTCGTTGAAAAATTGCCCTTTCGAGAAGGCGGCCCGGAACGCCGCATAGGTCTCAGGCTCGACCTCTTCATAGTCGTAGCGGGCTCCGCTTGGAACGAACCAGACCGAGAGGATTTTCGTCGACGGGTCGTAATGGGTGTTGCGGATGGCAGTGGACGGCATGTCGAAAATCCTGCTTCGTCCCAAAATCTTGCTTCGCCCCAGATCCTGCTTCGAAAATGCGTAATGCCGCAACGATGCGGAGGTTCCGTCAGGGAGGCGCATCACAACGCCGAAAATCTTGCCCAGGCGGCGAGGCTTCCTATCTCTCCGTCAGATGGCACAGACGAAATCCAGCACAACAGCGTATGCCAGCCAGGGCGATCTCTTCGGCGCGGCCGACACGCTGCCGGAAGGATTTTCCTACCGGCCGGGCCTGATCACAACGGACGAAGAGGCGGAACTGGTCCGTCACCTCAATGAACTGTCCTTCAAGCCGTTCGATTTCCATGGCCATATTGCCAACCGGCAGGTCGCCGGCTTCGGCTGGCGCTATGACTACGACCGGCGCCAGGTCGTCGAAGCGCCGCCCATCCCGAAATTCCTGCTGCCGCTTCGCGACAAGGTCGCGGATTTTGCCGGCAGGCAGGCCACGGAATTCGCCCAAGTGCTCATCAACGAGTATCCGCCGGGCGCGGGCATAGGTTGGCATCGCGACAAGCCGCATTTCGATCTCGTCGCCGGCGTCTCGCTGCTGGCGCCCTGCAGCTTTCGGCTGCGCCGCAAAAACGGCTCCAAATGGGATCGCGAGACGATCGAGGTCGAACCGAGGTCCCTCTATCTCATGGACGGTCCGGCGCGCCACGAGTGGGAGCACAGCATTCCGCCGGTCGCCGGTCACCGCTACTCCATCACGCTGCGCACTCTTAAATAGGCGATACTCCAAGCCACGCAGCAGCCGCTCTGGAAGGCCGAGCGCTGTTGTGCTTCGATTGCACATGAGCGTTGACCGCAGCAGAATTTTAGTTACCCGCGTAGCGCCCTTTCTGTGGGCATGCCTGTCCTGCCTGCTGGCTCTGCAGTGGCTCGTCGACCTTGGCATGGTCGGCTTTCCCGACGGATACATAACGCCCTATGCAAGAGCAACGAGCACGCTGTTGCATGTCCTTGTCTGGGCGTGCCTGGCTCAAAGTCTCTACTTCGCTTGCCGAGCCTTGTTTGGCAAACGCTTCGAGCCTGCTCCTCTCTTCCTGCAAATCCTGATCGCCGCCGCACTGACTGTCGTGCCGGCATTCATCGTAAAACACTGTCCGCGGTCTCAGGTATGCAGCAACATCTATGAAGCGCTCACGAATACGATGATGGACGACGGCACCGGCGGATGACGTTGTGTCTCCAGTAACTGACGAGAGTTAGAACTTTGGCGTCGCGCCGCGCGGTGGCGGTAAAACCTGGAGGAACCATGCGAAAGATCCTGGCATCGATGCTGCTGTTCGCGGCAGCGCTATCTGCAAACCCCGCTCGGGCGCTGGACAGTACCATCCCGCCGGTTGTCGTCACACCGCTTGCCGATCGCAGCCAGACGGCGTCCGGCCAGCCGATCGTGCTGCCGCAGAAAAATGTCCAGGTCCTGGTTTCAACCTATGACATTGCGGTCGGTGCCACTCTGCCGGTGCACAAGCACCCGTTTGCCCGCTACGCCTATGTCGAGGCCGGGACACTCAAAGTGACGAATGTCGAGACCGGCAACAGCAACACCTACAAGACGGGCGATTTCATCATCGAGATGATCGGCCAGTGGCACCAGGCCACCAACATCGGCGACGGCCCGGTCAAGCTGCTGGTCATCGACCAGGTCGAACAAGGCGCCAAGAACACGGTGCTGCGCCAGTAATTGCGGATCGGCCGGGTTGCCGGGCTGGCCCAAGCAGCGACTGGCTGTTCCGGCTTCCCCACCAACCGAGCCGATGCTAGGGCTGGCCGTCATGCAATCATAAAGGATCGCCCCTTGGTCGGAAATGCTCGCCCCCTGATCGAAATCTGCGTCGAAGGCATCGATGGACTGCTGGCTGCGCAGGCCGCCGGCGCCGACCGGGTCGAGCTCTGCGCCAGCCTGGTCGAAGGCGGCATCACGCCCAGCCTCGGCACGGTGCGCGCCGCACTCGAGAGCGCGACAATTCCCTTCCATGTCATCGTGCGGCCGCGCGGCGGCGATTTCCTCTACAGCGAGGCCGAATACGGCTCGATGCTCGCCGATGTCGCAGCGCTTCGTGACCTCGGCGTCGCCGGCGTCGTTGTCGGTTGCCTCGATGCCGACGGCACCATCGATGAAACCCGCATGGGCGCGCTGGTCCATGCCGCCGGTCCGCTCGCCGTCACCTGCCACCGCGCCTTCGACATGACCCGCGACCCGGCCGAGGCGCTGGAAGCGCTGATCCGCTGCAAGGTCGGCCGCGTGCTGACCAGCGGCCAGAGGGACACCGCGGTGGAAGGCGCCGGCCTGTTGGCGGATCTCGTCCGCCAGGCCGACGGCCGCATCATCATCCTCGGCTGCGGCGCGCTGGACCCCGAAAACATCGCCGGGGTGCTGGCATCAACCGGGCTGACGGAAATGCACTTCGCCGCGCTCAAGGATGTACCGAGCGCCATGGCCTACCGCAACCCGCAAGTCGGCATGGGCGGCGGCGATCTCGACCGCGAATACCGCACCACAGTCACCGATGGGGCGCTGGTTGCCGCGACGATTGCGGCGGCCAGAGCATGATGAGCGAAGCCGTGACTGGGCCGTCGCCGATCAGCCGTGTCTCGCCTCAGGACGAAGCGGCCATCCTCGCACTCAACAATGAGCACGCCGCCGAACTGTCATGGCTCGAGCCCGAACGGCTGTCCTTCCTGCTTGGCGAAGCGTTTTACGTCAGGCGCATCGGCACGCTCGAAGCCTTCATCATGACCTTCGACCAGAATGCGGCCTACGACAGCCCGAATTTCCTCTGGTTCCGCGAGCGCTATCCACGCTTCGTCTATGTCGACCGCGTCGTCGTCGCGGCGCAAGCGCGCGGCCGCGGCCATGCCCGCCGGCTCTACGAGGATCTGTTCGGGGAAGTCGCCCGCGCGGGCCACAGCATCGTCACCTGCGAGGTGAATGCCGAACCTCCCAATCCGGCTTCGGACGCCTTCCATGCCGCGCTTGGCTTCGCCGAGGTCGGCGACGCGGTGATCCATGGCGGCAAGAAGGCGGTGCGCTACTACCTCAAGGAGATCGCCGGCTGATGGGTCGCTGGCTGATGATCGGCAAGCAGATCGTCGCGGCAGCATAAGATTAGGAGTCCGTAGCCCTCACCAATTCCGGTTCAGCCAGGCCCGCGCGGGCTTCTCGACCAGATAGTAGCTGCATAGTGCACAGGCGAAGACAGCCGCCAGCATCGGGATCGGCGCACTGCCCTGCTCGGCGACGAATTTGTAGAAGGGCTGTTGCCAGAGATAGAGCGAGTACGACCATAGCCCGATCATCACCATCGGCCTGGATGAAAGCAGGCCGGTAAGATGCCAGTTGCTGGTGTCCAGCGTATTCACGGCAAGCGCCAGCAACGGCACCGCCAGTAGGTAATGGATCGGCGTCGGCACCGGATCGAGGAACAGCAATATAGCCGCCGCCGCCGACACGAGGCTGACATAGGGGCTCTTCAGGAATGCCGGCGGCCGATCATCGTGCTTGAGCAGGCAGATCGATGCCGACAGCAGGATCGAGGCGATATGCACATCGGTGCGCCAATAGCTGTGCTCGTAATCCATGCCGAGTACCCAGTACGAAATGGCGCCATTGGCCATCGCCAGCACCGACAGCGTCACCAGCAGCCGAACGACATTACCCCGCCCGGTCACCACCACGCTGATCAGCGCCAGGATGATGTAGGCATGCTCTTCCACGCATAGCGACCAGATGTGGTCGAGCGCGCCGGCGCGGGTGATGAGAATTCCGGCATAGTTGTAGGTGAATGTCAGCGCCGTCAGCGCCGCCTTCCATTTGAAGGCGATAAAGCTGCCGGAGAGCCCGATCATCGCTGATATCACGAACACCAAAAGCGCGGGATAGATGCGCGAAAAGCGGCGCTTGAAGAATTTTTTCAGCGGAAAGCGTTCGATGAACAGGATTTCGCCCATCAGCCGGCCTGAGAGCACGAAGAAGAACTCGACGCCGAGCACGCCTAGATTGATCCCGGGAACGGGGAAGAAATGGCCGATCAGCACCAGTGCGATCGAAAGCCCGCGCCAGCCATCGAGATAGGCCAGTCTTGCTCTGGCTGCTTTGTCGGCTGTGGCCCGCGGCAGGGCAACAGACGCTGCGGAGATGTCGGCCATGCCGATCCTCTACGACGCAAGATCTTGGCGCAGCTCACACCGCCGCGCGCAGAATCCACCCCGTGTTCCGCCGAGCTATACATATTGCAGTGCAATATCAGATTGTGCAAGTGCGAGAATGGGGCTGGGCAGTCCCTTGGGAAGTATGCGCCTGTTCTTGCACGGGAATTACCTGAAACAACGGATTTGCGCGTGGCAGCGAACCCGCAAGGACTGGGCAGTTACAGCCCGCCGCAGACGAACAAAGGGGCCGCGATGGCCCCTTTCCTTGTCAGTAGCTTTATGATGTCAGGCGTTGGCTGCCGCCACCGCGCGCTTGGCCATCACCGCGACCAAATTGGCGCGGTATTCGGCCGAAGCGTGGAGGTCGGTCATCAAATTCTTAGCCGGCACTTTCACGCCGTCGAGCGCCGATGCGGCAAAATTCTTCGCCAGTGCGGCTTCGATCTCCTTCGAGCGGAACACACCGTCATCGCCGGCACCGGTGACGGCAACGCTGACCCCGTCCTTGCCCTTGGCCACGAACACGCCGACGATCGCATAGCGCGAGGCCGGGTTGCGGAATTTTTCGTAAGCAGCCTTGGCCGGCGCGGTAAAACTCACCGCGGTGATGATCTCGCCTTCTTTCAGCGCCGTTTCGAACAGGCCGGTGAAGAATTTCGCGGCTGAAATCTCGCGCTTGTTGGTGACGATGGTGGCGCCCAGCGCCAAGAGCGCCGCCGGATAATCGGCGGCTGGGTCGTTGTTGGCGACCGAGCCGCCGATCGTGCCCTTGTGGCGCACCGCCGGATCGCCAATCAGCGACGCAAGGTGCGCAAGCGCCGGACAGGCCTTCCGCAGCTTCTCGTCATTGGCGACGTCGTAATGGGTTGTGGCGGCGCCGATGGTGACGGTCTTGCCCGACACCTTGACGCCTTGCAGCTCCCTGATCCGCGACAGGTCGATCAGGTCGGACGGTGCGGCGAGCCGCGTCTTCATCGCCGGGATCAGCGTCATGCCGCCTGACAAAAGCCTGGCGTCGCCGCTCTTCACCAGCTTGGCGGCGTCGGCGACCGAGGCGGCGCGGTGGTAGTTGACTGCGTACATGGGATCCTCCTGAAGTGGTTAGGCAGTAGTAAGTAGGGAGTAGGGAATAGGGACGCTGTCATCTCCGGTAATGCCCATTCCCTACTCACTACTCCCTACTCACTCATTTCTTCGCCCTAATCGCCGCCCACACCGTCGACGGCGAGGCCGGCATGGCGATGTCCACAATCCCCAAAGCGTCGGTGATGGCGTTGATGACCGCCGGCGGCGAGCCGATGGCGCCGGCCTCGCCACAGCCCTTGATGCCGAGCGGATTGCTCGGACACGGCGTGTTCGACGTCGAGACCTTGAATGACGGCAGGTCGTCCGCGCGCGGCATGGTGTAGTCCATGTAGCTCGCCGTCAGCAGCTGCCCGCTATCGTCATAGTGCGCGCCTTCCAGCAGCGCCTGGCCGATACCCTGGGCGATGCCGCCATGCACCTGACCCTCGACGATCATCGGGTTGATGATGTTGCCGAAATCGTCCGCCGCGACGAACTGGACGATCTCGGTCGTGCCGGTTTCCGGATCGATCTCGACCTCGCAGATGTAGCAGCCCGCCGGGAAAGTGAAGTTCGCCGGATCGTAGAAGGCGGTTTCCTTCAGTCCCGGCTCCATGCCTGCCGGCAGATTGTGAGCGGTGTAGGCGGCAAGAGCCACCTGGAACCAGGGCAGGCTCTTGTCGGTGCCGGCGACCTTGACCTCGCCATTCTCGATGACGATGTCGCCCTCGTCGGCTTCGAGCAGATGGGCGGCGATTTTCTTGGCCTTGGCCTCGACCTTGTCGAGCGCCTTGGCGATTGCCGACATGCCGACCGCGCCCGAGCGCGAGCCGTAGGTGCCCATACCCATCTGCACCTTGTCGGTATCTCCATGGACGATCGAGACCGAGTCCAGTGGCACGCCAAAACGCTGGTTGACGAGTTGCGCGAAGGTCGTCTCATGGCCCTGGCCATGGCTGTGCGAGCCGGTCAGCACCTCGATCGTGCCGACGGCATTGACCCGCACCTCGGCCGATTCCCACAGACCGACGCCGGCGCCGAGCGAGCCGACCGCCGCCGACGGCGCGATGCCGCAGGCCTCGATGTAACAGCTCATGCCGATGCCGCGCAGCCTGCCTTGGTTGGCGGCGGCAGCCTTGCGTTCGGCAAAGCCGGCATAGTCGGACGCCTTTGTCGCCGCATCGAGCGAAGCGCCATAATCGCCGGCGTCATAATTCATGATGACCGGCGTCTGGTGCGGAAACTCGGTTATGAAATTGATGCGCCGCAACTCCGCCGGAGAGACCCCAAGTTCACGCGCGGCCGTCTCCATTGTCCGTTCGAGCAGATACGTGGCTTCCGGCCGCCCTGCCCCGCGATAGGCGTCGACGGGTGCCGTGTTGGTGTAGACGGTGCGCACATTGGCGTGGATCGTCGGGATGTTGTACTGGCCCGACAGCAGCGTCGCGTAGAGATAGGTCGGCACGCAAGACGAGAACAGCGACATGTAGGCGCCGAGATTGGCGATCGTGTCGACCTTGAAACCGGTGATCTTGTTGTTCCTGTCGAACGCCATTTCGACCGTCGAGACATGGTCGCGGCCATGCGCGTCGGTGAGAAAGCTTTCGGTACGGTCGGCAACCCATTTGACCGGCACGCCGGTCTTCTTCGACGCCCAAAGGCAGACGATCTCTTCGGGATAGATGTAGATCTTCGAGCCGAAGCCGCCGCCGACATCGGGCGCAATGACGCGCAGTTTGTTTTCCGGTGCGACATTGTAGAAGGCGCTCATCACCAGCCGCGCTACATGCGGGTTCTGCGAGGTCGTCCAGCAGGTGAAATGGTCCTCGGCCTTGTCGTAATGGCCAAGCGCAGCGCGCGGCTCCATGGCGTTGGGAACCAGCCGGTTGTTGACGATCTTCATGCGGGTGACATGGGCCGCCGCCTGGACCGCCGCGTCGGTCGCCTTGGCGTCGCCGATCTCCCAGTCGAAGATCAGATTGTCCTCGGCATCGGCATGGACCTGCGGCGCACCTTTTTGCAGCGCCTTGGTGGCATCGACCACCGCCTTCAATTCCTTGTAGGTGATCTCGACCGCTTCGGCCGCGTCGCGGGCCTGGCCCTTGGTTTCCGCCACCACGATGACGACCGCATCGCCGACATAGCGCACCTTGTCGACCGCCAGCGGCGACCACGCGCCCATCTTCATCGGCGAGCCGTCCTTGGAATGGATCATCCAGCCGCAGATCAGGTTGCCGATGCCGTCGGCCTTGAGCTCCTTGCCGGTCAAGACGCCGATGACGCCGGGCATCGCCTGCGCTCGTCTGACGTCGATCTTCTTGATCTGAGCATGCGCGTGCGGGCTGCGCACGAAAGCGGCATGCTTCATGCCGGGAACCACCATGTCGTCGACATAGCGGCCGGCGCCGGTGATGAACCGTTTGTCTTCCTTGCGCACGACCCGAGCGCCGATGCCTTCAATGCCCATAGGAATTCCTCCGGAATAGCGAATAGTGAGTAGCGAATAGTGAACAGTGAGTAGGGAATTGTGCTCGGAGCGGTTCGGCTAAACCGACTACTCGCTATTCACTATTCACTACTCGCTTCTTTCTTACGCTGCCTGTTTCGCCCTGCCCTTCGGCACCTTCGCCATCGTCTGCGATGCGGCGAGGATCGCCTTGACGATGTTGTGGTAGCCGGTGCAGCGGCAGATGTTGCCTTCGAGCTCGGCGCGCACCGTCGCCTCGTCAAGGCCTTCGGGATGGCGCGCGATCATGTCGGTCGCCGTCATGATCATGCCCGGCGTGCAGAAGCCGCATTGCAGCCCATGATGTTCCTTGAACGCGGCCTGCATCGGATGCAGGTCGCCGCCATTGGCAAGTCCTTCGATCGTCACCACGGTCGACCCGGAGGCCTGCACGGCCAGCATCGAACAGGACTTCACCGCCCTGCCGTCGACATGCACGACGCAGGCGCCGCATTGAGAGGTGTCACAACCGACATGCGTTCCGGTGAGACCAAGATTTTCGCGCAGGAAATGAACCAGAAGCGTTCGGTCCTCGGCAGCGCCGCTGATCCGTTTTCCGTTCACGACAAACGAAACGTCCGACATGCATCCTCCCTGGGTATGACCTTGGTAGTCATGCTGCCGATGCGGCTTTGGCGCTCGGCCATGCGCTATTGGTACACTGCACAAAGCGCAAAAAACACACGGCGCTCATTGTACTTTCGGTCATGGAGGAAACGAAAATCATGGGCCTGTACGCCCCATTGCCAAAGAGCGAATAGGGGGCAACAATGCCCTCGACGCCAGCTCGCCGAGAGACATAAAACGGGCGCGCGCAGGAAGCGTCGGAGGATATCGGGAGGAAGCCTCTGGCCAGTTCACGGACGAGCTATGCATCCGGTCTGTCGGCGCTCACCACCGACGAGCCCGACGCCGATGCATTCGCCCTGGCGGTCGCCGTCGAGGCCGCAGCCATCGATGCCGGCTTTGCCCTGCTGTTCTTCTCCCAGAGCCTGTTTGACGCGAGCGTCCTTTCGCAAGGGCTGAAGACCCACGCGCCGACGCTGGCCTACGCCGCCTGCTCGACCGCCGGCGAGATTACCCCCCAGGGCCTGGAGGAAGGCCATGTGCTGGCGCTGCTCTTTCCCTCCGCGTCGTTTTCGGCGGTCAGCACCATGGTCGACAATCTCTCCTCGTCGGGCATGGACAGGATCACTGATGAAGTCGAGGGCTTGCGGCGCCTGCTGCGCGGACGCACCGGCAGTTGCCATGCCAAAAGCACTTTCGCGCTCTGCTTCATCGACGGCCTGTCCTTTGCAGAGGAAGCGGTGACCTCGGCCATCCATTGGGGGCTGGACGACATCCCGCTGATCGGCGGTTCGGCGGGCGACGATTTGAAATTCGAAACCACCAGGCTGATTTCGAACGGCAAGGTAGCGTCAGACAGCGCCATCATTGTGCTGATCGCCACCGAGATCCCGTTCCATGTCTTCAAGACCGACAATTTCATCCCCACCGACGAGAAGCTGGTGGTGACGGCATCCGATCCGGACCACCGCACCGTGCGCGAATTCAACGCCACCAATGCGGCTGAGGAGTATGCAGCCTCCGTCGGCATCGTTGCGCAGAACCTGACGCCGATGAGCTTCGCCTCGCACCCGGTGGTGGTGAAGGTGGGCGGCGAATATTACTGCCGCTCGATCCAGAAGATGCATGCCGACGGCTCACTGTCTTTCTTCTGCGCCATAGACGACGGCGTCGTGCTCTCCATCGCCCAGCCCAAGGACATGGTGGAATCCACGCGCGCCGCACTGCGCGACGTCGAGGAGCGGCTCGGCGGCATCGACATGATCCTCGGCTTCGATTGCGTGCTGCGCCGGCTCGACGCGCGCAACCGCCAGGTCTTCCGCGACATTTCGGAGCTCTACCGGGTCAACAATGTCATCGGCTTCGGCACCTATGGCGAACAGTACCGTTCGATGCATCTGAACCAAACCTTCACCGGCATCGCCTTCGGCGAACGCCAGGCGGCGGAATAGCCCATGCCGCTCAGGGATATCGACGACGTCGACAGGCTGAAGAAGATCAACGCCGCTCTGGTCAGCCGCGTCGAGCGCTCGATGGACCAGCAAGGCAATGCCTTCTCGCTGTTCCAGACCGCAATTTCACTGGAAAACCGCGTGCGCATGCGCACCGAGGAACTGCACTCGACCTTGCGCCGGCTGGAACAGTCGAACATCGACCTCAGCGCCGCCAAGGAAAACGCCGAGCTGGCAAACCTGTCCAAGACCAGGTTCCTGGCCGCCGCCAGCCATGACGTGCTGCAGCCGCTGAACGCCGCCCACCTCTCCGTCTCGGCGCTGGCCGAAGTGCAGACCAGCGACGAGGGCAAGAAGCTCGTCCGTCAGGTCGAGCGCTCTCTGGAGACCATGGAAGACCTGTTGCGCACGCTGCTCGACATTTCCAAGCTCGACGCCGGCGTGGTCCAGCCCGACATTGGCGACGTCAATCTGGAGACGTTGTTTTCGTCGCTGCGCTCGGATTTCAAGCCGGTTGCCAAGCTGAAGGGGCTGACACTGAAATTCCGCCCGGTCAGCGCCGTGGTGCGTTCGGACCGCACGCTTTTGCGCCGCATCCTGCAGAACATCCTGTCCAATGCGCTGCGCTATACCCGCTCGGGCGGCGTGCTGGTCGGCACCAGGCATCGCGGCGACACCATCCGCATCGATGTCGCCGACACCGGCTGCGGCATTCCCGACGACCAGCGCGAGGCGGTGTTCGAGGAATTCCATCGCGGCTCCGCCATTCCGGCCGATACCGGAATTTCCGGCGGCGGGCTGGGGCTGGGCCTTGCCATCGTGCGGCGCATGGCCGCCGCGCTCGGCCACCCCGTGACGTTTTCGTCGAAAGTCGGGCGCGGCACCATCTTCCACATCGATGTGCCGGTCGGCATCGGCGCCAGCGCCGACGCCATCGCCAGCCTTGCCGAGATGGAGCAGCCGCGCGGCTACGGCCTGTTCGGCACCAAGGTGCTGCTGGTCGAAAACGACGCCGATGTGTTGCAGGCGATGACCTTCCTGCTCGAGCGCTGGCAGTGCCTGGTGCGTGCCGCGACCTCGACCGAGGATGCGCTCAGCCTGCTCGGCGACACCGACTGGGTGCCCGACATCGTCATTGCCGACCAGCATCTCGACGACGGCGACCTCGGCACCGCAACAATAGCCGAAGTGCGCGATTATCTCGGCCGCGCCGTGCCGGCGCTGATCGTCACCGCCGACGGATCGGAGGCCGTCGCCAAAGCCGCCCGCGCCGCCGGCATCGAACTGATGCGCAAGCCGCTGAAACCGGCGCAGCTAAGGGCGCTGCTGGCGCATCTGCTGGCTTGAGCCCCTACCCTCCCCTTGATGGGGAGGGTCGGCGCGCAACGCCGGGGCGGGGTGCAGCGCCAAGGTCCCCCACCCCGCTCCGCTTCGCGGATCGACCCTCCCAACAAGGGGGAGGGTAAAGATCAAAACCCGGCCTGATCGCGAAACAGCTCCGCATTGTCCAGCTTCGACACCTCGATCACCGCTTGCGTGCGGCTGTAGACGTTGAGCTTGCGCAGGATCTCCGAGACATGCGCCTTGACCGTGGTCTCGCCGACCTGCAGCTCGTAGGCGATCTGCTTGTTGAGCAGGCCTTGGCGCAGCATCTGCAGCACGCGCAGCTGCTGCGGCGTCAGTTTGGCCAGCCGCTGCACCATGTCGGCGCGGTCGGCGCTGTCGGCGTCGGGCGGCTGTCCCTCATATGTCTCCGGCACATAGATCGCGCCCTCCATCACCGAGCGGATTGCGGCCGCAAGATCGCTCTTGCGCGCCGATTTCGGGATGAAGCCGGCAGCGCCATAGGACAACGCCTCGGAGATGATCTTCGGCTCCTCATAGCCCGAGACGACGACCACCGGCAGCCGCGGATGGCGGGTCCTCAGCTGCAGCAACCCGTCAAAGCCATGCACATCGGGCATGTTGAGATCGAGCAGCGCCAGATCGAACGGTTTTATCCCACCCAGGAGATCGAGCGCTTCGGCAATCGAGCGCGCCTCCACCGTGTCGACTTCCGGGTACGCCATCTGCACGGCGCTGTGCAGCGCCTCGCGAAACAGCGGATGGTCGTCGATGATCAGAAACCGGGCGCGATCGTTGATTGCGGTCATGGTGTTTGTTTCAGTTCTCCGTGGGCACGATACTCCCGCTGGTATGGCCAGCTTATTGGCAAATAGTCTATCGCCATCTTAACCCCCGGAGGCGAAGCCGACTTTATCCGACAATCAAGGCGCAGCTCGTGCTTTTGCGGACGCTGATGCCTTGCCCGGGGGTTCAAATCGGTCAAATGTGCCGTCAAGATCCCAAGCAGAGACCCGCGCATGACAGACTTCGTCCTTCCCCTGCCCGCAACACCATCGGTCGCCGTCGCCGGCTCGGCCGAGCGTTTTGCGGTGCGCCGCATCTTCTGCGTCGGCCGCAACTACGCCGCCCACGCCCGCGAACTCGGCAATGACGAACGCGACCCGCCCTTCTTCTTCACCAAGCCGGCCGATGCGGTGGTCGATTCCGGCACCACGATCCCCTACCCGCCCTTGACCAAAAACCTGCACCACGAGATCGAACTGGTCGCGGCGATCGGCAAGGCCGGCGTCCGCATTCCCCGCACTGAGGCGCTAGGCCATGTCTGGGGCTACGGCGTCGGCATCGATCTCACCCGCCGCGACCTGCAGGACGAGGCCAAGAAGGCGGCGCGGCCGTGGGACTGGTCGAAGGCCTTCGACCGCTCGGCGCCCTGCGGCCCGTTGGTATCAGCCGCCAAATCCGGCCATCCGCAAAAGGGCCGCATTTGGCTCGCCGTCGACGGCGCGGTGAAGCAGGAGGGCGACCTCGCCGAACTGATCTGGCCGATCGCCGATATCGTTTCGATCTGCAGCAGTGCGGTTGTACTACAACCGGGCGACCTGATCTTCACCGGCACGCCGGCCGGCGTCGGCGCGGTAGCGCCGGGACAGACGATGACCGGCGGTGTCGACAGCATCGGCACCATCGAGATCACCATCGGCCAAGATCCCATCGGCCAAAATTCCACCGACAAGCCGTAATCCGATGAGCGATCTGGTCCTCCATAACTATTATCGCTCCTCCACCTCCTATCGCGCACGCATTGCGCTCGAGATGAAGGGCCTGACCTACGATTACGTGCCGCATCATCTGCGTCATGGCGACCATCTGGAGCCGGCTTACCTAGCGGTCAATCCGCAGGGGCTGGTGCCGGCGCTGATCCTGGGCGACGGCACGCTTTTGACGCAGTCGCTGGCGATCATCGAATATCTCGACGAGACCCATCCCGAACCGCCGCTGTTGCCGAAGGACGCGCTCGGCCGGGCGCGCGTGCGAATGCTGGCGCAGATGATCGCCTGCGACATCCACCCGGTGAACAATCTGCGCGTGCTGACCTCGCTGCGCACTTTGTTCGGCGCCGGCGACCAGGATGTCATCCACTGGTTTCGCCACTGGGTGAACGAAGGGTTCCAGCCGCTTGAAAAGATTCTGGCTTCATCGGATGAGACCGGCACATTTTGCCATGGCGACGCACCGGGCCTCGCCGACATCTGCCTGGTCGCCCAGATCGCCAGCAACGCCCGCTTCGGAGTCGACCTGACACCCTACCCCGAGATCTCGCGCATCCACGCCGCCTGCATGGCGCTGCCGGCCTTTCAGAAGGCAGCGCCGGAGAATCAGATAGATGCCGAATAGGCTCACAATGCCGGAGCAGAGCAGGAGAGTTGCCGATGAAAGCCGTCGTCTTCGAAAAATTCGGCGAAGCGCCGAGAATCCAGACCGTGCCGGATCCTAAACCGGCCGCCGACGGCGTCGTCATCAAGGTCGAGGCGACCGGGCTCTGCCGCAGCGACTGGCATGGCTGGATGGGCCATGACGATGGCATCACACTGCCGCATGTGCCGGGCCATGAACTGGCCGGCATCGTCGTCGCCGTCGGCAAGCAGGTGACCCGCTGGAAGGCTGGCGAACACGTCACCGTGCCGTTTTGCGTCGGCTGCGGCCGCTGTTTCGAATGCAATTCGGGCAATCATCAGGTCTGCGAGCACCAGACGCAGCCGGGTTTCACCGCCTGGGGATCGTTTGCCGAATATGTCGCCATCGAGCATGCCGACACCAATCNCCGCCGCCAGCCTCGGCTGCCGCTTCGTCACCTCGTTTCGCGCCATTGTCGACCAGGGCCGGGTGACGCCGGGGGAATGGGTGGCGGTGCATGGCTGCGGCGGCGTCGGCCTGTCGGCGATCATGATCGCCAGTTCCATGGGCGCCAATGTCATCGCCATCGACCTCACCGACGAGAAACTGGACTTCGCCAAAAAGATCGGCGCCGTGGCGACCATCAACGCCGCGACCACGCCGAACGTGGTCAAGGCGGTCAAGCAAATCACCAATGGCGGCGCGCATATGTCGATGGACGCGCTCGGCCACCCCACGACATCCTTCAACTCGATTGCCAATCTGCGCCGGCGCGGCCGCCACGTGCAGGTCGGCCTGATGCTGGGCGAACATGCCCGCCCGCAAGTGCCGATGGACAAGGTGATCGCCTTCGAGCTCGAAATCCTCGGCAGCCACGGCATGCAGGCCTACCGCTACCCCGCCATGATGGAGATGATCCGCACCGGCAAGCTCAAGCCCGAACTGCTGGTCGGCAAGAAGATCAGCCTTGATGAGGCGCCTGCGGCGCTGATGGCGATGGGCGGGTTCGAGGGGATTGGCATTGGGGTGGTGACGAAGTTCTAGGGCGGAGTCGCCCTCCACCACCAAACTCCTACCGCGCAAACCTCTTCGCCCCGACCACGCAGGCGACCACACCCAGCGTGACAACCACCATCAGCGGGCTGACCTGCTCGTGCAGAAGCGTCGCCGCCAGCGCCAGTCCGAAGAAGGGCTGCAGCAACTGCAATTGCCCGACGGCGGCGATGCCGCCTTGGGCCAGGCCGCGATACCAGAACACGAAGCCGATCAGCATGCTGAACAGCGAGACATAGGCGAGACCGATCCAGGCGCCGGAGCCGATGCCGGCGAAGGATGGCGGCAGCGTCGCGAACGTCAGCACCAGCATGATCGGCAGCGAGATCGCCAGCGCCCAGCAGATCACCTGCCAACCGCCGAGCCCGCGCGATAGTGCGGCCCCCTCGGCGTAGCCCAGGCCGCAGACGATGATGGCGGCCAGCATCAGGCCGTCGCCGACCGGAGACGCCGTCACGCCTTGCGTCAGGGCAAAACCCGCAACCAGCGCACTGCCGACACAGGAAAACAGCCAGAAGGCAGGGCGCGGACGCTCGCCGCCGCGTAGCACGCCGAAGATCGCGGTGGCCAGCGGCAACAGGCCGACGAAGATGATGGAATGGGCGGAGGTGACGTGCTTCAGCGCCAGCGCGGTCAGCAGGGGAAAGCCGACCACCACGCCAAGCGCCACGATCACCAGCGACAGAAAATCGCTGCGCTCTGGCCGCTTCTGCCGGAACAGCACGAGCATCGCCAGGCCGAGCAGTCCGGCAATTGCCGCGCGGGCCGAGGTCAGGAATGTCGGATCGAAATCCGCCACCGCCACACGCGTCGCCGGCAGCGAGCCGCTGAAGATCAGCACGCCGACGAATCCGTTCACCCAGCCGCTCGTGCTCTTGTCCATTCCAGGCTCCATTGCTTTGGCTCTGTATCGGGCTTGACCCTATGGTGGAGCTAGAGACAATGCGGTACAATTCTATCGAACTGTAATGGCCAATTGAGCAATACAGATGACCAAACTCGTTCTGGAAACCGACACGGCATACGCTCCTGTCGCGACCACGCTGGTCGAAACTGTCATGGCGACCATCCGCCAGCGGATTGCTGCGCGCAGCCTGACGCCTGGCGCGCGGCTGCCCTCGATCCGCGCCTTTGCCAAAGCCATGCAGGTGTCGAAGTCGACCGTCGTCGAGGCCTATGAGCGGCTTGCCGCCGAAGGCGCGATCCGGTCCCGGCCGGGCTCTGGCTTCTATGCCGCCGGGTCGCTGGCGCCACTGTCGCTGGCCGAGATCGGTCCCCGGCTCGACCGTGAAGTCGACCCGCTCTGGGTCTCGCGCCAGTCGCTGGAAGCCGGCGGCGAGATGCTGAAACCCGGCTGCGGCTGGATGCCGGCTTCGTGGATGCCGCAGTCCGCTCTGCGCCGGGCGCTGCGCACGGTGGCGCGCGCCGACGATGTCGCGCTCGCCGACTACGGCACGCCGCTCGGCCTGCCGCCGCTCAGGCAATTGCTGGCGCGGCGCATGGAAGGGCACGGCATCGATGTCTCGCCCGACCAGATCATGCTGACCGAATCCGGCACGCAGGCTATCGATCTCCTGTGCCGGTTCCTGATCGAACCCGGCGATACCGTTCTGGTCGACGACCCCTGCTATTTCAATTTTCACGCGCTGCTGCGCGCCCACCGCGCCAAGGTCGTCAGTGTTCCCTACACGCAAACGGGACCGGATATCGAGCTGTTCGCGCAGGCGCTCGCCGAGCACAGACCGCGCCTCTACATCACCAATTCCGCCATCCACAACCCGACAGGCGCTGTCCTGTCGCCGGTCACCGCGCACCGGCTGCTGAAGCTCGCCGACCAGTCGGATCTGACCATCGTCGAGGACGATATTTTCGCCGATTTCGAAGATGCGCCGGCGCCCCGGCTGGCGGCATTCGACGGCCTCAACCGCGTCGTTCATATCGGCAGCTTTTCCAAGACGCTGTCGGCCTCGGTGCGCTGCGGCTTTATCGCCGCACCCCGCGACTGGATCGAGCAACTCACCGACCTCAAGATCGCCACCACCTTCGGCGGCGGCCGGCTGGCGGCCGAACTGGTGCTGACGCTGCTTAGGGACGGCAGCTACCGCAAGCACATGGAATTGCTGCGCGCGCGGCTTTCCCGCGCCATGGGCGAGACGGGCGCGCGCCTGAAGGCCATCGGCATCACGCCCTGGATCGACCAACCGGCCGGCTTGTTCCTGTGGTGCAGCCTGCCGGATGGCGTGGACGCGGCTGAAATGGCACGCCGCGCGCTGGCCGACAACATCGTGCTGGCGCCCGGCAACGCATTCAGCCTGTCGGGAACCGCCAGCCGGTTCCTGCGCTTCAACGTTGCCCAATGCCAAGACGAGCGGATTTTCAGGGTGCTCAAGGCGGCAATGGCGCGCTGAGCGCTCAGCGGGAGGCCGCGCAGACCTCCCGAACGCAATCTCGCAGCCAGCGTTGCGCCGGATCGGCATCGAGCCGTGGATGCCAGAGCATCGAGATGGTGACCTCCACCGTGGCGACCGGCAGCGGAAAGCTGACCATGCCGGCGCGTGCGCCTTGCGTGTGCCGTTCGGGCACGCTGGCAATAAGGTCCGAAGCGCGCGCCATGGCGAGTGCAGCCGAAAAGCCGGAGACCATGCACATGACGGTTCGCTGCAGGCCGAGCAGCGCCAAAGTCTGATCGATCGGCCCTCTTTCCCGACCCCGCCGTGAAACGCTGATGTGGCGGCCGGCCGCGTAGCGTTCAGGCGTTACCGCGCCTTCACTCAAAGGGTGGCCGGCTCGCACAGCACCGACGAAGCGGTCGCGAAACAGCGCCTGTGTCAGCACTTCAGGTCCGGCCTCGCCGGCAACGCCGATTTCGAGGTCGATGTCCGCGTCGCGCAGCGAGGCGACATCCTTGTCGGATTTGGGCCCAAAGCGCAGCCGCGCGCCCGGCGCCTCGGCCTGGATGCGGGCGACAAGACGCGGCCCGAATTCCTCGACGAACCCTTCATTGGTGCGCAGCGTGAAGATCTGCTCCAGCTTTGCGAGATCGAGAGGCCTGGCAGGGCGCAGCAACGTTTCTGCTTCCTGGACGACATGGCCGGCCTGCTGCCGCAATGCCTCCGCGCGCGGCGTCGGGACCAGGCCGCGGCCGGCGCGGACCAGCAGCGGATCGCCGGTCGCTTCCCGCAGCCGCGCCAGCGTGCGGCTCATCGCCGAAGGGCTGAGCCGCAGCCGGGCTGCCGCGCGCGCCACGCTGCCTTCGGCGAGCAAAACGTCGAGCGCGAACAGCAGATTGAGATCGGGCGATGCCATCGGCGGATTGTAGCACATGCCATGGCGTTTGCCGCACGAATAAGATGCAAATGCTGCGCCTTCCGCCATCCCACCCTGACGACTAGATCTCCGACAGGTCCGTTTCCGGGACCGACAACAAGGAGACCACCATGGCAATTGCCGAGCAGAACGAGTGCGCATCGGCGCCGCACAACACCCGGTCCGCAGGCCTGGCCCACTCTCCTGTCTTGGCATTGGCCAGCCTGTCGCTCGCCACGCTGCTGTCGTCGCTTGGAACCAGCATTGCCAGCGTCGGACTGCCTTCCCTCATGCAGGCGTTCGGTGCGCCGTTCCAGTCCGTGCAATGGGTGGTTCTCGCCTATCTGCTCGCCATCACGGCCCTGATCGTCAGCGCCGGTCGGCTGGCCGATATGCTCGGCCGCCGGCCGTTGCTGCTCGGCGGCATCGCGCTGTTCACACTGGCTTCGGTGCTCTGCGGCCTGGCGCCGACGCTCTGGCTGCTGATCGCGGCGCGCGCCGTGCAAGGGCTGGGTGCCGCGCTGATGATGGCGCTGACGCTGGCCTTTGTCGCGGAGACCGTGACCAAGGAGAGAACCGGCAGCGCCATGGGCCTGCTCGGCGCCATGTCGGCAATCGGCACGACGCTCGGCCCCTCGCTCGGCGGCTTGCTGATCGCCGGCTTCGGCTGGCGGGCGATCTTCCTCGTCAATGTGCCGCTCGGCCTCCTGACCTTTGCCCTCGCCTCGCTGGCCCTGCCTGCCCGCGACAAGACTGCGGAAGCAGCTCAAAACAGCTTCGACGCGATCGGAACGGTCTTGCTGGCCCTGACGCTCGCCGCCTATGCATTGGCCATGACGCTCGGCCGCGGCCATTTCGGCGCCCTCAACATCGGCCTCCTGGTGGCCGCCGGCATCGGCGTCGTTCTGTTCGGCGTTGCGCAGACGAAGGCGAAAAGTCCCTTGATCCGGCTTGCCCGGTTGTACGACATCCGGCTCAGCGCCAGCCTCGCCACGAACCTCGTTGTCGCCACAGTGATGATGGCGACCCTGGTGGTCGCTCCATTCTATCTGTCGCGAGCGCTGGGGCTCGATGCTGCGATGGTCGGCGTGGTCCTGTCGACAGGTCCGCTGGTCTCCGCGCTCTCGGCGCTCGTCGCCGGCCGCCTCACCGATCGCTTCGGCGCGCACAGGATGATGGCCGTCGGACTGTTCAGTCTTGCCGTCGGAACCTCATTGTTGTCGCTCGCCGCAACAAAACTCGGCATTGCCAGCTATATCGTGCCGATCGCCGTCACCTGCTTCGGGTACGCCCTGTTCCAGACATCCAACAATGCCGCCGTCATGAGCGGTGTCGCTGCCGGCGAGCGCGGCGTGGTGTCCGGCCTGCTCAATCTGTCGCGCAATCTCGGCCTGATCACCGGCGCATCGCTTATGGGCGCCATTTTTGCGGCTGCCTCGACGGGAGAACGGCAAAGCCAGGACATGCTGACCTCAGCGGCAGCCGCGCACGGCATGCAGGTTACCTTTCAGACGGCAACGGTCCTGGCGGTGGCTGCGCTGTTGCTGGCACTGCTCTCGACCCGCGCCGGCGGCAGGCTGTCGGTGCGGCAACAGCCATCATGACCGAAGATAGGGAGCTTACGCTCCCGCCCGCTTGCGCCGCTCATAAAGCATGACCAGCGTTTCGGCGGTCAGCGCCGGCCTCTGTTCGCCCTCGATCTCGACCGTATTGGCGGCCTTCATCAGATACTGGCCCGGCCCCTTGTCCTCCACCGACAACAGCGTCGTGTGCAGCCGGATGCGTGCGCCGACCCTGACGGGCGCCAGGAACCGCACCTTGTCGAAGCCGTAATTGAAGGCGGCTTGCGTGTTTTCGGGGACGATGCCCATGCCCAGCGCCAGCGCGCCGATGATCGACAGCGTCAGATAGCCATGCGCGATCGTGGTTCGAAATGGGCTCTGCCGCTTCGCCCGCTCCGGATCGACGTGGATCCACTGATGGTCGCCTGTGCATTCGGCAAACTGGTTGATGCGGTTCTGGTCGACGGTCGTCCATTCCGACACGCCGAGCTCCTGCCCGGCCATCGCCCTTAACTGCTCGAAGGTCGGCGGCGTTTTCGGCCGTAGTTCCGTCATTCCTGCTTTCCCGGTGGCTCCCAGTGCCTCGGACCACGAACGGACGGCTCCTGTCAATTCGCCCGTTGCGATTCCGTTCCGCCATTTTCCGCCAAACAGCGTCCCTCGTCCATGCTCATGCGCCGCAACCGGCCCACTCCTCTCATGGTTGCGTTGAGAGTCACTTCTTGTCATAGCCCGAGCGGATTTCCTCCATCGCTTCCTTGATGCGGCTGCGCAGGATTTCGATCGATTCGGTGCCGGATTTCTTGACCAGCTCGGCCACTTCGCCGGCATTTTTCAGGGCGGCTTCGAAGGATTTCCTGGCGAACTCCGCCTGTTTTGTCATCAGTTCCTGGGGATTGCCCGGCGCCTTGTAGCTCTGCGCCATGTCGCTGACTTCACGCAGCGTGTCCTGCAGCACCTCGCGCTGTCTGGACAACAATGAGGTCGCGCCGGCAGCTCCCGCCCGCGCCGATCTTTCCAGCGCCTCGAGGTTCTTGCGGTGATGCGCGAGGATCGCCTCGACATTCGGCACCTTCAGGTCACGGCCGAACCGGCTGAACATGTCCAGGAACGAATCGGAGTCGGGTTGTTTGGCCATTGCTCGTGCTCCCCAGTTGTCGCAAATGCTGAACCTCGAGCAATTCCAGGAAAAGTGTGAAACGGTTTTCCGTCAGGAATTGCGTCAAAACAAAGAGTTAGAGCAGGTCGCCGTTTCCTTGAAACGGTGAACTGTTCTGTTCTGGACAATAGCACTCGCGCGCCGTGTGTCCATTCGGACGCCCAAGCAATTCAGCGGCAAATGCAGCATCAGCCAGCGAGAAACAGCCTCTCCGCCGTGTAGAGCACGAGACCGGCCAGGCCGCCAATAATCATGCCATTGAAGCGGATATATTGCAGGTCCCTGCCGATGTTCATCTCGATCAGCCTCGTCAGCTGGGCAAGGTCCCAGCGCTTGACCTGATCGGCGATGAACGTCGACACACCGCTCTTCTGGCTCTCGACGAACGACGACAGCGCCACGACAAAGCCCTGGTTCATGTCGGCCCTGATCTGCGGATCGCCTGAGAGATGGCGGCCGACCTCGACGAACATGTTGGCGAGATGCGCGCGAACAATCGAATTCTCCGCCTTGGCGTCCTGTTCGATGAACACGCTGAGGCTCTGCCACATGTCGCCGGCGAGCGACTTCACTTCCGGCCGCGCCAGGAAATCGCGCTTCAGCTTCTCGGCCCGTTTGGCGTATTGCTTCGAGGTTCTGAGCCGCTCGATGAAGCTGCGCGCGAAACGGTCGAATTCGGCGCGCATCGGATGGTCGGGGTCGGCCCGCACCTCGTCAAGCAGCGAACCGGCGGATGCGACGATCTTCTTCAGCAGATAGGCGTCGGCTCTGAACAGGTTGAACAGCGACGGCAATTCCTCGCGGATTTTCTCGCGCATGGTCGCCAGCGCCTCTTCATCGTTCAGGAACCGGCCGATCACCCTGGTGAATTCGTCGAAGAGTTTCTGGTGGCGGCGGTCGTCGGTCAATGCCGACAGCAATTCGGCCGCGAGCGGCGCCAGCGGCACCTTGTCGATCTGCTCCAGCATGCGGCTGGTGACGAAGCCGCGCAGGCCGGATTGCTCTATCGCCGCAAGCGTCTGCGGCACCAACCGCACGACGAAGCGCGACAGGCCGGCAGAGCGTTCGGCGTCAGTCAGCCAGTCGGCGACGAGTGCTGCAAAATCAACCTCGGCCAGCTTTTCGCGCACCGGCTCCGGCGCCAGAAAATTGACCTCGATGAAGCGGCCCAGATTATCGGCGATGCGGTTCTGGTTCGCTGGGATGATGGCGGTGTGCGGGATCGGCAGGCCCAGCGGCCGCTTGAACAGCGCCACCACCGCGTACCAGTCGGCCAGGCCGCCAATGGTCGCCGCCTCCGCGAAGGCCGCCACGAAGCCCAGCCACGGATACTTGGCCTCGAACGATTTGGCCACGGCAAAAACCACGACGCAAAGCACCAGCGCAGCCGTGGCGAGGAACTTTGTCCGCCGCAACGCGAAAAGCTTGGCGCCCGTCTCGGCATCAAAACCGCCAGGCGCCAGGGACGAAGCCGATTGGGACATGATACGCCGCTCCTCATCGATCTCTTGGCTATCTGGCATGGGCTATTTAGGGGGTGTTTGGGCCCGTAGCATGATCGGATGGGCCGATTTCGTCCGGGAATTGCCGGTTTCGCACGCAAAGTTGACAAGAATGTTCATCTATCATGCAATCCCAGTCTGGAATTGTTCCAAGGTATAGGCCATATTCCGATCAGGCCAGTGTGGGCGAATCCGAAACTCCGGGTGAGAAAGCTGCACCAGCACAATCTAAAATCTGGTGCAGTTCCAGCGCGCCAGCACTCGGTGAGGAATGAAATGCGGCTGACGCGCCAGACCAACTACGCCATGCGCATCCTGATGTATTGCGCCGCCAACAACGATCGCCTGAGCCGCATCCCCGAGATTGCGGCCGCCTATTCGGTGTCGGAGCTTTTCCTGTTCAAGATCCTGCAGCCGCTGGTCGAGCATGGCCTGGTCGAGACAGTGCGCGGCAGGAATGGCGGCGTGAGGATCGGCCGCCCCGCCGAGCAGATCAGCCTGTTCGACGTCGTACGGGTGACCGAAGAGAGCTTTGCCATGGCCGAATGCTTCGAGAACGATGCCGCCGAATGCCCGCTGGTCGACAGCTGCCAGCTGAATTCGGCGCTGCGCGAGGCGCTCAACGCCTTCTTTGCCGTACTCTCCCGCTACACCATCGCCGATATGGTGGCGGCGCGCCCGAATGTGCGTCATTTGCTCGGCATCGACATGCTGGTCCAGCGAGCACCGGCCGCCTGAGTTTTCTAGTGCATGTCGCTCAAAAGTGGCCCCGGTTTTGAGACAACGACATGCATAAAGACAAAGACCTAAAGCGCGTCGCCTGAGTCCGTTCAAACGCGACGCGCTTTAGGCGGCTGACTGCGGCAAGACGAACGGCATGTTCGCCGCCGGCAACACACCGACCCTTAGCCGACAATCGAACACCTTTTCGATCAGATCGTCGCTCAGGACCTCCTGCGGTGAACCGTCGGCGGCGAGCCGGCCGCGATGCATCACGAAAATCCGGTCGGCATACATGGCCGTCAGATTGAGGTCGTGCAGGATGGCGATCACACCGCCGCCGCGCCGGGCGAAATCGCGGGCGATGTTCATGATGATCAGCTGGTGCTTGATATCGAGGCTGGAGACCGGCTCGTCGAGATAGAGATAGCGCGGCTTGCCGTCGAGCACCGGCGCCCAGACCTGGCACAGCACGCGCGCCAGTTGCACACGCTGTTGTTCGCCGCCCGAAAGCTCCTGATAGAAGCGGCCGGCAAAGCCGTCGAGGTCGACCCGCACCAGCGCCCGCTCGGGCAGACGATCATCTTCGCCCGGCAGAACGCCGGAACGGCCGCCGATAAGGCCGAGCCTGACCACTTCGTGCACGGTGAAGGGAAAGGACAGCGTCGCGGCCTGCGGCAGCACGGCACGCACAGTCGCGGCCTCCACCGGCTTCATCGCGGAGAGGTCGCGCCCGTTGACGGCCACTGTCCCCGCAAACGCCAGATCGCCCGACAACGCCTTCAAAAACGTCGTCTTGCCCGAGCCGTTGGGTCCGACGATTGCCGCAATTTCGCCCGGCCGCGCGACGAAATCGACATTGGCAACAATGCGCTTGCCGCCGATCGCCACCGAGACATCGCGTGCTTCGATCATGCCGGCCTCATAGGTTTCAAATCTCACAAGTCGATTACGCCGCGCTTGCGCAGCAGGATCCAGAGGAAGAACGGTGCGCCGGCGATCGCGGTGACGATGCCGATCGGCAGTTCGGCCGGGGCCACGACCACGCGGGCAACGGCATCGGCGATCAGCAGCATCGAGGCGCCGAGCAGCGCCGATGCCGGCAAGAGATAGCGATTGTCCGGACCGATCAGCAGCCGCAGCAGATGCGGCACGACGATGCCGACAAAACCGATGCCTCCGCTGACTGCGACAGAGGCGCCGACCGCTGCCGAGACGCCGACGATCGCGGTGTATTTCAGGCGCTGTACCGGGATGCCGAGATGTCCGGCCGTCGCCTCGCCGAGCGCCAGGGCGTTGAGGCCTTTGGCCAGGAACGGCATTGCCGCAAGCGCCAGGATGATGATCGGACCGACGGAAGCGATCTTCGGCCAGGTCGCGCCGCCCAGCGAGCCCAGTTGCCAGAACGTCAGGTCGCGCAACTGCCGGTCGTCGGCCATGAAAATCAGGATACCGGTCAGCGCCATAGCAAGGGCTGCCAGCGCAATGCCGGCAAGCAGCATGGTGGCGACCGAGGTCTGTCCCTGCCGCGTGGCGACACGGTAGAGCACCAGCGTGACCGCAAGGCCGCCGCAGAAAGCGGCGAGCGGCAAGGCCAGCNCCCCAGCCACGTCGTGCCGAGCACGATGACGGCGACCGCGCCGAGGCTCGACCCGGCGGAAACGCCGATCAGGCCGGGATCGGCGAGCGGGTTGCGAAACAGGCCTTGCATGACCGCACCCGATACGGCCAGTGCCGCCCCGATGAGCACACCGAGCAGTACGCGCGGCATGCGGATATCGTAGACGATCAACCGGTCGCGGGCGCCAAGCGCGGCGTCGTCCGGCATGGCGCCGGTCAGCCAGTCACGAATGACACCAACGGCCGATGCATCGGAAGCGCCCGACCTCAGCGACAGGAACATCGAAAGGGCAAGCGCCACACACAGGAGCACAATAACCATGCGAGCGCGCCCGGAACGATCGCCCTCGGCCACCTTGCCCGCCGCGCCGGCGATCGACTGATCCACCATCGGCTCAGTCCGTGACCTGGCTGCCATAGAGCGAGGCGGCCAGATCGTGGATGGCATCGGCCGTGCGCGGCCCGAAGCCGAGGAGATAGCTGCCATCCATCAGGGTCAGTTTGCGGCCTTCACCGGCCGGCGTCGAGGTGATCGACGGGATGGCGAACAGCTCGGCCTCCGCAATCGGCGGGCCGGCATTCTTCATGGCCAGGATCACGTCCGGCCTGGCGGTTACGATGGCCTCGTCGGACATCTGCTTGTAGCCGGAAAAACCTTCGACGGCGTTGACCGCACCGGCGAGCTTGATGATGCCGTCGCCGGCGGTGTCGGTGCCGGCGGCCAGGATCTTACCGCCCTGGATCGACAGCACGAACAGGATGCGCTTGCGCTGCTTGATCGACGCCGTCTGCTTCTCGGCCGCCTTCAGCTTGGCGTCGGTCTCGGCCACAAGTTTCTCGGCCTTGGCATCGACGCCGAGCGCCTTGCCGACGATGCGGATCTTTTCCAGGATGCCGTCATGGCTGTAATGCTCGGGCACGTCGATGAACGGAACGCTCGACTTTTTCAGCACATCGACCGCTTCCTTCGGCCCACTGCCATGCAGCGCCAGAATGCCCGAAGGATTGACCGACAACACGCCTTCCGGCGACAGCTGGCGCATATAGCCGACGTCGGGCAGCGCGACCGCGGCGGCGGGGTAGCGGCTGGTCGAATCGCGGGCGACGAGATGACCTTCCTCGCCAAGCGCGTAGACGATCTCGGTGATCGAACCGCCGATCGCCACGATCCGCGACGTGTCGGCAAACACGGCCACGTTCTCGCTGGCCGGCACTGGGGCGGCAATAAACAGCGACAGGCCCAAGGCCGCGGCAAGCGTCCTGAACAGTGAAATCATCGTCGTCTCCTCAGGCTGCGGTCGGGCTTGGAATGCGCGGCAGGTTCTCGGCAAGGAACCGCCAGTCGTCGCGCTCGCCCTCGCCTTCATGGCGCTTGCCGAAGAACTGGATGATCATTTTGCCGTCGGCGCCATAGGCCTCGAGCGAGGTGACATGACCGTCCTTGGTCGGTTTGCGCACCGCCCACACCTCCTGGATGTGGTCGGTGCGCAGATGCAGGTGGAACGTCTCGTCCATCACGTTGATCCACGGCCCCATCGGCCTGATCGACTTGACGGGACCGGAATGGATCTGGATGCAGCCTCGGTTTCCGACAAAACACATGATCGGCATGCCGTCGGCGGCGGCATGGTGGAACATGGCGCCGATGGCGTCATTGTCGAGCAGCCAGGCATAGTCCTGGCCGACCATGCGCACGGCCTGGCGGCGGGTGAGCTTCAGCGTTTTCAACATGCCAAAGAACTGATGCACGTCGGTCAGCCGGCTCCAGCGGTCGCGCAGATCATCGATGTCTGCGGCAATGCCCGACGTCTCCGCGTCGTCGTCGGCCAGGCCTGCGATAGACACGGTCGCCTCCTGGTTCGGCGATTCGAGTGCGGCCACGAGCTTCTGGTAGGCATAGAGATTGGAAGCCGGCCGCAGATGCACCTTGTGCACCGCATCGCCGGCCGCGTCGAAGAATTGCAGGCTGCGGCGGATGTCGCCGCCGTCGCGCTTTTCCACGGCAAAGCCATGCGCCCAGACTTTGGGAAAAATGCGCAGGTCGATGTTTTCGCCCAGCACCATGGCGTTGTGCGTGCCTGTGACAACCTTGTCGTAGACGCCGATCTTCTCGTGCACCGCGCTTTCGTTGCGGGTCAGCGCCATCACTTCGCCGATGGCGTCGAGGCCGGTCAGAAGATCGTTGACCCTGGGCTCGACGCGCACGACGCCGTCGCCGCAATGCGCGGCCACCAGCTCGGCCTCGGAAATACCGAGCTCGGCGGCAAGATCGCGCTCGCGCGCTTTCGGATTGTCTGCCCGCGCCCGCCGGATTTCATGCGGGGCGGGTTTTGCGCGCTGGTCCATGTCCTGCTTACCTGTCTGCCGTGTTTGGTCGTTTCGTCACTTGTTGAGGATGAGCTTGCCCTGGCGGGTGATCTTCAGCCGATAGAGCGCGCCATGGTGCTCGATGCCGATCTCGTGCTCGCCCTGGAACAGCGTGTTGGAGGACAGCGTCCGCACCGCCAGCGGCACCCGGTCGAAGCGGGTCGGCGTCTCCTCGGAACGGCGGACGCGGTAACGAAAGTCGTTGGGATTGTGGGTGTTCATCTCTTTCGATCCCTTTCCTGTGCCGGGCAACTGGCTAGGCGTTGCAAAAATGCCGATTCATTTCTTGACTCGAATAATCATGTTTATTAGTCAGTGCAATACCGGACCAAAGTCAACATTTAAGACGCCGGACAGAATGAAAAATGCCAGCGAGCACCAAGCCAGCCAGCATCGAACCTGGAATTTTGGAGTTGGGGCATGGGCTTGGGAAATTGTGGACGACTGGGTCTGGCGAACGCCGATCCGGTGCATCGGCCTATGGCAAAGGCAATGGCAGCCTTGCTTGCGGGGGCAGCGACGATCGCGCTGCTGACATCGCCGGCCAACGCTCAGCCGGCCCCTGACCAGGCCGACCAGACCAGGAAAACCGAGGACACCAAGCCGGCGCCCGCCGGCGCGACCCTGCTGGACAAGATCCTCGTCATCAGCCGCACCGGCGAGACGGCAATCGAATCGCTGGCCTCGGCCAGCCATGTTGACCAGGAACAGCTCGACCGCCGCATGGCGACGACGCCGAACGAAATGCTGCTCGGTGTGCCTGGTGTCGCCGTGCAGGCCGATGCGCGACGCGTCAGCTCCAGCATCAACATCCGCGGCCTGCAGGATTTCGGTCGCGTCGCGGTCATCGTCGACGGTGCCAGGCAGAATTTCCAGCGCTCAGACCACGGCACGCAGTCGACCTTCTATGTCGATCCCGAGCTCATCAAATCCGTTGACGTCATTCGCGGACCGACCGCCAACACCTACGGCTCCGGCGCCATTGGCGGCGTCGTCTTCTTCGACACCAAGGATGCGGTGGATTTCCTCAGACCGGGCGAAACCTGGGCCGGCTCCGTCACCGGGCGCTATGAAAGCAACGGCAAGGGCTGGACCGCCAGCGCCAGCGGCGCCTACAAATTCAACGACGATTTGGATGTGCTGGGCAACATCGTCTACCGCGACTACGGCGACTACAAGAATGGCAGCGGCGACACCGTCGCCGGTACCGGTTTCGACGTGCTGAGCGGCCTGCTCAAGACCACAATCCACCCGAGCGAGAACAGCGAATTGAAGCTCGGCTGGGTCGGCTCGAGCGACGGCTGGACGGAAACCAGCGGCGGCGTGCCGGCCAACGACGTCGACCTGAAGTCGAACACCTTCACCGCCCGCTACAACATCACTGACGACGCCAGGAGCTGGCTCGATCTCCACATCAACGCCTCCTACAACAAGACCAATCTCGACCTCACCACGCTGGTCCCGCAGAACCGCTTCGATCCGTCGACCGGCCTTCCCGTGCTGCTGCCCGTCGGTTCGACCTCGACCTTCGACGTTGGCACGGCCGGCGTCGACATTTGGAACACGTCGCGCTTCGAAACAGCCGGTGTTGCGCACGAATTGACCTATGGCGGCGACTGGGTGGGTGACGATGTCGAGACCGGCGGCACCGCCGGCGGCGACAGCTTCTACACCCCATCGGGCAAGCGTAGTGTTTCGGGCGCCTACATCCAGGACAAGCTCACCTGGGACTGGCTCGAGGTCATTGCCGGGCTGCGTTACGACAATTACAGCCTCGAAGACAGCACCCACGAAACGTCAGGTGATCGTCTGTCGCCGCGCATCACCGTTGGTGTCACGCCCTTCGAAAGCGCCAGCCTGGCGGGCCTGCAGTTCTATGGCACCTACGCGGAAGGCTACCGCTCGCCGTCGCTGACCGAAACGCTGATCAGCGGCAACCATCCGGCAGGCGTCACCTTCCCGTTCCTGCCCAACCCAAACCTGCGGCCTGAAACCGGCAAGACCACCGAGTTCGGCGTCAACTACAAGCTGAACGACCTTATCGAGGCCGGCGACGCGTTCCGGCTCAAGGCCGCCTACTTCCACAACGATGTCGACGACTACATCGAAGGCGTCACACTGTCGACATTCGACCCGACCAGCGGCTGCCCGTTCGGCCCCGGCATTCCGATCTGCTTCCAGTACCAGAACGTCGCCCAGGCCAAGATAAACGGCTTCGAACTGGAAAGCGTCTACGATGCCGCCTGGGGTTATGCCGGGCTCTCCGCCTCGATCACCAACGGCCACACCATCTCCGATGAAGGTGAGCGCGCCGACCTTGCCACCATCCCGTCCTCGCAGGTCACCGGGCAGCTCGGCTTCCGCTTCCTTCAGGACAAGCTGACCGTCGGCGGCGAGGTGCAGTACAACGGCAAGCCGAAGGGCAACCCCGTAGCCAAGGATTATACTCTGGTCAACGCCTTCGCCAGTTACCAGGCCACCGACAATCTGAAGGTGGACTTCCGCGCCGACAATTTGTTCGACGTCAAATACACCAACCCGCTGAACGGCGGCACCACCGCCGTCATCTATGAACCCGGCATCACGCTGAAGCTGGCCGCAACCATGCGCTTTGGAGGCTGACACCCATGACAAGTTTGACGGCATCGCTTCGGCTCCTGACCTCGACGCTGGCGATGTCGCTTGGCTTGATGCCGGCGTGGGCTCAGTCCGCGCCGGCTCCGCAACTCAGCCTCGAGCTCAATGCCGCGCAGCCCTCCGAAAAGGGTTGCCGCCTGACCTTCGTCGTCAACAATGCGCTCGGCGCCGATCTTTCCAAGGCGGCATTCGAAATCGCGCTGTTCAACGAGGCCGGCATTGTCGACCGCCTGAGCGTGCTCGACTTCAAGGACCTGCCGGCCGGCAAGACCAAGGTGATCCGCTTCGACCTCGCCGGCACCGACTGCACCAAACTCAGCCGCGTGCTGATCAACAGCGCCACCGAATGCGCCGGCGTCGAACCGGGCGCCTGCATGCGCGGCCTGAAGACGGAGACCAAGACCGGTATCGCATTCGGCGTTTGAGGTGGGTCTGCATCCCGCCTTCCTGCAAGATATTCCGGCGCGGCCTGTCTCCGGCCCTCCGTTATGGCCGGCAACCGATCTTGATTTGACAATCCCGCCGCGCTCGCGGCAGGTCTCGCCGCGAACCATGCAGGACATCGCCCCCCTCCCCGACGCCGGCAACGAACCGGCGATAACTGTGGACGAGCTCGTACAGCCGGCGGCCGCGGACCGCAAATGGACTGTGGCGATCGTCGCGTCCTGCCTGCTCCATGCCGCTGCCGCAGCGGCGTTCTTCATCGGACCCGCAGGGACATTCGATTCCAGTAACGCGATACAATCCGAAGGCACCGACCAATCGGGCGCCGAGGTGGTCGGCAGCGCCTTGGACAGCCAGGCTCCCGACGCGGTCGATGTTACCCTGGTAACCGATCCGCAGCCGGCCAAGCCCGAGGCCGTTCGACCCGTGCCGCCGACCGAGGCGCCTCAACCGGTAAAGGAGCCGGCGGCGCCCAAGCCTGCGCCGGAAGCCGCCGAACAGGCGACCGCCGCGCCAGATACACTGACGGCCGCCATCCCGAATGATCAAACTGTCGCCCCAAGCGCTGAGACGTCGACTCCGCCAGGGGTTCAAACGCAAAGTTCAGAGGCACCGCCCGCCGACGAGCCCGCCGTTGATTTGCCTGCTGCCAAACCACCAGTCCCGAGCCCGCGGCCGACCCCTCCAGCCGGATCTGGAGATACCCGCGGTGCGGCAGATGGCGAAGAACGCGACGCACTGGCGGTTGCCAGCAAGGGTAAAAACCAGGACGCGGCTGGCAATGCGATGGAATCTCGTTACGGCGGTGAAATTCAAAAGAAGCTTGCCCGCGCTAACCGGCGCGTTTCGAAGGAAATTCAAGCCAAGGCTCGCAACAATGCCAGGGTCTATTTCGTCGTCATGGCTGACGGCAGCGTCAGCGACTTGCAGCTTGTCGAAAGTTCAGGGTCTGCCGAACTAGACCAATTCGCTTTGAAACTGGTGCGCCAGCAAGCCCCGTTCCCGCCCATTCCACCCGAGACCGGATTATCAAGTTGGGTGTTCAGGGCGCGGATCGGTCCGTTTTAACCAGCTCGTAGACCTTCGCCAAATGTCATCGTCCATCAATTCAAGAGGAAGCCCAATGTACATCGCCATGAACCGCTTCAAGGTCCAGAACGGCTCGGAGACCGCTTTCGAGGATGTCTGGAAGAACCGCGATTCGAGCCTCTCGGAGATGAAAGGCTTCAGGGAATTCCACTTGCTGCGCGGCCCGGTCAACGAGGCCGACGGTTACACGCTGTTTGCCTCGCACACGGTGTGGGCAAGCCATGAGGATTTCGTCGCCTGGACCAAATCCGAGAATTTTCGCGCCGCCCACCGCAACACCGGCACCTCGAAGGTGCATTATCTCGGCCATCCGCAGTTCGAAGGCTTTTCGGTCGTCGAAGGGGCCTGATTGAGATTTCACCCGTCGACGAGATCTGACGACGGGCAGATGCCGTCATGTTCCGGTTGAATTCCGGCCGCCCAGTCGCCGAAGCCGCTGGGCAATGTGCAGGCGCAGCCGCCGCCAGGGCTGTCCGCGTGTCAGGTAGCGCGCCAACCGCGGATCACCGGCCAACTCCGGGAACTGGCGCACATGCTGCGTCAGGAATGCAGCTATGAAATTGCGCCCGTTGAGATCGCTGAGCCAGGCAGAATTCGCCAGCAAATAGTCTGCGGCATCCGCCGCCAACACGCTCCTGTAGCTCCTGTATGCAGGCGTTTGCCGCACATTGCCGCCGGCAAAGGCAGTTCCGGTGGACAGGTTGGAGCCATGCAGGCGATAGAGGCCGAGACCTTCTGACAGGATGAGGCTGCCGCCGGCCTGGTGCGCGAGTGTCGCCGTCAGATAATCCGTCCCGACCTTGGCCTTGAACGGGAAGGACAATACCGGTTCCAGCGCGCCACGCCGGTACATGATCGCCGAGCATGGCGACCACAGCCAGCCCGTCACCGCAGGTGCGAAATAGGTTACCGGATGCTCCGATGCATAGGCGATCCCGGGCGCCATGCCGGCAAGCCGGCCACCGGGCGCGATGGCGACGCCACTGCGATCCGGTCCGGACCGCGGTTTGCGCAAGGCAAGGAAGGTGCCGCCCAGCAAGGTGCCGCCGCCATCGACAAGGAACACATCGGAACTCGACAGAGCGGCCGAATGCGTCGTGTTGAGGTGGGCGGACAGATGCGCAAGGAGAAAATCCGGCAGCCACACGTCATCGGAATCCAGAAACGCGACGAAAGGCGCGTCGGTTGCGGCAAAGCCGTCGCGGAGTCCCGCGATCTGCCCGCCATTCTCCTCGCGCGCCAGCAGGCGCAGGCGCGGGTCGTCTATATCCCTTAGAAGCTGGCGGACAAAGCCGGCCGAGCCGTCCGTCGAGGCATCGTCGACAATGACGCATTCCCAATTCCGGTAGGTCTGCGCAAGCACCGAGCGGATCGCCTGTTCGACGTACGGCCGATAGTTGAAGCAGGTGATGACCACCGCCACGCGCGGCAGCTCAAACGGTCCGGACGTGTCTTCCATCTGTTCAGCTGCCCGCTCGAGTTGCTCTCTGTCCCTTGCGCATATCCTTGCAACTCGTTGCAGGCAAGCGAGCTGCGAAAAGTCCCCTAGGCCGCCGCGAGCAGGCTGGCATTGCCGCCGGCAGCCGTGGTGTCGACGCAGACAGCGCGTTCATGCGCATAGGCCGCCGGGTTGAGCACCTCGCTGACCAGTGGCACGATCGGCCCGCTGCGGTCGGCAATGACCTTGCGCACGATACGGGCCGCCTCGGGCCTGCCCGAGAAGGCGACGACATCGACGCGCAGCGAACGCGCTTCGACTGGGTCTGGCCGACCGTCTATGGCCGCCAGCGGCAACCCCTTGCCGGTCAGCGCCGACAGTGCCGCCGGCGCGCCCGGCGCCACGGCCAGCACCGCATTGCCGGCGGCCAGCGCCTGGATCGTCTGGGCAAGCAGCGTGTCGGCGTCCGGACCGAGGCACAGCACCCGGCCACGCGGCGACAGCGACAGCGTGTTGGCCTCGCCGGTCGGTCCGGGCAGGTCGACCTGGCCGAAATCGATGGCGGCTGCAGCGCCGATGGCTGCAGCGCCCTTGCCGCGCAGATGTTTTCTCAAAATGGCGATGCGGTCCGGCCGCGTCGACCAGCCGCCAAGCGTCGGATCGGGCAGATTGTCGGCCAGTTCGGTCGCCGTCACCTTGTGGCCCTCGGCAATCTCCGTGCCCGCCTCCGGCCCTTTGCGGAACCGCCGGAGATAATGCGGCCCGCCGGCCTTCGGCCCGGTGCCCGAAAGCCCCTCGCCGCCAAAGGGCTGCGAGCCGACGACGGCGCCGATCTGGTTGCGGTTGACATAGATGTTGCCGGCATGGATGCCGTCGACGAAATGCTGGACGCGGCCTTCGATGCGGGTGTGCAGGCCGAAGGTCAGGCCATAGCCCTTGCGGTTGATGGCGGCGATGACGGCGTCGATCCCGTCGGCGTCGAAGCTGGCGACATGCAGCACCGGACCGAACACTTCGCGCTCCATCTCCTCGATGCCCTTGACCCGGAACACATGCGGCGCAACGAAGCGGCCGTCCTTCGGTGCTTCGAGCTTGGCAATCAACCGGCCCTGCAGCCCCATCTTGGTGCAATACTCGCGGATCGATTCCTGCGCCTCGTCATCGATGACCGGCCCGACATCGGTCGAAATCTGCCAGGGATCGCCGATGGTGAGCGCTTCCATGGCGCCCTTCAGCATATCCAGCATCTTCTTCTCGACATCCTTCTGCACGTAGAGCACGCGCAGCGCCGAACAGCGCTGGCCTGCACTCTGGAAAGCCGATGCCAGTATGTCGCGCACCGCCTGTTCGGGCAGTGCTGTGGAATCGACGATCATGGCATTGAGACCGCCGGTCTCCGCGATCAGCATGGCGTCCGGCGCAGCCGTCTCGGCCAGTTGTTTCTCGATCAGCTTGGCGACCTCGGTCGAGCCGGTGAAACAGACGCCGGCAATGCGCGGATCCGCGGTCAGCGGTCCGCCGACCGCCGGACCGTCGCCCGGCAGAAGCTGGATGATATCTTCCGGCACGCCGGCCTCGCGCAGCAGTTCGACGGCGCGGAAGGCGATCAGCGGCGTCTGTTCGGCCGGCTTGGCAATGACCGAATTGCCGGTGACGAGCGCTGCCGCGATCTGGCCGGTGAAGATGGCGAGCGGGAAATTCCACGGCGAAATGCACACGATCGCGCCGCGCGCCTGGGTGCCCGCTTCGTTGTTGGCCGCTTCGGCAGCGTAGTAGCGCAGGAAGTCGACGGCTTCGCGCACTTCGGCCACGCCGTCGGCCAGCGACTTGCCGGCTTCCCTTGTAGCCAGCGCGAAAAACTCGACCGCATTGGCCTCATAGAGGTCGGCGGCGCGGTTGAGGATGGCGGCGCGCTCGGCAACGGGACGCTTCGCCCAGGCCGGCTGCGCTTCCACAGCAAAGCGCACCGCGGTCGCGACCTGCTTGGCAGCGGCTTCGGCGACCGTGCCGACGATCTCGGCAGGCTTTGCCGGATTGACCACCGGGCGCTGCTTGCCGTAGCCGGCGGCGCGCGTGATCGGCTTGGCATGCCAGCGCTCGGGCCCGGCAAAGGCCGCCTTGGCCTTGTCGATCGCCGCCAGCGTCACCGGATCGGTGATGTCGAACCCCTTCGAGTTGCGCCGACCAGCGCCGAAGATCGTCGCAGGACGAGCGATTGCCGGATTGGCGGCGGGGCCCTGGCTCTCGACCGTCTCGAGCGGATCGCGCGCAATATCCTCCGGCTCGACGTCCTCGTCGGTGAGCTGATGGACGAAGGAGGAGTTGGCGCCATTCTCCAGCAGGCGGCGAACCAGATAGGCCAAGAGGTCGGAGTGCGCGCCGACCGGCGCATAGATGCGGCAGCGCGTGCCTTCGGCCCGGCGCACCGTCTCATGCAGCGCTTCGCCCATGCCGTGCAGGCGCTGGAATTCGAAAGCGTCACGGTTGTCAGCCATCGACAGGATGGCGGCGACGGTATGGGCATTGTGCGTGGCGAATTGCGGATAGATGCGGTCGGTCATCGACAGCAACTTTTTGGCGCAGGCCATGTAGGAAACATCGGTGTTGGCCTTGCGGGTGAAGACGGGGTAGCCGGAAAGCCCGAGCGTCTGTGCCCGCTTGATCTCGGTGTCCCAATAGGCGCCCTTGACCAGCCGCACCATGATGTTGCGGTCGTACTTTTCCGCCAGCGCATAGAGCCAGTCGATGGTGAAGGCCGCGCGCGGGCCGTAGGCCTGGACGACGACGCCAAAGCCATTCCAGCCGGCAAGCTCCGGCTCGGACAACACACGCTCGATCACATCGAGCGACAGGTCGAGCCGGTCGGCCTCCTCGGCGTCGATGTTGAGGCCCATGCGCGAATGGCGTGCGGCCAGCGCCAGCGACAGCAGCCGCTCGGCCATCACCGGCAGCATCTTTTCCTTCTGTGCCTCTTCGTAGCGCGGATGCAGCGCCGACAGTTTGACCGAGATGCCGTGGTTCTGGCGGATATCGGGACCGTTGGAGCCTGAATCGAGCGAGGAGATCGCATCGGCATAGGCCTTGAGGTAGCGCAGCGCGTCGGCCTCGGTGCGGGCCGCCTCGCCCAGCATGTCGAAGGAATAGAGATAACCTTTCTGGATCATCGACTTGCCGCGCTTGACGGCTTCCGCAATGGTGCGGCCGAGCACGAACTGCTCGCCCATTTCGCGCATGGCGGCGGCGACCGCCTTGCGGATCACCGGTTCGCCCAGCCGGCGAACCATCGAGCGCAGCGTGCCTTCAATGCCGCCCTCGCCTTCGTCGAGCACACGGCCGGTCAGCATCAGCGCCCAGGTCGAGGCGTTGACGAAGATCGAGCTCGACCCGCCCGAATGCGCCGACCAGTCATGCGGTGCGATCTTGTCGGCGATCAGGTCGTCCATAGTCTCGGTGTCAGGCACGCGCAGCAGTGCCTCGGCCAGGCACATGAGCGCCACGCCTTCCTTGGTGGAGAGGCCGTAGGCGGAGAGAAAAACCTCCATCAGCCGCGGGTCGGACGAGCCGCGCACCGCGCGCACCAGATCCGCGGCACGGGCCGAGACGGCTTTGCGGTCATCGGCCGAAAGTTCTGTCGCGGCAGCCAGGCGCTTCACAGCCGCGTCTTCGTCGGGCAGGTAGTTGGCGCGGATCTGCTGGCGGATGGTGTCGAGCGGCATGGCGGTCCTGCGGAGCAAGCATCTGGGAGCGGGCCGGCGGTCGCCGGACCGAATGGCGCAAGCTAGCACAGAGCCGCATTTTCGGCCGGTCCAAAGAAATCGACATGGCAGGCCGAATGATCTATCATTGCGGCTCAATTGTTATCAGATGGGCTGTGATATCCGTGACAGAAGACCAATTGGACCGCATCGACAGAAACATCCTGTCGGCGCTGGCGCGCGACGGGCGGCTGTCCATGTCGGAACTGGCCGGCAAGGTCGGCCTGTCGAAGACGCCGGTGCAGGCGCGGGTGAAGCGCCTGGAGAAGGACGGCTATATCAGGGGCTATCAGGCGATCATCGATCGCGAGCGCATGGGCGAAGGCCATGTCGCCTTCGTCCAGGTCAAACTGTCGGACACGCGCTCGGCCGCGCTCGATGCTTTCAACCGTGCGGTGCAGACCGTGCCGGAGATCGAGCAGTGCCACATGATGGCGTCGAGCTTCGATTATCTCCTGAAAGTCCGTACCACCGACATCGCCGCCTATCGCCGCGTGCTCGGCGAGCGCATCTCGGCACTGCCGCATGTTGCGCAGACCTCGACCTTCGTGGCCATGGAGACGGTGAAGGATCGCTAGCTCACTCCGACAGCGTCTTCAAAAATGCCACCAGCGCCGCGCGTTCGCGGTCCGACAGTTGCAACGGGTGCACTTCGGAGGTGCCTTCAACGGCCGCCTCCGCCTTCGCGTAGTGCGCCACCACCTCCTCCAGCGTGGAGAACTGTCCGGCATGCATATAGGGCGGCCGTGTCGCCGCGCCCCGCAGCGACGGCGTCTTGTAGGCACGCATCAGTTCGGGTGCTGCCTTGACGATGAAGCGCAGTTCTCCGCAGGCGCCGGCGTCGCCATCGCGGAAGGCGCCGAAGCAGTTGAATGGGTCGGCCTGAACCTGGGCCACCGCATCGAAACGGCCGCGATCCAATGGCAAATCCCTGACCGGCCGCACGCCGGTGTTGTGGAAAGCGTTGTCGGTGAAGCGCGGGCCGTTATGGCAGGTGACGCAATTGGCCTTGCCGATGAACAGTTTCAGCCCGAGCATCTCCTCCTGCGAAAAGGCATCGTCGGCTTTCGGCTTGGCGCCTGACGCAAGATCGATGGCAAAGCGGTCAAAGCGCGTCTGTGCCGGTTCGATCGACCGTTCGAAGGCGGCGATCGCCTTGCCGATGTTGGAAAAGACGCGGTTGACGTCGTCCATTTGCGCCGCGGTCATTGCCTTCCACGCCGCCTGCTCGGCCTCATTGCCGAGCGGGCTGGCGTTGGCCGGCACGGCGGAAAGATCCGGCAGTGGCCCGAAGATGCGCTCATAGCGCTCGCCGAACCGCTTCTGGATGTAATGCGCGAAGGCCGCGCGGTTCCCCGCCTGCTCAAGCGGGTTTTCCAGCGGCGTCAGCGCCTGCGCCCACAGGCTGTCGCGCCGTCCATCCCAGAAGAACCACGGATTGCGGGCAATGCCGGCCAGCGGCATCGAGCGCCTGTTGGTTCGGCCAACGCCGACGGATTGCGGCAGGTCATCCTGGAATTGCCGGTCGATCTTGTGGCAGGTCGAGCAGGATACGTTCCCGTCACGGCTCATCCCCTGATCGAAGAACAGAGTGGAGCCCAGGGCGGCGGCGGCCGGCACGTCGGCGAAGCGGTTGGTGGTGTCGGGTTTGAGCGCCGGCAAGGTGTTCAGCGCCAGCGAAGCGATGGTCTTCTTCTCGGCATCGGAAAAATCCGGTTTGCCGCAGCCGGCAACGAGCACGACCGCCGCCAATGCCAGAAGGCGCAACAGGCCGTTCATCCGCTCACAGCACCACGTTGAAGACGACCGTGTCGGAACCGGCCGCCGCCGAAATGGCGAAGCGCAACTGCCACACGCCGCTCATGGTGAATTTCAGCCCCTCGATCCTGTAGCGCCCCTCGCCAAGATAATCGGTCGCCTGCGGACTGGTCGGCAAGCCGTGATTGTGCTGCGGCATGCCGCCGGACACCGAGATCGCCGCACCTTCCACGGAATCGCCGTTGACCGTCTTCAGGGTCAGCAACCAGGATTGCAGTTCGCCTTGCCGGATAACGCCGCGTTCCGGCTGAATGCTGGCGACAAACAAGCCGTTCGCCGTCTTCTTCGAGCGCGAAATATCCGGGCCCGGCGCCGACTGCGGCGCGGTCAGATAGACGATCGCCAATATGCCAGCCAGCAAGCCGGCCAGACCAACGCCCGCAAGAAGATAACGCCATATCGATGCCAAACCGGTTCCTCTTCTGGGCATAACGTCTCGGGAAGCAATTCGCGTCCCGCCGCTTCTGTGGGAAAACGCTTCTGGCGCAAAAAACCGCCGCCGCCAAGCATGGCGCTGCCGGCCGCAAAAAGCTACAGCAGCGAACTGATCCGGAGACAGATACATGGCAGCAGACGGCGTCGCTTCGATCGGTGAATGCATGCTCGAGCTGTCCGGCCAGGCCGGGCCGAACTGGCGCATGGGCTTTGCCGGCGACACGTTCAACACGCTGTGGGCGCTGCATGCGCTGAGCGGCGAGCGGCCGGCGACCTATGTCTCGGCCTTCGGCGACGATCCCTTCTCGCAGGGCCAGATTTCGTTCTTCGCCGAAAACGGCATCGACATCGGCGCCAGCCCGGTCATCCCAGGCGCGCGGCCCGGCCTCTACGCCATCACCTTGACCGGCGCCGAACGCGCCTTCACCTACTGGCGCAGCGACGCGGCGGCCAGGCGGCTCGCCTCGGACCCGGCCGCCTTGGCAAAAAGCCTTGAAAACCAGGCTCTTGTGTATTTTTCCGGAATCACTTTGGCAATTCTGGACGCCGCCGCGCGCAAGACGTTGCTGGCGGAAGTGTCCAAGGCGCGGGCTGCCGGTTCGCTCGTCGCCTTCGACCCCAACTACCGGCCGCGCCTGTGGCAGAGCCGCGAGGAGGCGCAAGCCGCGATCCTCGACGCGCTTGCCGTCACCGACATCGCGCTGCCGACCTTTCCCGACGAGCAGATGCTGTTTGGCGACACGGCATCGCAAGCGACCGCCGAGCGGTTCGGAAAACTGGTCGGCGAAGTCGTCGTCAAGAATGGCGAGGAACCCGCGCTGATCGCCACTGGCGGAGCCCTGCAGCCGGTTCCGGCCCAGCATGTCGCCACCCCGGTCGACACCACCGGCGCCGGCGATTCCTTCAATGGCGGCTATCTCGCCGCCCGGCTTGCCGGCCATGCCCCGGCGGATGCCGTGCAGCGCGCGCATCGCGTCGCCGCCGCTGTCGTGCAGGTGCGAGGCGCGCTGGCGCCGTTCGAGGTTCTAAGAACCGCTTTCGAGGGCTAAGACCTTAGGGAAGCCTGAAACGATATTCCGTCACCTGATGATAGATCTGGCCCGGCCACAGCGTGGCCTGCGGGAAATAGGGCCGGTTCGGCGCGTCGGGCCAGGTCTGCGCTTCCAGGCAAAAGCCGGAAAACGCCTTGTAGCGCCGTCCGTCCAGGCCGCCCGAGGTCGGCGCGACATACTGGCCGGTGTAAAGCTGCAGGCCCGGCTCGGTGGTCCAGACTTCCATCTCGACGCCGGAATTGGCGCCTTGCGCCCACGCCACCTGGTGAAGCGGGCCCCGGGCTGACGCCAGGCAGAAATTGACGTCGTAGGGAAGCTGCTCGCCTTCCGTTTCCATGCGCAGCGGCCGCGCCTGGCGGAAGTCGAAGGGCGTGCCGTCGACAGGTTTGACGACGCCGGTCGGGATCATCTCGCCATCGACCGGCGTATAGGCGCCGGCATTCAGCATCAGCCGGTGGTCGAGAATGTCACCGGTGCCGCCATCGTCGAGATTGAAATAGGAATGCTGCGCCAGATTGCACAGCGTCGGCTCCTCGCAGGTGGCGGTCAGCTCCATCGAGAGCGTGCCGGGAATCTTCAGCCGGTAGGTGCAGGTGACGTCGAGCGCGCCGGGAAAGCCCATCGTGCCCTCGGGATCGTGCAGGGTCAGGGTGACGAAATCCCGGCCATGCAGCGAAACCGTCCACGGCCGCTGGAAGAAGCCCTCCGAACCGCCATGCAGCGTGTGCTTGCCGAGGAAATTGCGCTCGGTCTGGTAGCGCTGGCCGGCAATGGTGAAGCGGCCGTCGCGGATGCGGTTGGCGTAACGGCCGACGACCGCGCCGAAGAAGGCCCGGTCGGTCTCGTAAGGCTCGAAGCGGTCGTAGCCCAGCACCAGCGGCGCATCGTGGCCGGCGAGGCGCAGATCCTGGATGATTGCGCCGAGCCCGATGATGTTGGCGCTGATGCCGCCGCCCCGGATGGTGAAACGGCGAACGGGTTCGCCCGCCTGCGTCGTGCCGAAGACTTCGCCGTCCTTCATCGCTATGTCCAAATGCTAATTCGTCGATCTATCGACTTAGAGCAATTCCAGGAAAAGTGTGAAACGGTTTTCCGTCCGGAATTGCAAAAAACAAAGAACTCGAGCGGTTCGGCGTTTCCGTGAAACGCTGAACCGCTCCAGGCCGGCTGAATGTCGTCTGGCAAGGGCCGGCCCGCGGCCTGCCCTGCCCGTCAATGATTTAGAGGCCGAGACCCCCGATGCAGACATATTTGGTGTCGAGATAGTCCTCGATGCCCTGATGTCCGCCTTCCTTGCCGAGGCCCGATTCCTTGACGCCGCCGAACGGCGCTTCCGGCGTGGTGATCAGGCCTTCATTGACGCCGACCATGCCGTATTTCAGGCCTTCCATGACCCGGAAGGCGCGGCCGAGGTCGCCGGTGTAGAAATAGGCGGCAAGGCCGAACTCGGTGTCGTTGGCAAGCGCAATGGCTTCCTCCTCGGTCTCGAACTTGAACACCGGGGCGATCGGGCCAAAAATCTCTTCCTTCATGAAGCGCATGTCAGGCTTCGCATCGGCGATGACGGTCGGCTGGAAGAATGAGCCGCCAAGCGCGTGGCGCTTGCCGCCGGCAACGACCTTGCCGCCCTTCGACGTGGCGTCGGCGATGAATTCCTCGACCTTCTCGACCGCCTTCACGTCGATCAGCGGTCCCTGCTGCACGCCCTCTTCCAGGCCCGAGCCAACCTTCAGCGCATTGCTGGCAGCGGCCAGCTTCTCGACAAACTTGTCGTAGATGCCGGCCTGCACCAGGAAGCGGTTGGTGCACACGCAGGTCTGGCCTGAATTGCGGTATTTGGCGGTGATGGCGCCGGCGACGGCGCGATCGAGGTCGGCATCGTCGAAGACCACGAACGGCGCATTGCCGCCGAGTTCCATCGAGACCTTCTTGACGGTGACGGACGACTTCTGGATCAGCAGCTTGCCGATCTCGGTCGAGCCGGTGAAGGTGATCTTCGACACCAGCGGATTGGCGCAGATCTCGTCGCCGATTTCGCCGGCAGCACCCGTCAGGATGTTGATGACGCCCTTTGGGAAGCCGACTTCCTCGGCGAGCGCGCCCCATGCAAGGCCGGAATACGGCGTCTGCGAGGCGGGCTTGACCACGGCGGTGCAGCCGGCGGCAAGCGCGGGGCCGAGCTTGCGGGCAAGCATCGAGGAGGGGAAATTCCACGGCGTGATGGCGGCAATGACGCCGACCGGCTCCTTGGTCACCAGGATGCGGCGATCGCCCCACGGCGATGGCACGACATCGCCATAGGTGCGGCGGCCTTCCTCGGCAAACCACATGATGTAGGCGGCGGCCGAACCGATCTCGCCCTTGGATTCGGCGAGCGACTTGCCCTGCTCGATGGTGAGCAGTTCGGCCAGCACATCCTGATTATCCATCATCGCGTCATGCAGCTTGCGCAACAGCTTCGAGCGCTCCAGCGCGGTCGTCTTGCGCCAGGTCTTGAAGGCTTCGCTTGCGGCTTCGATGGCGCGGCGGGTTTCCGCCTTGCCCGACTTCGGCACGGTGCCGATCTTGAGACCGGTGGCCGGGTTGTTGACGTCGACCGCTTGGCCGCTGTCGGCCTGCACCCATTCGCCATTGATGAGATTGGCCTGGCGCATGAAATGGCTGGTTTTCTGCAGCATGGTCTAGCCTCCGTTCGGCGCACTGACGGGCCGGTTTCCTGGATCTCTTGAACGAGCGTGCACAATGGCGGCGGAGCCGACACGCTGAAGCCACTGCTCTTTACCTAGGGCAAGCCCGGCAAGCAATTGCAAGATGGCATATAGGCTTTGGGCCAGCCCAACGCCAGAGAAAATTCACATGTAAATTAGTTTGGGCCGCAGCCTTGCCAAAGACCAGCCTTGCCAAAGACCAGCCTTACAGAAGACCAAGCCTACCCAAAGACATGCACCACCACCGTCAGCCAAAAGGCGGTTGTAACAACCGCGCTTGCCGTGGCGATGGTCATCTGGTTCGACGCCAGCGCCTGGCCGGTGTTGAACTGCACGGCGATGAGATAGGAATTGATGCCGGACGGCAGCGCCGCCACCACGACCGCCACTTTGGCCGTCAAGGGCGGCAGGCCAAACAGCCAGACCAGGCCGAGCACCAGCGCCGGCATCAGGAACAGTTTCAGCGTCGACAGCGCCAGCGCCGGTCGGATGTTACCGGAAATGCCGAAACGGCGCAGGCTGAGCCCCATGGCGAACAGCGCCACCGGCCCGGCGGTGTTAGCCAGCGCATCGGCCAGTCGCATGGCAAGGTTCGGCAGCGGCGCGCCGGTGAGGCGCCATGCCAGCCCGGCCAGGATGCCGATGATCAACGGATTGGTGAACAGTCTTCTCAGAAAGCTCTGGATGATGCGCAGCGGGTGTACGGGCTCGCTGCCGCCGCGGCCAAATATCTCGAACATGATGATCGAAGCCATCATCATGGTCGGCAGATGCACGGAAACGAGCAGCGACAGCACTTCGAATCCGCTGGACCCGAATACGCCGAGAACGAAGGGAATGCCCAGCAACACCACATTCGAGAAGGATGACGACACTCCACCGACGATGCCGGTGCGCGCGTCCCGCCCGAAGATCCGTGTCGTCACCAGATGGCCGGCGGCCCATGTCATTGCAACCGCCGCGAAATAAGCACCCCACAGCGACCAGGGCGCCACGCCGTGGAAATCCGAATTCACCATCGTCCGAAACAGCAGCAGCGGCATCGCGACGTTGATGGCGAATTCGGAGATGCCGTCCCCGCTGGCCGGTTTCAGATAGCCGGTGAGCCCGGTGACATAGCCGAGCGCGACGAGGCTGAAGACGAAAAGAACGGTTTCGGTGAGCGGAGACATTTTTCAGGGATAGGCGAGCCCGGATTCCAGCGCAATCGCCATGATCTTCAGAAACTGATCCTCGATCCGCCCGGCGCCTGAATTTGATCATGGTCGGGTGGCAGCGCTATACAGGCTTGGGATCATCAGGGCGGACACACAGCGAATGGTTGCGACGCCGAAACAGCGTCATTTCAGACAGGAGTGGCTGGTCAGACAGGAGTGGCTGGTCAGACAAGTGTGGCTGGTCAGACAGGGGTGGCTGGCGGCTTTCGTCGCTATACTGCTTTGCCTTGGCGTATCTGTGGCCCAGGCCGCCGAGACCAAAAGTCTCAAGGGCGTGGCGCTGATCATCGGCCAGTCGAAATACGAACACATCGCAGCCCTTGCCAACCCGGCCAACGACGCCCGCGACATGGCCAAGATGCTGACCGACCTCGGCTTCGACGCCCGCAACGTCACCGATCGCGATGCCGCCAAGCTGAAGCGCGATCTCGATCGCTTCGTCGAGGACGCCGAAGGCGCCGACGTCGCCTTCATCTATTATTCCGGCCACGGCATCGAGGCGGGCGGCGAGAACTATCTGGTGCCGGTCGACGCCGACGTCTCGTCGCTGAAAAATGCCGGTGAGGCGCTGGTGCCGATTTCAGCCGTCATGGACGAGCTGAAAAGGACCGTGCCGGTGACGATCGTGCTGCTTGACGCCTGCCGCACCAACCCGTTTCCGCCGGACGCGGTCGTGCGCCGGGGGCCGACGGCTTCCGCCGAGCCTGTCGGCGCCGGCGGGCTGGAACCGGTGCGCGGCGCAAAAGCCCTCGCCGATGCCTCAGTGGATGATGCGAGCCTGGGCACCGTGGTCGGCTTTGCCGCTGAACCGGGTCGTCCGGCGCTCGATGGCGCCGCGGGCGAAAACAGCCCTTACGCATCCGCCCTGCTGCGCCACCTCACGGCGATGAAAGGCACCGAGTTCGGCTCGGTCATGCGCATGGTCACCGAGGAAGTCTATCTCGACACCAAGGCAAAGCAGCGCCCCTGGGTCAATGAAAGCCTGCGCCGGCTGCTGTATTTCGGCGTCGGGCCGCCGGAACCGACCGGCGACGACGGGCTGATCACCGGTGAGCGGCGGCAATTGCTGCTGACCATTTCCGACCTGCCCGATCCCAAACGGGCTCAGGTGGAGTTGGCTTCTCTCCAGGACGGCGTGCCCCTTGACGCGCTCTACGGCGTGCTCAAGGCGCTCGGCACGGAAAAGATGCCCGAGGATCCGAACGACCTGCAGAAGGTGCTGGACAGCCAGGCCGAGCGTCTGAAGAAGATGATGGCCGAGCGCGCCGCATTACGCACCGACGATCCCGAGATCAGTCGCCTGGTCGCATCCGCCGACAAGGCCATAGGCCAGGGCGCCATGGTGACGGCGCGCAAATTCCTCGACGACGCGGTCGGCCGGATCGAGGAAAACAGCGGTGCGGTCGACGAGGCCGAGGACCTGCTCCGGCAAAAGCGCATCGCCGACGCCGCCATCTATGCCAAACGCGCCGACGCCGCCGCGCTGGTCTTCGACTACAAATCCGCCGCCAACGACTATGCCAAGGCGTATTCGCTGGTCGAGAAGTGGGACGAAAAGCTGCGCTGGAACTACAAGAACCAGGAGGCCGAGGCGTTGAACGCTCATGGCTACGCCACCGGCGACCTCGATGCGCTGCAGCACTCCATCGAGGCCTATCGCACCATCTTGAACTTCATCCCCAACGGCGAACAGAATCGCGACTGGGCAATCACCCGCAACAACATGGCGGTGGTGCTGCAGACCATTGGAGAGCGCGAAACCGAGACTGCGCATCTCGAAGAAGCAGCGGTGATTTTCCGCGATTCGCTGGTGGTGTTCGAGCGCGAGAAGGACGACCGCAACTGGGCCGCGGCGCAGAACAACCTGGCCAACGTGCTTCTGAAGATCGGCGAACGCGAGAGCGACCCGAAGCGTCTCAATGAAGCGGTGGCGGCGACGCGCGCCACCCTTGAGAAGCGTCCGCGCGACAAGCTGCCGTTGGACTGGGCCGGTTCGCAGAACAATCTAGGCCTCGCGCTCTATGCACTCTCCGAGCGTGAGCCTGCCGGCGAGCATCTCACCCAGGCGGAAGCAGCCTACCGGCTGGCGCTTGAGGAATACACACGCGAGAAAGCACCCGTGGAATGGGCGATGGTCGAGAACAATCTCGGCAACACGCTTGTAACGCTTGGCATCCAGCTCAACGACAAGGCGAAGATCAACGAGGCGGCCGACGCGTTTCGCGCCGCGCTGGAAGTGCGAACCCGCGAAACTTTCCCGGTGTCCTGGGCGACCAGCCGCCTCAACCTGGGCAATGCGCTGAGCGGTATCGCCCGCTTCGATATGGGTACGGCTACGCTCGAAGAAGCTGCTGCTGCCTATGACGACGCTCTGACGGTGTTTACCCGCAAGCGCTTCCCGATGGACTGGGCGTCAGCCCAGAACAATCTCGGCTCGATCTATCAGACGCTGGGCCAGCGCACGCGTGATGCGGCCAAGCTGGAACAGTCGGCGGCAGCCTTCCAGGCGGCACGGCAGGTCTATGTCAGGCGGAAGTTCCCGCAGGACTGGGCGATGAGCTACTACAATCTCGGCAACACGCTGCAGCTTCTCGGCGGCGTCACCGACAAGCCCGAGCATTACAGCGAGGCGGTCGACGCCTACGGCAATGCGTTGCGCGAGTACAAGCGCGAGACCAACCCGCGGCAATGGGCAATGGCCCAGGCCGGCCTGGGCTCGACGCTGCACTGGTTGAGCATGAGCAATGGCGATGCCAAGACGCTGCAGGATTCGATTGCGGCGCGGCGGGCAGCGCTCGAAATACTCACCATCGAGGCCGCGCCGGTCGACTGGGCCAACGCTCAAAATGGCATCGGTATGAGCCTGCTCAATCTCGGCAATCTCCAGCGGACCGACAAATATCTCAACGACGCCGAAGCGGCGTTCACGGCGGCGCTGAAGGTGTTTACGCGCGAAAGTCAGCCGCTGCAGTGGGCCTTCGAGCAGAACAATATCGGCGACGTCCACTGGAACCGCGCCAGCTATGGCGCGGGCAAGCCGGAATATCTCAAGGCGATCGAATTCTTCGAGAACGCCAAGCAGGGCTTCACCGAAGCCGGCTACACGATCCCTATCCCGCTCACCGATCAGAAGATCGAGCTGGCGAAGAAGCAAATGGCGAAAATGTGAAGCGAACCGAGGGTTCGCCTTTCGCTTGTCTTTGTGCCGGCTTTCCGATCCCTATATCAGAATGACCGGAGCCGGCATCCGGCTCCCGGAAAGGTTTCGATGATTCGATTTGTGCTGTCGCTGTTCCTGCTTGCTGTTCCCGCCGTCGCCCACGCGACCGACGCCGGCTGGGCGCTGCTGCGTGACGGCGGGCATGTCGTGCTGCTTCGCCACGCACTGGTCACCGGCACCACCGACCCCGCCAATTTCGTCATCGACAACTGTGCCACCCAGGTCAATCTATCGGCGCGCGGCAAGCAGCAGGCGAGCAAGATCGGCGCGCTGTTCGGCGCCCGCGCCGCCCCCATCGAGCGGGTGCTGTCCAGCCGATATTGCCGCTGCCTCGACACTGCCCGCATCGCCTTCGAAGCGGAGCCGGAGCTTTTTGCGCCGCTCGACCTCCTGAGGAGCGATCCGACCGAGAAGGCCGCGCAGCTCGACGCGGTGATGAAGGAAATCCGCGCCTACACCGGTTCCGACAATCTGGTCATGGTCACGCATCTCGAAAACATCGTCGCGCTGACCGGCGTCTCGCCGCGCGAGGGCGAAGCGGTGGTGGTCGAGCCGCAGGGCGATGGCTTGCGCGTGCTCGGCCGCGTCACGTTCTGAGAAAGCCAGTGGTCAAGCTCCCTAAAAACTGATCTGACGTAACGTCAACTGGAAGGGCCGCCGGCTTGTCGGGCAGCCCTTCTTGTCTTTATGGGAAGGCCATACCATCTGCGCCCCGCGCATCAGGCCTTTTCCTGCCGGGAAAAACCGATTAGACAGCGCCCAAACCAGATGCGGACAGATTCCGCCCGCAACCGAAGGAAGAGCCCTTGTCCACCACGTTCGACAAAGTCGCCAAGATCATTGCCGACACCAGCGAGATCGATATCGACACCATCACTCCCGAGAGCCACACGATCGACGATCTCGGCATCGACAGTCTCGATTTCCTCGATATCGTCTTTGCCATCGACAAGGAATTCGGCATCAAGGTGCCGCTGGAAAAGTGGACCCAGGAAGTCAATGACGGCAAGGCTTCGACCGACGATTACTTCGTCATGAAGAACCTGTGCGCCAAGATCGACGCGCTGGTCGCCGCCAAGACCGCCTGATATCGGCTGGCGCGCGGCCTTGACGGGCTGCGCCGCCTGACCCACAAAGCCGCTCATGAGCAGCCCTCGCGACGTCGTCATCACCGGTATCGGCCTTGTCTCCTCGCTGGGAGAGGGTCCGGATACCCACTGGCAGAAGCTGGCGCAGCCCGGCCTGCAGCCGGTGCTCGAAGCCGCGCGCTTTGCGCCCTACACCGTGCATCCACTGCCGGAGATCGACTGGAACCTGCAGATCGCCAAGCGCGGCGACCAGCGGCAGATGGAAACATGGCAGAGGCTGGGCACCTATGCCGCCGGCATGGCGCTGGACGACGCCGGCATCAAGGGCAATGACGAGCTCTGCACGACCATGGACATGGTTGTCGCTGCCGGCGGCGGCGAGCGAGACGAGGCGGTCGATGCCGCCATCCTCGCCGCGTCCGAGAGCCGCAACGACCGCGACGTGCTGCTCAACGAGAAACTGACCACCGAATTGCGGCCGACGCTTTTCCTGGCCCAGCTCTCCAATCTGCTCGCCGGCAACATCTCCATCGTCCACAAGGTGACGGGATCGTCGAGGACCTTCATGGGCGAGGAAGGTGCCGGCGTCGCCGCCGTCGAGACCGCCGCCGCGCGCATCCGCTCCGGACAGTCGACCCACATACTGGTAGGTGGCGCCTTCCAGACCGAACATTCCGACATGCTGCTCGGCTATGAATTGGCCGGCTATCTGCATCGCGGCCCATGGAAGCCGGTCTGGCAGAGACAGGGCGCCGAGGGCGGCGGCCTGGTCTCCGGCTCCGGTGGCGCCTTCCTGGTGCTGGAGCAGCGCGAACACGCGCAAAGCCGTGGGCGGAAAATCTATGCCGAGCTCGGACCGGTCATCTCAGGCCGCGCCCGGCGCTCGCGCGGCGAGCTTGACGCCGAGATCGCGGCATTGCTCAAACAGGCGGCTCTCCCGAACGGCAAGTTGCTGGCCCTGTCGGGCGCATCCGGGGCGCATACCGCAACGTCAGCCGAAAAGGCAGCGCTGGATGCCAATCCGGCGATATCGGCGCGCGGCTTCGCGACGCTGACCGGGCATATGAAGGAAGCGCAGTTTCCATTCGCGGTCGCCCTCGCCGCCCTGGCCGTCGACCGCAAGGCCGCCTACCCCGTTTTCGACGCCGCGGCCGAGAAGCCGTTCGAAGGCATTCCCGAAACCGTGCTCGCAACGGCGATCGGCTATCACCAATTCGAGGGCATGGCTCTGGTCAACGCTGCTGCTTGAAGCAGCGCTGCGCGATCATGCTGCAAAGTTAAGAGGTTCCGGATGGCCAATCTCAGAGATCACATGGGCAGGCCGATCGTCGCCGTCACCGGCATCGGCGTGGTAACGTCGCTCGGCATCGGCAAGGCCGATAACTGGGCGGCACTGACCTCCGGCAAATCGGGCATCCACCCGATCACCCGCTTTCCCGTCGACCACCTCAACACCCGCATCTCCGGCATGGTCGATTTCCTCGACTCAAGCTCGAAAGGCGCCAGCCTGCTGACCTACGAACTGGCCGAAACCGCCGCGAATGAGGCGGTGGCCGAATCCAGCCTCGATTCCTCTGATTTTGGCGGGCCTCTGTTCCTCGCCTCGCCGCCGGTCGAACTCGACTGGCAGGATCGCTTCGCGCTCTACAATTCCGACGGCAAAGGCGCCGGCGCCGAAAGGCTGCTCAGGGTGGCGCGCGGGCTGAAGGAAACAGATACGTTCGCAAGCACGCAGTTCGGCGCGATCGCCGACCGGCTGGCCGACCGCTTTGGCACGCGCGGCCTGCCGATCACGCTGTCGACGGCCTGCGCTTCGGGCGCCACCGCCATCCAGCTCGGCGTCGAAGCGATCCGCCGCGGCGAATGCGACCGGGCGCTGTCGATCGGCGCCGACGGTTCAGCAACCGCCGAGGCGCTGATCCGCTTTTCGCTGCTCTCGGCGCTGTCGACCCACAATGACATCCCTGAAAAGGCGTCAAAACCCTTCTCCAAGGACCGCGACGGCTTTGTGCTGGCGGAAGGCTCCGGCGCTCTGGTGCTGGAATCGCTTGAGGCAGCCCTTGCCCGGGGCGCCAGCGTTCTCGGCATCCTGCGCGGCTGCGGTGAAAAGGCCGATGATTTCCATCGCACCCGTTCCAAGCCCGACGGTTCGCCGGCGATCGCAGCAGTCCGCGCCGCCCTTGCGGATGCCGGCCTGAGCAAGGACGAGATCGACTACGTCAACGCTCACGGCACCTCGACGCCGGAAAACGACAAGATGGAGCATCTGTCGCTGTCGACCGTGTTCGGCGATCGCATCGGCTCGATGCCGGTCTCGTCCAACAAGTCGATGATCGGCCACACGCTGTCGGCGGCCGGCGCCGTCGAAGCAGCGTTTTCGCTGATGACCATGCTCGAAAGCGTCATTCCGCCGACCATCAACTACGACAATCCCGACCCGGCAATCGTGCTCGACGTGGTGCCCAACAAGAAGCGCAATGCCGAAGTCGGCACCGTGCTGTCGAACTCGTTCGGCTTCGGCGGCCAGAACACCTGCCTTGTCATGGCGCGGGAACCGGTCTAAGCGACCTTTTTCAGCCAGACTGAACTGACAGGCCCCATGCGCGCACTGCAACTTATCGAGGACCGCCGTCTTGAAACGGTGGACCTGCCGCCCCCGCCGCCCCCCGCATTGGGCGAAGTCACGCTGCGCATCAAGGCGGTGGCGCTGAACCATATCGACGTCTGGGGCTGGCGCGGCATGGCGTTCGCCAAGCGCAAGCTGCCGCTGGTCGTCGGCGCCGAAGCCTCCGGCGAGGTCGAGGCTGTTGGCGCCGGCGTGTCCAGCCTGCTGCCCGGACAATTGGTATCGATCTACGGCGCGCGCACCTGCGGCCTTTGCCGCGCCTGCCGCGAAGGCCGTGACAATCTCTGCGAACATGTCTCGGGCGTCCACGGCTTCCATCTCGACGGCTTTGCGCAGGAGAAGATCAACCTGCCGGCGCGCCTGCTGGTCCCTGCCCCTCCCGGCGTGACCGATGTCGGCGCTGCCGTCGCCCCTGTCACCTTCGGCACCGTAGAGCACATGCTGTTCGACAATGCCAAGCTGCAGCCCGGCGAGACCATCCTCATCCATGCCGGCGGCTCCGGCATCGGCTCGGCGGCGATCCAGCTGGCCAAGCGCATGGGTTGCACCATCATCACCACGGTCGGTTCCAACGACAAGATCGACAAGGCCAAGGCGCTCGGCGCCGACCATGTCATCAACTACCGCGACGATCGTTTCGAAGGCGTCGTGCGCAAGCTCACCAGGAAGAAGGGCGTCGACGTCGTCTTCGAACATGTCGGCGCCGACACCTTTGCCGCCTCGATGCTGTGCCTCAAGCGCGGCGGCCGCCTGGTCACCTGCGGCTCGACCTCCGGCGTGTCGACCCAGATCAATCTGATGCAGCTGTTCCAGCAGCAGCTGAAGCTGCTCGGGTCCTTCGGCTGCCGCATGGAGAACATGGCCAACGCCATGCAGAAGATGGCGGCGGGACAGGTAGCACCTGTCATCGACACCGAGGTCGGCTTCGACGGCATCGACGCCGCGCTGAAGCGCATGGAAGGCCGCGACGTGTTCGGCAAGATCATCCTGCGCGTTTCTTAGGACTATGGTCGGCAAGGTGTTCAAGAAAGCCCGCCGGGACTTCATGTTCCGCTATGGCCGAAGACTGCGCCAGATGGAGCACTGGCTGGTGGCGCGCGTGGCGATGACGATCATCTCGCTGCTGCGCCTCCTGCCCGCGGACAGGGCGCTCAATTTCGCCGACCGGGCGGCCCGGCGCATCGGTCCGCGGGTCGGGCGCCACCGTGTCGCCATCGACAATCTGCGCCTTGCCTATCCCGAAAAGAGCGATGTCGAGATCGAGGCCATCGCCTCCGACATGTGGGGCAACATGGCCCGGCTCGCCGCCGAATACATCTTTCTTGACGCGCTCTTCGACTATGATCCGAACGCAGCGACGCCCGGCCGCGTCGAAGTTGGCGGCGCCGATCATTTCCATCAGATAGCTGGCGAGGACAAACCGCATATCCTGTTCACCGGCCATCTCGGCAATTTTGAATTGCTGCCGGTGGCTGCCGCGACGTTCGGCATGAAGATCACGGCGCTGTTTCGTCCGCCGAACAATCCCTACCTCGCCGATTATATCCATTCGACGCGGCGTTCGAGCATGGGCGCCTTGCTGCCGTCTTCGACCGGCGCCTCCTTCGCGCTGGCGTCGATTCTGGAGAAAGGCGGCAATATCGGCGTGCTGGTCGACCAGAAATTCTCTAGCGGACTGGAGACAATCTTCTTTAACCGCCCATGCCAGAGCAATCCGGTTCTGGGTATGCTCGCCCGTCACTATGATTGCGACGTCTATCCGGCGCGATGTGTGCGGCTGCCTGGCAACCGCTTCCGCCTCGAGATCGAGGACAAGCTGACCTTGCCGCGCAATGAAAGCGGCAGCGTCGATGTCGCGGCCACCACCCAACTGCTCGCCAACGTGGTCGAGCGCTGGGTGCGCGAGGATCCGGGACAGTGGATGTGGTTCCACAAAAGGTGGGAAATCTCAGGCCGGCGTCGCCGCCGGCGCGGACAGGCCAACGCCACCGGCCAGGGGCAGCGTCAATCTTAAGTCGTCCAAAGCCTCAGTTCGTCACAACGATCCGCGTATTGCCGAAGCCGACTTCGCGCACCATCGCATAGAACATCGCGGCATTGGCGGTGTGCAGCCGCACGCAGCCATGCGATGCGGGACGCCCTAGCTGCCTGACCGCGCCGGTGCCGTGGATGGCGTAGCCGCCATGGAAGAACACCGAGTAAGGCATTGGCGACATGTGGTATTTTTTCGAATACCACATCCTCGCCGTGCGTTGCGGCCGATAGGTGCCGCGCGGCGTGAAATAGCCACTGCGGGCGGTCGACACGCTCCAGCGATAAAGCACCTGGCCGTATTGGCTGACGGTCATGGTCTGCGACGAGACGTCGATGCTGGCCACCAGCGAGGCAGCCCTGCTTTCGATGGACGTGCCGAACAGCATCGCCGCAAAAGCAGCTGCCATGAGAACGATTTTAGTCATGAGATCAAACCCCTTTGATGCCCCTTGCCTGCCCTGTCATCACGCGGTTTTTCATCTTTTTAACGACAGGTGAGTGATCTAACACACACTCCTTGATAAATTCGCCAATCTAAAGCAGCGAATTTGAACGATTTTCCCGCCATAGTTGCCGCTGCGACACGAAGTTTCGGCGCCAGTGGCGCGATGCTTGCAAAACCACCCCCTTGCCTGCTCAAATCCGGGAATGAACGAACGACTCTTCAAAGCGATAGACGCCCGTGTTGATGACTTGATCGCACTGACCGCCGACCTGATCCGCTTCCCGACCATCAACCCGCCTGGCGAAGCCTATCGCCCCTGCGTCGAATATATAGGTGCGCGCCTAGGCAGGCTTGGCTTCGAAACCGAATTCATCCGCGCCGAAGGCACGCCCGGCGATACCGACCGCTATCCCCGCGTCAATATCGTCGCCCGCTTCGACGGCCGCTCGCCTGGGGCCTGCGTCCATTTCAACTCGCACATCGATGTGGTCGAAGCCGGCGAGGGCTGGAGCGTCGATCCCTTTGCCGGCGTGGTGAAGGACGGCAAGGTCTACGGGCGCGGCGCCTGCGACATGAAAGGGGGCATGGCCGCCTCGATCATCGCGGCGGAAGCCTTCATGGAGGTATTCCCCGACTTTCCTGGCGCCATCGAAATCTCCGGCACCGTCGATGAAGAGTCCGGCGGCTTCGGCGGCGTCGCCCATCTGGCGAAGCTTGGCTATTTCTCGAAACCCAAGGTCGACCACGTCATCATCCCCGAGCCGCTGAACAAGGACCGCATCTGTCTTGGCCATCGCGGCGTCTGGTGGGCGGAGATCGAGACCAAGGGCGAGATCGCGCATGGCTCGATGCCGTTCCTCGGCGACAATGCCGTGCGCCACATGGGCGCCGTGCTGCAGGCCTTCGAGGATGAACTGTTTCCGGCGCTCGATCGCAAGGTGACGCGCATGCCTGTCGTGCCCGAAGGCGCAAAGCGCTCGACCATGAACATCAACTCGATCCATGGCGGCCAGACTGAGGATTTCCGCCCCGGCCTGCCCTCACCCAACGTGCCCGACGCCTGCCGGCTGACCATCGATCGCCGCTTCCTGCTCGAGGAGGACCTTGCCACGGTCAAGAGCGAGGTGACCGATATCCTCGACCGGCTGAAGCGCGAGCGCAAAAAGTTCGATTACGAGATTCGCGACCTGATGGAGGTGCTGCCGCTGATGACCGAGCGCGATGCGCCGGTGGTCAAGGCGGTGGCGCAAGGCATCATGGCGATCTTCGCCCGCGAGCCGGATTATGTCATTTCACCAGGCACTTACGACCAGAAGCACATCGCCCGCATCGGCCACATCTATGATTGCATCGCCTATGGCCCGGGCATTTTGAACCTCGCCCACCGGCCCGACGAATGGGTCGGTATCTCTGATATGGTGGAGTCGGCCAAGGTGATGGCGATCGGGCTCAATGTGCTGCTCAGGGGCACGGCCGCGGGCTGAACCATCGACTTCGCTGAAAAAACATTCCTCCCCGCGCCGCTGCAGAGCACGAAACGCAATTTACTCCACCTCGAAATCACGCTTCTATCGCACTAGGGTTCGAGCATTTGGGAGTTGCACGATGAAATTGTGGAAAACCATTCTTGCCGCCGCGGTGCTGGCACTGGCCGGCAGTCAGGCATTTGCCGCACGCACCGACCTGGTGATCGGCATTCCGCTCGAGCCGCCACATCTCGATCCGACCGCCGGTGCTGCCGCGGCGATCGACGAAGTGCTCTACGCCAACGTCTTCGAGGGCCTGACCCGCATCGGCCCGAATGGCGAAGTGCTGCCCGACCTTGCCGAGAGCTGGGCCATTTCCGACGATGGCAAGGTCTACACCTTCAAGCTGCACACCGGCGTCAAATTCCATGACGGCAGCGACTTCGACGCCGGCGACGTGAAGTTCTCGCTCGACCGCGCCCGCGCCAACAATTCCGTAAACGCGCAAAAGGCCCTGTTCGCCGCCATCGATACGGTCGAAGTCGTCGATCCGACGACGGTCAAGGTGACGCTGAAGAACCCGCAGGGGTCGTTCATCTACAATCTGGGCTGGGGCGACGCGGTGATCGTGGCGCCCGAGAGCGCCGACACCAACAAGGAAAAGCCTATCGGCACCGGCCCGTTCAAATTCCAGAGCTGGGCCAAGGGCTCGTCGATCACGCTGGTCAAATCCGACAACTACTGGGGCGCCCCGGTGTTCCTCGACAAAGCCGAGTTCCGCATCGTTCCCGACGCCGCCGCCGCCGTGCCGGCGCTGCTCTCGGGCGACATCCAGGCTTTCCCTTTCTTCGATCCCGACAGCGTCGCGCAGGTCAAGGACGATCCGCGCTTCAAGGTGGTGATCGGCTCGACCGAGGGCGAGACCATTCTGGCGATCAACAACAAGAAGCCGCCTTTCGACAAGCTCGAGGTGCGGCAGGCGATTGCCTTCGCGCTCGACCGCAAGGCGATCATCGACGGCGCCTCGGCCGGCCTCGGCGTGCCGATCGGCTCGCACATGTCGCCCGCCAGCAAAGCCTATGTCGACCTCACCGGCCTGTACCCGCACAATGTCGACAAGGCCAAGGAGCTGCTGAAGCAAGCCGGCTTCGAAACCGGCATCAAGGCGACGCTGAAACTGCCGCCGCCTTCCTATGCGCGGCTTGGCGGCGAGATCATCGCCTCGCAGCTGCGCGATGTCGGCATCGACCTGGAAATCATTCCGGTCGAATGGGCGCAGTGGCTGGACCAGGTGTTCACCAAGAAGGATTACGACCTGACCATCGTCTCTCACACGGAGCCCAACGACATCGATATCTACTCGCGCAAGGATTATTACTTCAACTACGACAATCCGGCCTTCGACAAGATCATCGCCGAGCTGAACCTCACCTCCGACGACGCCAAGCGCAACACGCTGCTCGGCGAAGCGCAGAAGATCCTGGCCGACGACGCCGTGGTCGGCTTCCTCTATGAACTGCCGAAGGTCGGCGTCTGGGACGCCAAGCTGCAGGGCCTGTGGGAAAACGCGCCGATCCAGGCGAATGACCTGACCAAGGTGAAGTGGGCGGATTGAGGCGGCGGGCCAAAGGGCGGCGTTTGCGCTCCGTCACACCCCCCTCTGCCCTGCCGGGCATCTCCCCCGCAAGGGGGGAGATCGGGCTATCATCTCCGCTTTCGCCTATCGCGAACGTTGAACGCTGGTCGACGACACGGAAACTGCTGATCTCCCCCCTTGCGGGGGGTGAGGAGTGGTCCGCGCAGCGGACGGAAAGCCAACTGCTTGGCTTTCCGAACAACGAACGCCCGAAGCGACAGCGAAGGGCCGGGTCCGGTAGGACAGAGGGGGGTGTGACAGAACGCTGCCTTTGCTCAGTCATCGCACTTGGCAACGCACCATTCCCGCCGCAATGACCGCCTACCTCCTCAAACGCCTCGCCATCGCGATCGCAACCTTGATCCTGGCGTCGATGGTCGTCTTCGCCGTGCTCGAAGTCCTGCCCGGCGATCCGGCGCGGCTGATGCTTGGCCTCAACGCCAGCGCCGAGCAGGTGGAACTCCTGCGCAACCAGATGGGCCTCAACGCGCCGCTTCTCCTGCGCTACCTCCACTGGGTCGGCGGTCTGCTCAGCCTCGATTTCGGCCGCTCCTACACTTATTCGGTGCCGGTCATCGACCTTGTCCGCGAGCGCATGGCGGTTTCCCTGCCGCTGGCGCTGATCGCGCTGACGCTGTCCACCATCATTGCCATTCCGGTCGGGCTCTATTCCGCCAGTCGGCGCGGCCGCGCCGGTGACACGATTGCCATGGGTGCCGCGCAGCTCGGCGTCGCCGTGCCGAACTTCTGGTTCGCGCTGATGCTGATCTACCTCTTTGCCGTCTGGTTGCGGCTGGTGCCGGCCGGCGGCTTTCCCGGCTGGAGCGCCGGCGCCTGGCCGGCGCTGAAATCGCTGCTGCTGCCGGCCATCGCCCTCGCTCTGCCGCAGGCCGCGATCCTGGCGCGCGTTGCCCGCTCCGCGCTGCTCGAGGTGCTGAACGAGGATTATATCCGCACCGCCCGCGCCAAGGGCCTGCCCTATCGCGCCGTACTATGGCGGCACGCGCTGCGCAACGCGATGATCCCGGTTCTGACCATTCTGGGCCTGCAATTCGCCTTCCTGCTCGCCGGCACCATCATCATCGAGAACGTCTTTTATCTGCCTGGTCTGGGACGGCTGGTGTTCCAGGCGATCACTCAGCGCGACCTGATCGTGGTGGAAAGCATCGTCATGCTGCTGGTCGTCGCCGTCATTGCCGTTAACCTCGTCGTCGACGTCTCCTATGCCATCGTCGATCCGCGCCTTCGAGGCCGGCAATGACGCTGCACATCGACATCCCGCAGGAGACGTTGGGCAGCATTCTGGCCAAGGCCTTCCGCAACCGCTCCTTCCTCATCGGCTTCGCCATCACGGTGCTGGTGGCTGCAATAGCGGTCATCTCCTATGTCTGGACGCCCTACGACGTGACCAAACTGGTGATCTCGGACAAGACGCTGGCGCCCTCTGCGGCGCACTGGTTCGGCACCGATCATTTCGGCCGCGACATCCTGTCGATGATCATGGTCGGCGCCCGCAACTCGATTGCCGTGGCGCTGGTCGCGGTCGGCATCGGCATGGGCGTCGGCGTGCCGCTCGGCGCCTTCGCCGCGGCGCGCGGCGGGTTGGTCGACGAGGCGCTGATGCGGCTGAACGACCTCGTCTTCGCCTTCCCGGCGCTGCTGTCGGCGATCATGATCACCGCCATCTTCGGACCGGGCGCAATCAACGCCATCATCGCCATCGGCATCTTCAACATCCCGGTGTTTGCGCGCGTCGCCCGCGCCGGCGCGCTGGCGATCTGGCCGCGCGAATTCATCCTCGCCGCCCGCGCCGCCGGCAAGAGCAAAGCGCAGATTACAACCGAGCACGTGCTGCCCAACATCGCCACGCTGCTTCTGGTGCAAGGCACCATCCAGTTCGCGCTTGGCATTTTGGCCGAAGCCGGCCTCTCCTATGTCGGCCTCGGCGCACAGCCGCCAATGCCGAGCTGGGGCCGCATGCTGTTCGACGCGCAGACGCGCATGGTGGTGGCGCCTTGGATGGCCATCTTCCCCGGCATGGCCATCGTCGTCACGGTGCTTGGGCTCAATCTGCTCGGCGACGGCATCGCCGACATACTCGACCCGAAATCGCGGCGGCAGCGATGAGCCTGCTGCAGATGGAGAACCTGTCGCTGGCCATCGGCGACACGCCGATCCTGAAAGGGGTCGACCTCTCCGTCGCGCCCGGCGAGGTGATGGGGCTGGTCGGCGAATCCGGCTCGGGCAAATCGATGACGGCGCTGACCATCATGCAGCTTCTGCCGCATGCTGCGCGCGCCACCGGCTGCGTGACCTTCGACGGCATCGACATCCTCGCGGCCACAGAGGGCCAGATGTGCGCGTTGCGCGGCGATGACATCGGCATGGTGTTCCAGGAGCCCATGACGGCGCTGAACCCGGTCAAGACCATCGGCGAACAAGTCGCCGAAGGCATACTCTGGCACACCAAAGCCAGCCGCGCGGAAGCCGAAGACCGGGCGCGCAAAATGCTCGACCGGGTTGGCCTGCCGGAGGCGAAATTCCCGCTGTCGCGCTATCCGCACGAATTGTCGGGCGGCCAGCGCCAGCGCGTCGTCATCGCCATTGCCTGCGCATTGAAACCCAAGCTGCTCATCGCCGACGAACCGACCACGGCGCTCGACGTGGTGCTGCAGGCGCAGATCCTCGATCTGTTGCGCGGCCTTGTCAGCGAAAACCGCATGGGCCTGCTTCTGATCTCGCACGATCTCGCCGTCGTCACCGAAATGGCCGACCGCATCACCATCCTGCGTCATGGCGAGGTGATGGAAGCCGGCGACACCGCACGCACGCTATCGGAACAGCTGCATCCCTACACGCGCCAGCTGGCGCTGGCCTCCATGCACGTGCCCGCGCGCGCCAAGGTTCACGCCACCGGCCAGGGCAAACCGCTGCTTGAGGTCGAAGGCGTGACACGGGACTATCCGGGCCGGCGCACCTCCCTGTTCAAGTCAGCGGCTCCAATCCGCGCCGTCGACGACGTGTCCTTGTCGCTGGCGCCGGGCCAATCGGTGGCGCTGGTCGGCCGCTCCGGCTGCGGCAAGTCAACGCTTGCCCGCATGATCCTGGCGCTCGACAAATCGACATCGGGAACGATCCGCTTTCGCGGCGAGACCATCACCGGCAAAAGCGAGGCGGAGCTCAAAGCCGCGCGGCGCGACATGCAGGTGGTGTTCCAGGATCCCTACGGCTCTTTCGACCCGCGCCAGAAGGTCGAGAAACTGGTCGCCGAGCCGCTGCATGTACTGGAAAAGAAGCCGACACCGGCCGAGCGGCGCGAGATGGTGGCGCATGCGCTGCACGAGGTCGGCCTCGGCGTCAGCGACATGGACAAATATCCGCATGAGTTTTCCGGCGGCCAGCGCCAGCGCCTGTCGATCGCCCGCGCCATCATCACAAGGCCGAAGCTGGTCGTCGCCGACGAGCCGGTCTCGGCGCTCGACGTGTCGATCCGCGCCCAGATCCTCGATCTGTTCGCAGAGCTCAACCAGAAGCTCGGCATCGGCTATCTCTTCATCACTCACGATTTGACCGTCGCCCGCGCCATCACCGATGAGGTGCTGGTCATGCATGACGGCAGGATCGTCGAGCGCGGCAAGACCGGCGACGTGCTCGATCATCCGCAGTCGGAGGCGGCCAGGGCGCTGGTCGCGGCTGCGCCCGATCTGCATCGGGCGATCGCTCACCGTATGCAGGAACAGGGGTGAGTGACCGGTTCGCGCAGCGAATTCATCGTGCCAGTGGCACGATGAAAGGTCACGAACGCTGGGACGCTGCGAAGCAGCGGGGACCCGGCCGGGCGGCCGTTGCCCCTGGTCTGCCTCACTCCTCCGGCTTCACCACATCGACCGGGCTGATGTCGAGCAAATCGAGCGTGCGGCGCAACAGCCGCACTTCGCTCTCGGCCAGTTTGGAATCGGCTTTGGCGATCTCCGCCATGTGGAGCGCCAGCAACTTGCGCCGTTCGACATCGAGATCGCGGAACAGCGCCATGGCTTGCGAACCGTTGGTCTCGTAGCCGAAATCATTGAGATATTCGATGACCGCGTCGATGCTGGTTTCCGGGATGCCGAAGGCGTCCTTGCAGATGCGCCGGAAGGCGACCATTTCGCTCTCCGAAACCGAGCCGTCGGCCAGGATCATGCGAAACAGCATCAAGAGTTCCGCCGACAGCACGGGGTCGTCGGCAACCTTGCGCACGCCGGGGTCACCATCGAAGATCGAGCGTATCTGGTCGAGCAATGCCATCGCCAACAGTGTCCCTTTCCCGAGCCCGCCCAGCGCACATGACCCAAAACTGCGCAGCGGTACTGAGATAATGACATGCACCACAGGAAATCCAAGCGCAACGCGCTTGGATGGACGTAGCGCGGAATCGGCCTTGCGCAAACCGGATGGCCATGAGAAGGCGCGGCACCACCTTTCCCGCCGGAATGTTCAGAAAATCCCGATGCTCGACCTCGCTACCCAGACCGTCATCATGCTTGCCTTCGCCGCCTTTGCAGCCGGCTTTGTCGATTCGATAGCCGGCGGCGGCGGGCTGATCACCATCCCGGCCCTGCTGCTTGCCGGCTTCCCGCCGGTCGCAGCACTTGGAACCAACAAGCTGCAGGGCATTTTCGGCACCGCTTCGGCGACCATCCACTACGCCATGAATGGCCATGTCGATCTGCGCCGACAACTGCCATCGGCGCTTCTGGCCCTTGCCGGCAGTGCCGTCGGCGCCTTGCTGGCGGCATTCGTGCCGGGTGATCTCCTGCGGGCGCTGCTGCCGCTGCTTTTAATCGCCATCGCGATCTACTTCGCCGTGAAACCCAACATGAACGATGTCGACCGCGCCGAGCGCCTGTCGCCCTTCCTGTTCGGGCTGGTCATCGCCCCTTTGGTCGGCTTCTATGACGGGCTGTTCGGGCCGGGAGCCGGCTCCTTCTACATGCTGGCCTTCGTCAGCCTCGCCGGCTTCGGCGTGCTCAAGGCCACGGCACACACCAAGCTGCTCAATTTCGCCTCCAACATTGGCGGCTTCATCGTCTTTGCCGTCGCCGGCGTCGTCTGCTGGAAGATCGGGCTGATGATGGGCGTCGCCCAGTTCCTCGGCGCCCGGCTCGGCGCCAGCCTTGCCATCCGCATCGGCGCCCGGCTGATCAAGCCGCTGCTGGTGATCATCTGCCTGGCTCTGGCGGTGAAGCTGCTGGTCGACCCGGCGAACCCATTGCGCCAGCTGATTGGTGTATAAGCCTCACGCCTGATAGAGTGCCGTTGTACGAATCATGTTGGAGGGACCACACATGAATCTTAGTGCACCCACTCAGCTTGTTTTCATCATATCCCTTGTCATCGCCATCATCGGCGTGCTCGCCGCGCTTGGCGTTCTTGCGTTCATTCCTCTGGCTGCGGTGTGGATTGTCCTCATCGCATACATCGTGCTTGCCGCCGCCTGCCTGATGCGCGGCGCCTAGGCGCCCGCGACTTCTGCAATTCGAAGCGCCCGGTCAAAAGCCGGGCGCTTTTGCTTTGGATGCATGGTCCGTTAGGCTCTTCCGCGCGGAGGATGACCATGTCCGGCGAGACGGAGCGCCACGATCAACAGCACCGCCCGGTAGCCGACCGGTTCGAGATGGTGCGGCGCGCGCCGGGCCTGCGGCTGCAGAACGCGGTCACCGACATTTGTAGCTATCGCGAAACGGCGCCCGGCCATTTTCGCAATGTCGAATACGCCTCGCTCACCGTCCCGCTGGTGATCAGTTTCGCAGAATCCTTCGCCATCGGCCTTGGTCCTTCAGCGCCGCGTCGAAGGTCGGCGAAAGCGCCCGAACTTCGACATCCACGGAGTGGAAACGAAGCGGACGCGCAGACCCGAGGATGGCGAAACGGTGGACGGTCCTACCTTGCTAACCCAAAAATCGCATCGCACTCAAGATGGCGCTCCAGCTCGGTGGCGATCTCGTCCAGCGCTTTTTCCACGTCCGCGCGATAGTCGATGCCGCCGCCTTTCACGCCGAGGCTTTCCAGGAATCTCGCCCGGAAAGCGTCGGCGGAAAACAGGCCGTGCAGATAGGTGCCAAAAACCTTGCCGTCGGCGGAAATCGCACCGTCGTCGATGCCGTTGATCACAGCCGACGGCCGCGCCATGTCCGGCCCGGTGGTGCGGCCGAGATGAATTTCGTAGCCCTCGAGCGCCAGGCCGAACGGCACTGAGCGGGCGCTGACATTGCGCACCGTCTTTTCCGGTTCCATTACCGTCTCGATGTCGAGCAGGCCGAGTCCCTCGGCCTCGGTGACACTGCCCTCGATGCCATCGGGATCGCGCACCAGGCGGCCGAGCATCTGGAAACCGCCGCAGATACCGACGACATGGCCGCCGCGTTTGCGGTGCGCGAGGAGATCGCGATCCCAGCCATTCTCGCGGAACTTCATGAGATCGCCGATCGTCGATTTGGAACCGGGAATGACCACCAGGCCGGCATTCTCCGGCAAGCGCTGCCCCGGCGGCACGAACACCACTTCGACCTGCGGTTCGGCCTTGAGCGGATCGAGATCGTCGAAATTGGCGATGCGCGACAGCATCGGCACGGCGACCTTCAAAGCCCGCTTCTCGCCCGATGCCAGGCGTTCGAGCACGACCGAATCCTCCGAAGGCAATCGCGCCGCCGCCTTCAGCCACGGCACGACGCCAAAGCAGCGCCAGCCGGTGAAACTTTCGATCGACCGGATGCCGTCGTCGAACAGCGAGACATCGCCGCGGAACTTATTGATGAGGTAGCCGACGATCATGCGCCTGTCTTCCTCCGGCAGGATCAGATGCGTGCCGGCGACCGAAGCGATGACGCCACCGCGGTCGATGTCGCCGATCAGGATGACCGGCACGTCGGCGCGTGTGGCAAAGCCCATATTGGCGATGTCGCGGCTGCGCAGGTTGATTTCGGCCGGCGATCCGGCGCCCTCGACGACGACCAGATCGGCGCCCTCACCGACCTTCGTCCAGGACTCCAGCACGGCGTCCATCAGCCCCGCTTTCATTGTCTGGTAGTCGCGCGCTCGCGCCTCGCCGAACACCTTGCCTTGCACGATCACCTGCGAACCGATGTCGCTCTGGGGTTTGAGCAGCACCGGATTCATATGCACGGTCGGCTGAACACCACACGCCAGCGCTTGCAGCCATTGCCCACGGCCAATCTCGCCGCCGCCGGGGCGGTCGCCGCCCGGAATGTCGGCGACGGCGGCATTGTTCGACATGTTCTGCGGCTTGAACGGCCTGACTTTCAGCCCGCGATTCCTGGCCGCGCGGCAGAGCCCCGCCACCAGCACCGTCTTGCCGACATCCGAACCCGTGCCTTGCAGCATGATCGNGCCTTGGCCATGCTCAGCCCCTGCCCTGCGCGCCGGAAACGGTCGATTTCTGCGCCAGCGGCCCGCCGCGCCAGATGTAGAGCGCCAGCAACGCTTCGCTGCCGGTGCGCATGGCATGGCTGACATTGGAGGCGTGATGGATAATTTCGCCCGCCTGGCGGGTGTGAAAGCCGCCTTCGCCCATGCGCCACTCGGTGCCGCCGGTCAGCGGAATGTAGATCTCCTCGGCAATGTGATGATGGTCGGGATAGGTGATGCCGGGCCCCAGGATCAGCAATCCGGCCGCGACCTCTTCATTGGCGAAATGGCCGCGCGTGCCAAACACCTCCAGCCAGCCGTATTTTTGCAAGAACGCTTCACCAAAATCGCTCGCGTTGTAGGTCTGCCCCCAGCACAGATCGTCACGACGCTCCGCCAGCAGTTGCACCAGAGGCTGCGGGTCCGGCGGCGCCAGTTCGACAATGCGGTCGAGCAGACCAAGGCAAGGCAGCGGATGCGCTTCGAGCACGCGCGCCGTCATATTCCAGCCGATCCGGGTCACGGCGTCCCGCACCAGCGCGTTGTCCACGCCCCGGAGATAGGCATGGAAGCGGTCGAGCAATTCGTCGAAATATGTCGGCACGCAATGCTCCGTTGATCCATTCATGCACAGCGGCTGCGCGGCGAGCCGGGTTGCGCGGCGGCATCATTGGTCTAGATTGAGCGGCGCGCAAAGCCAAAAACAACAGGCCAGCAAGCCAACCCCAACTGGGGAAACACAGGGAGCACGCCATGGACGCCGCGGTCGATGCGAGCACCAGTCAGTTCGAACTCAATGAGGAGCAGCGCGCCATCCAGGAGATGGCACAGGCCTTCGCCGCCGATCGCGTTGCGCCCAATGCGCTCGAATGGGACCGGGCAAGACACTTTCCCGCCGATGTAATCCGCGAGACCGGCCCGCTTGGCCTTGGCGGCATCTATGTCAGGGACGATGTCGGCGGCTCGGCGCTCGGCCGGCTCGACGCCGTGCTGATCTTCGAGGCACTGTCGCACGCCGATCCGGCGTTTTCCTCCTTCATCTCGATCCACAATATGGCGGCGTCGATGATCGACCGCTTCGGCGACGACGAGCAGCGCCAACGCTTCCTGCCGAAGCTGACCTCGATGGAATGGCTGGCGAGCTACTGCCTGACCGAGCCGGGCTCAGGCTCGGATGCCGCGGCGCTGACGACGCGCGCGGTGAAGAGCGGCGACGACTATGTGCTTAACGGCGCCAAGCAGTTCATCTCCGGGGCCGGCGACAGCGACCTCTATGTCGTCATGGCGCGCACCGGCGCCGACGGGCCGAAGGGCATTTCCACCTTCGTCGTGCCGAAGGATGCGCCCGGCCTGTCCTTCGGCGCCAACGAGCACAAGATGGGCTGGCACATGCAGTCGACCCGCCAGGTGATCTTCGAGGACTGCAAGGTGCCGGCTGCAAACCTGCTGTCGGGGGAAGGCGCAGGTTTCGGCATCGCCATGGCCGGCCTTGACGGCGGCCGCCTCAACATCGCTGCCTGTTCGCTCGGCGGCGCGCAATCTGCGCTCGACAAGGCGCTGTCCTATACCGCCGAGCGCAAGGCTTTCGGCTCGAAGATCAACCAGTTCCAGGCGCTGCAGTTCAGGTTGGCCGACATGGAGACCGAATTGCAGGCAGCGCGGATCTTTCTCTACGCCGCCGCCTCGAAACTCGACCGCAAGGCGTCGGATGCCGGCAAATGGTCGGCCATGGCCAAGCGCTTCGTCACCGACATCGGCTTCAACGTCGCCAACGAGGCGCTGCAGCTGCATGGCGGTTATGGCTATCTTCATGATTACGGTATCGAAAAACTGGTGCGCGACCTGCGCGTCCACCAGATCCTCGAAGGCACCAACGAGATCATGCGCGTCATCATCGCGCGGGCGTTGATTGGACGGCAGTAGGCAGTAGGCAAAGGATGACCGGCAAGATCAACTCGTACAAGGATCTTATCGTATGGCAGCAGGCGATGGATCTGGCTGTCAGCACCTACTCATTGACCAAGACATGGCCCAAAGAGGAATTGTATGGGCTGACCAGCCAAATCCGCCGTTCAGCAACCTCTATCCCTGCAAACATCGCGGAAGGCTATGGCCGAGACAACCGAGGCTCCTATCAGCAATTTCTCAGGACAGCCCAAGGCTCGCTGAAGGAGTTCGAGACACACCTCCAAATCGCTCAACGCATTGGCGTTGCCACGCATGGGCAAGCTGAGCACCTGCTTCTGGCGGCCGAGGCCATCGGAAAGATGCTTCGCCAACTTGTTATCAAACTCGCACCCGAATAGGTCGCCCTACTGCCTACTGCCTACTGCCTACTGCCTACTGCCTACTGCCTACTGCCTACTGCCTACTGCCTACTGCCTACTCATCATGGAGCACCGCTATGACCACCATCGCCTTCATTGGTCTCGGAAATATGGGCAATCCGATGGCTGCCAATCTCGTCAAGGCGGGGCACGCGGTGCACGGCTTTGACCTGATGCCGGAAAACCTCACCGTCGCCCGCGAGCATGGCGTCATTGTCATGGCGAATGCCGTGGCGGCGGTGAAGGACGCCGATGTCGTGATCACCATGCTTCCCGCCGGCAAGCACGTGCTCTCGGTCTACGAGGACATCGCACCCAAGGCCAAACCAGGCGCCCTGTTCATTGATTCCTCGACCATCGATGTCGAGTCGGCCCGCAAGGCGCATGCCGTAGCAAGGAAGCAAGGGCTGCATTCGATCGACGCCCCCGTCTCCGGCGGCACCGGCGGTGCTGCTGCGGGAACGCTAACCTTCATGGCCGGCGGCGCCAAGGATGCCTTCGCCAAGGCCGAACCGGTCCTGAAGCCGATGGCAGGCCGCATCGTCCATTGCGGCGACGACGGCGCCGGTCAGGCAGCCAAAATCTGCAACAACATGATGCTCGGCATTTCGATGATCGGCGTCGCAGAGGCCTTCGTGCTGGCCGAAAAGCTCGGCCTCTCGCATCAGGCCCTGTTCGACGTTGCCTCGACCTCGTCGGGCCAGTGCTGGTCGCTGACCACCTACTGCCCGGTGCCGGGTCCCGTGCCGGCCTCACCCGCCAACCGCGACTACAAACCGGGCTTTGCCGCGGCACTCATGCTGAAGGACCTGAAACTGGCGCAGGAAGCCGCCCAAAGCGCCGGCGCGGTGACGCCGATGGGGGCCGAAGCGGCCCAGCTTTATGCGCTGTTCAACGCCCAGGGAAATGGCGGCGACGATTTTTCCGGCATCATAAATTTCCTTCGCGGCAGTTCTCTATAAGTTTCGAAATTTGGCAGCACTTTTCTCGATTTTTATTGCGCGGAAAAATTGCAAATTTAGATTTGCTTAAGCTCTCGATAACCCGGCGGTAACGATGTGCCTATATAACGGATGGCGAGGCGGACACATCGCATCCGCCCGGCGCTCCGGATCAGGTCTCGCGTACCGGAGCCCGTAAGTTTCGCAAGTGTATTGTTGGCGAAATGCCATGCGTATCTGGCAAAGCCGCGTTCCGATGGAGCGCGGTTTTTTGCGTTTTGCAGTCCTATACTGTTCGGTCTGAATTATATTCCGATTGCAGCGTTCGGAATTGCCTGATGGTCTTCATTGACCAGCACGATCGGTGCGCTGACCCCTTCGACCCTGACGATAAGCAGGCGCACAGTCCGGGCGCCCTGATTGCAAGGCGTCCGGCTGTCGTTCCATCTACTTCTTGCGCAAATCCGCTTGCGCCAGATCCAGCGCTTTGGCGATGCGATCGCAAGCCATGTCGATCGTCGCGCGGGTCCAGATCAGCGGCGGCGACAGGATCATCGTGTCGCCGGTGGCGCGCAGCATCAGGCCTTGCGCGATGGCGTGGTCGCGGACGGTGACGGCGGCACTGCCCGCCGGCAGGAAGCGCTCCTTGGTCGCCTTGTCCTTGACGATCTCGATCGCGCCCATCAGCCCGATCGATCGCACCTCGCCGACCAGTTCGTGGCCGGCAATGCGCTCTTGCAGCGCCTGGGCGAAGTAAGGTCCGGTGTCGTTCCTGACCCTGTCGACCAGGCCTTCGCGCTCCATGATCTCGAGATTCTTCAGCGCCACCGCGCAGGCCACCGGGTGACCCGAATAGGTATAGCCGTGGTAGAATTCGCCGCCCTTTTCGACCAGCGTCGCCGCGATACGGTCGCCGACCAGCAGCGCCGACAGCGGCTGATAGCCCGAGGTCAGTGCCTTGGCCGTGGTGATGGTGTCGGCCTCGACGCCGAAGGTCTGCGCCGCAAACCATTCGCCGGTGCGGCCATAGCCGGTGATGACCTCGTCCAGCATCAAAAGCACATCGTATTTGCGGCAGATGCGCTGCACTTCCGGCCAATAGCTCATCGGCGGTATTTTCACCCCGCCCGCGCCCATCACCGGCTCGCCGATGAAGGCCGCCACCTTGTCGGCACCGGCTTCGAGGATGGCGTCCTCGACGGCCTTGGCCGCGCGCAGGCCGAAATCATGGTCGCTTTCGCCAGGCAGCGCCAACTCATAAGCATAGGGCATCATGACATGGACGATGTTGGGAACCGCCCCGCCGAGCTGCTTGTGCATCAAATCCATGCCGCCCAGCGACGTCCCGGCGACGGTCGAGCCGTGATAGGCCGACTTGCGCGAGATGATGCGGTTCTTCTCCGGCTTGCCTTCCAGCACCCAATAGTGGCGCACGAGCCGCAGTGCCGTGTCGTTGGCCTCCGAGCCGGAGGAGCCGTAGAAAACCTGGCTGATGCCCTTGGGCGCCAGCTCGGCCAGCTTCTTCGACAGCAGCACGGGCGTCGGCGTCGAGCATTTGAAGAAGGAATTGTAGTAGGGCAATTCCTTCATCTGCGCGTAAGCGGCGTCGGCCAGCTCGTCGCGGCCATAGCCGACATTGACGCACCACAGCCCGGCCATGCCGTCGAGTATTTCGGTGCCGTCGGCATCGTAGATGAACGGGCCGTTGGCGTGGGTGATGATGCGCGAGCCGGTCTCGCGCAATTCCTTGTGGTCGGTGAAGGGATGCAGATGATGCGCGGCGTCAATCTGCTGAAGCTGCTTCAGCGAATAGTTCTGGTAAGTCATGGGTTTGCTCTTTCCTCTGGAATCAAACCGGCAAGCTGCCGGGGCGACTTCGTCAGAGGACGGCGGGCGGCGAATAGCCGATGCGAGCGCACAGCCTGAGCAGTTCGGCGCGCAGCGTGCGCGGCGACGGTGTCACCGCGACCCCGAAGGCGCCGGATGTGCTCATGTAGACCATGGCGGCAGTCTATGCCGCCCGAGGCCCGGAATTCAAGCGGTGCCGCTCAATACCCTTTGCAGGAACACGTATTTCATGGCGGTTTGCGCCGCTTGCGGCCGGCGGTCGCCGCGCCCGCCATGGCCGCCTTCCGTCTCCTCGAAGAACAACGTCTTGCCGTGACCTGCTTCCTGCAGCTTCGCCGCCATCTTGCGGGCATGGCCGGGATGGACGCGGTCGTCGGCGGTTGATGTCGTGAGCAGCACCGGGGGATAGACGGCATCGGCCGAGACATGATGGTACGGCGAATAGGCGGCGAGCCACTTGGCTTCTTCCGGTTTTGCCGGATCGCCATATTCGCCGATCCACGAGGCGCCTGGCGGCAGTTCGGTGTAGCGCAGCATGTCGAGCAGCGGCACCTCGATGATGATGGCGCCGAACAGTTCGGGATGCTGCGTCAGGGAAACGCCGGTAAGCAGGCCGCCATTCGAGCCGCCCTGGATGCCGAGGGAAGCAGCCGTGGCGATGCCGCGCCTGACGACGTCCTGCGCCACCGCGGCGAAATCGTCGAAGGCAGTCTGGCGATTGCCCTTCAGCGCCGCCTGGTGCCAGGCCGGCCCAAACTCACCGCCACCGCGGATGCAGGCCTGCACATAGGCATTGCCCTTCTCCAGCCACAGCCTGCCGCGCACGCCGGCATAGCCGGGCAGCAGCGGTATTTCGAAGCCGCCATAACCATAGAGAAGCGTCGGTACCGGACCCTTCTGGTCGCGCCGCCTGACGACGAAATACGGGATCATGGTGCCGTCCTTCGAGCGCGCCTCGAACTGTTCGGAGACCAGCGGCGCGGCGTCGAACCGCGCCGGCTGCGATTTCACGGTGGCCAGCGTCACCCCGTTATCGTCCGACCAGATGATCGAACTCGGCGTCAGGAAATCGGTGAAGGAGAAGGAGACGCTGGAACCGAAATGCTCGGCATGCGCGATGCCGACATTGCCGTTCTCGGGCAGCGCCACCGGCTTCAGCGACCAGCGGTCGCCGCTGCGCTGGGCGACGATGACCTTGCCGCGCACATTGTCCATCAGGTTGATGAACAGCCGGTCCTGCGTGCGGGCAATGCCGGCGATCGACACGCGATGCGCCGGCTGAAGCATGGTTTCGACAGGACCCAGTTCGCCGGTGTCGATCCAGCGTTCGAAATCCAGGGAATAGAGGCCGTCCGGCAGGCATTCGGTGCCATCCGGCGCCGTCCACGGGCTGCGCACGCCGAACACAAACCGACCCTTGAACAGGGTGCTGTCGGTGACATCGTCCGGCAACGGGATGCGGCGGTTTTCGCCCGACGGCAGGCGCAGAAAACTGTGCGAGGAGAAGAAGGCGATCGTGCGGGCCAGAAACAAATACTGCCTGTCGCCATCATGCTCGACCCCCGCGCCGGCCGCGAGATCCTGCTTCTCGGCCTCGAAGATCGGCGTCGCCTCCTCCAACCGGGTGCCGCGCTTCCACAGCTTGACGACGCGCGGATAACCGGACTGGGTCTTGTCGTCTTCATCGAAGGCAGCCGAGACAATGACCGTGTCCTTGTCCAGCCAGGAAAAGCCGGATTTCGAGGCGGGAGCGCGGAAGCCGCCCTCGATGAAGGATTTGGTCTCGATGTCGAATTCGCGCATCTCGCTGGCATCGCCGCCATCCGGCGACATCGCCACCAGGCAAAGGTTGAAATCGGGGTAAAGGCGGCTGGCGCCGCTGAACACCCACTTCACCCCCTCCTTGGCCGACAGCACGTCGAAGTCGATGATCGTCTCCCACACAGGCTTCTCGGTCTTGTAGGAAGCAACCGTCGTGCGGCGCCAGAGGCCGAGCACATTGGTCTTGTCCTGCCAGAAATTATAGACTTGACCGTTGAGCGCGGCACCGACCGCAATGTTGTCCTCGGCCGTCATCAGGTCGAGCGCCGTCTCGAACGCCGCCTGGTAGGACGGATCGCCCTGCAGTTCGGCCATGGTGATCTCGTTCCGGCGATGCACCCAGTCGAGCGATTCCTTGCTGGTCCGGTCCTCCAACCAGAGGAACTTGTCCTCCGCGGTGGCATCCGTCTGGCGTTTTGTCGTCGATTGGGTCACGCATGGTCTCCAGGCTAGTGGCGGGCAGCCCTGCCTACATCGCGTTGCAAGCGGTTTTATTCAAGATGGTACGTCAGGTCATCGGGGGAATGCGGCCTCAAACCATCCGCCGGCGCAGGACCGTGGCCACAGCCAGTGCCAGACAAATCGTGCCCAGCGTGATCGGCAGGCCGGAGGCGCCGATCACATCCATGACGCCACCCGCCAGCGACGGCACCACGATGCCGCCGATGCCCCACATCAGGGAGAAGGCGGCATTGCCGGCGACCAGCGCCGAGCCGGTAAAGCGCTCGCCGAGTTCGATGATCGACATGGTGTAGATGCCATAGGAGACCGCGCCCCAGATAAAGACGCAAGGCCAGATCAACGGCGTCTCGATCAGCAGCGGCAGCAGCACGCAGCCCAGCACCGTCACCACGACGCAGACGAATCGCACCAGCCGCGCCGTCAGCCGTTCCGCCAGCAAGCCGAGCGGCACCTGCATGGCGATATTACCTGCGATCATCACCGACAGCAGCGCCGACATGCGCGCTTCCGCGATGCCATAGTGCGTGCCGTAGACCGGCAGCAGCGCCAGCACGCCCTGTTCGAAACCGGCGGCAACGACCACCGCCGACAGCAATAGCCATGCCAGTGGCATGAAGCCCATGACCGAAACCCTGCGCCCGGCTTCGTCGACCTTCGGCAGTCGCGGCAGCACCAGCCCCAGGCAGGCGCCGCAGAAGATGAAGGCGGCGATCCCCACCAGGAATGGCGGCCATCCCACGGTGCCGACAGCGAGCAGGCAGAGCGGCCCGGCAGCGAAGCCGGCCGAGATGATGGTTGAATAGACACCCATGACGCGACCGCGGCGCGATGGCGGCGCCAGTGCAATGACCCAGATTTCGCTCAAGACATAGAGCGGATTGGTCACCACCCCGATCAGGAAGCGCAGCGGAAACCACAGATAGACATTCTGCATCCACCCGATCAGCGCCAGAACGATCGCCGAAAGCGCCGCGCAGGTAAGCGCGGTGCGCCCTGCCCCGAACCGGCGCGCCAGTGCCGGGATCAGCGGCGACGAGACAATGAAGCCGATCGGCGTCATTGCCGCCGAGAGCCCGATGATGGCCGGCGAAACGCCCTGGCGTTGCAGGATGAAGCTCAGCAGCGGATAGGACAGGCCTTGCGCGATGGCGAACACCGAGACGGTCGCGATCACGCCGCTGATCGCCGCCCACTGCATCTTCTCGTTGTCAGCTTCCGCCAGGTTCACCATTGGCACCTAAACCAGGTTCAGGACTAGCTTTTCTGTCCGACGCGGGTAAGCCCCGCCCCGCGAAAAACCGTTTGCTCCAGACAAGGCCTGTCAGGAGCTTTTGGGCCGTCAGGAGTTTTGGCGCTTGAACGATCGGTAGAGCGCGAAGCTCACCAGCAGCGCGTCGAGTCCGGCGATTACCACCGGCAGGCCGAGCGGACCGATGACCTGCATCAGCGCACCGGCGCCGGGCGGGCCGACAATGCCGCCGGCGCCCCACATCAAGGCAAAGGCGGCGTTACCGGCGACCAGCACGGTTCCCTTGAAGCGGCTGCCGAGCTCCACCAGCGCCATGGTGTAGACGCCATAGCCGACCGCTCCCATGACGAGAAGGACGAGCCAGATCGCCGGCGTCGTGATCAGCAACGGCAGCAAAACCGCGCAGGCCGTTGTCACCAACGCACAGAAGATGATCATCGCCCGCCCGCCGAAACGCTCGGCAAGCAGGCCGAGCGGGATTTGCAGGAAGATGTTTCCCAGCGACAGTGCCATCACCAGGGCCGCCAGCGTCCTTTCGGGCAGGCCATAGGCAGCACCGAAGACCGGCATCAATGCGTAGGTGCCCTGCTGGACCGCCGCCGAAACCAGCACGGCAAACAACAGCGCCGGCGCCAGCCTGGCGAAACCGAAAAAGCCGCCGGGCAATTGGCCGTCATCCTCGAAGCCGGCGAGGCTTGACGAAACAGCACGAAGGATCGCGGCGCACAGGATGAAGCCGGCCATGCCGACCAGGAAAGGAACCCAGCCCGATATCCCTACCGCGGTCAGGACCAAAGGCCCCGCAGCATAGCCAGCGCCCAGCACGGTGTTGAATGCCCCCATCACCCTGCCGCGGCGCGATGGCGGCGCCAGCGACAGCGCCCATACTTCGCCCAGTATATAGAGCGGGTTGATGACGATACCGATGATGAAGCGGATGACGAACCAGCCCACCCAGTCCTGCAGGTAGCCGATGCCGAGGAAGCACAGCGCCCCAATCAATGAGCAACCCACAGCCAGGTTGCGCGCGCCGACCAGCCGAACGGCTGCCGGCACGAACGAGGCCGAAAGGATCAGACCAAGCGGCATCATCGCTGCCGACAAGCCGATCAGCGCCGGCGACATGCCTTGCTTCTGCATCAGCAGCGTAAACAGCGGCGAGCTCAGCCCTTGCGCCGCACCGAACATCGCGAGGGCGGCAGTTACGCCGGCAAGCGCCGCCCATTGCGTCCCCGCTTCGCCATCGCTCGAACCGGTCGCAGCCATGATGCCTTCCACATGAATTGCCGGCCCATCCAGCGGCAAACCACTGAGCTAGCGGTTCGATTTAGGGAAAGGAAGGGCCGCGCCTGAAATCCCCTTGCGCCAAGAGCCGAAGTGGGCGCGTCCTGTCCGCCAATCCCCGGCAAGGTTGTCAGCTATCGGACTGCCGTTCGGGCATGTCGCTTCCCTCGTCCTAGTGGTCGCCGCCTCCGCAATCGCCGGACAGCCGCCGGTCCATTATGCCGCCCGCTACCAGCATCGTACGAGGACCATCATGACCGCCGCCCTGCATCCAGCCGAACCGCCTTTGGCAACCGACCGTGCCCGTCGCGGTGGCCGTGCGGGCAAGCGCGCCGGCGGCTCGGCCGCCTTCGAACAGCCGGCTTTTCGGCAACTGAGAAATCCGCTAACGCCGACCAAGCTGGTCTCTGACGACGAGCTGGAATCGATCCACCTCGCCTCGCTGCGCGTCTTGAGGGAAATAGGCGTCGACGTGCTGCATGACGAAGCGCGCCGCATCATGAAGGAAAATGGCGCTGATGTCCGCGAGGGCAGCGAGCGCGTGCGCTTCGACAGCGACATGATCCTCGATCTCATCTCCAACTGCCCGTCGGAATTCACGCTCCATGCCCGCAACCCGGCGCACAATGTGCGCTTCGGCGGCAACAATGTGATCCTGTCGATGATGGCGTCGGCACCGAACTGCTCCGACCTCGATCGCGGCCGCCGTCCGGGCAACCAGCAGGACTACCGCAACTTCCTGCGCCTGGCACAGATGCACAACATCCTGAACTGCACCGGCGGCTATCCGGTCGAGCCGACCGACATCCACCCGTCGGTGCGCCACCTCGAATGCATCCGCGACCTCGCCACGCTGACCGACAAGGTGTTCCACATCTATTCGCTCGGCAAGGAGCGCAATGTCGACGGCATCGAGATCGCCAGGATCGCCCGCGGCATCAGCCATGAGCAGATGCTCGAAGAGCCGTCCGTCTTCACCATCATCAACACCAACTCGCCGCTGAAACTGGATGTGCCGATGATGGAAGGCATCATCCAGATGTCGAGCAAGGGTCAGGTCGTCGTCATCACGCCCTTCACCCTGTCCGGCGCGATGGCGCCGGTGACCATCGCCGGTGCGCTGGTGCAGCAAAATGCCGAGGCGCTGTCCGGCATCGCCTTTGCCCAGATGGTGAGAAAGGGCGCGCCGGTTGGCTATGGCGGCTTCACCTCGAATGTCGACATGAAGTCAGGCTCGCCGGCCTTCGGCACACCTGAATATATGAAGGCGCAGCTTGTCGGCGGCCAGCTTGCCCGCCGTTACAAGATCCCCTACCGCACCTCCAATACCTGCGCCGCCAACACCGTCGACGCGCAGGCAGCCTATGAAAGCGTGTTCTCGCTGTGGGGCGCCATCCAGGGCGGCGGCAATCTGATGATGCACGGCGCCGGCTGGCTCGAAGGCGGCCTGCGCTGTTCCTACGAGAAGACCATCCTGGACATCGACCTGTTGCAGATGGTGGCCGAGTTCCTCACCCCGCTCGACCTGTCCGACGAAGCGCTCGGCTTCGACGCCATCCAGTCGGTCGGCCCCGGCGGCCATTTCTTCGGCACCCAGCACACGCAGGACCGCTACAAGACAGCCTTCTACTCGCCCATCCTCTCCGACTGGCGCAATTTCGAGACCTGGGCCGAAGCCGGATCGCCGACCGCGCTGGAAAAGGCCAACAAGGTCTGGAAGGAGCGGCTGGCATCCTACGAGGAACCCTATATGGACCCGGCAATTCGCGAAGAGCTCAACGACTTCGTCGAAAAGCGCACGTCCGAAGGCGGCGCGCCGACCGATTTTTGATCAATGTTGTTGATGAACAGTCGACCCCCACTCCGTCGAGCTTCGCTCGACACCTCTCCCCCGATCGACGGGGGAGAGGAAAGGCGCGAGCNCTCCGTCGAGCTTCGCTCGACACCTCTCCCCCGATCGACGGGGGAGAGGAAAGGCGCGAGCCTATGCAAGGGCGCGAATTTATGCGGGCTGGCTCCCTTCCTCTCCCTCCGGAGGGGGGAGAGGTGGCGCCGCGAAGCGGCGACGGAGTGGGGGACGGCGCTCATGAAACCCGCAGTCGCCGCAAGATGGGCACCACCCAACGCGCGCGAACGCTGAGGCAAGGCGGCAATCAGGCGGAAGCATTGCTATGGCTTGAATTGAAGGCGCGCAAGCTTGGCGGCTATCGCTTCACCCGCCAGTTTTCCATCGGACCCTTTTTTGCAGACTTCGCCTGCCGCGAAAAATGGCTTGTCGTGGAAATCGACGGCCATCAACACGCCGGCAGCTCCTATGACCGTCGCCGTGACGATTTCATGCGCGCGCAAGGCCATTCGATCCTGCGTCTCTGGAACCATGACGTCCTGAACCATCGCACTTCCGTCAGCGAAACCATCCTTGCCGCGCTTGATGGCAGGTTGGCCGAGAACGTCGCTGCGGCCGATCTCCGCTTTGTTTTCACGCCACGCCCATTCGATTCAATCTCTTAAAAAACGGACCTATCTCTCATGAAATCTCACGTTAAAGCGGTTGTCATTGGCGGCGGCGTCGTTGGCTGCTCGGTGCTCTATCACCTGGCCAAGGCCGGCTGGACCGACATCATGCTGATCGAGCGGTCCGAGCTCACCTCCGGCTCGTCCTGGCACGCAGCCGGCGGCTTCCACACGCTGAACGGCGATCCAAACGTCGCCAAGCTGCAGGCCTATACGGTGCAGCTCTACAAGGAGATCGAGGAAATCTCCGGCCAGTCCTGCTCGCTGCATCTGACCGGCGGCGTGATGATGGCCGATACGCCCGAGCGCATGGATTTTCTGCGCCTGGCCCACGCCAAGGGCCGCTATCTCGGCATGGACACCGAGCTGATCACGCCCTCCGAAGCCAAGGCGATGTTCCCGCTGATGGACGAGACCAATTTCGTCGGCGCCATGTGGGATCCGGTCGAAGGCCATCTCGATCCCTCCGGCACGACGATCGCCTACTCCAAAGCGGCCAAGAAGCTGGGCGCCGAGATCGTGCTGCGCAACCGCGTCGTCGAACTGACGCAGGAAGTTGACGGCACCTGGAACGTCGTCACCGAACAGGGCACCGTCCACGCCGAGCATGTCGTCAACTGCGGCGGCCTGTGGGCGCGCGAGATCGGCCGCATGGTCGGCGTCGAACTGCCGGTGCTGGCCATGGAGCACATGTACCTGCTCACCGAGCCGATGCCCGAGGTCGAAGAGTTCAACAAATCGACCGGCCGCGAGATGATCGGCGTGCTCGACTTCAAGGGCGAGATCTACACCCGCCAAGAGCGCAACGGCATCCTGCTCGGCACCTATGAAAAAGCCTGCAAACCCTGGTCGCCGGTCAATACGCCGTGGGATTTCGGCCATGAACTGCTGCCGCCGGACCTCGACCGCATCGCGCCGTCGCTGGAGATCGGCTTCAAGCATTTCCCCGGCATCGAGAAAGCCGGCATCAAGCAGATCATCAACGGCCCCTTCACCTTCGCGCTTGACGGAAATCCGCTGGTCGGGCCGGTGCAGGGCCTGACCAATTTCTGGTGCGCCTGCGCCGTCATGGCCGGCTTCAGCCAGGGCGGCGGCGTCGGCCTCGCGCTGTCCAACTGGATGGTGCATGGCGATCCCGGCTTCGACGTCTGGGGCATGGATGTCGCCCGCTTCGGCGAGTGGGCCGGCCTGCGCTACACCAACGCAAAGGTGCGCGAAAACTATTCGCGCCGCTTCTCCATCCGCTTCCCCAATGAAGAGCTGCCGGCTGCGCGCCCTGCACAAACCACCCCGCTCTACGACACGATGCTCGCCAACAACGCCGTCATGGGCGATAGCTGGGGCCTGGAGACCCCGCTGTGGTTCGCGCCGAAGGGCAAGGAGCCGAAGGACGTCGTCTCCTTCCACCGCTCAAACGATTTCGGTCCTATCGGCGAGGAAGTGCGCGCCACGCGCGAACGCGTCGGCGTCACCGAAATCGCCAACTTCGCCAAATACGAAGTGTCGGGACCTGCGGCTGAGGATTTCCTCAACCGGCTGATGACCAACCGCATGCCGAAGATCGGCCGCATCGTGCTGACGCCAATGATCAACGAATTCGGCAAGCTGATCGGCGACTTCACCATCGCCAAGGCAGGCGAAGACAGATTTATGATCTGGGGCTCTTCCGCCGCGCAGAAATACCACATGCGCTGGTTCGAGAAACACCTGCCGAAGGATGGTTCGGTGCGCATCCACCGCTTCGATCAGACGCTCGTCGGCCTGTCGATCGCCGGGCCGAAATCGCGCGACCTCTTGCAGAAGCTGGTCGATGTCGACATCTCGACGAAAGCTTTCCGCTTCATGGATTTCCGCGAAATGGCGGTCGGCGGCGCGCCCTGCATGGTCAACCGCATCACCTATACCGGCGATCTCGGCTATGAAATCTGGATGGCGCCGGCCTATGAGCGTCTGGTCTACAAGGCGATCAAGGACGCCGGCGAGGAGTTCGGCCTCGTCGATTTCGGCATGCGCGCTTTGCTCTCCATGCGCCTGGAGAAGAACTTCCCGACCTGGTACCGCGAGCTGCGCCCGATCTACGGCCCGTTCGAAGGCGGGATGGACCGCTTCATCAAGCTGGAGAAGAACGACTTCATCGGCCGCGAGGCCGCCGCCAAGGAACAGGCGGAAGGACCGAAACTGCGCCGTGTCTCCTTCATCATCGATGCGGCCGACGCCGATGTCATGGGCGACGAGCCGATCTGGGCCAAGGTCGGCAAGGACTATGGCACGGTGGAAAAGCCGCATGGCTATGGCGCGCCGCGCTTCGACATGGCGGGCAAGGAAGTGCGTGGCTCGAAGGCTGCCGAAGGCGCTTCCGCCGTGCGCGGCATCGTCGACGGCGACTGGCGCGTGGTCGGCTGGGTCACCTCGGGCGGTTACGCGCACTATGTGCAGAAATCGATGGCGCAGGGCTATGTGCCGGCGGCACTCGCCGAGGACGAAAGTGCCGGACTGTTCGAGATCGAGATCCTCGGCCACCGGCGTCCGGCGCGCATCAATGTCGAGGCGCCCTTCGACCCCAGCGGCGAGAAGATGCGGACCTGAAAAGGCGACAGGGAGCGTGAGATCGTGTAAGGGGCCTTCGGCAGTTGGCCGCAGGCATTTTCCCTCGATGAGAAGACGATCCCCTTGCAGTATCTAGAGAAATGGACGGACTGGCTCGGCGAAGGCAAGGTCGGTCCCTTCAACGCCGCACTGGTCTGCGTCGCGGTCTATTGCGTCGTCCAGATCGTGGTGATGGCGCTGCTGTCCCATGTCGTGGGAACCGGTGTCGGCGTAGACGATTCCGAACAGCTGATGTACATGCGCTACCTCTGGGCTGGCTATGGCGGCTCGCAGCCGCCGCTCTACACCTGGCTTGCCCGCCTCGTCGCCGTCGTGGTCGGAACGAACATCCTGGCGCTCAAGATCGTGAAGTACCTGCTGATCGGAGCGGCGCTGGCGTCGGTTTTCATCGCTGTCCGCCGCCTGGGCTATTCCAGCCGCGCTGGCGCCGCCGCATTGTTCGGCCTGCTGTTGTTTCCGCAGATGGTGTGGGAGATGCAGCACGCCCTCACCCACTCGATCGCCGCTTTCTGTTTTTCAGTGGTGCTGTTTCTTGCGCTCGTTGAACTGGTGCAGCGGCGTTCGCTGGCCACCTATGTGCTGTTTGGCGTGGCGATGGCCGCCGCCATCCTGTCGAAATACAACAACGCGATCTTTCTCGGCGCGCTGATGCTGTCCACCCTGTCGCTGCGCGAAACGCGCGGCGTCATCCTCAACCGCCGGTTTTCGATCAGCCTTGTCGTGGCGGTGCTGCTTTGCCTGCCGACGCTCTACTGGAACCTGACCTACACCGACCAGTTGCTGTCGCACAGCGGCGGCTTCGGCATGGGCAGAGGAGAGAGCGCCATACAAACCGCATTCTACGGAATGCGCGGACTGGGCAAGGCTATCCTGTATTTCGCCGTGTTGCCGGCCGGCATATTCGTCGCGGCTTTGCTCATCGCATGGAAAAAGCCGGCGCCGGCTCTGCAACCGGCGCCATGGACCGAGAAACTGGTGTGGCGCACCATTGCTTTTGCCCTGGCGATGACCATCGTGCTCGTCCTGGCGAGCGGGACGACGCAATTTCGCGATCGCTGGATGCTTCCCATTCTTGTGTTGCTGCCGGTCGCGCTGGCCTTGCGGATGGATGCCAGAGGCGACAAGGGAAGGAAGGTGCAGGACGTCGTCGTCTTTGTCGGCGCAACGCTTGCAATCCTCGTGCTGCCGGTGACCTGGTACACGCACCTCAATGGCGGCGACAGCCGCGGCAGCATCGTGCGTGTCGACTACCAGTCGTTCTATGGCCAGCTGACGGCAAACGGTCCGGTTCGCACGGCGATATCGAGCTGGCACTGGGTGGGAAATCTGCGTCTTGTCGATCCCGATCTGGTCGTGCTCGACGACGAGATGCCGGACTTCGGCCATTTGCTGATCGAGCCGGCGGTGCTCGTGATGGCCAATGACAAGGAACCTCCCGAGGGCATCCTGCGGGCCTTGAGCGAGGCCGGCTATGTCGCTGACGGCTCGCCGCAGCAGTTGGTCGTTCCGATGTTGTTCGACAGCGAGCCGCCCACCCGCACGCTGACGGTCACGCGGCTGAAGAAAGCGGCCGCGGGCGCAGCGCCACAGTAAGTCGGCAGGGAGGCGTCGGGTGGAGAAACAAGGGTTCGGTCGTCATCGCAAGATCATGCCGTTCGAGCCCGGCTCCGTCGAAGCCTTGCGCGAAACATCGCGCCAGAAGGCGGCGTCGCTGAACCAGCATGTGCTGGGCTATGGCGCGCTGGCTGAAGCCGAATGGCAAGCGGCAGGCATCGCCGCGCCCGATCTTGCCGCGATGCGCAAATACCGGCTCGAGCGCCTCCGCGCCGAACTGAGGCGCCGAAACTACGCCGGCGCGCTGCTCTACGACCCCGTCAACATCCGCTACGCCACCGATTCGACCAACATGCAGCTGTGGGTCGCGCACAATCCGACCCGCCACTGCTTCGTCGCCACTGAGGGACCCGTGGTGCTGTTCGACTATTTCTCCTGCGAGCATCTGTCCGATCATTCCGGCGTCGTCGACGAGGTGCGGCCGGCAGTGTCGTGGATGTATCTCTATGGCGGCGAGCTGACCGAGCACAAAGTCCGCCGCTGGGCGGCCGGCATCGCCGATCTGGTCAAGGAGCATGGCGGCGGCAACAGCCGCATTGCGGTCGACCACATCAACCCGGAAGGCGTCGAGGAACTCGCCCGCCTCGGCATTTCGATCGGCAATGGCGAAGCGGTGATGGAAAATGCGCGGCTGATCAAATCGCCGGACGAGATCCTCGCCATGCGCCGCGCAATCGTCGCTTGCGAAGCGGCGATGGGTGAAATGGAGAAGGCGCTGACGCCGGGCATTTCCGAAAACGAATTGTGGGCCGAACTCCACCGCGGCAACATTGCGCGCGGCGGCGAATGGATCGAAACCCGGCTGCTTGCCTCGGGACCGCGCACCAATCCGTGGTTCCAGGAATGCTCATCGCGGGTGATCGAAGCAGGCGACCTCGTCGCCTTCGACACCGACCTGATCGGCCCCTACGGCTTCTGCGCCGATCTCTCCCGCACCTGGCTTTGCGGCGATGCGAGACCATCGAACGAGCAACGGGACCTCTTCCACATCGCCGCCGACCAGATCGCCCACAACACGCAATTGATGCAGCCCGGCATATCCTTCCGCGACCTGGTCGAACGCTCGGTGGTGGCGCCGGGAGATTGCTTCCCGGCGCGCTACGGCGTGCTCTATCACGGCGTCGGCCTCGCCGACGAGTACCCGACCCTGCCGCATGCAAGCGACTGGACGCCGGACACGCCCGACGGCGCGCTGGAGCCGGGAATGGTGCTGTGCGTGGAAAGCTATATCGGCCGTCTCGGCGGCCATGAGGGCGTCAAGATCGAGGAACAGATCCTGATCACCGCGACCGGTAACGAGCAGCTTTCAACCTACAAGCTGGATGCGAGGCTGCTCGGCTGATCCGGCAAGCGCCTCGCGCAGAGCCTTGAGCGTCTTTTCCGGCGTCGTCCTGGCGGTGATGTAGGGCAGGCCTTTGCGCCTTGCCGTCCAGCCGACGACCTTCACGGCGTTTGCCGCAGGCTCGAAACGCTGCGCCAGCGCCCAGCTCTCACAGTCGATGGCAGCTATATCCGCCTTGCCCTCGGCGACCGCGACGATCGAGCCGCGATGGCCACGGCTCTCGCTGCGCGAGGGAAACATATCCATGCTCTCGCCGGCGGCCTGCAGGTCGCGCGTCAGCGCGATGATGCCCGACATCGAATCGAGGCTGTTGTAGGTAAAACGCTTGCCACGCATCAGATCGAGCGGCAGCAAGGCTTTGCCATCCGCCGGCGAGCTAACCTCCGGTCCCTCGCCTGTGCGCATCACCAGCGCGCTGGAATAGAGTTCGCCCTGGCCGCCTTCGTAAGCGTCGTAGCTCGGCTGGCCGACCACCTGCACATGCTTGCTCAGGCCGAGTTCCATCGGCCCCCAGCAGGTCTGCGCGAACAGCAGCGCCGGATGCAGCCAAAGCTGGTGATGGTCGAGTTCGTCCGGCGGCAGTATCGCCGGATCGGGCGCGATCAGTCTGCCCTCGGCGTCGTGGATACCGCCCGGCACCGGCGGCAGGTCGCCATTGCGGCGCACGATTTTCTGCGGCCCATCGACGCCCCTGTGCCGAAAAGCATCGCGCAACGCTGCCCATTGCGCGTCGACCTCGCCGCGCACTTCGGGCCAGTCATACATCGGCAATGCCGCAACCAAATCACTCATGCCGACACTCAATCATCATGGCTCGGGAAAGGATCGCAAAAACGCGGCGTCCAATCAGAATTGGCCGACACGGGTTCGGGAAGTCCGGGGATTATTCCTTCGGCGGCTCGGCCGGAACCGGCGCGCTGCCAAGCCCGCTGATGCTGCGCGCCCTGATGCGCGGCTTGAACGCCCTGCCCGGCTCGGCCTGGCGGCGCAGCACCGGGTGCACGATCGGCTCCTTGGCCTTGAAGGCGTAGGCCTTGATCAGTGCGAAATAGTTCGGATAGGCGTAGCCATTGTTCATCCGCAGCCACTCGTCGCGGCGGTCGGCAAACAGTTTTGGCAGCCTGTACCAGGCAACGGTCGGGGTCTTGTGGTGAACGAAGTGCAGATTGTTGTTGAGGAACAGGAACGACAGCGGCGAGCGCTCGATGATCACCGTGCGTCCTTCAGGGTGCTCGGACCACTGATGTTCGGCGAAAGTCCGGACCGCGATCAGCGACTGGCCGAGCCAGACCGGCACCAGAATGTAGAGCCATACCGGAATGCCGAAGCCGAACTGCACGATCGGCACCACGATGGCGAGGCCGATCGCATGCAGCAGCCATGCCTTGCCGATCATCTTATCGCCGGCAATCACATGCCTGGCGTCGTCGACGAAGAAACCGATGCAGGACAGCCAGGGGCCGAGAAAGAAACGGCCGGCCATGGTGTTGTTGATCTTGAGCAGGAATTTCATCGTCGGCGGCAGATCGTTATGCATCCACAACGCCTGGTAATAGCTCTCGGGATCGTCGAGCGGATCGGTCAGGCGCTCGTCGGCGTGGTGGCGCAAATGGAGCGTCTTGAAGCGACGGAACGGCCAGACCAGGCCGATCGGCAGGAAGACGAAGGCTTCGTTGATGAGCGCGCTGCGCGTCGGATGGCCATGCAGCACTTCGTGCATGATCGACGACTGCAAGGCCAGGATGAAGCCGAGGAGAAGAAGTGCCAGGACCGGATAAGAGGGCCAGAGCAGGAGCCCGGCAGCGAGCCACATTCCGTAACAGAAGACAGCGAGGACCACGGTCGGCCACTCGATGGCCGCTGCGTCGCGTCGCTTGATGCGCTTGCCTGTCATGCTATCGACCACTGTCCCTCAGTCGCCGGAATTGGTTCCTGACAGCATAGTGTCAGGAGAAGCGATTCCGCTCAACGAGACAAAGTGTACAAAATGTTGCGATTGCGCATTTTTGACCGCAGATGTTATACATTGTAAACAACCCTACGGATTCATTTACGCTGGAAGTGCTGATTCGACGGCTCGGGCGCAAATTTTTCCTAAGAGAGTGCGGAGAACGAACAGTGGACAAACGGGACCTTTCGGCAATCTTCCGGGAGCGCCTGAAGCTGCTCCTGACACGGTCCGATCTCAACCAGTCAGCTTTCGCGTCAGCAGTCGGCATCGACCGGTCGGCGCTGTCGCAACTGATGTCCGGCGCCTCGACGCGCCTGCCACGTGCCGAAACGCTGCTCAACATCGCCGCCGAATTCAAGATCTCGCTGGACTGGCTGCTCGGCCTCTCCCAGGATGAAGGCGTCACCGGCGAAATCCGCGAAAGCCTGGAGATCGAAGAGGCGCCCGACGGCTTCGACCGCACGCTGCTCGCCAAATGGTTCGCCGAGGCCGCAGGCACCAAGATCCGCTATGTGCCGGCCGGCATTCCCGATCTCCTGCGCACACGCCAGCTGGTCGACTACGAAGCCAACATCACCAACCGCAGCCGTCTGGCGCAGGCCAGCGAGACGCAGTACCGCATCGAGTACAACCGGCGCCCTGAGACCGACATGGAGGTCTGCATGCCGCGCCATACGCTTGAGATCTTTGCCCGCGGCCTGGGCGTCTGGGACCGCTTTCCCGAGGCTGACCGCCGGCAGCAGCTTGCCCATATGGCGACGCTGCTTGACGATCTCTACCCCACCTTCCGCCTGTTCCTCTATGACGGCCGCATGCGCTATTCCATCCCGCTGACCATCTTCGGCCCTTATCGCGCCGCCATCTATGTCGGCGACATGTATGTCGTGCTGAACGCCACCCAGCCGGTCCAGGCGCTGACCCAGCATTTCGACAATCTGATCCGGGCCGCCGACATCAACCCGCATGAGGCCGCCGCCTACGCGCGCAATCTGGCCGGCGCGTCATTTCCATCGGGTTCTGCCTGATCCCCAACGCCCCGGAAAGGTGCGCCGCGCGGCATTGCCGGTCGCAAACACATTGACTGGACATAAAGACTTCTTTATATCCTTATTCCATTCAAATATCTGAAAGTCGATCCGATGACCGCGAACAATCCCATCGATGCTCTGCTGGCCGAAAAGGGCGTGCTGCTCGCCGATGGCGCCACCGGCACCAATCTGTTCGCCATGGGTCTGGAGGCCGGCGAAGCGCCCGAGTTGCTGAACGAGACAGCGCCCGACACCATCACCAGCCTGCACCAGAATTTCGTCGACGCCGGCGCCGATATCATCCTCACCAACTCGTTCGGCGGCACCCGCCACCGGCTGAAGCTGCATCATGCGCAGGACCGCGTGCATGCGCTGAACAAGCGCGCCGCCGAGATTGCCCGCGCGGTCGCCGACAAGGCCGACAGGAAAGTCATCGTCGCCGGCTCGGTCGGTCCGACCGGCGAGTTGCTGGTGCCGCTCGGCGCCATGACCTATGACGAAGCAGTCGAGGCTTTTGCCGAGCAGATCGAGGGTCTCAAGGAAGGCGGCGCCGAAGTCGCCTGGATCGAGACCATGTCTGCGCCGGACGAAATCCGCGCCGCGGCGGAGGCCGCCATCCGCGTCGGCCTGCCCTACACCTATACCGGTTCGTTCGACACTGCCGGCCGCACCATGATGGGCCTGCTGCCCAGGGATATCCACGGCGTCGTCGACGGACTTTCAGAGACACCGCTCGGTGTCGGCGCCAATTGCGGTGTCGGCGCCTCCGACATCCTGGCCTCGCTGCTCGACATGACCGAGGCGAAGCCGGAAGCGACGGTGATCGTCAAGGGCAATTGCGGCATTCCCGAATTTCGTGGCACCGAGATCCATTATTCCGGCACGCCGGAGCTGATGGCCGACTATGTCCGGCTGGCGGTGGATGGCGGCGCGAAGATCATCGGTGGCTGCTGCGGCACGTCGTTCCAGCACCTTGCCGCCATGCGCAAGGCGCTCGACGCGCACACCAAATCCGAACGCCCGACCGTCGCGGCGATCGTCGAGCGCATCGGTCCGATGCGCAACAAGGTGGCGACGGAAAACACCGCCGAGACCAGCGAAGCCCGCCGCGAACGCCGCCGCACCCGGGCCTGATATCGAACTTATTCGCTGTTTTCAGCGTAACGCGATAGCGCCGTCTTGAAATCCAGGGCGGTGCTGTCGGCGCTTTCATTCATCGTCACCAGGTCACCCGACGACTGCGGATTGCCGATCTGCTCCAGCATGACGCGAAAGCGGTCATTGGTCAGCGCCGACTTTGCGGTATTCCGGGCTGCGTCGACGTCATCCATGATGCGCCTGGATTCTGGCGACAGCGTTCCCGACGCCTGCGTGTGTCTCACCGCCGGCGTCGTGTTTCCAATGTTCATGATCTGCAATTCCCGGCTCCCCAAGCCCAGTCCCGACCCCATGCAATAATAGCAGGGCATTGCGATGACGTTCCGGAAAAGCTGCGCAATTTAACGATCAGGCGGATCATCTGTGCGCTTCGGATCAATCGATCCGAAAAAAAGGCCGGCAGGGTTTCCCCCGCCGGCCTGCCTCACCCGCCCGTAGCCGGTTCCCCGTATCAGAACGACCCCCGTCTGAAAGGAACCGGCTGTATTGCCACTACCGGTTACCGCCGAGCGCCGAGGCAAGGCGCACAAGCGAAAGGAACTCGGACCTGTACCCAAACGGGTCGGCTCCTCGGGCGGCGGTGGCAATCTCCATGATCTTGTCGTAGCCGAACTTCGCGGTCGCATCCTCGTCGCGCAGCTTCTGGCCGAAGGCGGCGACAGCGACGGAGAAACGCTGGTCGGTGCTGGCCTGGTCGAAGGACGCGACCTCGTTGGCCGACGTCACCGGCGTGGTGATCAGCTTCGAGACGTCTTCGTTCGGCAGCTTGTAGCGGATTTTCACGAAGGCATATTCGTCGGCGTTGGCGACGCCGCCATTGTCGACCGCGGCCTGGCCGTAGCGCAGCGGATCCATCTGCTCGCCGCCACTGCCCTTCGGCGTGATCTCGTAGATGGCGGTCACCGAATGACCGGAGCCGATATCGCCGGCATCGACGCGGTCATTGTTGAAGTCCTCGCGGTTCAAGGCGCGGGTTTCATAGCCGATCAGCCGGTACTCCGAGACCTTGTCCGGATTGAACTCGACCTGGATCTTGACGTCCTTGGCGATGGTGAACAGCGTCGAGGAGGCATCCTCGACCAGAACCTTCTCAGCCTCGGCCAGCGTGTCGATATAGGCGGCGGTGCCGTTGCCGTTCTGGGCGATGGTCTGCATCATCTGGTCGTTCAGATTGCCGCGTCCAAAGCCGAACACCGACAGGAAGACGCCGGTCTTGCGCTCCTGCTCGATCAGTCGCTTCAGATCGTCGTCATCGGTCTGGCCGACATTGAAGTCGCCGTCCGTGGCCAGCATCACACGGTTGATGCCGTCCTTGACGAAGGACTGCTGGGCAAGCTTGTAGGCTTCCTTGATACCCGCCTCGCCGGCCGTCGAGCCGCCGGGCGACAGATTGTCGATGGCGTTGAGGATCTTGTCCTTCTCGGTAACCTTGGTCGGCATCAGCACGGTGCCGGCGTCACCGGCATAGGTGACGATCGAGATGGTGTCGTCCGCCTTGAGCTTGCTGACCAGCAGCCGGAAAGCCGACTTGAGCAGCGGCAGCTTGTCCGGCTCATCCATCGAACCCGAGACGTCGATCAGGAACACCAGATTGGCCTTGGGCTGCTCGACCGGCTTGATGTCGAAGCCCTTGATGGCGACGTGCATCAGCTTGGTGTGCCCGTTCCACGGCGTCGGCATGACGCTGACGGTCGAGTTGAACGGCGTCGAAGCCGAGTCCGGACCCTTCCAGTCATAGGGGAAGTAATTGACCATCTCCTCGACGCGGACCGTATCGGCCTGCGGCAGGTAGCCCTGCTTCAGCGAGCCGCGGACGAAGGAATAGGAAGCGGTGTCGACGTCGATCGAGAAGGTCGAGACCGGATCCTGAAGGGCTGCATGCACCGGATTGGTCTTGAAATCCTCGACGCGGTCGCGGTTTGGCTCCTGCGACGCAATCTGGTCGGCCGGCATCGTCGAAGGCTGCGCCAGGTACTTGGATTCGGTCGCGCCGGCCATGCGGTCGACCCGCGCGCCGCCGGCCGGGGCAGCGGTGCCGTCAAGCGAAAACTCGCGGCTCTCAACTGGCGCAGGCTCGGCCAACACGCCGCGCCCCAGCGCATCCTGCTGCGCAGGGGCGACAGCAACGGTCGATTCGGGCTTCGGCGGCGCGGGTGGCGTAAGCGGCGTAGTGGTGTCGCGGCTTCGCACATCGGCGTCGGCCTTCTTGTCGCCTTCAGGCGCCTGCTTTTCTTTTACCGGCGCGTTGATCGCCGGCCCATTGGTTGCCGGCTTGTCGGCCAGCGTTTCGGTGATCTTCTCGTCGCCGCCGAACGGCAACGGCTGTTCCCTCAGCATGTGGAAGGTGGCGTATCCGGCGATCGGCAGGGCGACGAGCCCGGCAATGGCTGGCGTGGCGATGAGTTTCTTTTGCATGATCTCGCTCCAGAGCTTTTGTGCTCGCTCTGTGAGACGAAGCCCGCCGACCGATCCTTGGGTGACGGCAGAAATATTTTCCTGATCATAGGCGCTCATGGCGGCTTCGAAGGCGCGTGCCTTCGCGCTTTCGCCCGGCGCCGGTACTGCTGCGTCGCGCAGCCTGTTGAGTTCGTTGTCGTCGACCATGGTCACACTTCCCCGGCTGAACGAATCAACGTCTTCAGCCGTTTCTTCGCTTCATGGATGTGCCAGGAAACCGTCGTCTCCGAGATTGCCATCGCCTCGGCGGCGGCCGCATGGCTCAAACCTTCGCCATAGACCAGAAGTACTGCATCGCGCTGCTTGTCCGGCAATTGCCGCACCGCTGCCCAGAGCGCCTCAGTGGGATCTTCAGGTTCGGCCGAGGCCTCTCCCGATATCATGCTGTAGGCGCCGAAAGCCTCGGTCTTGACGTTTTCGCGCGTGGTCTTGCGCATCATGTCGCGCGCCGCGTTCAACGTCACGGAATAGAGCCATGTCGTGAACGCGCCGCCGCCGCGGTAGTCGCGGATCGCCTTGCCGAGACGGACACAGACCTCCTGGGCTATGTCTTCGGCATCGGCCTTCTTTCCGCACCAGCGATAGGCGGCGCGATAGACGAAGTCGTAGTGCCGCTCCAGCAATTTGCCGAAGGCGCCCCTGTCTCCGCCCTTCGCCCGCCCGATCAATTCGGCGTCGGAGGCTTCGCTTTCATCCAGCATCATCGCCATCATTTGCCTGTTGGACGAAGGCTAATGGCCAATCCTTGGGGTTATGGAAAGATTTTTTTCCGAGGCGACGGATGCACGCGCAACAGGTGCGCTGAGATTCAGGTCAGGCCGAGCCGAAAACGATGGATTTCGAGAACCGGAGCGGAGCGTACTTTTGGTACGCGAGCACCGGAAGCACAGAAAGCCGTCGTTTGCAGGCCGGCCTCACCTGAATATCAGCACACCTGGCCCGAGGCCCAGCCGGACGACCAAGCCCACTGAAAATTATAGCCGCCCAGCCAGCCCGTGACATCGACGACTTCGCCGATGAAAAACAGCCCCGGCACGGATTTCGCCTGCATCGTCTTCTGATCGAGCCCGTTGGTATCGACACCGCCAAGCGTCACTTCCGCCGTGCGGTAACCCTCGGAGCCGGCCGGCTTGATGCGCCAGTCGTTGACGGCGGCTTCGACGGTTTTCATTTGCAGGTCTGTCAAATCAGCGAGATTGCCATCGATCCCACTGCGCTCGGCGACTGCTTGCGCAAGGCGCTTCGGCAAATGGTTTGCAAGCACCGTCTGCACCGCTTGCCTGCCGTTGACGCGCCGGGCGGCGCGAAGCAGTTCCGCCACATCCCTCCCCGGCAGCATGGCGATGCGGATCTCGTCGCCCTCGCGCCAATAGGACGATATCTGCAGGATGGAAGGCCCGCTCAAGCCGCGATGCGTAAACAGCATCGCTTCTGAAAACCGCGTCTTGCCGCAGGCGACTTCGGCATCGACGGCATTGCCGGCCAAAGGCGCCAGCCGCTCCAGCGTTCTTGCGTCGAAGGTAAGCGGCACCAGCGCCGGCCGTGTTTCCACCACCGCAAGGCCGAATTGCGCCGCAAGCTCGTAGCCGAAACCGGACGCGCCCATTTTGGGGATCGACTTGCCCCCGCAAGCCACGACCAACGAGTTGCAAGCGACGCTGCCAGCGGAGAGCGTCAGCACAAACCCGTCCGCGGTCTTGCTGACGTTCCTCACCTCGGTCGACAACGCCAGTTCCACACCCCAATCCTGCATGTCGGAAACCAGCATGTCGATGACCTGGCGCGCCGAGCCGTCGCAAAACAGCTGTCCCAGCGTCTTCTCGTGATAGGCAATGCCATGGCGTTCGACGAGCGCGATGAAGTCGCCTTGCGTGTAGCGGCTGAGCGCCGAAATGCAGAAATGCGGATTGCCGGAGATGAAATTCTTCGGGCTGGTGTGGATGTTGGTGAAATTGCAGCGGCCGCCGCCGGAGATGCGGATCTTCTCGCCGGGCTTTGTCGCGTGATCGAGCACCAGGACCGAGCGGCCGCGCTTGCCCGCCTCGATGGCGCACATCATTCCGGCCGCACCGGCGCCGATCACCACGACATCATAGGATTGCATCAGGCTGTTCGTTCCCGCTCGACTGGCGCTGTTTTAACAGGCCGCGCCAATCGTGCAGTCTCTACCCGTTCGTTGCGACTTCAGGCAACGCCTCGTTAGATCAGCGTCTCGGCGAACAGCGTCGTCAGTCGCTTCCAGTGGCGCTCGGCGCCGGCCGCGTTGAAGACGCTGTGATCCGACACGCACCAGCCATGCGCCATGCCGGCATAGTTTTCGATGACGTGGTCGACTTCCGCCACGCGCAGCGCCTCGGCCAGTCGAGCCGACTGCTCCGGCGGAAAGCTGCGGTCCACCCCAGACGTTCCGACATAGACCCGCGCCTTGATCATTGCAGCCTTGCGGTGCGGACTGTCGGCGGCATCGCTGGCCAGATTGCCGCCATGGAAGCTTGCCGCCGCCACGATGCGATCGGGATAGGTTGCAGCCGCATTCAAGGCCCGCGCCCCGCCCATGCAGTATCCGACGACACCGACCGGTCCGGTGACACCTTCAGCGGTAAGCGTGTCGAGGAACGCCCTGCTGTCGCGGATGGTCATGTGCTGTGTCGTGCCGTGGACCAACGCCGTCAGCGCGACCTTGGTCTCCTCGACGACGAAAGCGGTCTTGGGCTCGAACGGCCCGTAGGGTGCTTTGCGATAGAAAAGATCCGGCACCAGCACCGCATAGCCCTCACCCGCCAGCCGCTCCGCCATTGCGTCGAGCGCCGGTCGCGGACCGAAGGCGTCCATGTAGAGAATGATACCGGCCTTGACCGGGGAAACAGTCGCCGAACGGAACAATCCCGCCTTCGCCACGCCGTCTCCGGTCTTGATCTCAATGTCCTGCTTCGCCATGGCTCGCCCCATTGATTGTCGTGCGATACATATAAGCAGGCATTGTCAGGGCAAGCCGTTCCCTGACAATCCCGTTCAACACTTTGTGCAGGCGTTCAACGCCGCTACAGGCCGGCAAACGCCGTCATGTGAAAGGCCTGAACCTCAGGCGGATAGCGATGGGCCGTGCCATACGGACAAGCGTTGCGGTCGAGGCAGCCGCCGCCGCGGCATGGTTCGCCCTTCGATCCCCGCACATGCGCCAGGCAAGCCTGATGAGCGAAACCATCCGCGGAATAGGCGTCAACCGGACAGGATTTCAGGCAAGGTTTTGCCACACAGGCGTCGCAAAGGTGAATCGATGCGTGAGCTTCTGGAGCCGCGATCTCGTCTTCGAACAGCAACGCGCCGCGATAGGCATGCCAGAGCCCGTACTGCGGATGCATCAGGATGCCCAGCGGCGACGGTCTCAGCCCCTCCGCTCGCATCGCCCATTGCTGGAACGGCAGATAAGGTCTGTCCGAAGGCGAAACGGCGCGCGCGCCGAATTTCTCCGCCACCGCACCGATCACTTCGCGCGACCATGTGTCGAGCGGATTAGCAATGGTTTGCGGTTGCCGGTCGCGCCAGCGCAGGAAATGCGGCCAGGGTGCCGCTCCCGCCTGCCCCACCAACAGCACGGATTTGGCGGGGGCAACTGAAGGGCCATGCGGCGGCGTTTCGCTTGTTGCGAAATTGAAGCCGCCGCGCAGGATGAGGCCGTCGGCGGAAAGCGCGGCCGCTATCTCGTCAGCCCGGCGCCGCGCAATCATCCCTTCTTGTCCGGGTCGGAGAAAGCGCTCCGCCAGACTTCCTTGTGGATGATGTTGGCGACTTTAGCCCCGCCTGACTCGGGCTCCTTTCAGGTGAAGGCGTCAGCCATCGACGCCTTCTTCGTCGCGATGTAGTCCTTCAGCCCGTCGTCGATGCCCGGATCGAGATACGGCGCCTCATAGGTCTCCAGCCAGCGGCGGGCGAGTTCGTTGGCGCGCTGCGGCGCTGTCTTCTCGCCCTCGGCCAGCCACTGCTCGTAGGAATTGTTGTCGGCGATGCTGGAGCGGTAGAAGGCGGTCTGGAAATTGGCCTGGGTGTGGTCGCAGCCGAGATAGTGGCTGCCCGGGCCAACCTGGCGGATGGCGTCCATCGCCTGGCCGTTTTCCGAGAGGTCGACGCCTTCGGAAAACTTTTGCGTCATGCCGAGCTGGTCGATGTCCATCATGAATTTTTCGTAGCAGGACGCCAGTCCGCCTTCGAGCCAGCCTGCCGAATGCAGGACGAAATTGGTGCCGGCAAGAATGGTCGAGTTCAGCGTGTTGGCGCTCTCATAGGCGGCCTGCGCGTCCGGAACCTTGGAGGCGCAGAGCGATCCGCCGGTGCGGAACGGCAGGCCGAGCCGGCGGGCAAGCTGTGCGGCGCCGTAGGAAACCAGCGACGGCTCCGGTGTGCCGAAGGTCGGCGCACCAGACTGCATGGAGATCGACGAGGCGAAGGTGCCGAACAGTACCGGCGCGCCGGGGCGGATCAACTGCGTGAAAGAGGCACCGGCCAGCACCTCGGCCAGAACCTGTGTCAGCGTGCCGGCCACCGTGACCGGGCTCATCGCGCCGGCAAGGATGAACGGCGTGACGATGCAAGCCTGGTTGTGACGCGAATAAACCTTCAGCGCGCCCAGCATGGTTTCGTCGAACACCATCGGCGAATTGGCGTTGATCAGGCTGGTCAGCACGGTGTTGTTTTCGACGAAATCGTCGCCGAACACGATCTTGGCCATGGCGACGGTGTCTTCGGCCCGCTCTGGCGCCGTCACCGAACCCATGAACGGTTTGTCCGAATATTTGATGTGGCTGTAGATCATGTCGAGATGGCGTTTGTTGACCGGCACATCGACCGGCTCGCACACCGTGCCGCCCGAATGGTGGATCGACGGCGCCATATAGGCGAGCTTCACGAAATTCCGGAAATCCTCGATCGTCGCGTAGCGCCTGACACCGTCGAGATCGCGCACGAAGGGCGGACCATAGACCGGCGCGAAGACCGTGGCGTTGCCGCCGATCTGCACCGAACGTTCGGCGTTGCGCGCATGCTGGGTGTAGATGGGCGGCGCGGTCTTCAGCAGCGAGCGGCAGAGGCCCTTGGGAAAATGCACGCGCTCGCCCTTGACGTCGGCGCCCGCCTCTTTCCAAAGCTGCAGCGCCTCGGCGTCGTCGCGAAAGATGATGCCGATCTCTTCCAGCACCGTATCGGTGTTGTTTTCGATAATCGCCAGGCCTTCCTCGTTGAGGACCTCATAGATGTTGATCTTGCGCTTGATATAGGTGAGCTGGGTGCCCGGTCCGCCGCCCGAGCGCGCCGCCCGCCTTGCAGCCGCGCCGCCGCTGGCAGCACGTCCACGTCGCGCATTGGACGCTTCCTGGTCGACTGACGCGTTTTCACTCATGATCGTTTTTTCCCTAAAAACCGTTTGCGGCCGCGTATGGCGGCTTCTCGCCCGGATCGTAGTCATGCACCCTATTCGAAACGGCCCGCCAGCGCCAACGCCTGTCGCAAAATCGACAAGAATTCCAATAGATTTGCGGTCGCTTTCCTTTTGCGGGAAGTCGCAAATCAGCTATGGATACCTGCCCCCGCCGGGTTAGGTATTGACGCGATTATTTTAAGCCGCCGTGATCGCATCCCGTGCGGCAAGGAGCCCGAGAAAAATGGCCGACGACGAGATCATCCTCTCCGAGCTTTCCGACGACGAGTTGGTGCAGCAGATGCACGACGATCTCTATGACGGACTGAAGGAAGAGATCGAGGAAGGCACCAACATCCTGCTCGAGCGCGGCTGGGTGCCCTACAAGGTGCTGACCGAAGCTCTGGTCGAAGGCATGCGCATCGTCGGCGAGGACTTTCGCGACGGGATCCTGTTCGTTCCCGAGGTGCTGCTGTCGGCCAACGCCATGAAGGCCGGCATGTTCATCCTGCGCCCGCTGCTGGCCGCCACCGGCGCGCCGAAGCAGGGCAAGATGGTGATCGGCACCGTCAAGGGCGACATCCACGACATCGGCAAGAACCTCGTCGGCATGATGATGGAAGGTGCCGGCTTCGACGTCATCGATCTCGGCATCAACAATGCGGTGGAAAAATACCTCGACGCCATCGAGCAGCACCAGCCCGACATTATCGGCATGTCGGCGCTTTTGACCACGACCATGCCCTACATGAAGGTCGTCATCGACACGATGAAGGAAAAGGGCATCCGCGACGACTATGTCGTCCTGGTCGGCGGCGCGCCGCTAAACGAGGAATTCGGCAAGGCCGTCGGCGCCGATGCCTATTGCCGCGACGCGGCTGTGGCGGTCGAGACCGCCAAGGACTTCATGAAGCGCAAGCATAATATGCGCGCTTCAGCCTGATCTCTTCCGCAAGGCGTCTGGCCCACAATCGAAAGCCGCGCCTTGCAGCGCGGCTTTTTTGTTCCCAGCTATTGGAACGGATGGCTGCGTCAGGGTTTGGTGACGGTGTCGTCGACGGCTTTCGCGGTCGATTTGATATCCCGGCCGACACCACGGACGGTGTTGGCACAGGCCGTAAGCGCCAGGACGCAGGCAAGGATTGCAATCGGCGCAACGCGTAACAGTTTCATGGACGGTTTATCCCTCTCTCGATAGATTCGCCCCACAGCAACGAAGGCCGCTTCGACCGGGTTCCATGGCCAGAATGCAAAAAACGAAACCGAATCAAGACGACAGGCTGCTGGTCATCGCCTGTGGAATGATTGCGCGCGAAGTTTTGGCCGTCAAGGAGCAGCTCAAGCTCGACCATCTCGACCTGACCTGCCTGCCGGCGGAGTTCCATTTCTACCCCGACCGCATCGCACCGGCGATGGACAAGGCGATCGAAGAGGCCAAGGCGGAAGGCTATAGCAACATCTTCGTTGGCTATGCCGATTGCGGTACCGGCGGCATGCTCGACCGGGTCCTGGAGAAGCACGGCGTCGAGCGCATGGCCGGGCCGCACTGCTTTGCCTTCTACCAAGGCATGGACGCCTATGCGAAGGTCGCCGACGACGACATGATGTCGTTCTACATGACCGATTTCCTGTGCCGCCAGTTCGACGCCTTCTTCATGAAGCCGCTCGGCCTCGACAAGCACCCGGAGCTGATCAAGGACTATTTCGGCAACTACCAGAAGCTGATCTACATCGCCCAGACCGACGATCCGGAACTCGACAAGGTCGCCGAGCAGGCCGCGAAGATGCTTGGCCTCGCCTATGAGCGCCGCTCGACGGGCTATGGCGACCTGACGGCCGGGCTGGCGCAGGCCGCCGCCCACGCCTGAAGCGGTTCTTGAGCCGGGACGCTGTCGAGAACAGATGACAGGCCGCCGCGGATGGTTAAGTTGTGAGCAACAAGCAAACAGGCTGATTCAGCCATCCGAACACGGAACGTCCCGATGACCCCTCGCGTCCTGCTCTCCGCCCTTGGCCTCCTCTGCCTCGTCTTGCCCGCTCGCGCCGACGGCGAGGTGCAGAAGATCATCACGCCTGCCGACAAGGTGCGGCTCCACAAATATGGCGAGACCCGCAAGGCGGCGCTGGCCGAGGCAAAAGCGGGAGACCCGGCTGAGGTCAGCCAACTCGACGCGCTGCTGGCAAAGCCGATAGTGGCCTTTTCCGACAAGGACCTGAGCGGCAACTGGCAATGCCGAACCATCAAGGTGGGCCTGACCGGCCCGCTGGTCATCTATGGCTGGTTCAAGTGCAAGGTCACGGACGATGGCTCCGGCTGGCAGCTGGAAAAGGTCAGCGGCTCGCAACGCACTAAGGGCCGTTTCTTCGACGATAGCGAAAAACGCGCGATCTATCTCGGCTCCGGTTATGTCAATGACAACAAGCCAAAACCCTATGGCAGCGGCCCGGAAAGCGACCAGGTCGGCTATGCCTTCCGCACCAGCGCCAATGAATGGCGCATCGAATTCCCGGCGCCCTACTACGAATCGAAACTCGACATCATCGAGTTCAAGCGCTGATCCGTTGGTCTCTCGCTGGCCGGGCGGTCATCAAGATTTAACCTCGCCCGGCACAGAATTGAGCCGGGCAGCGCACGGCAAATGGTTGCGCGCCGGCAAGAAAGCGCGCCATGGCATCAGCGGTTGAAAAAAGTGCTGCGATCGTCATCGTCACCGAAGGCGGGCCGCACATCTGGGCCATCGTCAACGCCATCGCCGACCAGCTCGACCCTGTCAGCGTCATCCTCGAAAGCCCTGAATCCAAAAAACAATTGCTGCTCGGCCGGGCGCGCCGCCAGGGCTGGTTTTCGGCCATCGGTCAACTCGGCACGATGGTGTTGACGAGGCTCGGCAAGCGCTTCTTCGCTGGCCACGCAGAGCGGCTCATCGCCGATCAGAAGCTTGAGACCGAGCCGAAGCCGGGACAAAAGATCATCCACGTCTCCTCCGCCAACGCAGCCGATTGCCTGCAGGCGATCGCCGACATCCGCCCGGGCGTGGTGCTGCTCGCCGGCTGCCGGCTCTTGTCCCGGCAGACGCTGGCGCAAATGCCCTGCCCGGTGCTCAACTACCACGCCGGCATCGCGCCGAAATACCGCGGCATGAATGGCGGCTACTGGGCGCTGGCCTGCGGCGATCTCCAGAATTTCGGCACCACCGTGCATCTGGTCGACGCCGGCGTCGACACCGGCGGCGTGTTGAAACAGGCGCGCGGCAAGCCGGAGCCCGGCGACACTATTTCGAGCTATGCGTTGCGCCAGGCGGCGTTCTCGCGTGACATCTGCGTCGAGGCGGTCCGCGGTGCCTTGGACGGCAAGCTTGTCACGATCGACCCCGGCCTGCCGTCGAAACAATGGTACCATCCGACGATCTGGTTCTATCTCTGGACCGGCCTGACCAAGCGGGTTTGGTAGCCAGCCTTCCCTCGGAATCTCGCCTTTCTTTTTGCGACGTCCAATAGCGTCGCTTTTGAATGCGCGCGCGTCGTCCCATAACAAGCAGCCCCACTGCGCATCCGGCAATGCTCGCACCTGCTAGACAAAGTGGTGGAGCGTCGTTTCCCTCATGGACGCACGGCGCTCTACAGGGAGTGAGAGAATTCATGGCCGATCTGATCGTCGTCTATTGGCGCGACATCCCCGCCCAGGTCATCGTCAAGAAGGGCCGGCAGAACGCCAAGCGCGAACTGCCGCTGCGCTTCACCGAGGCGATCGATATGTGCGCCATGCGCACCGGCGCCGGCGGCACCGACGATTACCTCGCCGAATGGCGCAAGGCCGATCCGATCCCGGTCGGCGACGACCTCGAAGCCGAGGTCGAGAAGGCATTCAGCGACATCGACGCGAAATACGACCGCGAGCGGCTGGTCGCTCTGGTCAAGGCGGGCGGGAAAGAAAATGTCTGAAACGACTCCCGGCAAAGGGGGCCCGGCGGTGACCCAGGCCACGCAGGTCAAGAAGGCAGCGCCGAAATCCGACTACAAGCCGGCCGACGTATCGCCGCAGCGGCGCGTGCAGCGCTCGTTTGCGATCAGGCTGTGGTCGATCCGCCATTCGCGATTGCTCGAATGGTTCTACTCCAGATTCGCAGACATGTTCCTGCTGCTCCATCCGCTGTGGAAAGGCCTTGGCTACGGCCGCGTCGAAGCGCCGATCAAGTTCGTTGAAAAACGCGTAAAAGGCTTCATGTTCGACTGCCGCATGTGCGGTCAGTGCATATTGTCCTCGACCGGCATGTCGTGCCCGATGAACTGCCCCAAGCAGCTGCGCAACGGCCCGTGTGGCGGCGTGCGCGCCAACGGCAATTGCGAGGTCGAGCCCGACATGCCTTGCGTCTGGGTCAAGGCCTGGGAAGGTTCGCGGAACATGGAGCATGGCGACAAGATCCTGACCGTTCAGAAGCCCGTAGACCAGTCGCTGCGCGAAACCTCGGCCTGGCTGCGGGTGACGGCGCAGTCGGCAGCGGCCCGTGAAGCAGCGGCCAAAGCCAACACTGGAGCGGCCGCGTGATCGGCCGCCAGCGCGATGAAAACCCGGCCGGCATCCATCTGCCGCTCGATCCGCTGCCCGGCCACTCCTCGCGTGGCCGGCTGGAGCGTGTGCTGAGGCGCGGCGAATTCGCCGTCACCACCGAGCTCAACCCGCCCGACAGCGCCGATCCCGAAGACGTCTATAACCGCGCGAAAATCTTCGACGGCTGGGTCGACGCCATCAATGCCGTCGATGCCTCCGGCGCCAACTGCCACATGTCTTCGGTCGGCATTTGCGCGCTGCTCACCCGCATGGGCTACGCGCCGATCATGCAGATCGCCTGCCGCGACAGGAACCGCATCGCCATCCAGGGCGACGTGCTGGGCGGTGCCGCCATGGGGGTCGCCAACATGCTGTGCCTCACCGGCGACGGCGTCCAGGCCGGCGACCAGCCCGGCGCCAAGCCTGTCTTCGACCTCGATTCCATGTCGTTGCTGGAAACCTGCCGCATTATGCGCGACAACGGCAAGTTCCTGTCCGGCCGCAAGTTGACGACGCCGCCGCAAATTTTCCTCGGCGCCGCCGTCAACCCCTTCGCGCCACCCTTCGATTTCCGCCCGATCCATCTCGGCAAAAAGATCGCCGCCGGCGCGCAGTTCGTGCAGACGCAATACTGCTTCGACGTGCCGATGTTCAGAACCTTCATGCAGAGGGCGCGGGACTTGGGGCATACGGAAAAAGTTTTCATCCTGTGCGGCGTCGGCCCGCTGGCTTCGGCCAAGACGGCCAAATGGATCCGCTCCAACGTGCCCGGCATCCATATTCCCGATGCCATCATCAAGCGGCTGGAAGGTGCGCAGGACCAGAAGAAGGAAGGCAAGCAGCTCTGCACCGACATCATCAACGAGGTGAAGGAAATTCCTGGTGTCTCCGGCATCCATGTGATGGCCTACCGCCAGGAGGAATATGTCGCCGAGATCGTCGATGAATCGGGCGTGCTGAAAGGCCGCCAGCCATGGAAACGCGAGATCCGCCACGACGATCAGATGGTCGCCGACCGGCTCGAGAGCATACTGCACGACGACATTACCGAAACGCAGGTGGATATGGTGAAGACCGCGCACTGACAGCGCGGACGGCCAGCCATTCGCTTGAATGAAACCAGACAACGATATAAAGAAATCTTTATATCAGGCGGAGAGACTTCATGACCCGGACCATCGTCGCCTCGGCGACACGAGAGATCATCATCGGCTTCGACCAGCCTTTCTGCGTCATCGGCGAGCGCATCAACCCGACCGGCCGCAAGAAGCTGGCCGCCGAGATGATCGCCGGCAATTTCGAGACCGTCATCAAGGATGCGCTGGAACAGGCCGCCTGCGGCGCCACCATGCTCGACGTCAATGCCGGCGTCACCTCCGTTAATCCGAACGAAACCGAACCCGGCCTGCTGGTGCAGACGCTGGAGATCGTCCAGGGCCTTGTCGACCTGCCGTTGTCGATCGACTCGTCGGTGACCGCCGCCATCGAGGCAGCGCTCAAGGTCGCCAAGGGCCGGCCGCTGGTCAACTCCGTGACCGGCGAAGAGGAAAAGCTCGAAGCCATCCTGCCGCTGGTCAAGAAGTACAACGTTCCGGTCGTCGCCATCTCCAACGACGAGACCGGCATTTCGATGGATCCGGATGTGCGCTTCGCCGTCGCCAAGAAGATCGTGCAGCGCTGCGCCGATTTCGGCATTCCGGCGCATGACGTCGTCGTCGACCCGCTGGTGATGCCGATCGGCGCGCTCGGCGATGCCGGCCGCCAGGTCTTCGCGTTGCTGCGCCGTCTGCGCGAAGAGCTCAAGGTCAACACCACTTGCGGCCTGTCCAACATTTCGTTCGGCCTGCCGCACCGCCACGGCATCAACGCCGCCTTCATCCCGATGGTGATCGGCGCCGGCATGACTAGCGCTATCATGAACCCGGTTCGCCCGCAGGAAATGGAAGCCGTGCGCGGCGCCAATGTGCTCAACGGCACCGACGAGAACTGCACCAACTGGATCCGCACCTACAAGGATTACAAACCGGCCGAAGGCGGCCAGGCGGTCGCAGCGCCCACCGCCGTTAACGCTCCGGGCGAAGGCGGCGGCAATGGCGGTCGCCGGCGCGGCGGCCGTGAAGCCCGCATGGCCAGGGGATAAGCGCGCAATCGTGAACTCGCCTGCAAACATTACTGATCCGCTCGTGCTGTTCATGCCGTCAGGCAAGCGCGGGCGGTTTCCCGTCGGCACACCGGTGCTCGATGCCGCGCGTCAGCTCGGCGTCTATGTCGAGAGCGTCTGCGGTGGCCGCGCCACCTGCGGTCGCTGCCAGATCGAAGTGCAGGAAGGCAATTTCGCCAAGCACAAGATCGTCTCGTCCAACGACCACATCTCGCCCAAGGGCGCCAAGGAAGAGCGCTATGAGCGCGTCCGCGGCCTGCCCGAGCGGCGCCGCCTGTCCTGCTCGGCGCAGATTCTCGGCGACCTCGTCATCGACGTGCCGCAGGACACGGTTATCAACGCCCAGACCATCCGCAAGGATGCCGACACGCGCGTCATCGCCCGCGATGCGGCGATCCGCATGTGCTATGTCGAGATCGAAGAGCCCGACATGCACAAGCCGCTGGGCGATCTCGACCGCCTCAAGATCGCCTTGATGAAGGATTGGGGCTTTAAAAACCTCGAATTCGACTTCTACCTGATGCCGCAGATGCAAGGCATACTGCGCAAGGGTAACTGGACCGCGACCGCGGCCATCCACAAGGATGCCGAAAGCGACATCGCCCGCGTCACAGCACTCTGGCCCGGCCTCAAGAACGAGGCCTATGGACTGGCCTGCGACATCGGCTCGACCACCATCGCCATGCATCTGGTGTCGTTGCTGTCGGGCCGCGTCGCCGCTTCGTCGGGCACCTCCAACCCGCAGATCCGCTTCGGCGAGGATCTGATGAGCCGCGTCTCCTATGTGATGATGAACCCGGACGGCCGCGAAGGCATGACGGTCGCCGTACGCGAGGCGATCTCGGGCCTGGTCGACAAGGTCTGCGCGGAAGGCAATGTCCAGCGCAACGACATCCTGGATTCCGTCTTTGTCGGCAATCCGATCATGCACCATCTGTTCCTCGGCATCGATCCGACCGAACTCGGCGGCGCGCCCTTCGCACTCGCCGTCTCGGGCGCGGTGCGCATCAAGGCCTCCGATATCGGCCTGAAGCTCAACCAGGGCGCCCGCCTCTATATGCTGCCTTGTATTGCCGGCCATGTCGGCGCCGACGCCGCAGCCGTGACGCTGTCGGAAGGCCCGCATCGCCAGGACGAGATGATGCTGATCGTCGACGTCGGCACCAATGCCGAGATCGTGCTTGGCAACCGCAAGCGGGTGGTCGCAGCCTCCTCGCCCACCGGTCCCGCCTTCGAGGGCGCGGAAATCTCCGGCGGCCAGCGCGCTGCCCCCGGCGCAATCGAGCGCGTGCGCATCGACCCCGATACGCTGGAGCCGAAATACCGCGTCATCGGCTCTGAACTCTGGTCCGACGACCCCGGCTTCCTGGATAGCGTGCAGGCGACCGGCGTCACCGGCATTTGCGGCTCCGGCATCATCGAGATCGTGGCCGAAATGTACCTCGCCGGCATCATCTCCGAGGATGGCGTCATCGACGGGTCGCTGGCCGAGCGGTCGCCGCGCGTCACGGTCAACGGCCGCACCTTCTCTTATGTCTTGAAGGAAGGCGAACCCAAGATCACCATCACGCAGACCGACGTGCGCGCCATCCAGCTTGCCAAGGCGGCGCTCTATGCCGGCACCAAGCTTCTGATGGAAAAGCAGAACACCGAACACGTCGACCGCATCCATTTCGCCGGCGCCTTCGGCTCGTTCATCGATCCGAAATACGCCATGGTGCTCGGCCTGATCCCGGACTGCGACCTCGACAAGGTCTCGGCCGTCGGCAACGCCGCCGGCGCCGGTGCGCGGATGGCGCTGCTCAACCGCGGCTATCGCCGCGAGATCGAGGACACGGTCAGCCACATCGAGAAGATCGAGACCGCACTGGAGCCGAAATTCCAGGAGCATTTCGTCTACGCCATGGCGCTTCCCAACAAGGTCGATCCGTTCCCGAAACTGTCGGCGGCGGTGAAATTGCCGCCACGCAAGACCGTCAGCGAGGATGGCGTCGCCGGCGACGCCGCCCCGCGCCGGCGTTCGCGCGAAGGCCATGCCGCCAGGCGCAGCCGGGAATAAGCCGCCTTACGAAGGCCGCCAATTCGCCCAATTTCATTTGTATGCAAATGTTTCCAGATCGCACCGATCTGGAAACCGAAACGCTGTTTTGGCGCAATCCGTCCGATACAGACGTGAAGCATTTAACGGACATCGAATGGCGGACCGGACTATTCCGCCGCCACAACGCTCCAAAGGAGAATAGAGATGTTCGAGACCCTGGGCCGTTTTCGTGCGGCCATGAAGAATGCACAGGCCGTGCGCGCCATGAACAACCTGCCACCCGAAATCCAGAAGGACATCGGCTGGCCCGTGTCGCCGCGCATCGACGCCCAGACCAACCTGTCGCGTCTGATCCTGGGCTCGGGCCGCTGATGACCTTCGCCGACAAGTGCAAATTGCTGACCAAGCGCCGGGGCCGCCGCATGGTCCCGGCTGCGACCGACGTCAAGCTGCGCGCCGCGCTGCTGCCCCGGCGCTGAGCCGCGCTGCGCAAAACAGCGGACCTGGCTGATCAAACAACCGTGTTGGCTTGGGCCAGAATCTTGACATTTCGGCTGGAGGTACGATCTTCGAGACAGTGGGGGAATTCTCTTAGTCGGCTGCGGCCGAGCTTGTGTACGCGAATGCCCAGTTTCAAAAGCCACCTCGTTTCCTTCATCCTCCGGCACAGCCGCAAGAAGGCATTTGCCAGCCCGGAAAACCTGCAGCGCTGGATCGCCTATGCCCGCAAGACCGAGGATCATCATCCCCCGGCATTGCTGCGGGAGCAGCTCGATATCACCGAGCGCAGCGTCGATGGCTTCCCTGTCTATGAAATCGCGCCGAAGGCCGGCGAACGCAGGCGCATCCTCTACATGCATGGCGGCGCCTATGTCTTCCAGATCACATCCTATCATTGGGGGTGATCGCCGAGGTGGCCGAGCGCTTGGGTTTCGGCATCACCGTGCCGATCTATCCCATCGCGCCGGAGCATGATTTCCACGCCATGTTCGGCATGGTCGGCGACGTCTACCGGCAGATGCTGGATGAGACCGACGCTGAAGACATCGTCTTCATGGGCGATTCCGCGGGCGGCAACATGGCCGTCGTGCTGACCATGATGGCGGCTGAGGAAGGCCTGCCCTTGCCGTCGCGCCACGTGCTGATTTCACCCGGCCTCGACATGTCGCTGTCCAACCCCGAAGTGTTCGAGGCGGAACGCAACGATCCGTGGCTCGGCATTTCCGGCGGGCTGGAAGCGATCCGCATGTACAGTGCCGGCATCGATCGCAGGGACTGGCATATCAGTNCTCGGCATTTCCGGCGGGCTGGAAGCGATCCGCATGTACAGTGCCGGCATCGATCGCAGGGACTGGCATATCAGTCCGCTCTATGGCGACCTCTCGGTGCTGCCGCAGACCCTGCTTCTGACCGGCTCGCACGACCTGCTCAGCCCCGACAATCTGATCTTCGCAAAAAAGGCACGCGCTGCCGGCGTCGATATCGACGTCGTCTATGAGGAAGGCATGTTCCACGTCTGGCCGCTGATCGAGATGCCGGAGGCGCGTCGCGCCAGGGACAGCATCGTCGCCTTCCTTGAAGGTGAGCCCACCAAGCGGCGCGCAACTGCGCGGCGCACGGCGCGACCCGCTCTCGCGGCGCGCCCCGCCAAGCAGCGGAATAGCAGAGCAATTCCAGGAAAAGTGTAAAACGGTTTTCCCGGGAAAGCGTGTAGCGCTTTCCCTTGGGAATTGAGTCAAAACAAGGAGTTAGAGCGGCTCGCCGTTTCCGTGAAACGGTGAACCGCTCTAGAACTTGCCGGTTTCGCGGAAAAGCTCGAACGTCGCACGGATATGGTCGGCGACGGCCTTGACCGGCGCGCTGGCATCCGGCGACACCACCATCGCCAGATTGTAGGTGCCGATATCGGGCATGCCGTCCTTCGGGCAAAGCTCGACCATGTCGTTGCCCAGGAACGACTTCGGCAACGGTGCAACCGCGAGATCCGACATGATGGCGGCGCGCTGGCCTGCCGTGTGGGCGCTCATATAGGCGATGCGGTAATTGCGGCCTTCACGGCTCAGCGCATCGAGCGCGCCGGCCCGCCAGGCGCAGCCCTCTTCCCACAGCGACACCGGCAAAGGCTCGCGCAGATGCGCGCTGCCGCCCTTGGCGCCGGCCCAGACGATCGGCTCGGTGAGCAGCACCTCGGCGCCGAGTGCGCTGGTCTTGTAGGAATTGGTCAGCAGCGTGATGTCGAGCGCCCGGTCGTCCATGCGGCGGCGCAGATTGCTGCTCTGGTCGATGGTGACGTCGACGGCAATCGACGGATGCGACTGCGCGAAACGCTTCAGCACATGCGGCAACACGCGCTCGCCATAGTCGTCCGGCGAGCCGAGCCGCACCACGCCGACGATCTCGGGGATGATGAACTTCGACACCACCTCGCGGTTGATCGACAACAGCCGGCGGGCATAACCGAGCAGCATCTCGCCATCCGTGGTCAGCGTCACCGAGCGCGCATCCCGCGCGAAAACAGAGCGCCCGAGAATGTCCTCGAGCTTCTTGATCTGCATGGAGACCGCCGACGGCGTGCGGAACACCGCATTGGCCGCCGTGGTGAAACTGCCGGTCTCTGCAATGGCCACGAAGGTGCGCAAAACGTCGAGATCGAGCAGCGGCAGCGGATGATTGAGTGGGGCGTTCATCGGGATCGACCTTCAATTTTTCTGATGTGAAGCATCATTCCATTTCGTTTGATTGAACATCAGATTGGGAGGATAGTCAACTCCATCGAAGGCAGGACGTGCCATGGCTCCAACGCTCCTGACACGGAATTGCACTCGATGCGGAATATCCAGGCGACGGAACGCGTTCATGCGGGACGTGCCACAACCAAAGGAGAATGAAATGTCTATCCTGTCATCCATCGGTCGGCTTGCGACCGAATTGAGCGCGGCCCGCGCCCGCTTCCAGACCGAACGTGCGATCCGCTCGCTGCCGATCGAACTGCAGAAGGATATCGGCTGGCCTGAAGCTGCCGACACCAAGACCGGTGCACGCCACGGCGTCGGATCCTGGGCTGGAGCAAAGTAAACCATTGTGTACCTTGTGCTGAAGGCCTGCCGCGCAGACCAGCCCGGCAGGCCTTCTCTATTGGCCCTGCAGGCTTTCTCCAACTTATTTGCACTCAAATGATTTTCAGAGCCGTGTCGCCGCTGCATGGCGCATATGCGTCACTTGCATGGCGCCTCAATGTCGCCGGTAACACACTGTAAGTAATCGTAAATTTTGGGCACCATGCCCAATAATGTCGCAAACGATGTCGCATTTCCATTCAAGCGCTTCGCATTTGCGATTTAGTTTCTGCTCACGCAGGCCTATATCACCGTCAGCAAACGAGCTGCCCCACTCCATCAAGCGAAGGCGACCCGTCTGAGCAACCGATAGGAGATGATGATGAAGCTTCTTGCCCGCCTCTTTGCCCGCCGCGAAATGAACCTGACGACCGCTCTCGAGCGCCAGCGCCTTGCCAATACCATGCCCGGCCAGACCGGTGCCATGAATGCGGTGCGCCTCGGTTTCGTTGCCTGAGATAACGGCTAGCGCTCAGCGCTTCCCTGCCGCTGCCGATAGTCGATAACAGCGCCGCTTCGGCTTGACCGAAGCGGCGTTTCTCATTTTTGGCACCTATGCCGCCGCCACCATGCCCAATCCGTCGGCAGCCCGTGCCTGTCATCCCGGACGATTGCTCATTTGCGACCCATGTCGCAAATATAGTTTCCGCTTAGCCCCCTAGCCGATTGACAGGAATGGTTTTTCCTGATGTCGCTGTGCTGTTCGCGACATCCTGTTCGCGCCATGGCCGCGTGAGGTTCCCTTGAACGCCGTAAAGCATCCGATCAAGCGATCGTTTGTATTCTTCCTTGTCCCGGACTTCACCATGATCGCCTTTGCGACGGCGCTCGACCCGCTGCGCTCGGCCAACCGCATGCTCGGCTATGAGGCCTATCGCTGGCGCCTCGCCAGCATCGACGGCAAGCCGGTGCGCGCCTCCAACGGCGTCGAATGCGCCGTCAACACCTCGCTCGAGGAAGAGCGCAAGAAAATGGCCGGGCCGGATCGGCCGAACATGGCCATCGTCTGCAGCGGCATGAATGTCGAGCGCTACCAGAATAGGTCGGCCTTCGCCTGGCTGCGCGAGGAATACAACAGAGGCGTCGCCGTCGGCGGCCTGTGCACCGGCGCGCATATCCTTGCCGCCGCCGGCCTGCTTTCCAACAAGCGCTGCGCCATCCATTGGGAAAACCTGCCGGGCTTTTCCGAGGCCTTTCCCAAGGCCAACGTCTTTGCCGACCTCTTCGAGATCGACCAGAACATCTACACCTGCGCCGGCGGCACCGCCGCCCTCGACATGATGCTCAAGCTGATCGGCGACGATTTCGACGACAATCTGGTCAACCGCGTGTGCGAGCAGGTGCTGACCGACCGCGTGCGCAGCCCCACCGACCGCCAGCGCCTGCCGCTGCGCGCCCGCCTCGGCGTGCAGAATTCCAAGGTGCTGACCATCATCGAACTGATGGAAGGCAATCTCTCCGAACCGCTGTCGCTGATCGAGATCGCCGACCATGTCGACCTGTCGCGCCGCCAGATCGAGCGCCTGTTCCGCACCGAGATGGGCAGATCCCCTGCCCGCTACTACTTGGAAATCCGCCTCGACCGCGCCCGGCACCTGCTGATCCAGTCCTCGATGCCGGTGGTCGAGGTAGCGGTCGCCTGCGGCTTCGTCTCGGCGTCGCATTTCTCCAAATGCTACCGCGAACTCTATGCCCGCTCGCCGCAGCAGGAGCGCGTCGACCGCAAGCAATTGCTGGCGGCCTGATCCGAAAACGCACTCAGGCTTCGGCGGGCTGCGCCTGTACTGTGCGCATCGCCTCGACGCGGATATCCTCGGTCAGCCGCGCCTTGAGCGCCGAGAACTCCCGGCTGGTCTTCAGCGTATAGTGACGCGGATGCGGCAGGTCGATGGCGACATCCGACTTGATGCGGCCTGGCCGCGCGCTCATCACGATCACCCGCGAAGCCATGAAGATCGCCTCCTCGATGTCGTGGGTGACGAACAGCACTGTCTTCTTGCGCCGCTCCCAGATGCCGAGCAGCAGTTCCTGCATCAGTCCGCGCGTCTGGTTGTCGAGCGCACCGAACGGCTCGTCCAGCAACAGGATTTCGGGGTCGTTGGCCAGCGCCCGGGCGATCGCCGTGCGCTGCTGCATGCCGCCGGACAGCTGCTTTGGCCAATGGTTCTCGAAGCCCTTGAGCCCGACGAGGTCGACATAGGAAGCGACGATCCCGTCTCGCTCCTTTTCGGCCATGCCACGTTCGCGCAGGCCGAAGGCGATATTCTGCGCCACCGTTAGCCACGGAAACAGCGTGTAGGACTGGAACACCATGCCGCGATCCGGTCCCGGCCGCGTCACCGCCTTGCCGTCGAGCAGCACACGGCCTTCGCTCGGCGCTTCCAGGCCGGCAACGATCCTGAGCAGCGTCGACTTCCCGCAGCCGGACGGCCCCAGAATGGTGATGAAGTCGTTGGCCGCGACCGCAAGGTCGACCGGCATCAGCGCCTTGACCGGCTGCCCGCCGCGCACGCCGGCGAAGGTTCGCGAGACGCCTTCGATAAGCAACTTGCTCATGCCAGGCTCCAGGGAAAGAGCCAGCGATTGAACGCCTTGAAGGCGAAGTCGGACAACAGTCCGATCAGCCCGATGACGATGATGCCGAAGATGATCTGCCCTGTCGCCAGCCGCGACTGGCTGTTGATGATCATGTAGCCGATGCCTGAGGACGAACCGATCAGCTCGGCGACGATGACATAGGTCCAAGCCCAGCCGAGCACCAGCCGCAGCGTCTCGGCAATCTCGGGCGCATTGGCCGGCATGATGACCCGTTTGACGATACCGCTGTTGGTCGAGCCCAGCGTATAGGCCGCCTCGACCAGGTCGCGCCGCGTCGAGCCCACCTTGACCGCGACGATCAGGATGATCTGGAACACCGAGCCGACGAAGATGACCAGCAGCTTTTCCAGCTCGCCAATGCCGGCCCACAGGATGAGCAGCGGAATGAAGGCCGAAGCCGGGAGGTAGCGGGCGAAGGAGACGAACGGCTCCAGAAACGCCTCTATTGGTTTCCAGGCGCCCATGGCGATGCCGATCGGCACGGCGACGATCGACGCCAGCAGGAACCCGCCGAAGACCCGCCAGATGGTGATCAATATGTCGAGCCAGAAGCGGTCCTCGACCAGCAGCCGCCAACCATCCCGCAGCATCGACAGCGGGTCGGCGAGGAAGATGCGGTTGACGTGGCCGCCAAGCGTGATCCACGCCCAGAAGGCGACGAACAGCACGAAGAAGGAAATGCCAAGCACGGTTCGAATGCCCGGCGACACCGGATGCAAGGGGCGCATCTTCAGATCGTCCGCATCGTCAAATCATCACTTGTCCAGGAGAGAGCGGCGGCCCTAGGCGCCGCCGCACAATGGTCAAAGGCGAGGCCTGTCAGTTCGCCACCGCGCTGGTGTCGGCCAGCGTGGCAACGTCTGGCGCTTCCTTGATCAACCCCATCTGCAGCAGAAGCTCGCCGGCGGTCTTGGAAAAGTCCTGGAATTCCTTGGTGAAGAACTGCTTGTTCTCCGCCTTGTCGGCCCATTTCAGGTATTTCGCCGAATCCTCGAATTCTTTCGCAGACTGCTTCACGTCGGCGCCCATGATCTCGTAGGATCTCTGCGGATCGCTCTTGATCAGGTCGAGCGCTTCGAAATAGCTGTCGGCCAGCGCCTTGGCGGCGTCGGGATTGGCGGTGAGGAATTCAGGCGTGCAGCCGACCGTGTCGAGCACCATCGGGTAGTCGAGCGTGGTCGCCAATATGTGGCCCTGATCGGACTTGTCGCGCACCGCCGAGATGAACGGCTCATAGGTGACCGCCGCATCGTTCTGGCCGGCGAGGAAGGCTTGCGCCGCCGCATCCGGTTCCAGGTTGACGACGGTCACATCCTTGGTCGACAGGCCGTTCTTGTTCAGCACCCAGGCCAGCATGAAATAGGGCGACGTGCCCGGCGCCGAGGACGCGACATTCTTGCCCTTGAGGTCGGCGACGGTCTTGATGTCGTTGCGCACGACAATGCCGTCGGCGCCATAGGATTTGTCGAGCTGGAAGATCTGCTTGGTGGTGACGCCGCTGGCGTTCCACACCAGCCAGGTCTCGACCGTGGTGGCGGCGCATTGCAGATCGCCGCTGGCGATGGCGAGCGGCCGGCTGGCCTGCGGCACCTTCTTCAGGGTCACGTCGAGGCCATGCTTCTCGAAGATGCCGGCCTGCTTGGCGAGCGTCAGCGGCGCAAAGCCGGTCCATCCGCTGATGCCGATGGTGACCGATGTGGCAGCCTCGGCCGGCACGGATATTGCAGCCGCAAGCGCCAATACCGCGGCAGCGACGATGGTCTTGTTCATGTCGGTTCCCCTTGTTTTTTCGGATGCCGAATTGTGTCACAGACGCCCATGGGCTTGTCAATGAAACCGGCCCTTCACGGCAGCGTGATGATGCGAACGCTAACGGGCATCGAACATCCAGCTGCGGTCGCGCCACATCTTTTCGCCGACCTGGCAGTCGGTCGGCCGGTCCTGCGCCAGCACCACCAGCGGATGCCCGGCCTCCTCGCTCGCCCGTTGCGGCGAAGCGGCGCCGGCCAGCTCCAGCACCAGCTTGCGGCGGATCGCTTCGGGAAACTGCGTCCAGTCATTGACCGGGATCATGAAGGATCCGGGACCGCCGATGACGCAGTCGCTGTAGTAGCGGTCGAGATTGTTGACGTCATAGGCGCCGCCGAACCCGCCGCGCGTCATCAGCGGCAGGCCGTTGATGATGATGCCTTGCTTGACCACCGCGTCGCGGGTGATGTCGACGGGCGCGCCCTGGTTGTTGGGGCCGTCGCCGGAAATATCGATGACGCGCTTTGTCCCCTGAAAACCGCTTTCGGCGAACAGATCGCTGCCGAATTCCAGCGCGCCGGAAATCGAGGTGCGCCGGGCGCTGGCCGGCGGATGGGCGGAAAGCTGCGCGGCCACCCGCTCGGCATCGGCCCGGCTGGCGATCACCGTCCACGGCACGACGACCTGCTGCGTGGTCGCTCCCGCCCATTCGACATAGGTGACGGCGACCTTGCCGTAGGCGCCATCGGCGATGGCTTGCAGAACATTGTCGTGCGTCAGCGCAGCAGCATAGCCGTGACGCTGGATTTCAAGTTCGCCCGGCGACATCGACAGCGACACGTCGACGGCCAGCACCAGCTCGACGTCGACCGGCTCGGCGGCTTGAACCGGCGGCACAAGCCAGAGCACCAGCGCCAGTGCGGCGCTGCCTGAAAACAAATGTCGTGCGCAAGAAAATGCAGACATGCCCGAAGGTAAGCGAAAATCGGCTGCTGACAAAGCGAAAAGCCCGGCGAGGTGCCGGGCTCTTCGATGTGTTGGTTGGAACCTATGACGCTCAACTCCGCGGTTTCAAATTCTCCGGATCGTAGAGCGGCTTGTAGCCGACGGCAGCCACCTCGACCGGGTAGGTCTCGCCGAAATATTCGATGGCAAACTTGCGGCCCTCCTGGGCGTGGGCCCAGGGCAGATAGGCGAGGCCGATGTTCTTGCCGATGGTCGGGCCATAGGCCATCGACGTGGTGAAGGAGCGGCGGCCGAGTTCGTCGACAAGGGTTTCGCCGGTCTTCGGATCCATCACCGGCATGGTGCCGACGGGATAGCGGGCAACACCCTTCGAATCGACGTTTTCCGTCATCACCAGCGTGCACAGGATCGCCGGCTGGTGTTCGCGGGCGCGGTATTCGACATGTTTGGCCTTGCCGCAGAAGTCGTTCTCCTTGACCTTCGGTCGGGCAAGGTCGGCCTCGAGCAGATTATACTCGGTCAGAAGGTCGGCGTTCTGCAGGCGCAGGCTCTTTTCCATGCGCCGGGTGTTGGCATAGGTCTCGACGCCGAACGGCATCACGCCGGTCGAGCGCAGCGCGTCCCAAACGGCCAGGCCGTCCTCGTAGCGCATGTGCAGTTCCCAACCCTGCTCGCCGACATAAGAGATGCGGAAGGCGGTGACGTCCTTGCCGCCGATCCTGACCGGCTTGATCGCCGCGAACGGGAAGTTCTCGAGCGAGAGACCATCCGGATTTTCGACCACTTTCCGCAGTGTCGTGCGGGCGTTCGGTCCCCAGATGCCGATGGTGACATATTTTTCCGTCACGTCGGTGATGGTGACGTCAAAGCCTTTGTCCTGCGCGGTGCGCTGCATGTAGCGGAAGTCGCGCGGACCGGCGTCGGCGCCGTCGATCAGACGGCAGCGGTCGGCCATGCGGATGACGGTGAAGTCGGCGCGCACCATGCCTTCCTCGTCGAGGAAGTGGGTGTAGATACCCTTGCCGATATTGTTGTCGCCACCGATCTTGGCCGCGCACAGCCACTCCAGCAGCGCGACATGGTCCGGCCCTTCGATGTCATACATCGAGAAATGCGAGAGGTTGACGATGCCGCAATCCTCGCTCATCGCCAGGTGCTCGGCATTGGACACCCGCCAGAAATGGCGGTTGTCCCATTCGTTCTCACGTACGGGAACCCGGTTGCCATACTTCTCCAGCAGATGCTCGTTGGCGGCATAGCCATGCGCGCGCTCCCAACCGCCCAGCTCCATGAAGTAACCGCCAAGCTCCTTCTCGCGCTCCCAGAACGGCGAGCGGCGGATGTTGCGACCTTTGGAGAACGGCTCGCGCGGATGCACCGCCGGATTGTAGACCTTCATCGCCGTCTCGGTGCAACGATCCCAGATGAACTGCTCTTTCGTCTGGTGCGGATAGAAGCGCGCATAGTCGATGGCGTGATGGTCGATTTCCGTGCGGCCGTCCGTCATCCAGTCGGCGATCAGCTTGCCCATGCCGGGGCCGTCCTTGACCCAGATGGCGACGGCGTACCAGAGGCCCCTCACCTTCTGGCTCTCGCCCATGGACGGGCCGCCATCGGCGGTCACCTGCAACAGGCCGTTGAAGGAATGGCTTTCATTGTAGCCGAGTTCGCCCAGGATCGGCGTCAGTTCCATGGCGCGCTCCAGCGGCGCCAGGATCTGCTCCATGTCGAGATCGCGCTGCGACGGCGACAGCCGCGCCTGATCCTTTTCCAGCAAATCGCGCGGATGGCAAAGACGCGGATTGGTCTCTTCGTAGTAACCCCATTCGATCTGGCCGCCTTCGGCGGTCCTGGGGTCGCCGGTGTCGCGCATATAGGCCGAATTACCCTGGTCGCGCAACAGCGGCCAGCCGATCTCCTTGCCGGTGCCGGCGAATTGCTTGTAAGGCCCGAAGAAGGTCAGCGGATGGTCGATCGGCATGACCGGCAGGTCTTCGCCGACCATCTCGGCGATCAGCCGGCCCCAGATGCCGGCGCAGACGATGACATAATCGGCCATGATCGTGCCGCGGTCGGTGACGACGCCCTTGATGCGGCCTTCCTCGACGATGAGAGATTTGGCGGGCGTGTTCGCGAAGGATTTGAGTTTCCCCGTAGCTTCCGCCTGGTCGACCAGCTTGCCGGCGACGGTCTGCGAGCGCGGGATGACCAGGCCGGCGTCCGGATCCCACAGGCCGCCCTGCACCATGGACTCTTCGATCAGCGGGAATTTTTCCTTGATCTCGGCCGGTTCGATCAGCCGGGCGCGGGTGCCGAAGGATTTGGCCGAGGCGATCTTGCGCTTGATCTCGTCCATGCGGCTGTCGTCGCCGACGCGCGCCACTTCGAGACCGCCGATGCGGGCGTAATGGCCCATCTTTTCGTAGAAATCGATCGAGTAGAGCGTCGTCCAGCACGACAGGAAATCATGGCTCGTGGTGTAGCAGAAGTCCGAGGCATGCGCGGTCGAGCCGATATCGGTCGGGATGCCCGACTTGTCGATGCCGACAATGTCGGTCCAGCCGCGCTCGATCAGATGATGCGCGATCGACGCGCCGACAATGCCACCCAGGCCGACGATGACGACCTTCGCCTGTTTCGGAAACTCTGCCATTGCCCGCGACTCCAAGGGGATAAAGCGGGCGCGTCCGCGCCCGTTCGAATGGCGCACAATATGCAGAGGACGTGGATGCAGCTACCGCCTGTTTGCGACACGTCGCGGATGCGACGCGACCCGGCGCGCCGGCGTGCCGCCAGTGGCGATCTATCTCAGGCGAAGGCCCAGATGTCCTCGGCCTGGAAGCCGACCTGATAGCCTGATGTCTTCAGCTTGACCACGACCTGGCCGATTTCGGCGGCCGGCAGCGCGCCGACCTCGACCTTGATCATGCCCGGACGATAGCGCTTGAGATCGAGCTGTTCGAAGACGATCCAGTCGGCGCCCTCGCAATCGACCAGGAAGGCGTCGATATGCGTGATGCCGTTGCGGTCGAGCAGCGTCTGCAGCGTTTCCGACGGCACCTCGATATCCCTCACGTGCGGCGCGAACTTGTTGAAATTGGCGTCGTCCTCGCCCCAGGCATTCTTGCCCGACATCAGATTGGTGTCGGTGACCGACGAGCAGCCGATGAACTCGATCGGCAGCGTGCCGGCCTCGAGTGCCGCGGCATCGAAAGTGTGGACGGTGATCGTGCCCTTGGTCTTCGTCACCGCGACCGGTTCGATGACGAAGCGTTCCGTGTCGGGATAGTTGGCCCGCAACCGCTTCTGATTGTACGGGATCGGCTCGACCAGCACGGCCCGCGCCCGCGGAATGCGGTGCAGCCACGGCGTGACGTCGTCGAACAGCGCGCCGTCGCAAGCGCCGACATTGACCATCTGGAAGGCTTGCCCACCGCCAAACCGCGCCTTCAGCGCCGCCTTGGCCAGGAATTTCGTGCCACGCAACGCCGGCCCCCGATCGAGCAGGCCGGCGGGCAGGCCGAGCGAAAGGGCGATGCGCGCCAGGCCGGAAATGGAACTCATGGCTTATCTCCAGGTATGGCGTGCAAGGCGATGGGCCGCCTTCCATTCAGGCTTGCCGACGCCCACAGCGCCATGATCGGGCCGACGAGCAAAAGGTAGGGCGGCAGAAGGTTCGGGAAGTAGATGCGGGTGTCGTGGATCGGAAAGACGGTGAATTTCGCCAGCACGCCAAGCACCAGTGCTGCAAGCAGGATGCCGGCGCGGCGATCGAGCCGGAAGCCGGCGCGGCTGAGCGCAAGCCACCCGGCCAGCGCCAGAACCCAGACCCCGACCCAACTGTTGAGGCTGGTGGCGCGAATGAAGGATGCGGCGAACGCCTTGACATAGGCGCCAACCGAGAACGGTGGCTCGAAGCCATCCATATTGTAGTGCTGCTCGATGCTGGAGAACCACAGATGCGGCCACCAGCCGGGATGCTGCGCCCAATGCGAAATCGCGAAATAAGCGACGAAGGACGCGGCAAAGCCGGCCAGCGCGCCCCACGCCCGCTGCCGGAAGACCAGCAGCAGCACGGCGAAGATGGCCAGAAAAACAATATTGTCCGGCCGCGCCATGAAGGCCAGGAAAAGCAGGACAGCGGTCGCTGCCTCGCGGCCGCGCACATAGGCAAGCAGCCCGCCGAGGAACAGCGCCGAGCACAACAGATCCGGGGTCGAGGCGCGTGCCGCGTCGCCGAAATCGGCCATGATCAGCACCGCGCCGGCCACCGGCGCCAGCGCCAACGCGCCTTCGGTTCGCAGCCACAGCAGCGTGATCATCCCGAACAGCAGCACCGAGACCACCTGCAGCACCCGCATCGCCTCGACAGGCGACATCACCGAACTCATCGTCGAAAGAATCTCGGCGTAGAGGAACTTGATCCGGTACATGCCAAGCAGCGAGTGAAAGTCGGCGGCATTTTGCGCCATATGGCTGCGGAAACCGCCACCATCGTCGGTCAGCGTCTTGTAGTCGCCGGCCGACACGCCGGCCTGGACCGTGCTGTAGGCATAGTCATGCAATGCCTGCGCATCGGGATAAGCGCCCTCCTCGGCGATGGCGAGATAGGGCAGCATGTCCCAATTGGCGTCGGGCATCGTCAAGGCCATGAACGCCGTCAGCAGGATATAGAGCGAAAACGCGATCGCGCCGACCGGAGCCGCCCATCGCGCATAAGTCCCCTCGCCCCACGCGAGAGCGGCCGCAGTCAGCCGGTCGAGTGTGTTTTGCGGGGCGGGAGACTTGCTCAGCATTGTCGGACTCAGGACTTCGCTCAACGGACTTCTTTTAACGGACTTGGCTTTTGACGAAATCCTTGACGATTCCCACGATGCCGCGCGACAGCAGGCTGTCGAAAGCATCGACGAAACGGTCGACATGCTCGCGCTGGCAGATCAGCGGTGGCTCGAGACGGATGACGTTGCGGTTGTATTCGGTGAAGGCGACGAGCACGTCATAGTCGCGCAACAACAGCGCGCCGACGAAGCCCGACAGCGAGCCCTTCAGCTTGTCGTCGAGGACGCTGACGATCGGACGTAGCACCATCGGCAAGGTCTGCGAGAAGTCGTGGAACTCGAGCCCGATCATAAAGCCTTTGCCGCGCACGTCCTTGATGATCTTAGGGTACTTCTCCTTCAGCGCCTGCAGGCGCTGCAGCAGATAGTCGCCGGCAGTGGCGGCGTTGTCGATCAGCCCCTCATCATAGAGCACGTTGATGCCCTCGATCGCGGTGACGCAGGCCTCGCCCATGCCGCCAAAGGTGGCCATGGCATGGATCATCGCCGTCTTCGGCGTGCCATAGGCCTTCATATAGACCTCGCGCCGGGCGACCATCGCGCCGACCGCCGCCTTGCCTGCGCCGAGCGACTTGGCCAGCGCCGTCACATCGGGCACGACGCCATAATGTTCGAAGGCGTAGAAGCGGCCGGACCGGCCATAGCCGCACTGCACTTCATCAGCCACCCACAGCACCCCATAGTGGTCGCAGAGCGCGCGCAATTTCTGCCAGTATTGCGCCTCTGCCTGGATGATGCCGCCGCCGCCCTGGATGGTCTCGAGTACGATGACGCCGACCTCCGGGTCGGAGCGGAACAGCCGCTCGACCGCTTCGATATCGGCGAACGGAATGCGCACGGTGTTCTCAGCCATCTTGAAGTCCGCGCGGTAGAGCTGGCCGTCGGTGATGCCGAGCACGCCCTTGGTCTTGCCGTGGAAGGAATTCTCGGCATAGACGACCTTCGGCCGCTTCGGCCCGGCGGCGCGCTCGGCGAGCTTCACCGCCGCTTCCATCGCTTCCGAACCCGACGAGCCCAGAAATACCATGTCGAGATCGCCGGGCGAGCATTTGGCGATGTTGTGCGCCAGCGCCGATGCATATTGCGACATGAAGGCGATGGCGATTTCCTGGCGCTTCTCCTCCTGGAATTTGCGCCTGGCCTCCAGGATGCGCGGATGGTTGTGGCCGAAGGCCAGCGAACCGAAGCCGCCGAAGAAGTCGAGAATCTTGCGGCCGTTCTGGTCGATGTAGAACATGCCTTCGGCACGCTCGATCTTGATCTTGTGGAAGCCGAGCAGCTTCATGAAATGCAGCTGGCCCGGATTGAGATGCGCCTTGAACAGGTCGGTCATGCGCGCGACATCCATCGCCTTCGCCTGCTCGACGCTGATCAGGTCGGGCTTGGCGATGGCGGTAGGCGACAACGCCGGCGCGCCGACCATGGTGCGCGCGTTCGTCTGCTCAGGCTTGGCCATGACGGTCATTTCGGAGTTCTCCTGGTCGTCCCACTTATTCGGCGGGGACATGATTGGCGGTGACGGCAAGCCCGTCTTTCTTGGCGCGGTATTCGCTGTAGGCGGCGATCAGCATGTCCTCGTCGCGATATTGCGGCACCCAGCCGAGCTGGCGCTCGGCCTTGGATACGTCGAGCACGCACTCCTCATCGGCGATCAGATATTGTTCGGGATCCATGATCGGCATGTTCATGAGATCGAGCAGGTCGAGGGTGCGCTTGACCGCCCAGCCCGGCGTCGGGATCAGCAGCGATTTCGAGCCGGCATGCTTGATCAGGTCGCCCAGCAATTTCTTCACCGGCGGCGGATTGAGGGAGCCCAGATTATAAGCCTGGTTGGGCACGCCTGCCTTCCAGGCCGAGCGGGCAGCTTCCGCGCAATCGAACACCGAGATGAACTGATAGGGGTTCTTGCCCGAGCCGATCATCGGCACAGGAAAATTCCAGTCGATCAGTTTGAACAGCTTTTCCAGGATCCCGAGCCGGCCGGGACCGATGATCAGACGCGGGCGAAACAGCGAGATCGACATGCCGCGCTTGCGCCATTGCGCGGCGAGTTCCTCGGTCTTCTGCTTCGACCATCCATATTCGCCGAGCGGCGCGACCGGATGTTCCTCGGTCATCGGCTGGGTGACCGTATGGCCGTAGATCATGTCGGTGGTGTAGTGGACGAGCTTGGACGCGCCGGCCTTGTCCATCGCCTGCATGATGTGTTCGGTGCCATGGAAATTCACCGGAAAGAAGAAGTCGTGACGCTTGGCCCGCACCTGGATCGGCGACAGCATTTTGGCCGACAGGTTGTAGATCATGTCGTCGGCCTTCAATCCGATGTTGGCCACCGAGGCCGTATCCGTGACATCGCAGGTGACGAAGCGAACGTTGCGATAGTGCGTCAGGTCGCTCTTGACGATGTCGGCAACGACAACCTCTTCACCATCGGCCACAAGCTTCGGGGCAAGATGACGGCCGACGAAGCCGTCGCCGCCGAAAATAACATGTCTCATCGAACGATCTCGTTTGTCTGGATCTTGTCGGGGATGATGGAAGCGGTTTGGTCGTCATGCCCGCGCCCGCCCAAGTCTCGACCGCTTTGCGCGATCAGCACGGTGCCAACGCAGATGAAGGCGATGCCGGCAATGCGCCAGGCATTGAGGTCCTCGCGGAAGATGAAATAGGCGAAGATCGCAACCGCGACATAGGCAAGGCTGAGGAACGGATACGCAAAGCTGAGCTCGACCTTGGACAGCACGTAGAGATGCGAAGCCATCGAGATGACGAAGGTGCACAGGCCGAGAAACACCCATGGGCTGAAAACGACCTGCAACAGCCTCAACAGCGGATTGGTGCCTTCGAACGAAATGGGACCGAGCGACATCATGCCTTGCTTCAGCATCAGCTGCGCGGCGGCATTGGTCATGACCGTGAACAGAATGAAGACGATGTATTTCATATTTTGCACCCGCCACTCGCAACGGTCCTATTACTAACCTGCAAACATTTCGTGAAGTCACGACAATGCTTTGAGTAAACTACGGAACTTACGATCTATTCACCATGACTTATTCGGATTGTACCTATTCAGCTGCCTCGACACGCCTTGGCCGGACGTTGAGCATTTTCGCCGTCCGCAGCCAGAAACTGGACACGAAAGCCGGGTCGCGCAGCGCTTCAAGCCGCTGCCAATTCGGGAAGGAGGCCGCGAAAGTATCAGCGCCCATGCGCGCATCCTTGTACGGGTTGACCGCGCCGCCGGCCGCGACCGTGATGCGGTCGAGTTCGCTGAGCAGGGCCAGCGTCCTGTCGCCGCGATTGGGGAAATCCAGCGTCAACGTGAAGCCTGGCCGCGGAAAGGACAGCAGCCCCGGCGAGCGGATCGAGCCGAAGCGCTTCAACACGGTGAGGAAAGAGCCCTGCCCGGCCCGTCGCGCCGCATCGAGCAGCGCCGGCACGGTCTGACGCGCGACATTTTCCGGCACCAAGCTCTGGTGCTGGTAGAGACCTTTCGGGCCATACAGCCGATTCCAGTCGCCGACACCATCAAGCGGAAAGAAAAAGCCCTGGTAGCCGGTTTGGCTCGGCCCCGGCGAGCGCCCCTTCTTCCACCGATAGGCGGCGTTGAAGGCGGTGAGGAACGGCCGGTTGAGCACATTGAACGGCGGCTGGAACGGCACTGAAAAACGGGAGCCGGCGCGAGACGCCGCATGCGAGCCATACTCGGCATGATTGCCTGTCAACAACAGGCCGCGCCCGCGGCCATGGCCGCCGGCAAGCTGGTCGATCCAGGCGACGGCATATTCATTGGCCTGGTCGGCGGCCTCGGCCAGTTCGAAGAATTCGCCGAGATCGGCAAACCGCGTTACCTTCTCGGCGATGTCGAGCGAATGCACCCGCATCAGCCGGATCGAGGCCGACAGGATCAGGCCGGTCAGCCCCATGCCGCCGATCGTCGCCGCAAACAGCCTTGCATTGTCGGTTGCCGAGCAGGTGTAGGTCCGCCCGTCCGAGCGCAGCAGCGTGAACGACTCGACATGGCAGCCAAAGGTGCCGCGCCGGTGATGGTTCTTGCCATGGACGTCATTGGCGATCGCGCCGCCAAGGGTGACGAACTGGGTGCCTGGGACGACAGTCGGAAAGAAACCGTAAGGTGCAGTGTGCGCAATGATATCGGAGAGGAACACGCCGGCCTCCGCCTCGAGCAGGCCGGTCTCGGCATTGAAGGCGCCGATGCGGTTTAGCGGCCGCATGTCCACGACCGCACCTGGCCCGTTCTGGCAGGAATCACCGTAGGAGCGGCCATTGCCATAGGCGAGCAGAGCGTTCTTTGTCGCCTTGCCGCTTCGCATCAGCGCGATGGCATCGTCGGCCGCGATGGCTCGCTTTGCGGCCGGCGTGGCGAGGCCAAAACTCCGGTACCGTTCGCCGGCCATCCCCTACCAGCCTCCCGCGACCAGAAGGGCGGCGCCGATCACCACGACGATCTGGCTTCGCCAGTCGCGAATGATGAAGATGACCGGATCGTCATTCATCTCGTTGCGGCGCGCCAGGATCCAGACCCGCATGGTCAAATACAGCACGATCGGCGCCAGCGGCCAGACCAGCCAGGGATGCGGATAGAGTTCGCGTACCGCGACGCTGTCCATGTACAGCGCCAGCACCAGCGCCGAGGAGAAGGCCGACGCCATTCCTGCCTGGGCGACGATCTCCTGGTCTTCGATGCGGTAGCCGCGGCCGGCAATGCGCTCGCCCACCGGAATGGCTGTGGTGCGCAGTTCGACATAGCGCTTCACCAGCGCCAGCGACAGGAAGAAGAAAATCGAGAAGGCGAGCAGCCAGAACGAGACTTCGACCCCGGTCGCCGCAGCACCTGCCAGCACACGCACAGTGTATAGCCCCGCCAGCGTCAGTACGTCGGCCAGGAGCATGCGCTTGAACGACAGCGAATAGGCTGTGGTCACCACCAGATAGCCGGCGAGCACGCCCAGGAACTCGATCGGCAACAGAAGCCCGGCGGCAATGCCGATCGCCAGCAGCACCGCCATCGCGCCGAGACCGAACGGGATCGACAAAGCGCCGCTGGCGAAAGGTCGGTTGCGTTTGGTCGGATGCTTGCGGTCGAGCGCAAGGTCGAAGAAATCGTTGAGAATGTAGATGGCGGAAGCCACGGCGCTGAAGGAGACGAACGCCAGCAGGCATTGCCAGATCATGTTGATGTTGAAGTATTCATGCGACAGCACCATCGGCACCGCGATCAGCGAATTCTTCAGCCACTGATGCACGCGCAGCATCTTGACGAATGTCTTCAATGTCCTTTTCGGCGCCGGCATCCTTTCGGCGCTATGCGCGGCCTGCCAGCGCTTCGCATGGCGGTCGGGCGCCACGACGATGGCCTTGCGTGCGGCTCCGAAAACCTTGACGTCGTGCCGGCTGTTGCCGGCATAGTCGAAACCGCCGTCGCCATAGGCGGCGATGAGCGCGTCGCGCTTGCGGCCCGAGGTCATGTTGTGGGGACCGTCGGTCGCCAGCACATAGTCGAAGACGCCCAGATGCGCCGCGATCGCCTCGGCGAACTTGCGTGGCGTACCGGTCGCCAGCACGATCTTGCGTCCGTCGCTATGGTCGGCGAGCAGCCGCTGCAGCAGCGCTTCGCGATAGGGCAGCGAGGCCGGATCGATATCGATGCGGTCGGCGATGGCTTGTTTCAGCCGCGCCGGGCCGGCGGCCAGCCAGTACGGGACCAGGAAAACATAGAGCGGATTCTTCTTGAGCAGGATGAACAGGCCTTCCCAAAGAAGATCGGTCGCAATCAGCGTGCCGTCGAGGTCGACCGCAAGCGGGATTGCGTTCTTGTCCGACCGCGCATCCATGTCCGTTCTGCCCTATTCATAACCGGTTGCGCCGTGTTTCGGCGTCTTCGCACCGGTATAGCGGCGGAACGGCGTATTGAACGTTAAAACGCACGGTTGCAGCCGGTAGGCGCCACGATATTTCCCGCGTCATTGTTAAGCAATCGCTACCGCGAACAATAAAAGGCCGGGCATTGCCCGGCCTTTACTACATCTGCTTGCCGACTTTACTTGATGCGGGCAACGCCACCTGAGATTTCGACCGTTTCCGAGCCGGTCAGGGCCTCGAGGTCACCATTGGGCAAGGTGACGAAACAGCCGTTCGGGCAGAATTCCACGGTTTCGCCGGCGGCCAGCGCCAGCTCCGTCTTGCCGCCGCCTTCCGTCACGATCAGCGTACGGGTCTCAGCATCCTTGTTGACCGCGCTGGCGGCAAAGGCCGAGCCACTCGCTGCGGTAAGAGCGATGGCGACGACGAGCGACTTCCACATTTTGCAATATCGGTGTTTCCACACCGCCTCTGTTGCATTTCGCAAGGCATTCTCGCCTTTGCATGTGAGCTTATAGGAGATGCAAGCTGAACCGCAACTGAATGCCGCATTCATGCCGCAATTGGTTTGGGAGGAGCTTGGGGCCTTAGCTGGGATCGGGTTTGCGGGCCTTGCGACCAGTTTTGGCCAGCCGCTTCGCCTCGGCGGCGGCTCTGGCCTCCGCCTGCTCCTTCTCGGCGAACTCGACCTCGATCTTGTCGTCGTCGATCGGCCATGCGTCGGTCTGCTTGACCTTGACCTCGGCGCGCGGCGTCGAGGGGATTTCTATGTGCTCGGCGTCAAAAGCATCGAGAACGGCAAAGCGGATATCGTTCTGAACGATGGCGCCGTTCAGCACATCGGCCAGGAACACGCGGATCTCGAACTCGAGTGCTGCCGGCCCGAAATTGGTGAACAGGACGAAGGGTTCCGGGTTCTTCAGCACCAGCGCATGGCCGCGCGCAATCTCAAGCAGGACCGCGTGTACCCGCTTGACGTCGCTGCCATATGCGACCCCGACCTTGATCTCCACACGTCCGAGCTTGTTGCGGTGCGTCCAGTTGCCGACGGCGTTGTTGATGAGGTTCGAATTGGGCAGGATCACCGATTGCCGCTGGAAGGTCTCGATTTCGGTGGCGCGCACGCTGATCTTCTTGACCGTGCCTGATGTGTCGCCGGCGACGATCCAGTCGCCGACCTTGAACGGCCGCTCGGCGAGCAGGATCAGGCCGGACACGAAGTTGGACACGACATTCTGCAGGCCAAAGCCGATACCCAGCGAAAGTGCGCCGGCAACAAGCGCCAGGTTGGAGAGATCGATGCCCGCCGCCGAGATGCCGACGAGCCCAGCGAGCGCGACGCCGGCATAGCCGACCGCCAGCCGGATCGAGTTGCGCACGCCGGTATCGACCTTGCCGCGCGCCATTACCGAGCCGTCGAGCCAGCCCTGGAACCAGCGGGTCAGGAAATAGCCGATGATGAAAACGACGATGCCGGTGAGGATGCCGGTGACCGAAATCGTCACCGAACCGACGGTGACGCCTGTCGCCAATTTATAGCCCCAGGCCTGGATATCGCCGGGCTGGAAGCCCCACATCAACAGGATCAGCGGCAGGAACACCAGCACGATCATCAGGTTGATGGCGACGCTGACGACGAGGCCGAGTTGGTCGAGCGCGGTGTCCTCATAGCTGGAATTGGTCTTCAGCCAGCGCCCGATGGACGTGCCGGCGAAACCACCCTCCTCGCCGATCTCGCGCGCCGACAGGAAGCCGATATAGGCGGTGAGCAGGATGGTGCCGGTGACCACGACCTGCAACGAGACGAAGATGGCAAGACCGATATAGCCGAACAGTGCCGCCGCAATCGTGAACAGGCCGAGCGCGACACAGGTGTAGCGCAGCCAGGCCGGCCAGGGGCGCCAGCGCCCGTCGGCGTCCTTGTAAGGCTTCAGCAGCGCCATAAGGATCAGGATGACGCCCACGATGACGGTGGCGACAAAACTCCTGGCCACCGTCAGCGACAGGGGCGAGCCCATCTTGTCGTTGACGATCGACAGGAAATTGTTGATGCCGATGACGACTGCCATGGCCGTCGTCAGCCGCACCAGCCAACGCGCCGGGCCGGTCTCGACCTGGATCAGGCGCCAGTTCGGCATGCTGGGCGACAGAGCCGCATTGGTCAGGCGGTTGACACAGAACACTATGGCGATGACGGCTGCCAGCGCGTTGAGGAAAACGCCTATGTCGCCGCGCAGCACATTGTAGTAGTTGTACAGGAACACCGTCGAGGCGAGGAAGGCGCTGACCGCCAGCGTCGGCAGCAAAGTCGACCAGAACGCCACCGACAGGCGACTGAGATATGTCGGATCTTCAACCGACGCGTCGGGCTCGAAGATGCGCCCAAACAGGCGGCGCCCACCGACCAGAAGCACCACCGCCAAAGCAAGCGCCATGAGGGTCGCCGCGAGCATCGCCTGGAACTTGAACTTGAAGGCAAAGCTCAGCCACGATGACACCGCCCTGTAGAAGTTGGCGTATTCGTCCCTTGCGTCGGAAAACACCTGGGGGCTCAGTGCATCGGACAGCACATAGCGCTTGGTTAGGCCGCTGCGAAACAGCTCGCTGCGCATATTACCGATCTTCTCGATCAGCGAATTGATGCGAATCGACAGGTTCTGCGCCCCGGCGATGACGGCGTTGATCTCCGCCTTTTCCGACGCCAGCGCCTGGCGCTCGCCGGTCACGATGTCCGGTTCAGGGGGCTGTCCGGCAGCCGGCGGGGCGCCAAGCTGCTCGAGCCTCGAATTGATCTCTCCCAGCCGCGAACGAAACGCCAGCGCGCTGTTCAGCGCAGCGCGCGACAGCTCTTCCAACTGCAGGCGGATCTCGACAAGGGTGGTGTCGTCGACGCCGTCCTCCTGGACCTTCTTCTCCAGAGCGTCGGTTTTCGTCGTCAAACCCTGCAGGATTTTCTGCTGGTCGGCGACCAGCCCGGCAGGCGCCTGGCCAAGCCCCTGCGCCATCGCGCCGAACGAATGCGGCGCCAAGGCAACGAGCGCGAGGACCAAGATCAGGCGAAAGAAGCGAAAAGACATAATGGTGGCGACTCAAAGGGCGGCAAAGGCCGCTTCTAAAGCGGTCCTTGATAGAGACGCTCATCCCGTGGGGCAAGTCGTGGCGAAGTCATGACAGTTGGGCGCCTTGCGGGAGTCGGCCAGTCGAAAAGCCATGGCGCAATCTTGGCTTTGCGCACGCCGCCTGCTCTATAGTCTGCCGCATCGCACCCGAGCCGGATGGCTTCAGGTCTGTTGGACATGAAATCATCCGGCTCTAAAAATCAAAGATATAGAGCATGATGTCGTCCGAAAACCGCTTCACACTTTTCGGCATCATGCTCTAGGGATGACATGAAGAATGGCGGAATATTCAGCCCTTTCGCTTCTCACGAACGCGCTCAAGGGAAACAAGGACTGGAAGCCGGCCTGGCGCAAGCCCGACCCCAAGGCTTCCTATGACGTCATCATCATCGGTGGCGGCGGCCACGGCCTGTCGACGGCCTACTATCTGGCCAAGGAGCACGGCATCACCAATGTCGCGGTGCTGGAAAAGGGCTGGCTGGGTTCCGGCAATGTCGGCCGCAACACCACGGCGGTGCGCTCCAACTACCTTTTGCCGTCCAACACCCGCTTCTACGAACATTCGATGAAGATGTGGGAGAACCTGTCGCACGACCTCAACTACAACGTCATGTTCTCGCAGCGCGGCTGCCTGAATCTGGCTCACACGCCGGGCCAGTTCGACGACTTGGCAAGGCGCGGCAACGCCATGCGCCATCTCGGCGTCGATGCGGAGCTGATGAGCACCGCCGAGATCGCGCGCCTGGTCCCGGCGCTGGACATGTCGGCCTCGGCGCGCTTTCCCATCGTCGGCGGCCTGATGCAGCCGCGCGCCGGCACCGCCCGGCACGATGCGGTTGCCTGGGGCTATGCGCGCGGCGCCGACCGCCGCGGCGTCGACATCGTCGAGAATTGCGAGGTCACCGGCTTCCTGCGCGACGGCGACCGCATCACCGGCGTGCAAACGACGCGCGGAGAGATCCGCGGCAAGAAGGTCGCCGTGGCGGTGGCCGGCAGCACCGGACGGGTGATGCAGCTTGCCGGCATCGACAGGATGCCGATCGAGAGCCATGTACTGCAGGCCTTCGTCACCGAATCGCTGAAACCTTTCGTCGACACGGTGCTGACCTTCGGCATGGGTCATTTCTACATGTCGCAGTCCGACAAGGGCGGCCTCGTCTACGGCGGTGACATCGACGGCTACAACAGCTACGCCCAGCGCGGTAATCTGCCCATCGTCGACGAGGTCATGAGCGAGATGCTGGCGCTGTTTCCCGGCCTTGCGCGTGTACGCATGCTGCGCTCCTGGGGCGGCGTCTGCGACATGTCGATGGACGGTTCGCCGATCATCACCACCGGCCCGCTGCCCGGCATGTATCTCAACTGCGGCTGGTGCTATGGGGGCTTCAAGGCCACGCCGGCCTCGGGCTGGTGCTTCGCATACACCATCGCCAAGGACGAACCGCACGCGTTCAACGCGCCGTTCACGCTCGACCGTTTTTATCGCGGCCTGGTGATTGACGACAAGGGCCAGGGCGCAACGCCCCGGCTGCATTAGGGTTCAAACAAATGCTTATCACTTGTCCCTATTGCGGCCCGCGCGACGTCATCGAGTTCACCTATCAGGGCGACGGCAACCGCGAGCGCCCGCAGCCCGCCTCGCAGGACCTCGACGCCTGGAACGCCTATGTCTACGATCGGCTGAACCCGGCCGGCGACCACAATGAGATCTGGCAGCATTCGGGCGGCTGCCGCACCCATCTGAGGATGGTGCGCAACACGGTCACGCATGAGATTTCCAGCACCGGTTTCGCCCGCGACCACAATGCCGCCGCCCGGCACAAGGCCGGAGACAAGTCGTGAGCCCGCGCCGCACCGAGACCGGCGGCCGCGTCGACCGCATGCGCACCATCCGCTTCACCTTCGACGGCACGCCCTACACCGGCCATGGCGGCGACACGCTGGCCTCGGCGCTGCTTGCCAACGGCGTCACGCTTTTCGGCCGCTCGTTCAAATACCACCGCCCGCGCGGCCTGCTCTCGGCCGGCGTCGAGGAACCGAACGCGCTGGTGACGGTGCTGCGCGGCGAAGTGCGCGAGCCCAACATCGCCGCAACCATGGTCGAGATCTATGACGGGCTGGTGACCGTCAGCCAGAACCGCTTTCCCTCGCTCGCCTGGGACGTCAACGCCATCAACCAGCTCGGCGGCAAGCTCCTGGCCGCCGGCTTCTACTACAAGACCTTCATGGGTCCGGTCTTCGGCCCGCTGAAGGGCACCAGATTCTGGATGTTCTGCGAGCATTTCATCCGCCGCGCCGCCGGCCTGGGCCGCGCCGGTATTGCCGCCGACACCTCGCGCTACGAGCGCATGAACGCGTTTTGCGACGTGCTGGTGGTCGGCTCCGGCCCGGCCGGCCTGTCAGCCGCCAAGGCCGCTGCCGACCAGGGCGCTCGCGTCATCCTGGCCGAGCTCGAACCGCGTTTCGGCGGCTCGGCCAACTGGTCCGGCGAGGCCATCGACGGCACGCCGGCCGCCGACTGGGCGGCGCGCGCCGTCAGCCAGCTCGAAGGCCATGACACGGTCCGCCTGCTGCCGCGCACCACGGTGTGGGGCTATTATGACGGCAACACGCTAGCCGCGCTCGAGCGCGTCACCGCCCATAAGGAGACGCCCGGCAAGGGCGAGCCTCGCCATCGCTATTGGGCGATCCGCGCCAAAACGGTGGTGCTGGCCACCGGCTCTTTCGAGCGGCCGCTTGTATTCCCCGGCAATGACCGGCCGGGCGTCATGCTGGCGCATGCCGCCGAGCGCTATGTTAGTGATTATGGCGTGCTGCCCGGCGACAGGGTCGCGCTGTTCACCAACAATGACAGCGCCTATCGCTCGGCGCTGGCGCTGAGGAAGGCGGGCGCGGCTATTGTCGCCATCATCGACGTGCGCCCCGAGCTTTCGGCCGAGATGCGCAGCCTCGCCACCGAGGCCGAAGCCGAAATCCTCTCCGGCCATGCCGTGGTCGCCACCGAGGGCGGCAAGGCGCTCTCCGGCCTGAAGGTGCAGCGCTTCGACATGAACTCGGGCGCGCTCAGCGGTGACGCCCGCAGCATCCACGCCGATAGCCTGCTGATGTCGGGCGGCTGGTCGCCGACCATCCATCTCGCCAGCCAGGCCGGTGCCAGAGCCGAATGGAACCCTGCCCGCCAGGCCTTCCTGCCGCCGAAACCGACGCGGCAATGGATTGGCGCCGGCGCTTTCAACGGCAGCTTTTCGACCGTCGAAGCCATCACTGAGGGCCGTGCAGCCGGCCTGTCCGCCGCGGGCGGAGCGGCTGCGCCGGCAGCTTTGCCGGATGTCGAAGCAGCCCCGGGAAACCCCGATCCGGCGCCGGTGTTCGAGATCAAAGCCAAGGGAAAAAGCTTCGTCGACTTCCAGCATGACGTGACTGCCGAAGACGTGCGGCTGGCGCATCGCGAAGGTTTTGTCTCCGTCGAGCATCTGAAGCGCTACACCACGCTCGGCATGGCGACCGACCAGGGCAAGAACTCCAACGTTCCGGGCCTCGCCATCATGGCCGAGGCGTTGGGCAAACCGATCCCCGAAGTCGGAACGACGCGCTTCCGCCCGCCCTATTCCGCGGTGTCGATCGGCTCGCTTGCCGCCGAACGCTTCGGCGATCTGAAACCCGAGCGCCTGACGCCCATGCATGACTGGCACCTCGCCAATGGCGCAACGATGTATTCCGCTGGCCTCTGGTATCGACCAATGATCTACGGCCTTGCCGGCGAGACGGTCGAGCAGGCTTATGTCCGTGAAGCCAGGGCGACGCGCGAAAGCGCCGGCATCGTCGACGTCTCGACGCTGGGCAAGATCGCCGTTCAGGGGCCGGATGCGGGCGAATTCCTCGACCGCGTCTACACCAACATGTTTTCCACCCTCCCCGTCGGCAAGGCCCGCTACGGCCTGATGCTGCGCGAGGACGGGCTGGCCTTCGACGACGGCACCACCTGGCGGCTTGGCGAACAGGATTTCCTGATGACGACCACCACGGCCAACGCCGGCAAGGTGATGCAGCATCTGGAATATTTCCTCGACGTCATCTGGCCGGAACTCAAAGTGCATGTCACCTCGGTAACCGACGAATGGGCGGGCGCGGCCATCGGCGGGCCGAAGGCGCGGGCCATCCTCGCCGCCTGTGTCACCGGCACCGCCGTCGACAACACGGCCCTGCCCTTCATGGGCATCGTGCGCGGCGAGATATCAGGCGTGCCGGTGATGATTTGCCGGCTGTCCTTCTCCGGAGAAATGGCCTTCGAGGTCTATTGCGGCGCCGGCTACGGCACCCATGTCTGGCAAGCCCTTGTCGAAGCCGGCAAGCCGTTCGGCCTGGTCACCTACGGGCTGGAGGCGTTGGGCACGATGCGCATCGAAAAGGGCCATGTCACCGGCGCGGAGATCGACGGGCGCACTACGGCGCGCGACCTGCATCTCGACTGGATGCTGTCGAAGAAGAAGCCGTTCATCGGCTCGGCGATGATGGACCGCGAAGGCCTGATCGCGCCCGAGCGGCTGCAGCTGGTCGGCCTAGTCTCGCTCGACAACCGGCCGTTCAATGGCGGCGCCCACCTCGTCGAGGAACTGGACGAAGCCAATCCGCACGATTCCATCGGCCACATCACCGCCTGCTGCTATTCGCCGGCGCTGGGCAAGCACATCGCGCTGGCTTTGGTCGAGGGCGGCAAGGCGCGCCATGGCACCCGGGCATTCGTCTCCGATCCGCTGCGCAAGCGGTTCGGGCCGGTCGAGATCGTCTCCAACTATTTCTACGACCCGGACGGGAGCCGCATGCATGGCTGAGCGCCAATCACCCGAACGCCAATCACCCGAGCGCCTCTCGCCGCTCGAGCCGGTGTCCCATCCGGGTTCGCACGGCAACTTCGAGCATGGCGTCGATGTCATTCTGACCGAAATCAGGCCAGGCTCGATTCTGCAGCTGGCCGCATGGCCGGGCGCGGAAAAGCAGCTGATCGAAGCGATCCGCAAGGTCACCGGCCTCGATTTGCCCGATGGCGCCGGCGGCGGCGTTGCCAAGGACGGCAAGGCCGTGTTCGGTTTCGCGCCTGGAAAATTCACAGTCGTCGACGAGGCCGAGGGCCTGGCGGCGAGTTTTGCCGGGGACGTAACCCCGGCAATCGGCACGATCACCGACCTGTCGCATGGCCGCACCGCTATCCGCATCGCCGGCCCTAAGGCCGAATGGGTGCTGGCGAAATTCTTCGCCATCGACTTCGCCCTGCCCGCCTTCCCCACAGGCTCCGGCCGTTCGACCACCCATCACGACGTCTTTGCGCAGATCCAGCGCACCGGCGCCGACCAGTTCGACATCTATGTCTTCCGCTCCTTCGCCCGCTCGTTCTGGAAGGCGCTCTGCCATGCCAGCGAGGAGGTCGGCTACGAGGTTCAGTAGGGCCAAAAGCCGTTCTGGCCTCAAGGCCAGCCGGTTCTGCCGCTAGAGAATGCTCCAATGGAAGCCCATGGTGGGGAACGTGGCCCAACCGGCCCAGGGGATTAAAAAGATCCCGTCTCAGAGTCGGCATCGTCGTTTGGTTCGAACATCCCCATGACCGCAGAACTATCCGCCGGCGCCACAGATTGCGCCGATGTGTCGGCCAGAGCCTTGCTCCTGCTGCCGCTCACGGTCGCCTGCGGCGTGTTCATGACCAGCCTCGACCAGAATGTCGTGGTCACCGCCCTGCCCGGCATCAGCGACAGCCTCGGCCGGCCGCCGAGCCAGCTCGGCCTGTTGATCACCGTCTATGTCGCCAGCCTGATCATCTCGATGCCGCTCGGCGGCTGGGCCGCCGACCGCTTCGGCCTGCGCAATGTCTACTGCTTCGCCTTGCTGGTGTTCGCCGCGTCATCGGCGCTGTGCGGCCTGTCCAACGACATCTGGACGCTGGTCGGCGCCCGCGCGCTGCAAGGCTTCGGCGGCGCCTTGATGGGGACGCTCGGCCATGTCGTCATCCTGTCGACCTTCCCGCGCAGCCGCACGCTGAAGATCAACATGTATATTTCGCTGGCCGGCCAGTCCGGACCGCTGGTCGGCCCGCTGGTCGGCGGCGCCCTGACGACTTATATCTCCTGGCGCTGGATCTTCTTCTTCAACGTGCCGTTCGCGCTGGCGGCGGCCGTTCTTGCCGCCTCGCTGTTTCCGACTGTTACCAAACCGGTGCGCACGCCGTTCGATTTCCCGGGCTTCCTGCTGGTCGGCAGCGGCATGGTCCTGCTGGTCTTCGGCATGGATTCGCTTGCGGCGAAAGACGCCGCCGGCAGCATGATCGCGGCCGAGCTGACGCTGGCGATCGTCATCCTGACGCTTGCCTCCTTCCACTGCCTGCGCGCCTGCAACCCTTTGCTTGACCTGAAACTCCTGCGCATCCGCACCTTTCGCATCTCCTTCCTCACAGGCGGCGGACTGGACACGATCGGCCTCAGCTCGGTCGTCTTCCTGCTGCCGCTGATGTTCCAGCTCGGCTTTGGCATGAGCGCGGTGCAGGCGGGATCGCTGACTTTCGTTGCCGCAATCGGCTCGCTGATCATGCGTGTGTTCATGCCGCGCCTGCTCAACCGCTTCGGCTTTCGCCGTGTGCTGGTTGTCAACACGCCGATCGTTGCCGCCATGGTTGCGGGCTTCGCCTTGATAGAGGCAACAACGCCCGTCTGGATCGTGCTTGCCTATATCTCCGCCTTCGGTGTCCTGCGCTCGGCGCAATGGGCTTCGACCGGCAATCTCGCCTATTCCGACATCGCGCCCGACCAGCTCGCCCGCTTCAGCGCGCTCTACTACATACTGTGGCAGTTGGGGGTGGCGATCAGCGTCGGCCTGGCGGCGGCGCTGTTGTCGTTCCTGGCTGGCGGCAGGCCGGCGGTGACCAACGATTTCCGCATCCTGTTCGTGGTCGAGGGCGTCATCACTTTGTGCGCGCTGATCGCCTATCTCAGACTGACACCGCAGGACGGCGCCCATGTCAGCGGCCATGGCGCGCAGATGAACGTGGAATAAGGCCCCGGTAGCCGAGGCCTAGCCGCTGAACGTCACCCACTCTTCCAGCGGCACGCGGTCGGTGCGGAAGTCGTTTTCGGGTTTCGACGTATCCTCGAGGCCGAGCGCCATGCCGCAGACGACGATCTCCTCGTCGGGGATGTTGAGCACCGGCCGGATCTGCCGGTGATAGGGCGCGAAGGCGGCCTGCGGGCAGGTGTGCAGGCCCCTGCCTCGCGCCGCCACCATGATGTTCTGCAGGAACATTCCGTAGTCGATCCACGAGCCCTGGTTCAGCCGCCGGTCGATGGTGAAGATCATGCCGACCGGCGCGTCGAAGAAGACGAAGTTGCGGTCGTGCTGGGCGCGCATCTTGTCGACCTCGCGGCGGCCGATGCCGAGTGCCCCATAGAGCCCGAAACCGTTGGCGCGGCGGCGGGTGAGATACGGCTCGAAGAACTGAGTGGGGTAATAGCGATACTCGTCCCAATCGGCCTTTTCGGCGCGGATACCGGAATTCAGGATGGCATTGGTGATCTGCTGCTTGACCTCTCCCTTGACGACATAGACCCGCCAGGGCTGCATATTGGTGCCCGAAGGCGCGCGCGCGGCGACGCCAAGAATGGCTCGGATCGTCTCGTCATCGACCATGTCGGGCAGGAAGGCGCGCACTGAACGGCGCGAGATGATCGCCTCGTCGACAACAGCCGCGTTATGCGCTGCCAGGCCGTTTTTTTCCAGCATGGGCCGTCCCTTTGCGCACACTTCGAAAGCCGAACCGGCTATCGGAAAAGACCTTGCGCAGATTTCAATCCTTGGTCGCCGACCCGCATTCCCACACCCGCCGCTCGTGCCAGAGCCTTTGCATGAACCGCCAAAATCGCGCAAGCAAATCTTGTGTGTCCATGAAAATTCGCTTGATTTTTTCACGGACATGAGCTCTCATGAAATTCATTTCCAGTTTTTCATCAAGTGAGCGTTTTGGCCCCAGCTATCCCCAAAACATTGCAGGGACCTGACGAGCGCCTGCTGGCGAGTGACATCCGTGCGCTGCGCAAGGCGCGCGGGCTGACGCTGGCTGAGATCGCGCTGAAGCTTGGTCGCTCCGTCGGCTGGGTCAGCCAGGTCGAGCGCGGCCTGTCTATCCCTTCGCTTGGCGACCTCAGGGCCTTCGCAGACCTGTTCGGCGTGCCACTCAGCCTGTTCTTCAGCCACGACGTGCCGATCGAAAAGGAGCGCGGCGTTGTAGTGCGCGCCGGCAGCCGGCGCACGCTTGGCACAAGCGAATCCGGCCTGGTGGAGGAGCTTCTGTCGCCCGATCTCGGCGGTAGTTTCGAGATGGTGCGTTCGATCTTCGCGCCGGGCGCCGAGATGAAGAGCGAGCAGCTGCGGCCAACCGAGGAAGCCGGCTACATCGCCTCTGGCATTTTCGAGATCGAGATAGCCGGCGTCTGGCACCGGCTCGGCGAAGGCGATTCGTTCCGCTTCGAGCGCAAGCCATACCGCTGGCGCAATCCCGGCAGCGAGCCGGCCGTAATCATCTGGGTGGTTTCGCCGCCTGTTTATTGAATGCATGTCGCCCAAAAGTGTGCAGCGGTTTTGGGACAACGACATGCATCAAGCAAAAAATAGAAGCGCAGCGCGCTTCAGGTTTGGGAGAAGAATATGGCCGGTTTGCCGACCACGGCACGCGTGGTGATCATCGGAGGCGGTGTCGTCGGCACCTCCTCGCTCTACCACCTTTGCAAGGCGGGCTGGACCGATTGCGTGCTGCTTGAAAAGAACGAGCTGACATCGGGCTCGACCTGGCATGCCGCCGGCAATGTGCCGACCTTCTCGTCGTCCTGGTCGCTGATGAACATGCAGCGCTATTCGACCGAGCTCTATCGCGGCTTGGCTGATGCCGTCGACTATCCCATGAACTACCACGTTACCGGCTCGCTCCGCCTCGCCCACACGAAGGAGCGCATGCAGGAGTTCCAGCGCGCCAAGGGCATGGGCCGCTACCAGGGCATGGACATCGACATCGTCGGCCCCGACGAGATCAAGCGCCGCTATCCCTTCATCGAGACGCATGAATTGAAAGGCGCGCTCTACGATCCGAACGACGGCGACATCGACCCCGCGCAGCTGACGCAGGCACTGGCCAAGGGTGCGCGCGACATGGGCGCCAGAATCGTCCGCTTCTGTCCGGTGTCAGGTGTGCGCCGCGAGAACGACGAATGGGTTGTCGAGACGCCGCAAGGCGAGATCCGTTGCGAGATCGTCGTCAACGCCGCCGGCTACCGAGCCGCGGAAGTCGGCAAAATGTTCGGCCGCGACGTCCCGATGATGGTGATGAGCCATCAGTACATCTTGTTCGAGGAAATCCCCGAACTGGTGGCGTGGTCGAAGGAGCAGGGCAAGAAGCTGCCGCTGCTGCGCGACGTCGACACCTCCTACTATCTGCGCCAGGAAAAGAACGGCATGAATCTCGGCCCCTATGAGCGCAATTGCCGCGCGCATTGGGCAACCCACCACGACCCGATGCCGGAGGATTTTTCCTTCCAGCTCTTCCCCGACGATCTCGACCGTCTCGAGCACTACCTTGCCGATGCCGTAGCCCGCGTGCCGATCCTGGGCACTGCCGGCCTGTCCAAGGTGATCAACGGGCCGATCCCCTACGCGCCGGACGGCAATCCGCTGATCGGTCCGATGCCCGGCGTTCCCAATGCGTTCGAGGCCTGTGTCTTCACCTTCGGCATCGCCCAGGGCGGCGGTGCCGGCAAGGTGCTGGCCGAATGGGTGACGCAAGGCCAGACCGAATGGGACATGTGGTCCTGCGACCCGCGCCGCTTCACCTCATTTGCGGCCGCCCCCGACTATAGCGTCGCCAAGGGTATGGAGATCTACGGCAACGAATACGCCATCCAGTTTCCGCGCCATGCCTGGCCGGCCGGGCGCGACCGCAAGCTGTCGCCGATCCACGATCGCATCAAGGCACTCGGCGCCCAGTTCGACGCCTATAATGGCTGGGAGCGTGCCACCTGGTATGCGCAACCCGGTGACGACACGTCGGAAGAAGCAACACTCACCTTCCGCCGCGACGGGCCGTGGCAGCACCGCGTGCGCGAAGAATGCCTGGCGGTGCGCGACGCCGCCGGCATTCTGGACCTGCCCGGCTTCTCGCGCTTCAACCTCGAAGGTCCTGGCGCAGCCGAATGGCTGGCGCTGCAGGTCACCGGCCTGGTGCCCAAGCCCGGCCGAATCGGCCTCGCCTATTTCGCCGACGACAAAGGCCGCATCGTCACCGAGATGTCGGTGGTGCGCCATGGCGAAGAGCAGATGACTCTGATCACCGCGGCGGTAGCGCAGTGGCACGATTTCGAATGGCTGAAGTCGCGCCTGCCGAAGGACGCAACTTTCACCCTCACCGACAGGACCGAAGACTATTCGACGCAAATCCTCGCCGGCCCCAGTTCGCGCAAGATCCTGGCCGAGGTCTGTGGCGCGGATCTCTCGCTGCCCTGGCTGACGCATCAGGAAACCACCATCGCCGGCCGCTGGGCGAAGCTGGTGCGGGTATCCTTCGCCGGCGAACTCGGCTGGGAAATCCACACCAAGGTGGGAGACACCGCCGCCATCTTCGACGCCGTCTGGACGGCGGGACAAAAACACGGTCTGAAACCGTTCGGCATGTACGCGCTGGATTCGCTGCGCCTCGAAAAGGGCTACCGGACCTGGAAGGGCGACCTGTCGACCGACTATACGGTCCTGCAGGGCGGGCTCGAGCGCTTCGTCAAATGGGACAAGCCCGACTTCCGCGGCAAGGCAGCCCTGCAGAACGAAAAACAGCAAGGCGTGAAGAAGCGCTTCGTCACGCTGGTGGTCGAAAACCCCGGCGATTGCGACGCGCCGTCCGTGTCGACGCTCTGGCATGACGGCAAGATCGTCGGCGAGACGACGTCCGGCGGCTGGGGGCATCGCATCGACAAATCGATCGCGCTCGGCATGCTGCGCGCCGACCTGGCTGAACCCGATACCGCGATCGAGATTGAAATCTTCGGTGATCGTTTCACGGCAGTCGTGCAGAAAGACGAGCCGCTGTGGGATCCGAAAAACGAAAGACTGAGAGCATGAAGAAAGTCATTCTCACCGATGGCGGCATGGGCCAGGAACTGGTCCGCCGCAGCAGCTCCGAGCCGACGCCGCTCTGGTCGGCCAGGGTGCTGATCGACGAGCCGGATCTGGTGCGTGACCTGCATGCCGAATTCATCCGGGCCGGCGCTCGCGTCATCACCATCAACACCTATTCGGCAACGCCGGAGCGGCTCGCGCGGGAAGGAGCAGAAGACCTCTTCAAGCCCTTGCAGAAGCGCGGCATCGAATTGGCAAGACAGGCACGCGACGAGGCAGGCGATGCAGCGATCGCCGGCTGCCTGTCACCGCTGTTCGGCAGCTATGCGCCGGCGCTGACCATATCGTTCCAGGAGACGCTGGACATCTATCGCCGCATCGTCGCCGAGCAGGCCGATGGCGTCGACCTGTTCCTGTGCGAGACCATGGCCTCAGCCGAGGAAGGCCGTGCGGCCGTTACCGCTGCGTCGGAAAGCGGCAAACCTGTCTGGGTGTCTTGGACGCTCGCCGATCACGGCGCGCCGCGCCTGCGCAGCGGCGAAACAATAGCGGCAGCGGCGGGCGCCCTCGACGGCCTGACGGTTGCAGCGCGCCTGGTGAATTGCTGCCGGCCAGAAGCTATCGCCGCGGCACTGCCCGAATTGATTGCTCTCGGCGGCCCGGTCGGCGCCTATGCCAATGGCTTCACCTCTGTCGAAGCGCTCAAGCATGGCGGAACGGTCGAAGTGCTGCACGCACGCCACGACCTTGATCCGGATGCCTATGCCGACCAGGCGCTCGGCTGGGTCGCCGCTGGCGCCACCATCGTCGGCGGCTGCTGCGAAGTCGGCCCTGCCCACATCGCCGCCTTGCGCGACTGGCTCGAACAGGCCGGCCACGAAATCTCGGGAGTATCCTGATGCCCAGACCGTCATCGCGCATTTCCGGCATCGTGCCTTCGGGCAAGGATGGCTGGGAGGTCCACACCGAGGCATGGGCCCGCAAGGAGGCGGGCCAGGACATCATCATGCTGTCGGTCGGCGACCATGATTTCGATACGCCGAGCCAGACCATCGAAGCCTGCGTGACGGCGGTTCGCGGCAGCAACCACCACTACACCCCGCTTCCCGGCGTTCCGCGCCTGCGCAGGGCGATGGCGGCGGCCTCGACCGCCTGCACCGGGGTCGAGACGAGCCCCGACCAGGTGATCGCCACGCCGGGCGGTCAGGCCGCCCTTTACGCGGCGGTGCAGGCCGTTCTCGACCAGGGCGACCACGCTATCGTGGTGGCGCCCTACTACGCGACTTATCCCAACACCTTCAGCGCCGCCGGCGCCAGCTTCACCGTCGTCGAGACGCCGGCCGGAGACGGTTTCCAGCCGCACGCCGAGATGATCCGCGCGGCGCTCAAGCCCAACACGCGCGCCATTTTGATCAACACGCCGAACAACCCGACCGGCGCCGTCTATTCGCGTGAGCGTCTGGAAGAGCTGGCCGAGATCTGCCGCGAGCACGATCTCTGGCTGCTGTCGGACGAGGTCTACTGGACGCTCGGCGGCGGCGAGCACATCTCGCCGCGCGGCCTGCCCGGCATGGCGGAGCGCACGCTGGTCATCAATTCGATGTCCAAGAGCCATGGCATGACCGGCTGGCGCATGGGCTGGCTGACCGGCCCAGCGCAGATGATCACGCTGTTGACCAATCTCAATCTGGTGACGACCTACGGCCTGCCGGCCTTCATCTCGATCGCCTGCGCCGAGGCGCTGGAGAACCGCTTTGGCGTCAGGGAGATCGCCGAACGCTATGCGGCGCGCCGCACCGTCCTGCTCGACGCCGTGCGCGGCATGAACAATATCAGCGTGCACGGCTCCGAGGGCGGCATGTATGTCATGCTCGACATCTCCGCAGTCGAGCCCGACGACGAGAAATTCGCCTGGGCCTTTCTCGACCAGGAGAGTGTCGGCGTCATGCCGGGTTCCAGCTTCGGCAAGGCCGCTGCCGGCCACATCCGCATCAGCCTCTGCCAACCGGAGCCGGTGCTTCAGGAAGCCGCAAAACGCCTGCGCCGCTTCGCATCCGGCTATCGCCGCGAGGCCGCATGACCAGAAGCATTCCCACCAAGGCCCGCGCGGTTATTATCGGCGGCGGTGTCTCCGGCTGTTCGGTCGCCTACCACCTGGCCAAGCTCGGCTGGACCGACATCGTGCTGCTCGAACGCAAGCAGCTGACCTCGGGTACGACCTGGCACGCCGCCGGCCTGATCGGCCAGCTGCGCGGCTCGCAGAACATGACGCGGCTGGCCAAATATTCGGCCGACCTCTACGTCAAGCTGGAAGCCGAAACGGAAGTCGGCACCGGCATGCGCCAGGTCGGCTCGATCACCGTGGCGCTGACTGAGGAGCGCAAGCACGAGATTTATCGGCAGGCCTCGCTCGCCCGCGCCTTCGATGTCGATGTGCGCGAGATTTCGCCTGGTGAAGTCAAGGAGATGTACCCGCATCTCAACGTGTCCGATGTGGTCGGCGCCGTGCATCTGCCGCTCGACGGCCAGTGCGATCCGGCCAACATCGCCATGGCGCTGGCCAAGGGCGCCCGCCAGCGTGGCGCCGCCATCGTCGAGAATGTGAAGGTCACCAAGGTCCATACCAAGGCCGGTCGCGTCACCGGTGTGTCGTGGGCGCAAGGCGACGACCAGGGCACGATCGAGGCCGACATCGTCGTCAACTGCGCCGGCATGTGGGCGCGCGAGCTCGGCGCCCAGAACGGCGTCACCATCCCGCTGCATGCCTGCGAACATTTTTATCTCGTCACCGAGCCGATCCCCGGGCTCGGTCGTCTACCGGTGCTGCGCGTTCCCGATGAATGCGCCTACTACAAGGAAGACGCCGGCAAGATGATGCTCGGCGCCTTCGAGCCGGTGGCCAAGCCCTGGGGCATGGACGGCATAAGCGAGGATTTCTGCTTCGACCAGTTGCCGGAGGACATGGAGCATTTCGAGCCGATCCTCGAAATGGGCGTCAATCGCATGCCGATGCTGGCAACCGCCGGCATTCACACCTTCTTCAACGGCCCCGAAAGCTTTACCCCCGACGACCGCTACTATCTCGGCGAAGCGCCGGAGCTGTCGGGCTACTGGATGGCGACCGGCTACAATTCCATCGGCATCGTCTCGTCCGGCGGCGCCGGCATGGCGCTGGCGCAGTGGATCAATGACGGCGAAGCGCCCTTCGACCTCTGGGAAGTCGACATCCGCCGCGCCCAGCCATTCCAGAAGAACCGTAGGTATCTCAAGGAGCGGGTCTCCGAGACGCTCGGCCTGCTCTATGCCGACCATTTCCCCTACCGGCAGATGGCAACGTCCAGGAATGTCAGGCGATCGCCCCTGCATGAACACCTGAGGGCGCGCGGCGCGGTCTTCGGCGAAGTCGCCGGCTGGGAGCGCGCCAACTGGTTCGCCCGCGAAGGGCAAGAGCGCGAATACCGCTATTCCTGGAAGCGGCAGAACTGGTTCGACAACCAGCGCGAGGAACACCTGGCGGTCCGCAACAAGGTCGGCCTGTTCGACATGACCTCGTTCGGCAAGATCCGTGTCGAGGGCCGCGATGCCTGCGCGTTCCTGCAAAGGCTCTGCGCCAACGACATGGACGTGGCGCCGGGCAAGATCGTCTACACTCAGATGCTCAACCAGCGCGGCGGCATCGAGAGCGATCTTACCGTGTCGCGGCTGTCGGACACGGCCTATTTCCTCGTCGTACCGGGCGCGACGTTGCAACGCGATCTCGCCTGGCTGCGGCGGCATGTCGGCGAGGAATTCGTTGTCATCACCGATGTGACGGCGGCAGAAAGCGTGCTCTGCCTGATGGGTCCGGATGCGCGAAAGCTGATCCAGAAAGTCAGCCCCAACGATTTCTCCAACGACAACAATCCATTCGGCACCTTCCAGGAGATCGAGATCGGCATGGGCCTCGCCCGCGCCCACCGCGTCACCTATGTCGGCGAACTCGGCTGGGAGCTTTATGTCTCTACCGACCAGGCTGCCCATGTTTTCGAGGCGATCGATGAGGCGGGGGCGGATGTCGGCCTGAAACTTTGCGGCCTGCATACGCTCGATTCCTGTCGCATCGAAAAGGCGTTTCGGCATTTCGGCCACGACATCACCGACGAGGACAATGTGCTGGAGGCCGGCCTCGGCTTTGCGGTCAAAACCGCCAAGGGCGAGTTCATCGGCCGCGATGCGGTGCTGAAGAAAAAAGAAGCCGGCCTGTCGCGCCGGCTGGTGCAGTTCCGGCTGAAGGACCCGCAGCCTCTGCTCTTCCACAACGAGGCGATCCTGCGCGACGGCAAGATCGTCGGCCCGATCACATCGGGGAATTACGGCCACCATCTCGGCGGCGCGATCGGACTGGGCTATGTGCCCTGCCAGGGCGAGAGCGAGGCGGATGTGCTGGCCTCGTCCTACGAGATAGAGATCGCCGGCGAGCGTTTTGCGGCGGAAGCATCGCTGAAGCCGATGTACGATCCCAAGGCGGAACGGACGAGGATGTAGCACCTTTTTACCCTCCCCCTTGTGGGGAGGGTCGGCNGACCCTCCCCACAAGGGGGAGGGTGAAGAAGCTCAAAACCGCTCCAGCTTCGCCCGCACCTTCACCAGAAACGCCGCCCTCGTCCTTGGCGTCGAGGCGTCCATCAGGTAGTGCGCCAGGAAAAACGTCCGGCAGCGACGGGCGCACAGCGCGCGCATACCGCGCAGCAAGGTCTTGCGGCCGGGCTGGCCGACGACGACGCTCCACCAGGTCGGCGCGCCGCAGGGGGTGATGACGCCGACCCTGGTGACATGTGTCATCAGCGACATGATGCGCCCCTTGCCCAGCTTGAAGGCGACATCGGTCGCCCAGACCCGGTCGAGCCAGCCCTTCAGCATGGCCGGCAGCCCGTACCACCAGGTCGGATAGATGAACAGGATCGCCTCAGCCCAGGCGAGATGCTCGAAATGCGGTTTTAGGGCCGGATCCTCCGGCGCCCGCTCATTGTAGGCGCGCCGCTCCTCGCTACCCATCACCGGGTCGAATTTTTCGGCATAGAGGTCGAGCAGCCGTACCTCCCAACCCCGCGCCTTCAGCACGTCGACGGCGGTATCTCTGATCGCGGCGCAAAAACTTTCGGGCACCGGATGGCAATAGACCACCAGCACGCGCATCAGAAGGTATCCATCCCGGCCGCGACCTTGGCCATGAAGGCTGCCCGCGTCTCGTCGGTCGACAGGTTCATCGAATAATGAGCGAGGTAGGACACCGAGGCGCCGGGCCTGATCGTCGCGCGCAGCATCCGCTTGACCAGCCGGCGCGGCGGATCGCCCATCAGCATGGCGCGGAACCGGCTGCCGCCATAGGTGGTGACGGCGGTCAGCTTGCGGATGTTGTGGAGCGAAGGCTGCGCCTTGCCGTCGACCAATTTGAACGACACGCCGGGCAGAAACACGCGGTCGAAAAAGCCTTTCAGGATAGCCGGAAAGCCGTAGTTCCAGACGGGATATGACAGCACCAGCGCCTCGGCCTTGAGCAGCCGCTCGACATAGGGCGCGGCCGGGTCCGCAGGGCTGCGTTGGTTGTGATAATCCAGCCTCTCCCCGCGCGTCAGCCTGGGGTCGAAATCCTCGGCATAGAGATCGCAATCGTCGACCTCATGGCCGGCCGCCGTCAGCCGCTCGACGATCGTGCGGTGCAGGCTGGCATTGAAGCTGGTCTCCACCGGGTGTGCGTAAAGGACGAGGACTTTCATGGGAAATTGCTGGGGTCGGCGCGAGGCACCCCCCTCTGCCCTGCCGGGCATCTCCCCCTCAAGGGGGGAGATCGGACTGCCGCATCGCTTTCACTAATTGTCAGCGTGTCAGATTGGCTGCGGCGTTCAGGCTGCCAATCTCCCCCCTTGCGGGGGGTGAGAAGTGGTCGGGGAAGCCGATGGGAAGCCAATTGCTTGGCTTTCCAAACAACGAACGCCCGAAGCGGCAGCGTAGGGCCTGTGCCGGCAGGACAGAGGGGGGTGCTCAAGCTCAAACCTCTGCTCATTCTGCTTTCTGCAAACCCTTGAACAAAAAAGTCCGGCCGGAGCGATAGTCGTAATCCGGATTTTCCCAGGCGATCATCTTGCCGGGATTGAGCAGGCCTTGCGGATCGGTCTCGCGCTTGAAGGCGAGCTGGATTTCATCCGTCTGCTTCATGCCGCCCTCTTCCAGCGTGTAGCGGTGCGGGTTGAAGATCGGGCAGCCATTCTCCTCATGCAGCCGGATGATTTCGTTGAGCCGCGCCTCGGTGGTGAATTTCACCAGCGGCAGGCCGAAGCAGGTGATGTTGCCGTCGAGGCGCACGAATTCGAGATGCGAAAAGACCTCGTTCGGAAACATCGCGTCCATCTTCTCCACCAGCGCCAGCTGGTTGGGAAACGGATAGAGCGATTGCAGATAGGTGATCGCGGGATCGACCCGCAGTGCCCTGAGCGTGGTGTGGTTCCACGCCAGCTCGAAGCCCGGCGGCAGGCCCTTCTTCTCTTCGTCCGTTGCCGTCGCGGCATTGAAGATGACCTCGCCGCCGGCGCGGCGGGTGAAGGCGAGGAATGCGTCTAGCCCATGCCGGGCAACCATGACGACGCAGATGCTTTGCCCGTCCCGGAAGAACTTCTGGTGTCGCTTGAAATAGAGCTGCGGCACCGGCGCGGCGATCGGCGTGATCAGCTTGGTCAGGATGCCGTCCTGGCGTGCCAGCGCGTTGCCGTAGCGGGCTGCCGGCATGAAAGCGTCGAAGCCGACGATCACGTCGATCCATTCATAGGCTGCAGTCAGCGGCATCTCGACCTCGGTGATGATGCCGTTGGTGCCATAGGCGTGCGTGACTTTGTGCAAATCCTCGCCGGTGAGTTCGAGCGCCTTCGGTTCGGTTTCCATGGTGACGACGCGCAGCCGCAGCACATTGCCGAAATCACGCAGACCGCCGAAATTGATCGAGCCGACGCCGCCCGAGCCGCCAGCGATGAAGCCGCCGATCGAGGCGGTGTTGTAGGTCGACGGCGACAGCCGCAGTTCCTGCCCGGAATGCGCGCGCGTCGCTCTGTCGATGTCGGCGAGGATCGCGCCCGGCCCGGTGACGACGCGGCCCGGCGCTATGGCCTTGATCTCGTTCATCTCGGCAAGGTTCAAAACCACGCCGCCCGATAGCGGCATCGCCTGACCGTAATTGCCGGTGCCGCTGCCGCGCGGCGTCACCGGAACGCCATGACGGTGGCAAGCGGCAAGCACGCGGATCAGTTCGGCCTCGTTCCTGGGCGTCACGATCAGGTCGCCGGTGACGTGGTCGAGCTGCTGCTTCAGCACCGGGCTGTACCAGTAGAAGTCGCGGCTCTTCTGCTGGATGATGGCCGGATTGTCGTCGAGCTTTATCCCGTCGAGATCGCGTTTGAGCTCCGAAACATCCATCATTCCACCATCAGTCCGTCGAGCTCGGCGTAATCGGGCAATTGTCTGTCGATCGCTCGTCCCGCGCGCACGACGATGCGATCCGATTCGGGCCGCGAGAGCAATTCCGTCCAGCTCCGCCCTTTGAAGACGATGAAATCGGCGCTGCCACCGGCTGCCAGTGTCCCGACACCGTCGAGCCGCATCACCTTGGCCGGCGTCGCCGCCACCGTCTGCGGCCAGTCGCCGACCGGATGGTCGAAATGCAGGATGCGCGTCGCCATGCGGTAGACCTCCAGCATGTCGAGATCGCCATAGGCATAGAAAGGATCGCGGGTGTTGTCGGAGGCGACCGCGACCGCAATGCCCCTCGCCTTCATCTCGTGCAGCAAGGTCACGCCGCGCCAGCGTGGCGTGGTCTGGTCGGCGCGCCGGTCCTGCAGATAGAGATTGCACATCGGCAGCGACACCACGGCAAGTTTGGCCTTGGCGACCTTGTCCAGCGTGTCGAGCACGTCGAGGTCCGGCTGGCGCGCCAGCGAGCAGCAATGTCCCACCAGGATGTTGCCCTCAAAACCGTTCCAGAGTGCGGCCTCGGCAATCTTCTTCAGCGAGATCGCCGCGATATCGTCGGTCTCGTCGGCGTGGAAATCGAGATCGAGCCCGTGCTTGTTCGCCTCGGCGAACACCTTGTCGAGAAGCTCTTCGAGATCCGGCACCATATAGGTGACGACGCCGAGCACGCCCTTGGCCGCAGCCACACGCTTGGCCAGCCTCTCGAACCACTTTCTGTCGCGCACGCCTTCGATGCCGAGCAGGCAGGCTGCCTGCAATTCGATGCGGCCGCGCCATTTCTCCCGCATCGCCTCGAACACCGGCCAGGAGATTTCCTCCTGTGGCGGCACGCTGTCGAGATGAGTGCGCAAGGCCTTGGTGCCGTGCGCGTAGGCCGAGCGCAAAGAGAAATCCATGCGCCGCGCCACGTCCTCGGCGCTCCAGCGCGCTGCACGGTCGGCGCTGGTGGCATTGAGCGCGCCCATGAAACTGCCGTCGGGATTGGGTTTGCGCGGCCAGATATGGCCCTTGTCGATGTGGGTGTGGCAATCGACGAAGCACGGCAGGATGATGCGGCCGGCAAGGTCGATGGCGGTGGCTGGCGCTTTTGATTTCTTGTGCGCGGCGATGCTGGAGAGCTTACCGTCGGCGACGGCGATGTCGGCCAGCGCGAAGCCGTCAGTATCGTAAGTGGTGGCAAGACCTGATGTCAGCGACCGGTGAAGGCGGACGTTGGTGAGATGGTACGAGCCAGAGGTCGGTATCAAGGACCGCCCCCCTCTGCCCTGCCGGGCATCTCCCCCTCAAGGGGGGAGATTGGCAGCTTTGCCGGCAGCACCCGTCTTCCAACGTCGATAATTGGCGAAATCCCGGATGACGTCCAATCTCCACTCTTGAGGGGGAGATGGCCGGCAGGCCAGAGGGGGGTGCTTCGCGCCAACGTCTCGCTCACCTCGTCACCCTACCGCTCCTGCTTCAGCGCGCTCTCGTGCCAGCGGCGCAGGATGAGATGCGACACCAGCGACAGCACCAGGAAGATCAATATGCCGGTGAGCGAGATCAGGATCAGCGCCGCGAAAAGCCTTGGCGCGTTGAGGCGGTAGCCGGCCTCGATGATGCGCGAGGCGAGCCCTGAGGATTGTCCCTGCGCGCCGGCGACGAACTCGGCCACCACGGCGCCGATCAGCGACAGACCGCCGGCGATCTTCAAGCCTCCTAGAAAATACGGCATGGCCGCCGGCAGTCTGAGATAGCGCAATTGCTGCCAGCGCGTCGCGCCGTTGAGCTTGAACATGTCGCGAAGATTGCGGTCGACCGAATTGAGGCCGAGCGTGGTGTTGGACAGGATCGGGAAGAACGCGACGATCCAGGCGCAAAGCAAAAGCTTCACCGTCTGGTTGTCCACATAGATGTTGATGAGCGGGAAGACCGCCACGATCGGTGTTACCTGCAGCACGATGGCGAAGGGAAAGAACGACATCTCCACCCATTTCGATTGCGCAAACAGCACCGCCAGTCCGACGCCGCCGACGACCGCGAGCAGCAGGCTGAGAAAGGTTATGCGCAACGTGACCAGCAGCGCGGAGAACAGGAGCCCGGCATCGCTATAGAGCGTCCACAGCACCACGCCGGGGCGCGGCAGAATATATTGCGGGATCGCGTTCCACACGCAAATGCGGTCCCACAGCCAGATCGCCAGGATCATGATCGCCAAAGGCAAGACCCACCGGCCGATCCGCTCCAGCCGCTCCTGGCGTACGCGGCCCGCCTCTTCCGCGTCGAGCGTTGCGGCATTCTGGTCAATGGCCGTCATGGTGCGGTCCGGCTGATGTGTTGATGGCGTTGACCAGGATGTCCGAGGCCTGGCGGCAGAGCGCGGCATAATCGGGCGAAGTGCGGAAAACCTCGTCTCGCGGATAGGAGGCGTCGATGGCAAGCTCGGCATGGACGCGGCCCGGCCGCGCCGCCATGACGACGACGCGGTTGGACAGGAACACGCTTTCGAAGACGCTGTGGGTGACGAAGACGACGGTGAAGCGCTCGTCCTGCCACAGCTCCAGAAGGTCGTTGTTGAGCTTGAAGCGGGTGATCTCGTCGAGTGCGGCGAACGGCTCGTCCATCAGCAGAATGCGCGGCTTCGTCACCATGGCGCGTGCGATCGAGACGCGCATCTTCATCCCGCCGGAAAGCTCGCGCGGCACGGCGTTCTCGAAGCCGGTCAGGTGCACCCGCTCCAGCATCTCCGTCACCGCCGGCGCCGCCTTGGCGCGCGACACGCCTTTCAGCCTGAGCGGCAGCCAGACATTGTCGAATACATTGGCCCAGGGCAGCAGCGTCGGTTCTTGGAAGACGAAGCCGATATTGGCGCGGTCGATCGAACCGCCCCAGTCGAGCTGACCGGATGTCGGCGTCGACAGGCCCGCGATCAGCCTCAACGCCGTTGACTTGCCGCAGCCGGACGGCCCGAGAAGGCTGACAAAATCGCCCTCGCGGATGGCGAGATCGACGTCGCTCAATGCAGTCACGCCATTGGAAAACACCTTGCCGACATGGCGCAGCGTCAGCAGCATCGGGCCTTCACCCGATGCCGTCATGGGCGCCTGCGCCATCTTTTCCAGCTTCACGACTACTTCTTCAGCTCGATCCCGACACCTTTGTTGATGAAGGCCAGCGTGTAGGCCTTCTTGATATCGATGCCCTCGGGCGTGACCTTGGCCTTGACCATCTTGTCATAGAAGCTCTTGATCCGGTCTTCGTTCATGGCGCCGATGCCGAGCTTTTCGGTGTCGCCGGAATCGGCCAGGCCGAACTTCTTCATCTGCTCGATCGAGAAGGCAATCTGCTCGTCGCTCATGTCGGGGTTGTCTTTCTTGATCATCTCGTTGGCGGCCTTGTTGTCGCCGTAGAGGTAGTTGTACCAGCCCTTGGCCGAGCCATCGACGAAGCACTGGACCACCTCCGGCCGCTTGTCGATCGTGTCCTGCATCACCTCGATCGTCGTCGAATAGGTGTCCCAGCCATAGTCGGCGAGCAGGAACTGGTTGGGCACGAAGCCGCCTTCCTTCTTGACCGCAAAAGGCTCCGAGGTGACGTAACCCTGCTGGATCGACTTCTTGTTGGCCAGGAATGGAGCGGTGTTGTAGGTGTACGGCACGCGCTTGGCGGCATCGAAACCGAGTTCGATGACCATCCACTGGAAGAAGGTCTGGACGCCCTCGTCGCCGAGAATGTACTGGTCGGCGTTCTTCAAATCCTCCCACTTGTCCAGCCCCTGCCCCGGGTGGGACATGATGACTTGAGGGTCCTTCTGGAAATCGGCTGCGACGACGCGCATCGGGATGCCCTGCTGGACGGCGTCGAAGGCCGACAGCAGATTGCCGCCCATGTAGAAATCGAGCTTGCCGGCCAGCAGCAGCGGCCGCCCGCTGACCTGCGGACCTCCCTGCGAAATCGTCACGTCGAGGCCACATGCAGCGTAGGTGCCGTCGGCGACGGCCTGGTAGTAGCCGCCATGCTCGGGCTCGGCCAGCCAGTTGGTGCCGAAGGTGACCTTCTCGTTTGCTGCCGCGCCGAACGTGCCGGCTCCAAGCAGCGCGACCGCAAGCGCTGAAATCTTCTGTTTTCCGTACATCGACACCACCCTTTGTTGGCTCCGGAGCGTCACGCGCCGGGCTCGACACCATTGATCCAAGAAGCAAGACACATGCCACCGCCCGGGCCGCCTGCTTGCGCGGCAGTCACTGCCAACACCGGACGGGTCATGCTGTGCGGGAGGCATCGTGCCTATTTTTTGGACGCCTGTCCACAATCGCCCTCGTGCCATGCACCACATCTTGAACGTACTATCGGTCACGTCTTAGGCTGGTCTCGCAGACAGGAGATTGCCATGTTCAGATACCTCGCGCCGAAGTCGATCAAGCCGCCTTTCGCCCGCTATAGCCACGGCGTCGAGGTGCCGCCAGGCAAGCGGCTGGTTCTGTGCTCCGGTCAGGTCGCCATCACGGCGGACGACCAGATCCCCGAGGATGCCGGCGCGCAGGCCGAGCTCTGCTTTCAAAACATAGCGGCGATTCTGGCTGAAGCCGGGCTGGGGCTAGGCGACATCGTGCGCATAAACGCCTACGTCACCGACCGCGCCTTTCTGCGGCCCTATATGGACGTCCGCGACCGCTTGTTTGCCAGCCCCGCGCCCGCCTCGACGCTGATGATCGTGTCAGGCTTTGCGCGGCCGGAGTTCAAGGTCGAGGTCGAGGCGATTGCGGCTGGGTGATCGACAGGCGACGTTTGGCGCGCTAGGTCTCCCTCACAGTCAAGAGGCATGACATGACCGTTGCAAACAGACGCGTTTGGTGGGGCGACTACCGGACCACCGAATACGCCGCGATCGATCCGGAGGCGACGATTGCCGTGCTGCCGGTGGCGGCGATCGAGCAGCACGGCCCGCATCTGCCTGTATCAACCGATACCTCGATCATGAACGGCATGCTGGAGACGGTCATCGCCCGCCTGCCCGGCGATCTCGACATCCGCATCCTGCCGGTCCAAACGGTCGGCAAGTCGAACGAGCATCTGCAGGCGCCGGGCACGCTCACCCTGCCGGCGGCCACCCTGGTCGATGCCTGGACCGAGCTTGGCCTGTCCGTTGCCCGCGCAGGCGTAAGGAAACTGATCGTCGTCAACTCGCATGGCGGCAATGAAGAGATCATGGGCATCGTCGCGCGCGAGCTGCGCGTGCGTGAGAGGATGCTGGCGGTGAAGACCAGCTGGCAGCGCTTCGGCCGCCCCGCCGGCATGTACACCGAGCTGGAAGACCGCCATGGCATCCATGGCGGCGACGTCGAGACCTCGTTGATGCTGCATTTTCGCCCGGAGTTAGTCGACATGGCCAAGGCCGACAATTTCGCCTCCAAGGTCGCCCGCGCCGAAACCGAATTTGCGCTGCTGCGCCACACCGGAACGCACGCTTTCGCCTGGATCGCTGGGGATCTCAACCCCAACGGCGTGGTCGGCGATGCCAGCATTGCCGCGGCCGAGAAAGGCCGACTGACGGCGGAGCATCAGGCCGACGGCTTCATCACCCTGTTGAAGGATGTGCGCAAGGCGAAGCTTGCCGACTGGCTGGCATAGCGGGCCGCCTTAGCCGTCGATCTTCAACACGAAAGGCGTACCCTCAAAAGCATCGGCGCCGCGTCCGATCGCCTCGATCGCTTCGATCATGCGGCCTTGTCGTGAGAGAAGAGCATCCGCGACGGCGATCAACCGTGGATTGGGTGTCGCCGAGGGCGAAAGCTTCCGCAATGTCTGCGCAAGTTCGACTTCGTCGCGCTTCGGGGCGAGCGCCGCCGCAATGATATAGGCCGAGGCGGTCGAGCGGCTGATGCCGGCATAGCAATGGACGACCATGGGTTTGGCGCGGTCCCATTTCCGGGCGAAATCGAGCAGATTGCGCACATGGCCTTCGCCGGGCATGGTCATGCCGTCCTGCGCCACCGCGATGTCGTGCATGACCAGATGCAGGTGGTTCTCCCTCGATATCGAGGCCGGCCGCGTCACCTCGGTGCCGGCAGCGAGCAGCGACAGCACGCGCTCGGCGCCGCTTTTGGCCACCGTCTCCTCAAGCTTTGCCAGCGAACAGATATGGATCATGGCGCGATCTCCTTCGACCCATCGTCGCGCCGTGCGCGCCAGTCGGCAAGCGCCGATTCGAGCCGCTGCCATTCCTCCTGACGTCCAGGCAGCCCCGCGCGGAGCACCTGGGGACGCTCGAAAAAATGCCTGAGCAATATGCCGCGCTCGCCGAGCGTCGAAAACAGCCCCGGTGCATCGGCAAGCCGGAGATAGCGAAACAGCGTCGTGCCGCCGGCGACAGCAACGCCAAAGCGCGAAAGCAGCGCATCGAGCCGCGCCGCATCCTGCGCCAGCCGCCGCCGCATGTCGGCCTGCCAGCCGCTGTCGGCAAGCGCGCGGATGCCGTATTCGAGCGCTGGGCCGGCGACCGCCCAAGGGCCGAATTGCGTTTCAAGCCTTTCGACCGTCACCGCACCGGAAAGTGCGAAGCCGAGCCGCAGGCCGGCGAGACCGAAGAATTTGCCAAACGAGCGCAGCACGACGATGCCGCCCCGCCCGACATCGCCGGCCAGGCTTTCCGCGTGCGGGCCGACATCCATGAAGGCTTCGTCGACGACCAGCAGACCGCCTATGGCGCGCAATGTCTCGGCAAGCCGAAGCAGCCTTTCCCGCGACACGACTCGCCCGTCGGGATTGTTGGGATTGACGACGATGGCAATTTCGGCTCCGGCAAGCGCCTCGAAATCGTCGACCTCCGCCACCGCATGGCCGGCAATCGCGGCGGCCCTGGCATGCTCGGCATAGGTCGGCCCGAGCACCAGCGCCTTGCCGGGGCTGACCAGCGAGGCGACGCGCGGCAGCAGGATCTGCGTGCCCGGGGCGACCGCCACATTCTCGTCCGAAGGCGCGCCATAGGCGCCGGCCGCGACCCTGGCCAGCTCACGCAGGCGCGCGGCTTCCGGCAATCGTGACAGGGCGGTGGCGGGCAGCTCGAAAAGCGGGTAGGAGTGCGGATTGATACCTGTCGAGAGATCGACGAAAGGTTGTGGCGCGTGAGGGAAGAGCGCCCTCGCCCGGCCAAGGGATCCACCGTGATCCACCACAGTAATCGCTCCATCAGAAAGCTTCATGTCGATCCTGATCGCTTTCCTGTCGCTGGCCATCGAACGCATCCTGGGTTACCCGGACTGGCTGTTCCGTGCCGTCGGCCATCCCGTCACCTGGTTCGGCAGGCTGATAGCCTTTCTCGACCTCAGGCTCAACCGCGACACTGATTCCGACGCGCTGCGTCGCCGCCGCGGCGTGCAGGCGCTGCTGGTGATCGTGCTGGTGCCGGCGGCAATCGCCTTCATCGTGCAAATCCTGCTCTGGCAGCTCTTTCCTGCCGGCATGATCATCACGGCAATCCTGGCCTCGTCGCTGCTGTCGCAAAAGAGCCTTACCGAACATGTCGAGGCGGTGGCCGATTCGCTGGATACCGGCGGGCTGGCGCTCGGCCGCATTGCGGTTGCGCGCATCGTCGGCCGCGACCCAGAGAAGCTCGACCATGCCGGCGTCAGCCGCGCCGCCATCGAAAGCCTGGCCGAGAATTTCTCCGACGGCATCGTTGCGCCCGCCTTCTGGACAGGTGTCTGCGGTCTGGCCGGCGGCGTGGCCTACAAGGCCGCCAACACCGCCGATTCGATGATCGGCCACCGCACCCCGCACCACGAGGCCTTCGGCCGCGCGGCAGCACTCTTCGACGACTGGATCAACCTGCCGGCGTCCCGGCTGACCGCGTTGCTGATCGTTGCCGCCGCCTTTCTCGTTGACGGCGCCGATCCCCGCAACGCCTGGCAAGCAGTGCGGCGCGACGCCAAAAAGCACCGCTCGCCCAATGCCGGCTGGCCGGAAGCGGCAATGGCCGGCGCACTCGGCCTGGCGCTCGCCGGCCCGCGCAGCTATGGCGGCGTCATCATCGAGGACGCCTATATGGGCGAAGGCGGTAGGCGCGCGGCGGAAAGCCAGGACATCAGGCAGGCGCTGAAATTGTACCAGGTGGCGGACTATCTGCTGATTGGGCTGTTCGGGTTGCTGTCGGCGGTGCTTATCGCGGTGACGTTCTGAGAGCTTACCGTCGCCTTCCTTTACCCTCCCCCTTGTGGGGAGGGTCGGCGCGAAGCGACGGGGTGGGGGGTAGCGCCCTACGAAGACCCCCACCCCGATCCGCTACGCGGATCGACCCTCCCCACAAGGGGGAGGTGGCTAAGCACCGGCCTTGAAGAAATCCACAAACGCCCGCAGCGCCGGGCGCATCTGGCGGCGGCTGGGGTAGTAGACGAAGAAACCGTCGAAGGGCGGACACCAGTCTTCCAGCACGCGGATCAAGCGACCGTCGGCGAGCGGCGCGCGCACATAATCGTCGAAGACGAAGGCGAGCCCAGCGCCGTCGACCGCCGCCTGGGCGATCAGATGGTCTTCGTCGAGGATCAGCGGCCCTTGCGCCGCGATCTCGATCTCTTCGCCATCCTTCTCGAATTCCCAGCGGTAAAGAATGCCGCTGGAAAAACGGAAGCGGATGCAGCGGTGGTCGGCAAGATCGCGCGGATGGCGGGGTCTTGGCATGGTCGCGAAATAGGATGGCGCGCCGACCACGGCGCCGCGAAGGTCCGGTCCGATGCGCACCGCGATCATGTCGCGCTGCAGGCTCTCACCGAGCCGCACGCCGGCATCGAAGCCGCCTTCGACGACGTCGGTGAAGCGATCCTCGATGACGATTTCCAGCACGATGTCAGGATAGGCCGCGGCAAAGCCGCCGAGCCTGGGCGTCAATGCCAGGTGGGCCGCGGTGCGCGGCACGGTCAGCCGCAGGTTCCCGGCCGGCCGGTCGCGCGCCTCGATCGCCGTTTCCAGCGCCAGATCGATCTCGGACAGCGCCGGCCGCAGCCGTTCGAGCAGCTGCGCGCCCTCCTCCGTTGGTGCCACGCTGCGGGTGCTGCGCGCCAAAAGCCGCACGCCGAGCCGCGCCTCCAGGCTGGACACGGCATGGCTAACTGCCGAGGGCGCGATGGCCAGTTCGCGCGCCGCGCCGCGAAAACTACCGCATTGGGCGACTGTTGCCAGTACAGCGAGTTGAGAAAGATGCGCTCGGTTCATTGCTCTATTTTATAGAACAGCCCGTGCGAATGACAGCCAATTATCGAACGTAAAGCCAGGCGCTATCTCTGTTTCATCGCAACAAGGAGATGCGCCATGAAAACCCGCAAACTTGGTACTGAACTCGAAGTCTTCCCCGTCGGCCTCGGCTGCATGGGCATGAGCTTCGCATATGGCGGTCAGGCCGAGGCGGATGCAATCGCCACGCTGCGCCGCGCTGTCGAGATCGGCGTGACGTTTTTCGACACCGCCGAAGTCTATGGTCCCTTTGAGAACGAGATCCTTCTCGGCAAGGCGTTGAAGCCGGTGCGCGACAGGGTGACGATCGCCACCAAATTCGGCTTCAAGATTTCCGAGGAAGGCTCAGGCCTCGAACGCATGGTCGGCGTCGATAGCCGCCCGGAGCACGTCAAGGCGGTGGCCGAAGCCTCGCTGAAGCGGCTCGATACCGATGTTATCGACCTCTACTACCAGCACCGCGTCGATCCCGACGTGCCGATAGAGGACACGGTCGGTGCCATGGCCGAGCTGGTGCGCGATGGCAAGGTGCGGGCGCTGGGCCTGTCGGAGGTCAGTGCCGCCACCATCCGCCGGGCGCACGCCGTGCATCCGATCGCTGCCGTGCAGAGTGAGTACTCGCTTTGGAGCCGCGACCCCGAAGACGAAGTGTTCGATGTCTGCCGCGAACTCGGCATCGGCTTCGTCCCCTACAGCCCGCTCGGTCGCGGCCTGCTCACCGGCACCATCGCCAAGCCCGAGGCCCTCAGCGACGACGATTGGCGCCGCACCTTGCCGCGTTTCCAAGCCGACGCCATGGCGGCAAACGCCAAGGTCATTGCGACGCTGGAAAAGCTGGCGGTGGAAAAAGGCGTCACATCGGCGCAGCTGGCGCTGGCTTGGGTGCTGCACCAGGGCGACTTCATCGTGCCGATCCCCGGCGCAAGAAAGATACGCCATCTCGAGCAGAACACGGCGGCGGTCGGGATCGAGCTGAGCGCGGCCGAGGTCGCGGCGATTGGAGATGCGCTGTCGCCGGACAAGGTGGTTGGCAAGCGCTATACGGAGGAACTGTTGGCGCTGGTGAATGGGTGAGTGCCTTTACCCTCCCCCTTGTGGGGAGGGTCGATNCCGACCCTCCCCACAAGGGGGAGGGTAAGTCTTACCAAGGCACCACCGTAATCTCCGGCCAGCACGCCTTCGCCCTCGCCCCCTTGGCCTCATGCGTGCGCCTGTTATCCATCAGCCGGTTGGGCGTGATGCGAAACGCGAAGAGGTCATCCAGCCCGAACGGCGCCACGACCTCAAGCTGCCCGTCGGCATCGTATCGCACCCCGACCGCATGCGTCTTCGAGGCGAAATAGCTCACCGACTCGCTGGAGCTCGTATAGCGCGGGCAGGGCTGGCCGAATTTCTGCGGATACCACAGATGCACCCGTGCCTGGTTGCGCACCTCGGCCGGCAGAGCCAGCCCCTCGAAATGCTGCGCGGCCCGGCGGATGACCGCGTCCTCGGCCTCGTAGGACAGGTCGCTGTCATCGAAGTAGAAGAGATCGACATCCTTGATGCCGTAGCCCGGCGGCTTGCCGGTCAGGTGGTTCCAGACGCTGTTGTAGAGCGCACCGGACACCACCAGCCAGTCCGGCAACGCCAGCGTCCGTGCCCGCTCCAGCGCGTCGCTGACGAGCGCATCCGCCAACACCATGGCGAGAAACGCTTCGCGCTGGGCTTCGAACGGCAGACCGGAATAGCGCAGATGGTCCATCGCCCTTTGGAGAGCGATTCGCAACTGCCGGCAATCCTCAGAAGCAATTCCAGGAAAAGTGTGTAGCGGTTTTCCCAGGAAAGCGCGCCGCGCTTTCCCTAAGACGCGCTTTCCCTAAGAATTGCCTGAAGTCGAAATACGTAGGGCGGCGTTAGCCGCTCTACGTTCTCAGCATGCCGCCCGTTTGCTTGCCGACATTGTCGACGATGCGCTTGGCCAGCGCCTCGAAATCCTCGTCGGTGAGCGTCTTTTCAACCGGCTGGATAGATACTTCGATGGCAATCGACTTCTTGGCGGTCCCGAGAGATGCCCCCTCGAACACATCGAACACCGAAACGCCGGTGACCAGCTTCTTGTCGGCGGCGAGCGCCGCGCGCACCAGCGCGCCGGCCTCCACCGTCTTGTCGACGACGAAAGCAAAGTCGCGCTTCACCGCCTGGAAGGCGGACAGCTCCAGCTTTGGCTTGGTTTTCGTCGGCTTGGCCTTCGGCTCGGGCACGGCGTCGATATAGACCTCGAAACCGCAGATCGGTCCGGAAACGTCCAACCCCTCCAGCGTCTTCGGGTGGAACTCGCCGAAGGTGCCGAGCACTGTCTTCGGGCCGAGCTTGATCGTGCCGGAGCGGCCGGGATGATACCAGGCCGGACCGCCTGGCTCGATCTGCAGCCTGTCGACCGGCGCGCCGCAGGCTTCCAGCGCTGCAATCGCGTCGGCTTTGGCGTCGAACACGCCGACCGGACCGGAATTGCCGGCCCAACTGCGGCCGGAACCGTCGAGCTTGGCGGTGCCGCGGCGCACACCGGCGGCAACGCGCCGCTGCTGGTCGGGGCCGTCGCCCTCATAGCTACCGGAGACCTCGAACAGCGCGACATCGCCGATCCCCTTGTCGGCATTGCGCTGCGCGGCGACGATCAGGCCGGGCAACAACGAGGGCCGCATGTCGGACATGTCGGCTGCAATGGGATTGGCGAGCTTCAGCGCCGTCTGGCCGCCGCCGAACAGTTCGGCGTGTTTGGCCGGGATGAACGACCAGGTGAGAACCTCCAGCATGCCCCGCACGGCGAGCGAGCGCTTGGCAGTGCGGGTGCGAACCTGCACCGTCGTCAGTATCTTGGAGTTGACCGCGTCATGCGCGCCGAGCGGCTGCGGCGCGATGTTGTCGACGCCGTGGATGCGCATCACTTCCTCGACCAGGTCGGCCTTGCCGTCGACGTCAGGACGCCAGGACGGCACAGCGACATCGACGACGTCGCCCGAGCCTGACGGCTTGAAGCCGAGGCGGGTCAGGATGTCGAGGCTTTCCGCCTTCGGCACCTCGATGCCGGTCAGCCGCTTCACTTCCGAGATCGGGAAGGAAACGATCTTCGGCTTGTAGCCGGCATAGCCGACCACCTCCGTCTCGGTCGGCTCTCCGCCGCAGAACTCCAGCACCAGCTTTGTCGCCAGCTCGACGCCGGGCACCATGAATTCCGGGTCGACGCCACGCTCGAAACGGTAACGGGCATCGGTGATGATGCCGAGCGTACGGCCGGTGCGGGCCGTGGTGATCGGATCCCAAAGAGCGGATTCGATCAGCACGTCCGTGGTGTTCTCGTCACAGCCGGAATGCTCGCCGCCCATGACACCGGCGATCGATTCGACGCCATTGTCGTCGGCGATCACGCACATCTGCGGCGTCAGCGTGTATTCGCGCCCGTCGAGCGCCAGCACCTTCTCGCCGTCGCGTGCGCGGCGCACGACGAGATTGCCGGCGACCTTCTTGGCATCGAACACATGCAGCGGCCGGCCACGGTCGAAGGTGACGTAGTTGGTGATGTCGACCAGCGCGCTGATCGGGCGCAAGCCGATGGCGATCAGCCTTTGCTGCAGCCATTTCGGCGACGGCCCGTTCTTCACGCCTTTCACCAGGCGCAGCGCGAAACCGGGGCAGAGCTCCGGCGCCTCGATGGTCACCTTGACCGGCGTTTCACCTTTGCCAAGGACCGCTTCGACCGGCGCGGTCTTGAGCCGGCCAAGCCCGCTTGCCGCCAGGTCCCGGGCGACGCCGTAAATGCTGGTCGCATCCGGCCGGTTCGGCGTCAGATTGATCTCGATCACCGGATCGTCGAGATGCGCGTAAGCCGCGAAGCTGGTGCCGACAGGCGCATCGGCCGGCAGGTCGATAATGCCATTGTGCTCATCCGACAGCTCCAGCTCGCGCTCGGAACACATCATGCCATGGCTCTCGACGCCGCGGATCTTGCCGACGGTCAGCGTCACGTCGATACCGGGCACATAGGCGCCGGGCGCGGCGAAGGCGCCGATCAGGCCGGCGCGGGCATTCGGCGCACCGCACACCACCTGGACAGGGGCTGCGCCATTGCCGGTGTCGACGGTCAGCACCCGCAGCCGGTCGGCGTCGGGATGCTGCACCGCCGTCAGCACCTTGGCGATGACGAACGGCTTCAGGCCGGCCTTGTCGTCGACATGCTCGACTTCGAGGCCGATCGAGGTCAGCCTCTCGACGATCTCGTCGAGCGTGGCGTCGGTGTCGAGATGATCCTTGAGCCAGGAAAGGGTGAGTTTCATCACTATGTTCCGTTTTGTCTGTACCCGCCCGGACCTTGTCCATCGGGTCTGGGCACGCTTGTCTTCAAATGGCGCGGCAAGTCGTCGGGCATATGCACGAAGGGCAGCTGCTCGCGCACATAGGCATGGTGCGTCGGCCGGAAATAGGCCGGCATGTCCATGGCGCCCAGCATGAAATAGATGTGGTCTTCCAGCCGCTCGTCGACATAGGCGATAGGCGAGCCGCAAATGCCGCAGAACGAGCGTGTAACCGGGCCGTTCTCGTACATCTTCAGTGCCTTGCCGGTGAAAGCCACCTGCTCGGTAAGGAAGCCGACAAAGGCCGACACCGGCGCGCCGCTGGCGCGCCGGCAATCGCCGCAATGGCAATAGCTGACATGGTGCGGTTCGACCGAGGCCTCGAACCGTACCGCGCCGCAGCGGCAGCCACCGGCGTGCGGCGCCGTCATGCGGAAAGACCTCCGAACAGCGTCGGCATGTCGAGCGGCCGGAAACCGTAATGCGACAGCCAGCGGACATCGGCGTCGAAGAAGGCGCGCAGGTCCGGCATGCCGTATTTCAGCATGGCGATGCGGTCGATTCCCATGCCCCAGGCAAAGCCCTGATATTCGTCGGGATCGAGCCCGCCGGCGCGCAGCACATTGGGGTGGACCATGCCGCAGCCGAGGATCTCCATCCAGTCGGAGCCTTCGCCGAAGCGCACTTCGCCGGGCCGCGAGCGGTCGCATTGGATGTCGACCTCGAGGCTTGGCTCGGTGAACGGGAAGAACGACGGCCGGAAGCGCATCTTGACCTGCGGCACCTCGAAGAAAGCCTTGCAGAATTCTTCCAGCACCCACTTCATGTTGGCGACATTGGCCGATTTGTCGATCACCAGCCCCTCGACCTGATGGAACATCGGCGAGTGGGTAGCGTCGGAATCCTGCCGGTAGGTCTTGCCGGGAATGACGATGCGGATCGGCGGCTTCTGCTTCTCCATGGTGCGGATCTGTACCGGCGAGGTGTGCGTGCGCAACAGCTTGCGCTCGCCCTTTTCGTCCGGCTGGAAAAAGAAGGTATCGTGCATCTCGCGCGCCGGATGCCCTTCGGGGAAATTCAGCGCGGTGAAATTGTAATAGTCGCTCTCGACATCGGGACCTTCTGCGATGGCAAAGCCGAGATCGCCGAAGATCGCCGCGATCTCGTCGATGACCTGGCTGATCGGATGGATGCGGCCGCGCTCGGCCGGCGATTGCCGCACCGGCAGCGTCACGTCGACCGTCTCGGCGGCAAGGCGCGCCGTGACCGCCACATCCTTCAGCTCGGCCTTGCGTGTCGTCAGCGCTTCGGTGACGCGGTTCTTCAGGCCGTTGATCGCGGGGCCCTTGACCTGGCGCTCCTCGGCGCTCATCGCGCCCAGTGTCTTCAGCAATTCCGAGATCGACCCCTTTTTGCCGAGAGCCGCGACGCGCACGGCTTCGATAGCAGCCTCATCGGCGGCCGACGCGACGTCGGCCATCAGGGAGTTTTCGAGAGTATCCAAGCCGGTAGCTATGTCGTTCACGGTCAAACTCGCTGTGTTGGGAGTCAACTTTGAGGTGAAAGTCACTTTCAAGTTGAAAGTTCAGCCATAAGAAAAACCCGCGCCAGCCGTGCCAGCGCGGGTTCCCCAATCAGAATTGCGAATGCTGGGAAGCGCTGGGCTCGGAGGCCGATCCCGAAAAGTTGCAGACTTTTCGGAAAGATCGCGCTCCTCGCTAAATTTCCCTGAGCATGATGTTGTCCAAAAAGTCAGCAACTTTTTGGCATCATGCTCTAGGCGACAGCGCTTTCAAAAGCATTCGGGGTGGTGTTCTTCAGATATTCGAGCGCGACCTTGGCCTTGGCCACGAGTGCGGCGAACGCCTGCGGTTCATGGATGGCCATGTCGGACAGGATCTTGCGATCGATCTCGATACCGGACTTGTTGAGGCCGTCGATGAAGCGGCCATAGGTCAGGCCATGCTCGTGCGTCGCGGCGTTGATGCGCTGGATCCACAGCGCGCGGAACGAGCGCTTGCGGTTCTTGCGGTCGCGATACGCATACTGCATCGACTTTTCGACCGCCTGCTTGGCGATGCGAATGGTGTTCTTGCGGCGGCCGTAGAAGCCTTTCGCGGCTTTCAGGACCTTCTTGTGCTTGGCGTGCGAGGTGACGCCTCTTTTTACGCGTGCCATGTCATGATCTCCTTAAACGCTGTTCCTGAAACCGAATGCTCAGAGGCCGTTCGGCAGAAAATTCTTGATGACCTTCTTGCCATCCGGTTCAGCCAGAACCATCGTGCCGCGGGCATTTCGAATGAACTTGTTGGAACGCTTGATCATGCCGTGACGCTTGCCGGCCGCAGCCGACAGGACTTTACCCGTACCTGTGATCTTGAACCGCTTCTTGGCGGCCGATTTGGTCTTCATCTTGGGCATTTTGCTACTCCGTATTGGTGGCGCACAATCGCGCTTCTTGTTCGCTTCGGGCGGACCAAAAGCCCGAAAAGCAAATGAAACCGCCACGGCATGCCCTGCCGGGCGGTTTTCTTGGAACGGCGGTCCTATACGTCAAAGCGGGCTGGCGCGCAACACCCGAGCGGCTGCGACGCTCTCTCCGCGATCAGGGCAGCCTAAACAGCACCGGCAGAATGCCCGATTGCTGGGCACCATCGATGGTCTCGAACACCGGCAACGCCACCAGAAACACCAGCCCGTCGAGCAAGGTGGTCAGCAAGAGGCGCGGCTTGAAGCTGCCGGTGTCGCCTTCCTGGTAGAGCGACAGCTGGGGGAAGAAACGCGGCACCCGCGCCAGATAGGCTGTGTAGGGCGCGCCGAGAACCTCCTTGAGATACCGTTCCTCGCGCAGGATGACGATGTGGAAGGCGCCGGCGCACAAAAGCGCAAACAGGACGATGCCGGAGAACGAGCCGATCTGCGCCCCGACGCCGGCGGCGGCAACGGTCGAGAACACGTAGAGAGGATTGCGGGTGATCGAATAGGGTCCGCCGGTGACCACTTCGGAGGATTTGCGCCCCCCGATATAGAGTGTCGACCACAAGCGGCCGACGACGCCAAGGAAGATCAGCAGCACGCCGACCATCTCGATCGTTTCATGCACCGGGGTATCGGGCGGGAAGGTCGACTGGCCGAACAGCAGTGCCGCAAACAGCACCACCACCAGCACCGCAAGCACCATCCGGCGCATGTGCTGGTAGCCGCCCAGCTCCTTGATGGGCGCAGGGTTGATTTCATTGGCCATGTCGGGAATCCGATCGTCGAGAAGCTTTGCCGGCGATCGCGGCGTCTGGACAGGAGAATCGGCGTCCCGCCGATCGCCGGGACGCCATGAGACAGGATTCAGGCGGATTTAGAGCGCAACGCCCGAACTGATCTAGCGCGGGGCCAGCACCATCATCATCTGGCGGCCTTCCAGCTTCGGCTCGGCTTCGACCTTGGCGATGGTAGCCGTCTCCTCGCGCACCTTGTTCAGGAGCTGCATGCCGAGTTCCATATGCGCCATCTCGCGGCCGCGGAAGCGCAGCGTCAGCTTGACCTTGTCACCTTCCTCGAAGAAGCGCCGCACGGCCTTCATCTTGGTTTCGTAGTCATGGCTGTCGATGTTCGGGCGCATCTTGATCTCCTTGATCTCGATGACCTTCTGGTTCTTGCGCGCCTCGGCCGCCTTCTTCTGGTTGGCGTATTTCAATTTGCCGAGATCGAGAATTTTGACGACAGGCGGCACCGCATTGGGCGAGATCTCGACCAGATCGAGCCCTGCCTCTTCGGCGAGCAGCAATGCGTCGTTGATGGAAATATCGCCGCGGTTCTGGCCATCGGCGTCGATCAGTTGGACCCGGGGAACCCGGATATCACGGTTGGAGCGCGGGCCATCTTTGGTGGGCGCCGCTGCTTTGAAAGGTCTGCGAATGGTCGTGGTCTCCTTGGCCGTTTCGTTCAGGGTTTCAATCTAGAAATGTTCAGGACGCGCCAATGTGGTGAGCGCGCGGGCGGAGTCAATAGCACAGCGCTGACAGAAAATCACCCTGATCGCAGGCCTGCACCAAACAAAGGATGTCGCGAGCACTTTCCGCCTCGCCTGTGCCTGTGTCAAAAGACCGGCGAGTAAAATCAGGCTCCCGCAATCAGGCCCCCAGAACCAGGATTGATCCACAGCCATGACCGCGACCGCCCCAACCCTGCTGGATGTCGACGGCATTGATATCGCGGTTCGCCATTCCTCGGGCGCAACGCCCGGCATCGTCTGGCTCGGCGGCTATAAATCCGACATGCTGGGCACGAAGGCGCAGACGTTGTCGGATTGGGCGGCAAGGGAAGGCCGCGCGTATCTGCGCCACGATTATTCCGGCCATGGCGAATCCGGCGGCGCCTTTGCCGACGGCACCATTTCGAAATGGCTTGGCGAGAGCCTCGCCGTCTTCCGGCGTTTCACCGAGGGCAAGCAAATCCTGGTCGGCTCGTCGATGGGCGCCTGGATCGCGCTGCGCATGGTGCAGGAACTGCGCAAGGCGGGCGACAGCAATGTGGTTGGCCTGGTGCTGCTCGCGCCGGCGCCGGATTTCACCGCCGAGCTGGTCGAGCCGGCTCTGACGGAGGAACAGAGGCGCGACCTCCGGGAGAAAGGCTTTTTCGAAGAACCTTCGGACTATTCCGCCGAGCCTTACATCTACACAAGCGCGCTGATCGAGGACGGCAGGGCGAACCGGGTCATGACCGGGCCGATCGATACCCATTGCCCCGTCCACATCCTGCAGGGCCTGGCCGATGCCGATGTGCCGGCAAGCCATGCGCTGAAGCTGGTCTCGCTGCTGCCGGCCGACGACGTCACCTTGTCGCTCATTCCCGACGGCGACCACCGCCTGTCGCGGCCGCAGGATCTCGACATGCTGCTGAGGGCGGTGGGCGACATGGTTCAGCGGGCGGGGTAGGCGAGAATGCGCATTTCCATCCCGATATCCGCCTTTGTCGCGGCAATCGTCGGCTTCGGCGGCACGCTGGCCGTCGTCATTGCCGCCGCCAAGGCGGTTGGCGCCACGCAAGCCGAAACCGCGAGCTGGGTGACGGCAGTGTGCGTGGCGATGGCGATCGAATGCTTGTGGCTGTCCTGGCGCACGAAAATACCCATCATCACCGCCTGGTCGACACCGGGCCTGGCGCTGATGGCGGCATCGAGCGGGTTTACCATGGCCGATGCGGTCGGCGCCTTCATCGTCACCGGCCTAATGTTGATCGCCACCGGCCTGTTCAAGCCGCTGACCCAGCTGATATCAAGGATACCGGCGTCAGTCGCGTCCGGCATGCTGGCGGGCATCGTCGTCACCTTCGCGCTCAATGCCGTCAAGACCATTCCGGTCGACCCCTGGTTGATCCTGCCGCTGATCGCGGCCTTCTTCGTCATTCGCCTGTTCAACCCGGCGCTGTCGGTGCTGGCGGTGCTGATCGGCGGCGGCATCGCCGCCTTCCTGACAGGCCGCGTCGGCGGACTGCCGGCACCGGAACTGTCGACGCTGACGCTGATTGCTCCGCATTTCAGCGCCGCAGCTGTCATCGGCCTGGCGCTGCCGCTCTACCTCGTCACCATGGCGTCGCAGAACCTGTCGGGTCTCGCCGTCTTGCGCGCCGCCGGCTATCACCCCGAACCCGGCCCGCTGATCGGCGTCACCGGCCTGTTCTCGCTGCTGTCGGCGCCGTTTGGCGGCTCGACCACCAATCTGGCCGCGATCTCTGCGGCGATCTGCACCGGGCCGGACGTCCATCCCGACCCGGCCGAGCGCTGGAAGACCGGACCCTTCTATGCACTTGCCTATCTGATCTTCGCGGTTTTCGGCGCCTCGCTGGTGGCGATCTTCGCAGTGCTGCCGCAAAGCCTGATCGTGCTGGTGGCCGGCCTGGCGTTGATGGGGTCGCTGGCCAACGCGCTGGCGATCGCGCTCAAGGACGAGGACCAGCGCATGGCGGCTACTGTCACCTTCGTTGTCACCGCGTCGGGGCTGACTTTGTTCGGCGTTGGCGCCGCCTTCTGGGGCTTGGTCGCCGGCCTGGTCGTGCTTTTCCTCGAAGCGGTCAAAAAGCGATAATCAATTCAGGACCTTGTCCGGTTTTGGCGGACGTTGTCTTGAATCGCCGTTTTTCTCATCCCATTTCGAATCCACGCAGCCGCTCTTGGCTGTCTCCAACCGAAGGAATGGGAGAAAATGAACACATCCGCATTGATCCGCCCGGCCTGGACGCCGGCGACCATCGCGCTGATGGTGATCGGCTTCATGGTGTTCTGGCCGCTTGGCTTCGCCATGCTCGCCTACATCATCTGGGGCGACCGGCTTGACGGCTTCAAGCGCGACGTCAACCGGGCCACCGACGGCATCTTCGCCGGCTGCCGTCGCGGTTCCGACAAGGCCGCGCGCTGGGGCCACGGTTCGGCCCGCACCGGCAATGTCGCTTTCGACGACTGGCGCGAGAAGGAACTCGAACGCCTCGCCGAAGAGCGTCGCAAGCTCGATGAGATGCTGAGCGAGTTCGACGAGTACGCCCGCGAATTGCGCCGCGCCAAGGACCAGGACGAGTTCGACCGCTTCATGGCCAACCGCAACAAGTCGACAGCGCCTGCGAAGACAGGCTCGGCCGAAACGGCCAAGCCCGCGACGCCCAAGCGCAAGGGCCCGAACCTGCTTGACGACTGAGGCTGCGCGCATGACCCCGAAAATCGAAACCGATTTTCGGAAAGGTTCATGCGCCGAATTAGAGTGCTACAGCGTCCTTTGCGCGTCAGAGACGCGCGGCGCTCTAAGACAGGCCTTGGCATGATGGACGGCGTCGCGCGAGCGGCGCCGTTTCTTTTTTGTTCTGGTCGTTTTCCTCGAATCGCGTATCGTTCAGCCATGTCCTTCGGCTTTTTCCGCAACCTGACCAAACCAAAACCCTCGCCTGTCGAAGAGCGAGAGCACGTCGTTGCCGGCCGCACACTGCCGCTCAGGATCGTCGAGAGCGCCCGCGCACGGCGGCTGACGCTGCGCATCGATTCGGGCGGCCAGGGGCTGCGCATCACCGTGCCGCCGGGCCTGCGCCGCGGCGAGGTGGAGAAATTCCTTCACCGCCATCAGGGCTGGCTGGAGCAGCGTCTGGCCAAGGTACCGACACGGCCGCAAGTGCGCCCCGGCATCAAGATCCCGATACGCGGCGTCGCGCATCGCATCGTCCACGAACCGTCGAAACGCGGCACCGTCACCGTGTCGCGCGACGAGCGCGGTCCGCTGCTGATCGTCCATGGCGAGCGCATACATTTGCCGCGCCGCATCGCCGATTTCCTCAGGCGCGAGGCCAAGAAGGACATCGAGAAGCTGGTGGTCAAGCATACCGAGGCCATCGGCAAGCGCGCCAAGGCTATCCGCTTCAAGGACACGTCGAGCCGCTGGGGCTCCTGCACTTCCGACGGCAATTTGTCCTTCTCATGGCGCATCATGATGGCGCCGACGCCGGTGATAAACTACTTGGTCGCGCATGAGGTGGCGCATCTCAAGGAGATGAACCACGGCCCGAAATTCTGGAAACTGTGCGAGCAGCTCTGCCCCGACACCGACCGCTGCAAGGACTGGCTGAAGCGGAATGGTGGGGCATTGCAGGCGATTGTGTTCGATTAGCCTTCGCCGGCGGCGCGCTCAATCATCATTGGCCGCATTAAGCTCTTCAGGCCGCAGCCCTTCGTCGCCATGGCGCGGCCATGGCAGGAAATTCTGCTCGAACGCATCGCTGCCGAAATAATCCAGGACCCGGTGCGCTTCCGCCCCGTCGAAGGCGGCCTTTTGCATCAGATGGGCGATGACGTCGCGCGCTTGCGCGATCTTCTGCCTGAGTTCGGCTATGCTCTGGTCGGCCATTCGTCTGCTCCGCCTTGCTTCTCCCATCAATAGGTAGCGCCTTTGGCGTTGCCGGCAAACAGCATGCTTTTTCTCGACTCTTGGCCGGTTTCGTGCCAAGCCCCGCGCCATGGCGCTCGATATCAAGATCTGTGGATTGAAGACCGATGAGGCAATGGCCGCGGCCCTGGCCGGCGGCGCCAGCCATGTCGGCTTCATCTTCTTTGCTAAAAGCCCGCGCTATGTCGAGCCTGCGGCAGCCGGCCGCCTGCGCGAGGCGGCAATCGGCAAGGCCAGGGCGGTCGCCGTGACGGTCGATGCCGATGACGCGTTCCTGGATGAGATCGTCGCAAAGATGCGCCCCGACATGCTGCAGTTGCACGGCACGGAGACGCCCGAGCGGGTGGCCGAGGTGAAAGCTCGCTACGGCCTGCCTGTCATGAAGGTGTTCTCCGTCAGTGAGGTAGCCGATCTCGAGCGGCTAAAGCCGTTCATCGGCGTTGCCGATCGCTTCATGTTCGATGCCAAGCCACCAAAGGGCTCGCAACTTCCGGGCGGCAATGGCGTCGCCTTTGACTGGCGCATCCTGGCCGGCCTTGACGCCGGGCTCGATTACATGCTTTCCGGTGGGCTCAACGCCGCCAATATCGGCGACGCCCTGATATCAGCCAATCCGCCCGCGATAGACATTTCGTCGGGGGTGGAAAGCGGCCCGGGCGTCAAGGATCCGGCGCTGATCGAGCAGTTCTTCCGGGCCGTCAGGGTCGCGCGCGACGACCGCGCTGCCTGAGGCACTTCTTTCGAACCCGAGCATGTTCCGGAGAAGTGGGAACCGGTTTTCCGATAAGACATGCTCAGAACCAAGACCAGGAGATCGGCGATGAACAAGCCGGCGACACCCAATTCCTTCCGCACGGGACCCGACGAACAGGGCATGTTCGGCATCTTCGGGGGCCGCTTCGTGGCCGAGACGCTGATGCCGCTGATCCTCGACCTCGAACGGCACTGGAACGAGGTCAAGAACGATCCGGACTTCAAGGCCGAACTGACCGACCTGTCGACCCATTATGCCGGTCGGCCATCAAAGCTGTATTTCGCCGAAGGGCTCACAAAACACCTTCGTGAGGTTTCCTCGGCGAAGGGCCTCGGGGGCGGCGCCAAAGTCTACTTCAAGCGCGAGGATTTGAACCACACCGGTTCGCACAAGATCAACAACTGCCTCGGCCAGATCCTGCTGGCCAAGCGCATGGGCAAGAAGCGCATCATCGCCGAGACGGGCGCTGGTCAGCACGGCGTTGCCGCGGCCACGGTCGCGGCGCGCTTCGGCTTTCCCTGCGTCGTTTATATGGGCGCCACCGATGTCGCCCGCCAAAGCCCCAACGTCTTCCGCATGAAGCTGCTCGGCGCCGAAGTGCGGCCGGTGACCGCCGGTCACGGCACGCTGAAGGACGCCATGAACGAAGCGTTGCGCGACTGGGTCACCAATGTCGAGGACACTTATTACCTGATCGGCACTGCCGCCGGCCCGCATCCCTATCCGGAGCTGGTGCGCGACTTCCAGTCGGTGATCGGCATCGAGGCGCGCGCCCAGATCCTCGAACAGGAAGGCCGGCCACCCGACACCATCATCGCGGCTGTCGGCGGCGGCTCGAACGCCATCGGCCTGTTCCATCCGTTCCTGGATGACAAAGAAGTCCGCATCATCGGCATCGAAGCCGGCGGCCGCGGCCTTGACGGCATCGAGCATTGCGCCTCGATGAATGCCGGCGCGCCCGGCGTGCTGCACGGCAACCGCACCTATCTCTTGCAGAACGCCGACGGCCAGATCCTCGACGGCCATTCGATCTCAGCCGGCCTCGACTATCCCGGCGTCGGCCCCGAACATTCCTGGCTGCGCGATTCCGGCCGCGTCGAATATGTGCCGATCCTCGACGACGAGGCGCTGGAAGCCTTCAAGCTGACGACGCGCGTCGAAGGCATCATCCCGGCGCTGGAATCCGCCCACGCCATCGCGCATGCGGTGAAGATCGTGCCTGATATGGACAAGGACCAGATCGTCATCGTCAACCTGTCGGGACGCGGCGACAAGGATGTGCACACAGTGGCCTCGATGCTGGGCATGGAGATCTGATCATGGTGACCCGCATCGACCGCCGCATGGCAAAACTGAAAGCCGAGGGCCGCCCGGCGCTCGTCACCTATTTCATGAGCGGCGACCCCGACTATGACACCGCTTTGTCGATCATGAAGGCGCTGCCCAAGGCCGGCGCCGACATCATTGAAATGGGCATGCCGTTTTCCGATCCGATGGCCGATGGACCGGCGATCCAGGCCGCTGGCCTGCGGGCGCTGAAAGGTGGCCAGACCCTGGTCAAGACGCTGAAGACGGCGGCTGATTTCCGCGCCACCGACAATGAAACGCCGATCGTGCTGATGGGCTACTACAACCCGATCTACATCTACGGTGTCGATCGCTTCCTCAAGGACGCCATCGCCAGCGGCATTGACGGGCTGATCGTCGTCGACCTGCCACCGGAGATGGACGAAGAACTCTGCATTCCGGCGCTGAAGGCCGGCATCAACTTCATCCGCTTGGCAACGCCGACCACCGACGACAAGCGCCTGCCCAAGGTGCTGCAGAATACGTCGGGCTTCGTCTATTACGTGTCGATGACCGGCATCACCGGCTCGGCTTTGGCCGACACCGGCAAGGTTGCCGCCGCGGTCAAGCGCATCAAGGGCCACACCAATCTGCCGGTCTGCGTCGGCTTCGGCGTCAAGACCGCCGAGCAGGCGCGCATTATCGGCGCCAATGCCGATGGCGTCGTCGTCGGCACCGCGATCGTCAACGCGGTCGCCAATGTGTTGGGACCGAAGGGCGAGAAGACCGCCGACCCGGCCGAGGCCGTCGCCACCCTGGTCAGCGGACTGTCTCAGGGCGTGCGTTCGGCCCGCCTTGCTGCTGCCGAATAGTTTCCCTACTTAGGCCTTGTGCAAGTCGTTATCCCAAAACCGGTTCCCACTTTTGGGCGACATGCACGAGCCAACTCTTCGTCAGGACAGGAGCCGAAGCGATGAACTGGATCACCAATTACGTTCGCCCGAGGATCAATTCGATGCTCGGTCGGCGCACCGACATGCCCGAGAATCTCTGGATCAAGGATCCCGAGACCGGCGAGATGGTGTTTCACAAGGACCTGGAATCCAACCAGTTCGTCATCCCGTCATCGGGCCATCACATGAAGATTTCGGCCAAGGAACGGCTGAAATTCTTCCTCGACGACGGCAAATACGAGCAGGTTGAGAACCCCAAGGTCATGCAGGACCCGCTCAAGTTCCGCGACGAGAAGCGCTACACGGACCGGCTGAAGGACGCCAAGGCCAAGACCGGCCTGGAAGACGCCATCATCAACGCGCTGGGCACGGTCAAAGGCCTGCCGGTTGTGGTGACGGTGCAGGATTTCGCCTTCATGGGCGGCTCGCTCGGCATGGCCGCGGGTGACGCCATTGTGCACGGTTTCGAGGTCGCCTTGCAGCGCAAGCGGCCGCTGATCCTGTTTGCCGCCTCCGGTGGCGCGCGCATGCAGGAAGGCATTCTGTCCCTGATGCAGTTACCGCGCACCACGATCGGCGTCGACCGGCTGAAGGAAGCCGGCCTGCCATACATCGTCGTCTTGACCAACCCGACCACCGGCGGCGTTACCGCCTCCTACGCCATGCTGGGAGACGTCCACATTGCCGAGCCCGGCGCGCTGATCGGCTTTGCCGGCCCGCGCGTCATCGAGCAGACCATCCGGGAGAAACTGCCGGACGGTTTCCAGCGCTCCGAATATCTGATGGAGCACGGCATGGTCGATATGGTGGTGTCGCGGCTGGAACTGCGCGAGACGATTTCACGGCTGTTGAAAATCCTGCTCAAACTGCCGCAGGAGCAAAAGCCGCTGGAGCCGGAAATCCTGCCGCCGTCGGTCATCCCGACGGAAGCCCGCCCGCAAGCCTGACGCGACATTTCTGGCCGCAAACCGCGATTGCGTGCACCTGCGCGCATGCGTAGGATTCGCTCATGACAACGCTTGCCGCAGATCGTGAAATCGAAGCCCTGATGGCGCTGCATCCGAAAGGCTTCGACCTTTCGCTCGACCGCATCACAAGGCTGCTCGAACGCCTCGGCAATCCGCAGGAGCGGCTGCCGCCGGTCATCCATATCGCCGGCACCAACGGTAAGGGCTCGTGCGCGGCCTTTTCGCGCGCGCTGCTCGAAGCCGGCGGCCACCTTGTCCATGTCCACACTTCGCCGCATCTGGTGAACTGGGCCGAGCGCTACCGGCTGGCGGCCGAGGGCGGCGGCCGGCTGGTCGACGACGAGACCTTCGCCGAGGCCATCGCCCGCGTCGCCCGGGCCAATGCCGGCCAGAAGATCACCGTCTTCGAAATCCTAACCGCCGTCACCTTCATCCTGTTTTCCGAGCATCCGGCTGCCGCCGCCATCATCGAGGTCGGCCTTGGCGGCCGCTTCGACGCCACCAATGTCGTTGCCCGGCCGGCGGTGTCGGTGATCATGCCGGTGTCGATGGATCACGAAGCCTATCTCGGCGACCGGGTCGAACTGATCGCCGCCGAAAAGGCCGGCATCATGAAGCGCGGCTGCCCGGTGGTCATCGGCGCGCAGGAGAGCGAGACGGCGCTGCAAGTGCTGATCGAAACCGCCGAGCGGCTGGATTGCCCGACCTTCGTCTACGGCCAGGATTTTCTCGCCTTCGAGGAAAACGGCCGCATGGTCTATCAGGATGAGGACGGGCTGATGGACCTGCCGCCACCGCGCCTGCCCGGGCGCCACCAGTTCGCCAATGCGGCGGCAGCGATTGCCGCCGTCAAGGCCACCGGTTTCGAAATCAGTCATCGCGCCACTGAGAAGGCGATGGCGAGCGTCGCATGGCCGGGCCGCATGCAGAAACTGGTACAGGGCCGGCTGATGGAGCTGGCGCCCAAGGGCGCCGACATCTGGCTCGACGGCGGCCACAATCCGGGCGCCGGCATGGTCATTGCCGAGGCGCTGGCCGAGCAGGAGGAAAAGAACCCGCGGCCGCTGTTTCTGATCTCCGGCATGATCAACACCAAGGACCAGAGCGGCTACTTCCACGCCTTCAAGGGCCTGGCTCGGCACGTCTACACCGTGCCGGTGAGCATGAGCGATGCCGGCGTGCCGAATGACGAGCTGGCGGTGCGGGCGACCGAAGCCGGCCTCACGGCCGAACCGGTCAGTTCCGTCGCCAGTGCGCTGATGCTGCTGCGCGACACCTGGGACGGGCCGGCGCCACGCATCCTGATCGGGGGGTCGTTATATCTCGCCGGCGCGGTGCTGGCCGAAAACGGCACGCCGCCAACCTGAAGCCATTTCACTGCGAGGAGCCCATCATGATCAAGGTCAAGCAACTCGCCCATGTCTGCATCTTCGCGCATGATCTGGAGGCGACGCGAAGCTTCTACCGCGACGTGCTTGGCCTCGACACGCAGTTCAATTTCCTGCGCGACGACAAGGTCTTCGGCTTCTACCTCAATTGCGGCGGCCGCAGCCATGTCGAGGTGTTCCAGAAGGACGGCACTGCATACAGCGAGCAGAACCAGATCAACCATTTCTGCCTGGAAGTCGAAGATCTCGACGCGGCGATCGCCCATATCAAATCGAAGGGCATCGACGTCACCGCCAAGAAGCACGCCTGCGACGACACTTTTCAGGCCTGGATCCGCGACCCCAACGGCGTGAAGATCGAGCTGTTCGAATACACCGCAAAAAGCGCGCAATTTACCGGAGGCGACCGCATCGCCGACTGGTAGTATTTTGGCCCGGGGAATCTATCGGGCGGTTGCCCCTCGGGCAGAAGCCCCGATATGCTTGGCCAAGCATGGAGGCAAGCTCGAATGGTTGTGAAGTGTCTTGTTACCGTCGACAACGACCCGCCGGAGGAGCTGATATTTGAATATGCTCCGCGGGTCGGCGATCATGTGATGTTACCGGGAGCCATCGAGCCACCGCACCCAATTGTTCGAGTGGCCCACAGACCGACGCGCCCCAATGATGCATCCGGCCAGCCCAGTGTCGCGTATTTCGTAAGCCGAGAGACGTTTGTCTATCGTGTGTATACGGGCGCTATAGAGGGATATGGGCAGGTCCTGAAGCCCGCGACCGGACGGAAGCCCGGCAAGCCTAGGCAGGCCAAAAAAACCGTGGCTCAAACTAAATAGACATCGGCGGCCGCGGCACCAGTCTGAGGCCTATTTCAGCTCGATCTCGATGAAGGCGTATTCGCCGTCATTGGCGCTGATGACGTCGTGCTCGACGCCTTCCTTGCGGAAGTAGGGCGCGCCCTTCTTCATTTCAGCAAAACTCTCGCCGTCCTTGGTCACCAGCTTCACCTTGCCGTCCATCAGCGGCACCACGACGTAGTCATGGCGATGCCGGTGCCAGCCGGTGTTGTCGCCGGGCTGGAAGCGGTATTCGGTGACGATGACGCGCTCATTGTCGATGAAGACGGTGGCCTTGGCGGATCCGGTCATTCTGTTTCTCCCTGTCCTGCCTCAAGCAGATGACATGGAGTGCGCCGATGCGAGGGCCAGAGGCGGCCGGGCGATGACGCCAAAGAAAAAGCCCGGCGCGAGGGCCGGGCTTCGATCTCGGGAACTAATGCAGGTCGCCCAAAAGTGGTCCCGGTTTTGGGAGGACGACATGCATCAAAACAAAGCCAGATCAGGCGAGGCTGCCATTGATCCAGTGCGACAGCGCGGTCTTCGGCGCGGCGCCGACCTTCATGTCGGCGACTTCGCCGCCCTTGAAGATCATCAGCGTCGGGATCGAGCGCACGCCGAATTGGGCGGCAAGCTCGGGGTTCTCGTCGATGTTCAGCTTGGCGATCTTGATCTTGTCGCCGAGTTCGTTGGCGATCTCTTCCAGCGACGGACCGATCATCTTGCAGGGGCCGCACCATTCGGCCCAGAAATCCACGACGACGGGCTGCGAGGCGTTGAGCACATCGGCCTGGAAATTGCTCTTGTCGACCTTGACGGTGGCCATACGAAAATCCTTTCGAAATTTATCTCGCACCAAATGTGGTGGTTCAGCAGCCCTTCTTCAAGCAGAACTTGTGTCACGCTCCCGTGAGTCGGGCAAGGGCGTCATCCATCGCTTGCACCGGCAGTTCGATAAGCCTCGGTGCCTCGGTGAACAGCAGTGCTGCCGTCACCGCGCGGCCGGGGTAAAGCGGCTGGAGCAGCGCGCGGTAGAGCGCCAGCTGCAGGATATAGGCCGGCGGCACCTGGGCCAGGCCTGCGGGCGCCGGCCGGTTGGTCTTGTAGTCGACGATCGATACGCGCCCGGGCGTCACCGCCAGCCGGTCGATCTTGCCGGAGATCGAGCGCAGCCTGCCCTTGACCTCAAGGCTGCCCATCACAGCAACTTCGGCGCGGGACGACGGCGAAAACAGCCCGGCAAAACGCGAATCTCTGAGGATCGCCATCACCGAAGCCAGCGCCTTGTTGCGCTCGGCCTCCGGCCAGTCGGCGCCGGCTCGAATGAGATACTGCGCCGCCGCGCCTTGCCGTTCGTCTTCGGCAAAACCGGGCAGCATCTGCAGCAGCTTGTGCAGCGCCAGCCCGCGCATCACCGCAAAGCCCGGCTCCGCCTCGCTGTCCAGCACCGGCGAGCGGGTATCGACAACAGCTTCCTTGGCCTCGTCGATCAGCGCCGACGCGCCGGAAGGCGACAGCGGGCGCGGCAGCTCCTCATAAGGCGGCAAGGGCCGGAACAAGCCCACCGGCAGCGGCGGCACCTGTTGCGGCAGCCGCGACTCGTCGGCTGCCGCTTGCGCCACCGGCGGAAGCTTGGTCATGACGAAACGGTGCACCGGCTCGCTGCTGGCGGGGTGGCGGCGCTCCGTGCTTTCCGGCGCGGCAAGCAGCGCGCGGCTGACAATCGAATGCCAGGTGCCGGTGCTGGGCTGACGCTTGCCGTGATAGCCGCAGACGATCAGCCGGTCCTCGGCGCGCGTCATGCCGACATAGAGCAGCCGCCGGTATTCGTCGTCGGCAAGCTCCCGCGCCCTGGCCGAGGCCGCCTTGGAGAAGCCGTTGGCGACATCGGCGGCCGAGCGCCAGAGATAGCCCTTGCCGTCGAAATTGCGGCCCGAAGCGTCGAACGGCATGAGCCGCGGCAGATGCTGGTCGCTGAACGGCGCCGAACCGCCATCGACCAGGAAGACAACAGGCGCTTCCAGGCCCTTGGCGGCATGCACGGTCATGACGCGGACCTCGTCGCGCGTCTGGTCCATCTCGCGCTTGATCTCCGGGCCGGTGTTTTCCAGCGTCGCCAGGAAAGCCTCCAGCCCCGGCAAGCCGGTGCGTTCTTCGGCCAGACAGAAACTCAGGAACTCGTCGAGAATATCGCCGGCTTCCGGTCCAAGCCGGGCGATCATCTTCTTGCGCAGGCCGTCGCGCGCCAGCACCCCGGCGTAGAATTCGAACACCGGCCGGAACGCCGCCTCGTTGGCCCAGCCGTCGAGCCGGGCAACGACATCGGTCAGCGCGGTATTGTCGCCAGCATGCTGGCGTAATGAGGCGATCAGCGATGTTCCGGCTGGCCGTCCGGCGCCAAGCGTAAAAAGCGTCTCCTCCGACACGTCGAAAACCGGGCTGCGCAGCACGGCGGCGAGCGACAGGTCATCCTGCGGCTGGATGAGGAAATGGCCGAGTGCGATCAGGTCCTTGACCGCGATGTGGTCGGGCAGGCTCAGCCGGTCGGCGCCGGCGACGGGAATATCGCGGTCCTTCAGCGCGCGCGACAGCGCATGGACGAAGCGGTCGCGCTTGCGCACCAGCACAAGAATGTCGCCGGCCCTCAGCCTGCGTCCCTTGCCCTCGATGATCTCGCGGTCCTTGAGCCAGGTCTGGATGGTCGCAGCCACGTGCTCGGCCACCCGCACAGCCGGCGCGCTGGCATGATTGACCGGCAACGTCCAGTCGTCGGGCTCCTCGACGGCGTCAGCGCCGAGCGACGGCCAGACCTCGACATAGCCAGGCGCGTCGTTGCGGATCGCCTTGTGGTCGAGCGGATCGGGGTCGTGGCTGATGCCGCGCCGCACGCCCGGATCGGCAAAGACGCGGTCGACTGCGGCAAGCACGTCGTCGGTCGAACGGAACGACCAGGTCAGTTTCAGGTCGGCAAACGAAGCATTGGCTGCGTTCACGCGTCCGGAAAACAAGAGCCGGCTGTCGGCAAAGGAATCCGGTGCGGCACCCTGGAAGGAATAGATCGACTGCTTTTCGTCGCCGACGGCAAACACCGTGCGATTGGCCGTGCCGCGCTGGCCGTGGCCGGCAAAGAACTCCTCCGCCAGCCGCTTCACCACCTCCCATTGGTCGGGGCTGGTGTCCTGCGCCTCGTCGAGCAGGATGTGGTCGATGCCCTGGTCGAGCTTGTACTGCACCCAGGGGCCGGCATCGGGCCGCGCCAGAAGGTTGACGGTGCGGGTGATGAGGTCGTTGAAATCGAGAAAGCCGCGGCTGCGCTTCAGGCGCTCGTACCGCACGATCAGCCAGTCGGCTATGGTCAACGCCGCGACCGTGCCTCCCAGCATCCGGAACAGCGCCAGCCGGTCGGAGACGTCTGTTATCGACTTGACGGCCGCCAGATAGCGCTCGGGAAGGTCGGGCAGCCGGCCGAGCAGCGCCTTCTTGAACAACTTTGAGGGATCATAGGGGTCGCCATCGGCCTTGAGAAAGGCTTTGCCGAGCATCTGCAGCCGGCGGGTCGGGTCCGTCTCGGCAAAGGCCAACCGGGCATAGGGCAAGAGATTGTTGAGCACGGTGCGGGCGTCGGCGGCCTCGGCGGCACTGGCGAACACTGCAAAGAAGTCCGGCAGGAAACCCGGCAGCGGCCATACCGATGCCGCTATGTCTTCGGCGCTCCGCCCGGGGCGAAAATGGAATTCGTCGAACAGGGCCTGAAAGCCGCCGCCGTCGCGCCGGACCGCACCGATGAAGCCGCGTAAGCCGTCGCGCTTGCGCACGATTTCGGCGAGCAGCGCATCGAGTCCGTGTTCGCCGCCGCGCTCCAGCACGGTGGCAAAGGCCTCGGCCAGTCCGGTGTCTCCGGCTGACGTGCCCGAAATCATGTCCCGGCGGGCGCCAGCAAACAGCGAGGCCTCCATCTGCGGATCGAGCATTTCGAAATGCGCCGGGATGTTGGCCTCCAGCGGAAACTGGTGCAGCACCGATTCGCAGAAGGCGTGGATGGTCTGGATCTTCAGCCCGCCCGGCGTTTCCAGCGCTTCGGCAAACAGCCGGCGCGCCCGCCGCATCGTGTCGCGGTCGGGTCGGCGGCCGTCCACCGCCTCAATCTTTGTGGCAAGCTCGGCATCGCCGAGCGCCGTCCATTCCGACAGGGTCGAGAACACGCGGTTCGACATGTTGGCGGCGGCCGCCCGCGTATAGGTCAGGCACAGGATCTTCGACGGATCGGTGCCGTTGAGCAGCAGCCGGATGACGCGCTGGGCCAGCACATGCGTCTTGCCCGAGCCGGCATTGGCGGACACCCAGGCCGAGTTCTTCGGGTCGGAGGCGCGCGCCTGGCTGGCGGCGGTTTCGCTGGGGATGGGATAGGCTTTTTTCATGCCTCCCCCGCCTCGTCATCGCTGTCGCCGCCGGCCGACCATTCGAGCACGCGCGCCAGATGGTCGTAATCGCCATCGCTCTCGCCCTCGCGAAAAGGCAGCGCCCGCGACAGATAGCCGGTCGTCGGATCGGCATAGTGGACCAGCAGCTTTTCCAACCGCGCCCAAGCCTCCTCGGCGAGGTCTTCGGCGGTCCGAGGCTGGCGGTTGTAGTCGAGGATGGATTCCTCGAACACTTCGCCATTCGGCTTCAGCCGCACGAATGCGAGCTGGGAGGGCTCGCGCGCGCCAAGCCCCTTGAAGGCGCCGCGCCGGAGCAGCGCCCCTTCGAGCGCCAGCTGTGGCGCCAGCAGCGTGTGGGCCTGCGCCTTGGACGGGGACGAGCCGGTCTTGTAGTCGAGAATGTCGGCCATGCCACCGGCCAAAAGGTCGACGCGGTCGGCATAGCCGGACAGCGTCACGCCGGTGCGGCCGACAGCGGTCTTTTCGGCGCGCTCCTCGGCATGCCGCCGGGCGACGGCGGGAGCGCGGCCGCGCTCCCATTCGATGATGTTGGCGGCAAGTTTTTCGAAGCGCGGCCACCACACAGCCTCGACATCGGCGGGCAGGGCGATCTCGGCAAAGCAGGTCCGGCCGGCGGCGATAAGGCGCTCCAGGGCTTCCGGCGCGCGCGGGTCCGCAACCTCTGTCGAGAACAGATGCAGGATGTCATGAAACAGCGTGCCGCGCTCGGCCGCGCCGGGATCGCGGATCACCGGCTCGAGCGGCAGAAGGCTCAGAATACGCCTTGCATAGACCGCATAGGGGTCGCGTCGCAACGTCTCGATCTCGGTCACCGAGAAGTGGGTGGGCCGCATGCTCAGCGGCGGTTTCGGCTGCGGTCGCGGCGCGAAATGCTGCCGCTCGCCGGCATCGAGCGCGCGCGCCCAGGCAAGCAATTCGTCGCCGCGTCCGCGCAGTGCGGCTGCAGGATCCTTGCCGATGAAGGTGAGGATGCGCTGCAGCCAGCGCGACGGCACCGCCGGTGCGTCGCCGGCTCGGGCGGAGCGCGTCAGCACCACCTTTTTCGCCCCCATCGCCATCTGGAAGTCGTGGGCGGCAAGGCCGATACGGCGCTCCGGCGGCTCGAGATCGATGCCGGTCTTCATCAACCGCGACATGAAGCGATCGCTTTCCGGCTTGCGTGGCCACACGCCCTCGTTCAGCCCGCCAATGACCAGCGTGTCGACATTCTGCAGCCGCGCTTCCAGCGCCCCCCAAATGGCGATGTTGCGGTCGGTGCCTTGCCCGGGCTTGACCGTTTCCGGTGCTACCAGCGCGTCCATCACATCAGGCCATTCGTCGGCCGGGAAGTCGAACGAGGCCGAGGCCGCGACCACACCGCGCAGCAGCTCGGCGAGTTTCTCGCCGGCGTCGCCGGCATAAAATTCAGCCAGGCTGCGCTCCGCCGTGCGGCCGAGATTTTCCAGCGCGGCGACGCTCGCTCTGGTCAACGCGACAAGATCGGCATTCTCTTCACCGCGAAAGGCGGTCAGCGGCGCCAGTGCCGTCACAAGCCGGCTCAGCATATCGCGGGCATCGTCGATGCCGCGCACGCTCAGGCGCGAAAACCAGAAGGGCTGGCGCTTGTCCCCGCTCAGCCCGGCGAGACGCTCCTCGAACAGTGCTGGCAAGGCGGCGATGTCGGGGCGTCCGGTGCCGCCGCGCAGCGCCACGAGTTCGATGAGCTCGGCGGCATGGCGCACGCCGGTGCGCTCAAGTCCGAGCCCGAGCAGCGGATGCTTGAGCAGCGACAAAAGGCCGACGGGATCGCCGGGCCGGAATACCGCTTGAAGTGTGAGCCGCAGCAGGCTGGCGGCAGGCGTGTTGGCGAGCGGCGTGCCGCCGGAATCGTCAGCGATCACACCGAAGCGCAACAGCTCGGCCGAGACGCGCCGCGCCAGCCCGCGGTCGCCGGTAACGAGCGCTGCCCTGTGCCCCGGCTGTTCCACGGCGGTTTTCAGCGCGATGGCGATCGCCGCCGCCTCGTCGCGTTCGCTGGCGGCTTCGACCAGCGTCACATCGGCGAAGGCCTCGGCGATATCCAGGGCGTTGAAGCGTATGCGGGTCTCGGCCCATAGTTCCGTGGTCTCGGCCGGACGCAGCGCCTCGCCGACAAGGGCCGCGCGGAGCACCAGTGCGGGCTCGGCGGCGACCACTTCCTCGACATCGCCACGCAGCACGCCAACCTTGCCGATCAGCTTGGCCATGCCGTATTGTGGGTGGCCGAGCAGTGCCGGCCGCGCACCGGGCGCCGCAATCGCGGCAAAAGACGGTTCGTCCAGCATCCCATCGAGCCCGGGCAGCACCACGGCGCCGTTAGGCAGGCTGGCGACCGTGGCAAGCAGTTCAGCCGTGGCCGGAATAGAGCCCGTCGAGCCGGCGGCGATCACCGGGCCTTTGGGCGGGTTGCGTTCCAGCCGCTTCGCCTCGCGCCGGATCAGCGCATTGCGGTGCGCGGCCGGGTTGGAGCGGTCGCGCTCCTCCAGCAATTTCGGCCAGGCCTCGGTGACGATACGGAGGAAATCGAGCGTCACAAGCCACCATCCGGCAAGATTGCCGGTGACCAGATCGGCAAGCCTGGTCCAGTCCGTGCCTTCGGTTTCGATCTCGTCCATCAGCCGGGCGAGGTCGCGCGCCAGCCAGATCGCATCGGCGGCGGAGGCCGGCACGACGATCTCTTCGTTGAACATATCAAGGACATGCGCCGGCAAGGTGCGCTTCCAGGCCCGCACCAGCGGCGCCAGTAGCAGCAGGCGTTCGATGGCTGCGATCGGCGGCGCCATTTCAAGCTCGGTCGGCGTGCCGGCGTCGAAGGCGGCTTCGTCCTCGTCGAACTCTCCGAGCGGGCGGATGACCGGCAGGATCGCCGAACGGCGGCTCCCCCCCGGTCCCGAAAGCGCGTCGACAAAAGCGCCGCGCAGCGCACGGGCCGCGCGCCGTGTCGGCACATAGATGGTGACATCAGCCAGCGCCAGCGGATCGCCGTCGAACCGGAAGCCGGGCACCAGCCGTCCGGCCAGCAAGGCCTCGGCCAGAGTCGGCAGGAATGGCGCTCCGGGCGGGATCGAAAGAACGCGGCGCGCGCCGCTCATACCACCTTCGCGAGAGCTTCGGCGGCGGCCGCTTCCGCCTGCGGAATGGCGTCGGGAGTGCCGACGGTGATCCAGCTTCCGCGCATCTGCATGCCGAACAGACGGCCAGAGGCGATTGCCTTGTCGAAATGGGTGTTGAGCGAATGCGCCCCGGCCGGCGCATCCCTGAAGATGGCGGGATTGACGATTGCCGCTCCGGCATAGATCAACCCGGCCGGATCGCCTTTCGAGCGCCGCAGGCCGCCATCCGGCGCCATCAGGAAATCCGTGCCGACACCGTGTCCGGTGGCCGAGTCGAGATCGGTAAGCATCAGCAGAATATCCATTTTCGCGCCGTCCCATGCAAGGGCAAGGCGCTCGAGGCTGGGCTGGCCGCTGTCGATCCAGAACGTATCGGCGTTGATGATGTAGAAGGGGTCGCTGCCCAGCAGCGGCAATGCCTTGACGATGCCACCCGCCGAATTCAGCAGTGCGTCGCGCTCGTCGGAAATGACGATCTTTGGCGCCCGCCTGTGGGCGATATGGGCGACGATCTGGTCCGGCAGATAGTGCACGTTGACGATGGCTTTCTCGACGCCGGCCGCTTCGAGACTGTCCAGCCCCCAGTCGAGCAAGGTCCTGCCGGCGATCCGCACCAGCGGCTTCGGCATGGTGTCGGTGATCGGCCGCATGCGCTTGCCAAGACCAGCCGCCAGCACCATCGCTGTGGTCAAGGTCACGGGAGCCGTTCCTCCAGCAGGCCATGTGCCATGTAAAACTCCTTCAACTGAGCCAGCGCCGGGTGCGCCAGCGCCCGCCTGAGATAATCGCGGATGCGCGGCAGGTGTCGGAGATAATAGGGCTTGCCGTCGCGCTTTTCGAGCCGCACGAAAATGCCGAGGATCTTCGAATTGCGCTGCGCCGCCATGATCGCATAGGCCGCGCGGAAGGCGTCCTCATCGAAGCCGCCGGCGGCGTGGCGCGCAGCGACATAGGCGTCCACGGTCCGCTGCTCGATATCGGGCGAAACGGTGACGCGGGCATCCATGGCCAGCGACGCAACGTCATAGGCCGCCGGACCCATCAGCGCGTCCTGGACATCGACGATGCCCAGCCGGTCGTGGCCTTTGCGGTCACCGCGCCAGATGATGTTGGGCGAATGGAAGTCGCGCAGCATCAGCGTGTATTCCTGTGTGTCCAGCCGATCGAGAACCGCGTTCCATTCCCTGTGATAGCCGGCGCGTAAAGCCTCGCTTGCCGGGCTGCCGGTCACCATCGGCACATACCAATCGACCAAGAGATCGGCTTCGATCAGCATGGCGGCGCGATCGAAGGGCGGCACCTCGTGGAAGACGCCCGGCACGGCCTCCATGCGCTGCGGCCAGGTCTTCCCATGCATCATCGCCAGCAATTCGGCCGCTGCCGCGTAGCGCTCGGCCACCGGCTCATCATTGCCGTCGAGAAAACCTTCCGAGCCCAGATGCTCCAGCAGCAGAAAGCCCCGTTCGAGATCCTCGGCATGGATTTTTGGGACACTGACACCTTGCGCCAGCAGCGCCTTGTCGATGGCGACGAAAGCGGTGACCGACTGCGCCGTGTGGGCGATCACGGCATAGGGCTTGCCGTCGCGCACCGGCGGCCCCAGCACCAGCCTTGGCGAATTCATCAGCACGCGCGGCGCAAGGCCGGCGAGCGAAACAATCTCGTAAGAGCGCGCCGAGGCGTCGCCGACGAAATGGCGCCGCGCGGCGTCGCCCCAACCGGCCGTTTTGAGGAAATCGCGCATCGCCAGCGATCGGGCCACGCGTTCGAAGGCAACGCCTTGGCCCGATAGTTTCGCCAATCGTCCTTCGTCCTGATGGACGAGTTCGATCCAGATCGACGTTCTCGGAAGAGCGGCCTCCGCCCGTTCCGGCCACTCGACAAGGGCAGCGCCCTGCAGCAGCGCCTCGTCGAAACCCAGCTCGTCCATCTCGCCGGCCGAGGACAGGCGATAGAGATCGAAATGGTGCACGGGGATGCGCGTGTCGTAGCTTTGCACCAAGGTGAAGGTAGGGCTCGGCACATCGAGGCCGGCATCATCGGCCAGCGCCCTGATCAGGGCCCGCGCCAGCGTCGACTTGCCGGCGCCGAGATCGCCCTTGAGCGCCAGCACGTCGCCCGGCCGCAGCGCCATGGCCAGGTCTTCGCCGAGCCTTGCGGTCGCAGCCTCGTCGGCGAGAAAACGCTCCAGCACAACAACGGTCATCGAGCGCGCTACTCGGCCGCGGCGCGGATGCCCGACGGTGCATCGGGGAAGGTGCAGATGACGGTGGTGCCCTTGTCCTTGCCGGTCTCGATGCGCACGCTGCCGCCGTGCAGCTCGACAAAGCTCTTGACGATCGACAGGCCTAAGCCCGCACCGCGCCGGCGCCCGCCATTGGTGCGCGGCTCGAAGCGGCGGAACACCGAATCGAGCAGGTCCGGCGGCATGCCGGGGCCGTTGTCATGGACGGAGAATTCCACACCTTGCTCCAAATGCCGGCAGGCAAGCGTGATAGTGCTCGCCTCCGGCGCGTAATTGGCGGCGTTGCTGAGCAGATTGTAGAGGATCTGGCGAACCCGGGTCTCGTCGCCGTGAAAACTCTTCGGCGCCGCAGCGGCGTCGATCCGGAGCTTGATCGAATGCTCTTGCAGCCGGTCGGCGACCAGTTCGGCCGCGGCCTCGATGGTGCGCTCGACGCTTACTTCCGAAATGTCGAGCTGCATGATGCCGGCGTCGACGGTGGCGAGGTCGAGTATGTCGTTGACGATGGTGAGCAGCACCGAGGATGACGAGCCGACATGCTCGACATATTCGCGCTGCTTTGGGCTGAGCGGCCCGGTCGCCGGCAGCGACAGAAGCTCGGTGAAGCCGATGATGTTGGTCAGCGGCGAGCGCAGCTCGTAGGAGACATGCTGCACGAACTCGTTCTTCAGCTGGTCGGATTTCTGCAGCGCTTCGTTCTTGTCCTTCAGCGCGCGCTCGACATTGACGCTGTCGGTGACGTCCACAAAGGTCATCATCACCTGGCCGTTGGGCAGCGGGATGACGGCGTAGCTGAGCACTGTGCCGTTCTTCAGTTCGGTCTGGCCATGGCGGTCGCGGCGCTCGTCGTCGAAACCGGTGATGGCGGCGACGAACCCGCCCCACGGGCTGTCGACGGCGCGCTGGTCGCTGAGATCGCGGATCGCCGAGACATGGACGTTGGGCTTGATCACATCCTGGCTCAGTCCCCACAGCGCGACAAAGGCCGGGTTCGACAGGCGCAGCCGCCCATCGGGACCGAACACGGCGACGCCTTCGGCCAAATTGTCGAGCGTTTCGCCCTGGACCCGCACCGCCGTCTGGTAGCGGCTTTCGAGGTCCATCTTCTCGGTCAGGTTCTCGAACACCCAGGTCACGCCGCCCTTCGGCTGCGGGTTGGCCACCACGCGGATGGTCTTGCCGTCGGGCAGATGCCACCAATGCTCTTGCGATTCCACCGCGCGGTAGGCGCCAAGCAGGCCTTCTTTCCAGCGCCGCCATTCCGGCTGCTCGGCGATCTTGCCTTCGCTGCGCAGCCGGTCGAGCAGCAGCGCATTGTCGGGCGCGCTGTGCAGGAAGCCCGGGTCCAGCCCCCACAGTTTCTGGAACGCCTGGTTGAAGAAGCGCAACTTCTCGTTGGCATCGAAGATCGCCACCGCCGTGTTGAGCTGGTCGAGCGTGTCGGCATGGCTGCGCACCGTGCGCTCATATTCGCCGCGAATGGTTTCGGTGGCGCTGGTGTCGCAGGCAAGACCGGCCGAGCCGTCGGCACCGGCGAAGTCGGTGACGGCGAACACCCGGCGGTCGCCCTCGATCACCGTCGACAGCGTCTGTTCGAAGATCGGGCGCGATTTGTGCTGCGCGGCGATCTGTTCGCGCGCCTGGGCGCCGAGGAATTCCTTGGCTTCGCGCACCGCGGTCTCGGCGTTCGGTGCCTCGACCGCTCCGGCATAGGCACGGTTGACCCATTTCAGCCGCCCGTCGGTGGCGCGCAGCCAGGCCGGCATCGGCAAGGCGTCGAGCAGGCCGATCATGGTCTCGTAGTCGGCGGCCAGCCGCTGGTTCTCGATCTTCAGCCTGGCTTGGCTCCTCTGAGTTTCCGACAGCGAGACGAAGCGCACCAGCACATGCGCGGCGCTCTTGCGGCCATGCACTTCAAGCGGCGCCCCGGCCTGCGATTCGATCACGAGATCAAAGGGTTTCGCTTTCTCGCGCAGACCAGCGACGGCATTTTCGAGCGCCGCCGCCGAGCGCGGCATCAGCCAGCGGCCGAAGGCGAGGAAGGCTGCACGGTCGTCCGGCGCACCGCTTTCCAGCGGCAGCGTGCCGATCAGCTCCGGCTTCTTGTTCTCCGACGCCCAGACGATGACGCGCTGGTCACGCAGATTGAGCAGCGCCTCGGAGCGCTGCAGCGCCGCATTGATGTCGGCAATGCGGGCTCTGAGTTCGACATTCTGCGCCGAGGTGCGGGCTCTTTCGCGGATCAGGAAGATGGCCGAGACCAGTGCCGCGCCCATGACGCCGACGAACATGGCGAGCTGGATGACTTCGACCGCGCTGACCGACAGTCCGGCCTTCTGCGCAATGGCCGGCTCGGCATGGGCGGCAAACGAGGTGAGCGGGCCGGCAAGAGCTGAGGTGGCAAGAAAGCCGGCGGTGCGGGCGCCAACGCGCCTCTTCAGGCCACCGCCTGTCGTGACGGAGCCATTGCTATCGGAATCGTCATGGCCGCCGGAAACGGCCGATCCCGCGCGAGGCGGGTTTTCCCCCGGCATGCCTTGGTCCTCTTCGCCGCCTGAATGCAAGACCGCCTAGATCAGGATCACGTTTGATGGAAACGCCCTTCTGACCTAACTCTTTTCTAAAGGGCATGATCTTTTCCGAAAACCGCTTCCCACTTTTCGCTGACGCGGTCCTTCGGTTCGAATCATGCTCTCGATGCGTACGCCGGCCTCGTCCCCGGCCCACGAATCAGCACAATAGCGCGTGCTGGAATCGGCGTGAAGAATCATCCGCGCAAAAAAGAAGCCGGGCGAAAAGTCAATCGCCCGGCTTCAATATCTAGTGGTAAACGCCGCTTTGGCTAATAGCGGTAGTGTTCCGGCTTGAACGGACCCTGCGGGGTCACGCCGATATAGGCGGCCTGTTCGCCGGAAAGTTCGGTCAAGCGGGCTCCAAGCTTGTCGAGATGCAGACGCGCCACCTTCTCGTCGAGGTGCTTGGGCAGCACATAGACCTGGTTCTGGTACTGGCCGGGCTTGGTGTAGAGCTCGATCTGCGCCAGCACCTGATTGGTGAACGAAGCCGACATCACGAAGCTCGGATGACCGGTCGCGTTGCCGAGGTTGAGCAGGCGCCCCTCGGACAGCAGGATCATCCGCTTGCCGTCCGGGAAGGTTATCATGTCGACCTGCGGCTTGACGTTGGTCCATTGCAGGTTGCGCAGCGACGCGACCTGGATCTCATTGTCGAAGTGGCCGATATTGCCGACGATCACCATGTCCTTCATCGAGCGCATGTGGTCGAGGGTGACGACATCCTTGTTGCCGGTGGTGGTGATGACGATGTCGGCGGTCGGTGCGGCATCTTCCAGCGTGACGACTTCAAAGCCGTCCATCGCCGCTTGCAGCGCGCAGATCGGATCGACTTCGGTGACCTTGACGCGGGCGCCGGCGCCCTTGAGCGAAGCCGACGAGCCCTTGCCGACGTCGCCATAGCCGCAGACGACCGCAACCTTGCCGGCCATCATGGTGTCGGTGCCGCGGCGGATGCCGTCGACCAGCGATTCCTTGCAGCCATATTTGTTGTCGAACTTCGACTTGGTGACCGAGTCGTTGACGTTGATCGCGGGGAACGGCAGCAGGCCCTTCTTCTGCAGCTGGTAGAGCCGGTTGACGCCCGTCGTCGTCTCTTCGGTGACGCCGCGAATGGCTTCCTTCTGCTTGGTGAAGAAGCCGGGCGAGGCCTTCAGGCGCTTCTTGACCTGGGCGTAGAAGTATTCCTCTTCCTCGCTCTGCGGGTTGGACAGCACGTCCTCGCCGGCCTCGGCGCGGGCGCCGATCAGTATGTACATCGTGGCGTCGCCGCCATCGTCGAGGATCATGTTGGAGAGGCCGCCATCGGCCCACTGGAAGATCCTGTCGGTGTAGTCCCAATACTCCTCGAGCGACTCGCCCTTGACGGCGAACACCGGGATGCCGGCCTCGGCGATGGCTGCGGCCGCATGGTCCTGGGTCGAGAAGATGTTGCACGAGGCCCAGCGGATATCGGCGCCAAGCGCCTTCAGCGTCTCGATCAGCACCGCAGTCTGGATGGTCATGTGCAGCGAGCCGGTGATGCGCGCACCTTTCAACGGCTTCTTGTCGCCGAATTCCTCGCGGCAGGCCATCAGGCCCGGCATTTCGGTTTCGGCGATATCGAGTTCCTTGCGGCCCCAGCCGGCAAGCGAGATGTCGGCGACCACATAGTCCTTGCTACCTGTCATGGCAGTGCTCCGGTGTGATTTGTCTTCAGAATGCGCCTGCGCCACACGGCGCGTCGAAGGGCGCGGAATGCCGGCCTGACTAGCAGATCGCCGCCAAGACGACAATGGGATATAAAGAAATCTTTATGCGCGTATGTGTTTTACGGGGATGCATGCCGCCCAAAAGTATCCCGCGGTTTTGGGACAACGGCGTTCAAAGCAAAAACTTCAGCACTCTTCGCCGAAGCGCGAGGCGACCAGCTGCTCCAGCGCGTCCATCGCCGCTGCGGCTTCAGCGCCGCTGGCGGTGACGCGGATCGAATAACCGGGGCTCGCCGCCAGCATCATCAGCCCCATGATCGAGGTGCCGCCGACCTTGAGACCATCCTTCTCGACATGGACGGTGGCGTCGAAGCCGCTGGCGACCTGGACGAACTTCGCCGAGGCGCGCGCATGCAGGCCGCGCTGGTTGACGATCGGGAACTCGCGCACGATCTCACCGGGCGACAGCGCGTTCATTTGCTGCTCAGCAGCTGACTTGCGACATTGATGTATTTGCGCCCCGCGGCCTGCGCCTCGTCGAGCGCGGTCGCCATGTTGTCGCCCTTGCGGATCGACGACAGCTTGATCAGCATCGGCAGGTTCATGCCGGCGATGACCTCGGTGCGACCGGATTCCATCACCGAAATGGCGAGGTTGGAAGGCGTGCCGCCGAACATATCGGTCAGAACGATGACCCCGGTCCCGGTGTCGACGCGGCCGACGGCGTCGACGATATCGCGCCGACGCTGCTCCATATCGTCATCGGCGCCGATTGCCACGGTTTCGAAATTGTCTTGTGGCCCCACGACATGTTCCACGGCATGGCGGAACTCGGCGGCCAGTTGACCGTGCGTTACAAGCACGAGTCCGATCATTCTATGGTGGCTCCCGTCATCGCCGCTTCACAGGCGCTTTTTATGCTCGCCGGCCATCCCAGGCGGCGGGAGCGCTATCTTGTCGACGCGCGGCGCGTTGACAAGCCCAAAATTGCGTCGGCCATGGCCAATTTGACGCATTGCAGCAAAAAACCGGCGGCGGATCATACGAAAGGCGCAATCGCCAGCCGCGCCATTACCGCCGGCAAAGCCGCAGTGACGTTGCGCTGAACGAGGTCGATGCGCGGCACCACACAGCCGGCAATGGTCGCGCTCGACTCTTCCTGGAAACGCTCCACAGCGTTAGCGGCAACCAGCTGGATCGTAAGGTCGATGACTCCCACAGGTTGGAACAAAAGCGGCTTCGGACCAAGTCCGGGCACCTCTGCGAGGCCGGCAATGCTGGCGGGCGCATGGCAGACCAGCCGCCCGAAACGCGCCGCGACAAACAGCTGGTCGTCGCCGATCAGCCGCGCAAACAGCCCGAGCCGGCTGAAATGGTCGATGAGCGCCAGCGCCAGCGTTGTCTTGCCCGAGCCGGACGGCCCGGTGATCAGGACGCCCCGCTCGCCAATCAGGACTGCGGTGGCATGGATGTTCTCGGGTTCCGCGGTGGGATCGGGCATGCGCAGCCGTGATCAGCCTTCGGCCGGCAGCGTAACGACGAAGCGCGCGCCCTTGATGTCGCCGGGCTTGGTGCCGGGGATGTTCTCGGCGGTCAGCGTGCCGCCATGGGCTTCGACGATCTGCCTGGATATCGACAGGCCAAGCCCCGAATTCTGGCCGAACGCCTCGCCCGCCGGGCGGTCGGTGTAGAAGCGCTCGAAGATGCGGTCGATGGCGTCGGCGCGGATTCCGGGGCCGTTGTCGTCGACGGTGACGATGTTGACCTTGCCCGAGCGTGCCAGGGAAATGGCGATATGGCCGTGGTCCTCCGGCACGAAGGAGCGGGCATTCTCGATCAGATTGGTGATGACCTGGCCGATCCTCAGATCATGGCCGGTGACGAAATAGCCTTTGACGCCTTGCGGCAGCTTGGCGGCCTTGAATTCGATCTCGACAGCCTTTTTGTTGCGCGTCGCTTCGCGCGACACGGCGACGAGATCGGTAATGAATTTCTTCAAATCGACCGTGGCGGCATCCTCACGCGCCAGTTCGGCGTCGAGGCGCGAGGCATCGGAAATGTCGGTGATCAGCCGGTCGAGACGCCGGACATCGTGCTGGATGATCTCCATCAGCCTGCCGCGTGAATTGTCGTTCTTGGCCAGCGGCAAGGTCTCCACCGCGCTGCGCAGCGAGGTCAGCGGGTTCTTCAGCTCGTGCGAGACATCGGCGGCGAAGCTTTCGATCGCCTCGATGCGGGCATAGAGCGCATTGGTCATGTCGCGCACCGCGACCGACAAATTGCCGATCTCGTCCTGGCGGTCGGAAAAGTCGGGGATCTCCTCGCGGCTCTTGACGCCGCGCCGCACCCGCACTGCCGCCGCCGATAGCCGGCGCAGCGGATTGGCGATGGTGGATGCGAGCAGCATCGACAGGATGGCGGTGACCAGGGCGGCGATGCCGAACACGCGCAAAATAGCCTTGCGCTCGGCGGCGACGATCTTGTCGATGTCGCCGCCTTCCGTCGACAGCATCAGCACGCCGAGAACGGCGCGGAAGCGCTGGATCGGCACCGCCACCGAAACGATCTGCTCGCCTTGTTCGCTCACCCGCACGATCGTCGATGGACTGCCGGTCAGCGCCTTGACCACTTCCGGGAAGGCCGCACCGTTGCCGCCGGGCTGCTCATGGTAGACGGGCAGGTCCTTGTTGCGGAAGAAGTCGAAGACGAATTTCTGCACGCGCTCCAGCATATCCGGCTGCTCGTCCTCGACCGGCGGCAGGTCGTAGCGCAGGATCTGGCCGCGCGAATAGAGATGGCGCGAATCGAGCAGCAGATTGGCGTCGCGGTCATAGATGCGGGCCCGGGTGCGCGTCGGCGAAATCAGCCGCCGCAGCACCGGCGCGACGCGCTCGGGATTGATCGGGAAATCCAGATTGTCGAGCTGGTCTGAGCCCGGCCCCAGGCTTTCACCGGCCTGCAGTTCGAGCAGTTTTTCCGGATCGATGCTGATCGAATCGGTCTCGACCGTTGCCGACGCGGCAATGGCGCCGGCGATGATCTCGCCCTGCGTCATCAGGCTTTCGACGCGGGCGTCGATCAGCCCGTCGCGGAAGGTGTTGAGATAGAGGATGCCGGTGACCAGCACGGCGAGGCCGGCCAGGTTGAGGAACAGGATGCGCCGGGTCAGGCTGGAAAAGATGTGGTGGCCGAGGAAGCGGCGCATCGGCACCGTCAACCTCGACAGGAATGCGGGCAGAATCCGCGACCGCCTGACAGCGCTCGTTCGTCTGCTCCGCTGTACATCCACTGCCATCGAATAGCAGCTCCCGCCTAGTCTTTGGTTTTATGCATGTCGTCGTCCCAAAAACGCGACCACTTTTGGGCGACATGCATCAACTCAAGCTTCGCGGAACCGGTATCCGACTCCGTAAAGGGTTTCGATCATTTCGAAGTCGTCATCGACGGCCTTGAACTTCTTGCGCAGCCGCTTGATGTGGCTATCGATGGTGCGGTCGTCGACATAGACCTGCTCATCATAGGCCGAATCCATCAGCGCATCACGGCTTTTTACCACGCCGGGGCGCTGCGCCAGCGAGTGCAGGATGAGAAATTCGGTGACCGTCAGCGTCACCGGCTCGCCCTTCCAGGTGCAGGTATGGCGTTCCTGGTCCATGACCAGCTGGCCGCGTTCCAGCGAACGGGCCTGCTGGCTGGGCGCCTTTGCCGCAGATTCGCGGGCGCTGGCGCGGCGCAGCACGGCGCGCACCCGCTCGACCAGCAGGCGCTGCGAGAACGGTTTGCGGATGAAATCGTCGGCGCCCATCTTGAGGCCGAAAAGCTCATCGATCTCATCGTCCTTCGAGGTCAGGAAGATCACCGGTAGGTCGGACTTCTGCCGCATCCGGCGCAACAGCTCCATGCCGTCCATGCGCGGCATCTTGATGTCGAGGATGGCGAGATTCGGCGGCCGCGCCGCCAGGCCTTCCAGCGCCGACGCACCATCCGTGTAGGTCTCGACGCGATACCCCTCGGACTCGAGGGCGATCGACACCGATGTCAGAATGTTGCGGTCGTCATCGACAAGCGCGATTGTTGCCATTTCAAGCGGCTCCCTCATGAGCTGTCCCTTCTGTCTTAGAGAAGGGGCTTTTGCAGGACAAATTAGGTACAAAATGTGGCACAGGCTCCACCCGCTGTCGCGGACGGCTTGCCGGCGGCCCCATCGGAACCTCTACACGGGTTGGACGAACACTGTGTGCCAATCCTTTGGGCAACCACCGTGATTTTTTGCACATATAAACGATTTAAACAACTTTCAAAATTTTTAAATCGATTAATGATTTGATATCATTCGAGTTTTCTGGTTCTCACCGTCTCAGCCCCTAACGCGGGCTCGCCGGAAACGCGCCGGCAAAGTGCGGCGAATCCAGAAGAAGGGACCCTTGATGTCGGAAGTCGGCAAACGCAATTCTGCTTGCGCGATCGATCGTATCGGCCTGAAAACCACCGGCACGGTGCATTATAATTTTGGTGCGGCCGCCCTTTATGAGGCAGCGATCCGTCGTGGCGAGGCCCGGTTGACCGCCGGCGGCGCGCTGCTTGCCGAGACCGGCCAGCACACTGGCCGCTCGCCCAAGGACAAGTTTGTCGTCCGCGATGGCGCCACCGAGCCCCATGTCTGGTGGGACAACAACAAGGCGATTTCGGCGGGCCAGTTCGAAATGCTGCTCGCCGATTTCCTTGTCCACGCCGCGAATAGCGATCTCTATGTGCAGGACCTCGTCGGCGGCGCCGATGCCGAGCTGAAGCTGCCGACGCGGGTCATCACCGAATTCGCCTGGCACTCGCTGTTCATCCGCAATCTTTTGATCCGCCCGCAGGCCGCCGAGCTCGAGGATTTCGTGCCGGAGATGACGATCATCGACCTGCCGTCCTTCCGCGCCGATCCGGCCCGCCACGGCAGCCGCACCGAAACGGTGATTGCGGTCGATCTCACCCGCAAGATCGTGCTCATCGGCGGCACTTCCTATGCCGGCGAGATGAAGAAATCGGTGTTCACCATGCTCAACTATCTGCTGCCGGAAAAGGGCGTCATGCCGATGCACTGCTCGGCCAATGAGGGCCCGGGCGGCGACGCAGCGATCTTCTTCGGGCTTTCCGGGACGGGCAAGACGACGCTGTCGGCCGATCCGTCACGTACGCTCATCGGCGACGACGAGCACGGCTGGGGACCGCACGGCATCTTCAACTTCGAAGGCGGCTGCTACGCCAAGACGATCCGGCTGTCGGCCGAGGCCGAGCCGGAGATTTTCGCCACCACGCAGCGTTTCGGCACGGTGCTGGAAAATGTCGTGCTCAACGCCGACCGCGTGCCGGACTTCAACGACGGCCGGCTCACCGAAAACACGCGCTGCGCCTATCCGCTGGATTTCATCCCCAATGCCTCGAAGAGCGGACGGGCCAGCCACCCGAAAAACATCATCATGCTGACCGCCGATGCCTTCGGCATCATGCCGCCGATCGCCCGGCTGACCCCGGCGCAGGCGATGTACCACTTCCTCTCCGGCTACACCGCCAAGGTGGCCGGCACCGAGAAGGGCGTTACCGAGCCGGAAGCGACTTTCTCGACCTGCTTCGGCGCCCCGTTCATGCCGCGCCACCCCAAGGAATACGGCAATCTGCTGCGCGAGCTGATCGCCCGCCACGGCGCCGATTGCTGGCTGGTCAACACCGGCTGGACCGGCGGCGCCTACGGCACCGGCAAGCGCATGCCGATCAAGGCGACGCGCGCCTTGCTGGCCGCAGCGCTTGACGGTTCGTTGAAGGCGTCCGGTTTCCGCACCGACGCCAATTTCGGCTTCGAGGTGCCGGTTGCTGTGCCTGGCGTCGACAGCGCCATTCTCGACCCGCGTTCGACCTGGGCCGACAAGGCAGCCTATGACCGGCAGGCAGCGCGATTGGTCGGCATGTTCGCCGTCAACTTCGAGAAATTCGAGAGCCATGTCGATGCCGTCGTGCTCGGCGCAGCACCCCGCCTGCAGGAAGCTGCGGAATAGTCGAGGCGTCTTCACCGAAGCATCCTTGAAAGGCGCGGTCTCGATCGGGCCTTTTCTTTTTTGGTCCGCCGCGCCATGACTGCGGCATGCCTATCGACGACATCATCATATCAGACGAAGCCGTAATCCATCCGGGCGACCTGCACGAGGATTTCATCCGCTCGTCGGGTCCCGGCGGCCAGAACGTCAACAAGGTGGCGACCGCCGTCCAATTGCGCTTCGACGCCGCCAATGCGGCTGGCCTGTCCGCACGCGTGCGCGCGCGCACGATCAAGCTCGCCGGCCAGCGCGCCACCAAGGACGGCGTCATCGTCATCGAGGCCGGCCGCTTCCGCACCCAGGAGCAGAACCGGGCCGATGCCCGGGCAAGGCTGACGGCGCTGGTCGCCAAGGCCGCGGAACCGCCGCCGCCGCCGCGCAAGAAGACCAGGCCGTCGAAAGGCTCGGTGGAGCGGCGGCTGCAAAGCAAGGCAGGGCGCGGCACGATCAAAAAGCTGCGCGGCCGGGTAGAGAACGACTAAGGACCGCGCCGACTGCGTGCATAAAGCGGCCTCCCCTTCGGAGCCGCAGCCGCAAGGTTTCACCATTGCCACAGAAAGGGAGACCGACAACGGTGGCTTTCGGGTCGCCGTTTCTGATTGGCGGTGGCATGGTTTCAGTATCAACCGGAGGCGAAGTCATGCTCGTTCTGCCCAAAGGCGTCCGCCATATGCCTGGTTATCTGTCCCGCGCGGCGCAGGAAGCGCTGGTCGAAGAGGTGAGGACCATTGTACAGCGGGCGCCGCTGTACGTGCCGGCGATGCCGCGGACCGGCAAGGAGATGAGCGTGCGCATGACCAATTGCGGCTCGCTCGGCTGGGTCACCGACAAGGAACTGGGTTATCGCTACCAGCCAACGCACCCACTCACCGGAGAGCCATGGCCGCCGATCCCGGACGCGCTGCTGCAATTGTGGCGGGAGGTCGCCGCCTATCCGAATCCGCCGGAGGCCTGCCTGGTCAATTTCGGTAGTGTGCTGAGAGTTCTGCAAATTCGCTGAGAGGGGGCGGTCATGGCAGGCTGGTGATGTTCAACGTCACCGATTTCCTGGAAGGAACGCCACCATGACCAAGACAGAAGGTAAATCGACCAGCGCTGCCGTCAAAGACATTTTGCTTTCGAACCCGGATGGATTGCACGAAGTGCTCCGTGCGGTGATGCAGGAGGTGCTTGAGGCCGAGATGGACGAGGCGCTGGGTGCCTCGAAGAGCGAGCGCACGCCCGAACGGCTTGGCTATCGCTCGGGCTATTACGGCCGCACCCTTGTGACGCGGGTCGGCAAGCTCGAGCTGCGGGTTCCGCAGGACCGGGCCGGGCGCTTCTCCACCGAGCTGTTCGAGCGCTACCAGCGTTCCGAGCGGGCCTTGGTTGCGACGCTTGCGGAGATGTATGTGCAGGGCGTGTCGACCCGCAAGGTNGTTCCGCAGGACCGGGCCGGGCGCTTCTCCACCGAGCTGTTCGAGCGCTACCAGCGTTCCGAGCGGGCCTTGGTGGCGACACTGGCGGAGATGTATGTGCAGGGCGTGTCGACCCGCAAGGTGAAGGCGATCACGGAAGAACTGTGCGGCCATGCCTTCTCGGCCTCGTCGATCTCGGCCATCAACAAGCGGCTGGACGAGAGCCTCGCTGCCTTTGCCAGGCGCCCCCTTCAAGAGCCGTTTCCTTACCTCATCCTCGATGCGCGCTACGAGAAGGTGCGTGAAGCCGGTGTTGTCATGAGCCAGGCGGTGCTGATAGCGGTCGGTATCGACTGGGACGGAAGGCGCCAGATCCTGGCCGTGGAGATGGCCAATCGCGAGAGCCGCTCGGCCTGGAGGGACTTCCTCGTCGGCCTCAAGGCGCGCGGCCTCAAGGGCGTCGAGTTGGTTGTGTCCATCACGCCGGCCTGGTGGCAGCGATCGGCGAGGTGATCCCCGAAGCCGCCTGGCAACGCTGCTACGTGCACTTCCTCAGGAACGCGCTCGATCATCTGCCGAGGAAGCACGGCGACGACTGCCTGCAGGAATTGCGCTGGCTCTACGACCGGCGCGATCTCGCAGAGGCCAGGGCTGATCTTGCCGCATGGCTTGCCAAATGGTCGGCACGCTATCCGCGCCTGACAGGCTGGGCCGAGGATGCCATCGAACAAACCCTGACCTTCTTCAGGCTGCCCAGACAGCACCACAAGCATCTCAAATCCACCAACATGCTGGAGCGGCTCAACGAGGAAATCCGCCGGCGCACCTATGTCGTGCGCATCTTCCCCAACACCGAAAGCTGCCTGCGCCT
>NZ_AYWB01000002.1:0-499765 GCF_000503035.1 Mesorhizobium sp. LSHC412B00 | reverse complement strand
GCTCTTGTGCAGCGCTTCGGCTGCCGCCAGGAAGCGCTCGATTTCAGCCCGGGAAAGCTGTTCGGAAGGTTTGTTCTGGCCATTGGCGCTCTCCATTGAGGGCGTCGCCGCAACGAGGACCATAATCCTACATGCCAGGCCGTCTGACAAGCGCCTCGCCGGCCTTACCCGAAGGAAGACGCAGGGCCACGGCGCCAAGCGGAGCCATCAGGAGCAACCCGCAAAGATGAGCAACGGCAGGCCCGGCGACCTCCTTTGGCACACGCGACAAACAAAAGGGCGCCGAGCCTTACCGGCGCTGCTTTGTGAGGGAGACGACGCCGGATGATGAGAGTATGCGATCATGCTAGTGTCTGCGAACCATGCGAATGAAGGAAAGCCGCGTGGCAGTGCCAATCAACGACGTTGAGACCAAGGTCGGTGGGTGCGATCAGGTTCGGACCATGATGACGGGCTGGTGGGCCTGCACATGGTGGTGGCTACCGCGCTACCGCCTTGCTTTGCGCCAGCCGGCGGCCCATGCCTCTGCCTCGCTGCACAGCCAGCGCTCGCTGTACTGAAACTGATCGTCGTCTTCCAGTAATGCTCCTGCACTGGACGTGATAAATCGCTCATCGGTACTGGTGGAAATGTTGCCCTTGATATCGCAGCTCCCCGCGTGCGGGTGCCACTCAGCCAGCCAGCTGGGATGAGCCGGTCAGGGAACCATCACCAGCGCCGGCAGATATTGCCGTCGCCACATCCACCGCCCCTTTGCGTTCTTGCGCCAGCGGTCGGCCTGATCCGCACCTTGATGACGCTGGACTTTGCCCACGCCCTCTCCCCCGAGTGCAGAATGCTTCCAAAGCGGTAGCGAGTCCAGACCGGAACATTAGCGCCGACTAACGGTTATTTCGGCAGTGTTCCGAACCGTGATTGGTAGAGCGTTGGTGGCGTTTCATCTTGTCTATTTTTCCGGCCTGACGGCAGACCAGCTGCTAGGCAGCGCCGTTTCTATGATAGTGTGTTTGCTGCTTTATCACGCTCTAGCTACGGACCCTTAACTGATGGTCCACTTCCCGGCTACCCGGCAATCGAAGGTCGCGCGACGTTCCCGACCTTTTCAGCATGATGAGAAGCGCCTCTAGGATTTGTTGTGCGCCCGTAGCCAGTGCCCATGCATTCGCGACGATCTCTTGCTCACGCTCTGTCATCCCGCCCTCCTGAAAATATGAGGTCGGAGCGTGCTTTAGAAAGCTTCGCCCCAGCAGGGGCGTGCTTGACGATTTCGGCGAACAGAAAAAGTCGCCGGCTCCGCCCGACCAGGCCGGGATGGTCGTTGGGATATTTGTTGACGGCGCTCGTGTTCACCTCACGTCCAACGCGGTTGAACTGCAGCTGACCGTCGATGTCGTGGCTGAGAATGTCCTTGGGGCTGTCCTTGGGCGTCGCCGGGTCCAGCCAGNTTGTTGACGGCGCTCGTGTTCACCTCACGTCCAACGCGGTTGAACTGCAGCTGACCGTCGATGTCGTGGCTGAGAATGTCCTTGAGGCTGGTCCTTTGGTCCCCTGGTCCAGCCAGGCGTCATAGTATGCCTGGTAGAGAATGAGGCTGTTGATCATGCAACTGCTTCATCGGTTCTGCGGCAGGCTTTGTGATGATGGTGCAGCTGGTTATGTCGAGATTGGAATTGTAAGCCCAAAGTCCGGCGAACGAGAAAGGCGCGTGGCCTGGCTGGGGCAAAACGCGCAGCGAAGGAGAGGCAATGAGCGCGTTCGCTATTGTTCTCCCTGAGCAGCACGTTCACGCGGCGGTTGCTCGGCCGTCAATCTAGGGAGCATGGCAGTTGCCGGCGCGGTTGATGTCGTCGACAATATCGTGCCATTCTACACCGATGCCTCGATGAAGACACTGAAGTCCATGCCCGAGTTCAAGGCGGTCTTCATAGCCAAGCCTAAGCCCATGCACGAAATGATCATGCGCGAATGCAATGACGCGGCAATGAGCAAGCCCTACGCCGAGTTCTGCGCCGACGTGAATTCCCTCCGCGGAATGCAGTAGATCATTCACGGTGCCGCGCAGTTTGACGACGATGGTGGGCAAATTGCCCTCATCACAATGACTGCCAGCTTCTGCCGGCAACAGCGTAATGCCAGGGGTGACCGACGCCGGCCCAGAGACTCCCCGGGCCGCTCCTCCCCAGCCTCCAGGCGAGCAGGCCGGCATCGGTCAGTAAGGTCCCGTAGGTGTGCAATATATCGTTGACGCCACGAATTGCGGACGTTCGAAACCGGTCATTGGCCATTTCGTGTGACCAAATTCCGCGACTGTTTACTTGCGATCACAAGGCCCCGCAACCTGGAGGTTCCGAAGCGCCATACTGGAGTACCATTGGCGTGGTCACGCGATTTGAACCCGACAACGGTGCTTGAACCAGACCAGGTTAAACGTCCGTTATCGTTTTGCGCCAGAAGCGGCCAGTCAGCTTCCGGCCAAATGCGGCAGCGCTCATACTACCATGGTCAAATACAGCTCCCATGGAACTAGTTGTCTTCTTGGCCTTTGGTTCGCCAGACCATACGAGAGAATACGAGAGAAACGGCTTGGCGAACCAACCACTGACGTACTGATTTCCTGTAGAAAACGCTGACCCTCCGGGCCCACAAACTTAATAATCAATGGATTACGCTTAATTCTCAAAGTTTGAATTGAGCATCATCGGCTAAGTCTTTCCGCTAGAGTCAAATGACTTTGGCCCTGTTCGTCAATTTCTCGGTCTTTCGTTGGCGCCTGTCACAGTAGCTCAAGCCTCCCGGTCTCGAAAGACCCTGCAACGATGCGTGCGGTAATCGGCGGCAACGACGTGCAATTAGGCGGGTTCTGAACTCCGTATGGCGAGGACACGTATGAAGACGACTACCTGGGCGCATCCAGATCGTCATCCATAAGAATACGCTCGGCCTCGGATCGCCAAGATCTATGGCCTTCCGCATGAAGATGACCGATGCCGGCATTTCCTATGGGTTTCACGGGCTTACCTATAGCCATATCGCTTCGCAGCTTCGGACCCGCTACGGACCCGCAGCTGGCGGCAAGGTGATCGTCGCCCATCTCGGCAGCGGTGCCAGTCTGTGCGCCATGAATGCTGGAATAAGTGTTGGGTTTTCGACATTGGACGGCCTCGTCATGAGCACGCGTTGCGGCGCGCTCAATCCTGGCGTCACCCTCCATTTGCTGAATGACCGGAAGCTGCAGACGGACGATTGGTCACCCTTCTCTACGAGCAATCCGGCCTGCTCGGAGTGTCGGGGATATCCGGTGATATGCGGACGCTAATCGACTCCGATGATCCTCTTGCCGCCGAAGCAGTCGATCTCTTCGTCTATCGTATCGCACGCGAGATCGGGTCGCTGGCCGCTGCGATAGGCGGACTGGACACGCTGGTGTTCAAGGCAGGCCTAGGCCAAAACGCCCAATATATTCGAGAGAGGGCCGGGGCTGTGGCCGGCTGGTTTGCGGTTAATATCGACCACAAGCTGAATGGACGAGGCGACGAGGTCATCAGCCTTGCTGGTTCCGACGTCGACGTGCTTGTGATCCCCACGGATGAAGAGAGAGCCGTGGGGATCCAGCTGCTATCTGTGCGCCCTCAAGCTTTGTCGCTCGTGCCCTGAGCGCCGAACCTGATGCTACTCGCGCGGCGGGTGTCTCGACCTGTCAGGAGTTCGGCGGCAGCAGCATGGTCCCATAGCCGGCCATCAAGGCGATCAAGGTTGCTGCAACCAGCGGCAACCAGAACTTGATCGGTCCGGCAATACTGCCAGCGATGCGCGGCGATGCCGTCAGCACCGTCAGGAGCCAGACCTCCCACGGGTTGAAACCGCCCCATGGGTCAATCGTCCGGTTTGGCAACAAGGGCAAGATGATCGCTGTCGCAGCCGTGCGGCAAGACATATTTGCGGCGATGTTCCTCCGGCAACGAATCGTCCCAGCTAGTTGTGGAGGTGCGACAGTTGAAGTCCAGGCTGGTGCTCCATGCCGGATAACAACGATTCCGCCGATCGGAACATGTCCTCGAATTCCAACTCGTTTTCAAACACCACGCCGCCGACGCTGATGGTCAGCGTGTCCGCGGTTCCTTTTGGCGCGAAATAGGCTTGGGCCACGCGCGCCCGGATACGCTCGCCGATCTCCCTGGCGTCTTCTTCTGTCGCACCGGGCAGAAAGACCCCGAACATGGAGGTTCCGATCCGGCCCACCAGATCTTCCTTGCGTACCGATGACTGGATGGTCGAGGCTATGAGCCGCAAGGCTTCGTCACCCCAGCCAAGGCCGAAGCGCAGATTGATGGACCTGATGTGTTCGGGATGAATGACCAGGAAGGCGCCAGATCTTGGACCAGACGATTTCGGCCTGGTTGCTCTCCTTTCGACCATCGACGTGAAGACTGTCCGGTTGAGGCAGCCTGTCAGGCTGTCAAAGGTCGCCGACTTGTTGAGTTCTCTTCGATAACGGACGAGCTCGGTCCGCTGCAGGCCAATGAACAGCAAAAGCGGGCCACCGACGATGACCGGCAACAGGATCGCTGTGACCATGCTGCGGCCGAACGGCGTCAAGGCTTCCGAGAACAGAAGCAGATAATTTAGGCCAACCGAGAGGAGCAGAATTCCCGCCGATCCCAGGGCAGTCAGCCATGCGATATCTTTCCATTGCCGGGGCGAGCTATTCGCCATTGGTGTCATCATTAGCCAATCTCCCGCCTGATCGGCTGTCATAAGGCCAAGGTGCTGCACTTTCAGTTTCGAGGAAACATACAATTTTAGTAATGGCGCAATCACCTACCATCGGCCCGAAATCAGGCCTTCAAAAGCAAGGCTACGGCGGTAAAAGCGACGACACCGAATTATCGGCTATTGCGGCGGGCCGAATATCCCCATCTGCGCGTCTCTGGCCACTGCCTCCGCCTTGCCGTAGATGCCACTCGCCAGGGCCGTCGCCCAGCCATTGGAAACAAGCCAGGCGCCGACATCCTGCTTGCCCAAGCTGCACGGTGCCGCAATGGCAAAACGATCGATTTCCGGCGGCACGACGCATTTCAGCGCCCGGCCGCGCAGCCAGGAATTGAACGTCGCGCGCGCACGCTGGCCGCAAGGCCAGGCGATGCCACGAAAGGAACAGGTCTCATCCAGGTCAATGCCTTGGATCCCGCTGATGGCTACCTTGCGCCCCATCGATTCGAAGGTTGCCGACGAGGTGGCAACCGGTTGGTACAGCAGGACCTCTTTCCAATCCTTTGGCATCCGCATCCCTGCAGGCGAAGCCAGACCAAGGTCGCTGAGCGGCGGGCGCGGCTCGACCCGTTCGATTTGCGCCGGATCAAGCTGTGGCGGCGCGATAAGGTCCTGAGCAATCTTGCGTGCCCGTCCTCGCCATGGCGTATTGGCGGCGCTCGCAATTGGTCGCAGTGGCTGGCTATCGTCGATGGATTGACGCGACGCTGGTATCGGCCGATCGATGGGAAGCAGATCGGCGGCCCGCATGATCAACAAGACCCCGGCCAGGAGGAGCAGGCTTCCGAGCGCTATCAAGCGATTGTGCCTCAGCCAGCCCATCAACTCAAGCAAGGTTCCTTGCCCCTCAATACCCCGATGTCGATTTGGCGACCAGCTTGAGTGCGCCTTTTCGAACCTGATAGAAGGGCATGGATCGCTCACTGGAGCCATCCGCCCGAAACCGGAACAGGCCGGTCGATCCGCGAAATCCGCTCCGATTTTCGAGCACCTGCTTGCTGAAGCCGTCAGGCCCGGCCGAACTTGCAATTCCTGCTGTCAGGGCGACCATATCATAGGCGTAGGCGACATTGGCGTCGGCTGGATAATTGTAGGTCGTCTTGAAGCGGTCGGCGATCGGGCCGGTTTCGGTTGGGTCGAGCGTGGCGATGTAGGAGCTCTCAAACAGCGGCTCCATCGGATGTTCCAGCCAGCGGTTGGTTCCAACGACGGCAATTGCTTTTCCAGGAATGCCTTTCGTTTTGAGCGCCGCAAGGATCTGCGCCGGATTGTCGTCGCCGCTGGCGATGATGATGGCGTCGGGAGCCTCGACCAGCGAGCCCACATCATCGACCACTTTGGTGCCGCCGTCGCCGGCCGGATACGGAATGGTGACGGCGAGCGTCGCGCCATAGATGCTGAGACTGTTGGCGACCCGCTTTTCCACCACGCTGGCATTCGGGCCCGCCGCAACGAGCAACACGAACTTCTTGCTGCCTTTGGCCGCCAGGCCGGCTGCGCCCGCGGCCGCGCTGTCGGCCTCGTTGAGGCGCACCGCATAGACGCCTGGGCCGCCGGCGAAATTGTCGGCCAACGCCAGCACCGGCGGCCGCTTCGATCCCGACAGCTTGGCTATGTGCTGCGCGGCCGCGAGTTCGACCGGGCCGATGACGATCTTGGTTCCAGTGGTGATCGCCTTCACAGCCAATTCGCTGGCGTGCGCGCTGTCGCCCTTGGTGTCCTCGACCGTAACCGTGAGCAGTGCGCTGCCAAGGTCGGCCATTGCCAGCTTGGTCGCATCGAGCATCTTCCGGCCGTTTTCGCCGGCGACTCCCGGGGCCGACAAAGGCAGCAGCATCGTGACCTTCGTCGACCCGGTGCCGAGCGATCGCGTGGCTTGGGCCGGGCTGGCAGCGGTGCCGGCGGCCGGCGCTCCGGGTGCGGCGATCGCCGCCTGGTCGAGCGCGTCCGAGACGCTGCCTTTCGACTGGCAGCCCGACACTATGCCCGCTAACGCAAAGACGATCGCCCACGTCCACGAACCGTGTCGCTGCCGGCCAGAATCCATGATGCCTCCCTCATATCCCGCCGGGTATTTGTCCCGGTCTCATCCGTTCATCTTACGGCAGACTTGCCTCGCCGTCTTTGCAATTGCTGGATTATGGCTCAGCCGTCGAAAAGTTTTGCCCGGAGCGCCTTGATCATTCTGGCTTGCCCGGCGCTTCGATAGTCCGCGCATTTCATGTATCGTGGGCCCGGCACGAACAGGCGGCGCACACAAATCCGCCTCGCCGGGGCAGGGGCACCATCGTCTCCTGCTGTCGGGAATGCGGAGAATCCGAACGTCGCCACCGGCAATGGCCCGGCCACCGCAAAACCTTCTCTCGCCAGGATTGCACGCGCACGCCGGCAGTAGCGGACCGAAAGTTCGGAGAACCGGGTTTCACCGTGCCCGGCACGATACTTCATGACGGTGGTGCAGAGATCGCCTGCGGCAAGGCTGTTTGCCTGCGCCAGATATCTGACGCCGAGCGCGATGTTGGTCGCCGGCGCGCCAAGCTCGTCGAGCGAGCCGCGAAAGCCGAGCATTCGCGCCGTTCCCGGCATCACCTGCATCAACCCGACCTCACCATCGGCGCCGCGCACATCGGGATCGAATTCGCTTTCGATCTCCATTACCGCGTGCGCCAGCACCGGCTCCAGGCCGTAGAGCGATGCCTGGCATGTCGCAAACGCCTTGAATGTCGCGCGCGTCCATTCGGAGGCGGCGTCGCAGCGAACCGGCCGCCTCAAGCCGAACGGTGCTGGTCTCTCCAGGCTAGGTCGTTCCAGCCAGTTGGCGCAGGCTTGAGTGGCAAGCTGGCCAAAACCGGTCAATGCGATCGCTCCGGCGATCGCCCTCGTCAATCGTCCGCCGACCATGGGGTCAGCCAACCGGCACGGCCGGATCCCTTCCGGTCAGTTCATGTACTCGACCATGCGGTCGTGGAAGCACTCGCACTTGTTGAGGGTGTCTTCGTCCTTGTAGTTCGTCTTGAGATAACCATAGGCCATGCCGCAGGCGACCTTGGCTTCCGATGCCCAAACGAAGGCGGGGCGCGAAGAATTGATCCATTCCGAGCTGTTGGCGACGGCCACCGACTCGTCCATCAGCTTCACCACCTCGGCCTTGAGATCGACGATGTTGTCATTCAGCACCAGGTTCGACGTGCCGACCGTGCGGCAATAGTCTGCCACCGGCCCTTCGATGATGTCGGCGGCGAAGCCCGTCGATCCAGCCAACAGCAGCGCCGCTGCCGAAGCCAGCAATCTTGCACAACGCTTCATTTAAGTCCCTCTCCAAACTGCGGTTTTATGTTTCGCTAATATATAGCATGGGAGCACGGCCACGCATAAGTGCTAAATCGTGGCCGTGTGCTGTACGTGGGCCGTGTCGTCGTAAATCAGATTGATGGTGCCGGCGACAGGTGCGTTCTGCAAGACGGCGACGTCGACGAAATTGGCGCCGCCGGTTGTACCATTGGTATCGACGCTGAGCGTGTGTGAGGCCGAATCGTATTTCACGAAGTCGGCGATGTTGGCCCCCGGTCCTGTTTCAAACAGGGATGACAGGTCGATCTTGTCGCCTTGGCCGCCGCTGTAGTCTGCGATGAGGTCCTTGATGTCCAACCCGTCGAGCTTGAATGTGTCGGCGCCCGTGCCGCCGGTCATGGTGTCCTGGCCGGCGCCGCCGATCAGAAGGTCGTTGCCGGCGTTGCCGTTGATCGTATCACTGCCGGCGCCGCCATAGAGCACGTTGTTGGCGCCGTCGCCGTTCAGCGTGTCGTTGAAGTCCGACCCGATGATATGAGGCGCCGCCAGCGTCGACGTGTACGAGTGAGGGTCTCCGGCCAGATCCGACGAGTGATTCTGGATGGTTTGTCCCGCCGGGCTCAACGTGATGCCGATGGTGCCCGCAGCGGTGTCGTTATCGCCATCGACGACACTAACCGGAAGATCGAAGCTCACCGGACTGTTTGTCGAAACTGCTGCGCCAAAATCTCCGAGCTTGAAAGTATCGCCCGATTCGTAACCGATCTGGAGGCTGTTGTACCCGTCGGCCGTATAGGTCGCTATCGAAGTGTTCGAGACGATTGAACCGACGACTGCTTCATATTGTGTTCCAGCCGCTGCGCCATCGACGAAATGCACTGTAAATAGATGACCGCCGACTGTGACGTTCGTTGTTGTTGTACCAATGTCGGCGAACGACACCAAGGTCGTCGCGCCATTGTAGCTTATTGCAACTGCGGTAAGGGAATCCTGGACGCCGTCGCCGACTTTCGTGTTGCCGTCCGGATCATCGAAGGCAGCGAAACGAGCCGCAGACCCGGACGTGCTGGTGAACAACGCCGATGCGCCGTTGGTCGTATAGTGTTGGTCGAAAAGATGATTTTGGTTCGCCACCGTCGAGTAGTCACCGTTCGGTGGACTTCCGGTCAGGTCCACGACAAAGTCAAGGCGCATTTTCTCACCTAACCCAACCGAATTGCCGCCGCTGACGCCACCCTCATTCGCGTTTGTGTTCAGAGTCCCGGCGTTTACGCCGCCTTCCATCGGCGTTAGCAGCAGATCCTTGCTGTCGTCATTGGCTGCGGTATTGAAGCCTGCCCACACCTTGTTGCCGCCGACGAAATCATAGGCGCCCCCGTTGAAATCGACAGTGGTTATGCTGTCCACAATTCCGTTCATATCGACGGAGTATGAGGCGGTCGCCGGGTTGAGCGTAATGACAAACACGGATGTGGCGCCGGCCAGACCCGTGAGCATGTGGCCGTCTGCGGAGACGTCGTACACGATCGAAACGCCGTTTGAGGTCAGCCCGCTCGCCGTGCCGTCGAGCGACGTCGGGAAGATGACTGTTCCGCCATCAGCGCCGTAGTTGTTGGTAAGTATCCCGTCGATATCGAGGTCGAACGAGACGGGCGCTCCTGCTCCGTTTGCCACGACTGCGGAGGCCGGAGATATAATCGTCGGGCCGTCATCGAGGAAGGTCAGGTTCTGGCCGATGTTGAGCGTCGCAGCGGAGCTGTCGCCGTCCTTGTCNCGAGATCGTCGGGCCGTCATCGAGGAAGGTCAGGTTCTGGCCGATGTTGAGCGTCGCAGCGGAGCTGTCGCCGTCCTTGTCGGTGATCGTTGCCGTCAGCGTCACCAGATTGTCGGCATTCAGGCTGACTGCTTCGTTCGGGTTGGCCGTCGGATGGACGACCGCCCGCTGCTGGTCGAGCGTCACATTGCCCGACGCATCGGTGGTGACCGTGAACACGATCAGGCCGCCGGCCCCTGCACGGCCGACCACCTGGCCGGCTTCGAGGCTCAGCACTACCGCCTGGCCGCTCGCCGTGTCGACCAGTCCGGTCGTTCCGGCATTGAAGCCAAGCGCATAGCTGATCGAACCGGCGCCGTCGGCGCCATAGCTCGACGTGAAGGCACTGGCAAAGCTCTGCGTGTCGTTGGTCGCCAGAACCGTCTCGTCGACCGTCAGCGAGTTGCTGGCGCCAGGCGCCGAGATCGTCGGGCCGTCATCGAGGAAGGTCAGGTTCTGGCCGATGTTGAGCGTCGCAGCGGAGCTGTCGCCGTCCTNCTCCCGCCGGGGCGCTCGCCGTGTCGCCCAGTCCGGTCGTTCCGGCATTGAAGCCAAGCGCATAGCTGATCGACCCGGCGCCGTCGGCGCCATAGCTCGACGTGAAGGCACTGGCAAAGCTCTGCGTGTCGTTGGTCGCCAGAACCGTCTCGTCGACCGTCAGCGAGTTGCTGGCGCCAGGTGCCGAGATCGTCGGCACATCATCGACGATGTCGACAGAGATGGTCGAGGTCGAGCTGTTGCCGAAGCTGTCCGTCACCGTATAGGTGAAGACATCCTTGCCGAGTTCCGTCTCGGCGCCGTTGTTTGTGGCCGGCGCCGTCGTGAAGGGTGTCGTCAGCGTGTAGGTGTAGTGCCCGTCCTGGTCGATCTGCAGCACACCGTAGGTGCCCTGCACGGTCACAGCGCTGCCGCCGACCACCGATGACGTGGCCCCGGCGATGTTGGTTACATGCGGGCTGTCCGGATCGCCGAGCGTCAGCGTCCCCATAACAGTCTCGGCCGTGCTCGACGGGTTCGTGCCCGTCACTGTGCCATGGTCAATGTCGTCGCCTGTCGTGCTGGTGTCCAGCGCCGCCTCGTTAACCATTAGCGTTGCCGCAACCGGCTGTGGCGCGCCGCTCGACACGGTGATTGTCAGCGTCGAGGGCGAGGTGTCGCCGTCGCCGTCCGTGATGGTGTAGTTGAAGACGTCGACACCCGACGCGTTCGGGTTGGCGTGATAGCTGTAGCCGCCATTGGCATCGACCGTCAGCACACCAAAGGTGCCTGTCACCGTGCTGCCCGCAACATTCGTCCAGGCAATCGAGGCGATGCCGTCGGCGCCGGCCGTGTCGTTAGTCTCGACATTGCCCACAACCGTCTGGCCTGACTGCGCCACGTCGGTATCGATTTGCGCCGTCGGCACGTCGTCGGACACCGTCACGTTGACGGTGCCGGTTGCCTGGGTGCCATCGGTATCGGTGGCGACCACGCCGACATGGCCCAAATTGACCAGGTCGTCGGCGTTAATGCCGGGATGGGCATCGTAACTGTTGTTCAGCGTCGCTGTCACCGTCGCCACGTTGTTGGCAACCGACAGATCCAGCGTCACCACGGTCACGGCGCCGTCCTTGCCCACGACCTGGGTGTCCGATACTCTGGTCCAGGTCAGGTTCGCGGTGTTCAGCCCGCTCAGGTCGGTGCCGAAGGCGATCGAGGCGATCGCATCCGAGCCCGGCGTGAAGGTGATCGAGTTCGAGGCGAAGTCCGGACCGGCCGGCGTCGAGCCGTCGCTCAGGTTCTGGTCGTCAAGCGCCAGCGTGATCGGAGCGCCCGCAACCGGGGCCGCGCCGTCCGTGATCGTGAAGGCGATGTTGGCCGTNTCAAGCGCCAGCGTGATCGGAGCGCCCGCAACCGGGGCCGCGCCGTCCGTGATCGTGAAGGCGATGTTGGCCGTTGACGTGTCGAGGTCGCCGTCCGTCACCGTGTAGGTCGCGTTGACCGCCACGGGACCGGAGCTGTTGTCGACCGAGGCATCCGGCGTGAACGAGTAGGACCCGTCCGCCTTCACCTGGATGGTGCCCGCGCCGATGTCGATCGACTGCGAGTAGCCCGTACCGGGATCGAAGGCCAGCAGCGTGCCGTTGATATGCGTCACTGTCGCGCCATCGGCGCCGGCGACGAAGTCCAGTGTTCCCGTCAGCGCCGGGGCACCTTCAGCAATCGACTGCGAGGCCTCATCATGCGCCGTCGGCACGTCGTCGGACACCGTCACGTTGACGGTGCCGGTTGCCTGGGNAGTGTTCCCGTCAGCGCCGGGGCACCTTCAGCAATCGACTGCGAGGCCTCATCATGCGCCGTCGGCACGTCGTCGAGGATGTTGACGGTGAGCGTGGCGTCGGTGCTCTGCAGATCCTGATCGGTTAGCGTTACGGTGAAGTTCTCGAAAAGGCTGTTCGTGTCTTGGCCCGCGGCATGCGCCTCGTTGTCGGCCAGCGTGTAGGTGTAGCTCACCTGGCCGGTGGCGGCATTGTAAGCCGTCACATTGAGTGTGTTGCCGAGCGCGGTGGTGAAGGAGCCTGCGGTGAACACGCCATCGGTGATGAAGGTGTTGCCGCCGATCACCAGCGAGTGGATGCCGTCGGGCGAGGAGACAATGAAGGTGCCGGCGCCGGTCTCGGCCGTGCTTGCCGGATCGGACCCTGGTCCGCCCGGCGTGCCGGCGTCCAATGCCGCCTCGTTGACGATGACGTCGCCGCCACCGGCCTCCGGCGTCAGATCCGTGATCACAGGCGTCGAGTTGCCAATCGAAATCGTCAGCGTGGTGTGCGAGGTGTCGCCGTCGCCATCCTTGACGGTGTAGGTGAAGACGTCGTTGACGCCGCCGGCCGAGCCTGCATCGCGAACGTAGCTATATGTTCCGTCGGCGGCCAGCGTCAGCTTGCCGTAGAGGCCCTGGACCTGGACGCCGAGCGAGCCGGTGGCGTCGGCATTGGTGTCGCCGGCGGCGACGCCAACCACCGTCGCGCCGTCGGCGCCCTGGGTGTCGGCAACGCCGTCCGTGGTGTTCGCGTCGACCGCGTCCGTACCGCCGACAAGCACATTGCCCGTCGCGGGGCCAAACTGGCCGGCGGCGATGCTGTCCGTGTCGGCAACCGCTGTCGGCACGTCGTCTATGATGGCGACGGCAAAGGTGGTGCTGGCCGAATCGCCGTCGACATCTGTAACTGTGATGCTGAAATTGTCCGGAACCGTGTCGTTGGGATTGAATCCGCCCCCCTGAAGGGGATGAGTGACCGATTCGGTCACCGTGTAATCGTATTGGATAGCACCCGTGCTCGGATTGTAGGAGACGATCGTCAGGTAGCCGAAATCGCCCGGAATATGCTGGCCGACGGCGGTAACGGTGACGCCGTTGATGACGATCGACCCGATACCATCTGGTGCGTTGATGCTGATCGATCCGATGCCGGAGGTTTCAGAGTTACTGGGCGCATCGCTGCCGGGTGATTGAGCCGGGCCGCCGTCAAGACCAGTTTCGCTGGCCGCCTGGTCCGGGGTGAGCAATGATGTGGCCACTACTGAAACCGGCCTGTCGACGACAGACGGGAAGAGTTCGCGCCGATCCAGAAGGCCAAATTGCAGAGCCGTGGGCGGCAACAGCGCCGAAAGACCGAATCCGTCGCCGATGCCACCTGGGGGAACCGAGAAGTCTCCGCCGGCACTTGAGTTCGAACCGCCTTGACCGGCCGATATCGAGCCATCGGCACCGAAGGCGACATCGACATGGCTTGCTTCAAGCGCTGCCAGCAAGGCAACGCGCGGTACCTCGACGTCACCGATGATGAAGGTCGGCACGTTGAGCGCGCCATCCTTGATCACGATCACCGAGCCATCAGCCTGTTCAAGCACGAGGTTGTGGCCGTCGACCTTGATGTTGTCGATCGAGACGTCGGCCGGAAGCTTTACCACGTTGCTGGCGTCGGCCACGTATTCGTGGGGCGCAGCTGCCGCCGGGGCCTTTGCCTCCGCGGGTGCATCTTGCTTGACGGGCGCGCCGCTGCCGACATCGACCGGTACGGGCTCGGCAGGCGCCGCCTGAGCGGCCTGCGCTACCTGGACCTGCGACGGCGAGCCGCCATGTTCATCGGGAGAATGCTGGTCCCAAGAATTCGAGACGGTGTCCAATTCGTTACTGTTCGTCATAACCAAACCCCTCCGGTATTTCCCGGAAAGAGACAGTGACGGCCTCTGCTTTGCAACTATCCCGCAATCATTTTCATATATTCCGATATGCCTGTCTCGGCATTTTTTACACGTGGTAAACCCCAAACATATAACCTGGTATACATGGTTGAGTCGCAATCCGTTTAATATCCGCTAGGTCGAGCTGGGTTGGTAAATACAGGTATAAATTTGAATAAAATTTTATGCAAAATAGATGTTACTGTTTGCGAGAAACTTATCCACCTTCATTTCCAGTAATTTGAGACAAGATTGGTAGCGTCCGCAGTCAAAGGTGGGCGTTATGAAAAAAGAAAAATCTGCCCCGGGGATAACCGGGCTCAAGCTGCTCCTGCTGGCAATGGGCATAGCAAGCCTGCCGCAGCCATCATCCGCGAGCGCCATCGCAGCTGACGTCGGCCGTACCGATGCGCTGCTGGCTCGGGTCGAAACCCCGCCCAGTCTCGGCGGCGTTTCACTGGCTCGACCGCAACCTTGGCAGCCCGTTTCGGCCTACAGGATCGGTATGATTTTCGGCAGCTATGGTCCCGTTGCCGTTCATGAAAAGAGCGATCCTTCGATCGCGCAGGACGACGCCGGGATCGACCCGATCCAGACGGCGGCGATCATTCCCGGCGTGTTCGGTTCGGTTGCCCTGTCGATGCGCAATTTCCCGGTCTCGGCGCGCTGGGCGCCTGTCTACAAGGCAATCGTCGACTGCACCGCGGACAGCGCGTGCGAGCGCAACAACAGCACCTTTGCCGGGATCGTCAAGGCAGCCCGGGACAAGCGCTTCCTCGACAAGCTGTCCTTCGTCAACGCAAGTATAAATCGCGCGATCGCCTACAAGAAGGACAGCGTGGTTTACGGCAAGCTCGACTATTGGGCCAAGCCCGCGGAAATCCTCGAGCGGCGGGCAGGGGACTGCGAAGATTTTGCCATCCTCAAGATGGCCGCGCTGCTGCATGCAGGCATCCCGGTTCAGAGCATGTCGCTGGTTGTCTTGCAGGATCGCAAGCGCGGATTCTTTCATGCCGTGCTGTCGGTCAGCACCGGCAGCGGGGTCTTCATTCTCGACAGCCTGAGCAATGTCGTTTCGCGCGACAGCGATCTGCCGAGCTACGTGCCGCTGTATTCGTTCAGCACCGACCGCGCATGGATCCATGGCGCAAAGACCGGCTCTGCGCAGACAGCCGATATCAAGGGCGGCCTTTCGACGGTCGCGCCGGGCGAAGGTCTGCAGCAGTAAGTATGCCGTGTCTGGGGCACTCTAGAGCAGTTCCAGGAAAAGTGTGACACGGTTTTCCCGGGAAGAGTGCGTAGCGCTTTCCGTTGGGAACTGAGTCAAATCAGCGAGATAGAGCGGTTCACCGTTCCGTGAAGCGGTGAAACGCTCTAGCCGCCGAAGACGAACGCCATCAGCAGTTCCGGCTCGACCACCGGCGCCCGCACCGCATTCAGTTGACCCCGATAGCGGCGGTCGCCGGCGCCGATGACGAAACCGGTGGCGACCGGCGTCTCGCCATTGGCCTCGAGCCTGGCGAATATGTCGGCGACATTCAGGTCCAGCGCCAGCTTGAGGTCGTGGCGCGCATCCTCGTTCGGCGCCGCCGGCAATTGACGGCGCACCAGTTGCTGGAACGGCGCATTGAAGGTCAGGATCTTCTTCGAAGATGACAGGGCAAAGGCCGGCGAGGGGCAGGCGACCAGAATGGCGTTGATGGTCTTGATCGACGCCAGCCTCTGCAAGGTGACGTTCTGGTCGGCCAGTCCACGCATGCACGCTACGCGGATTGCCGATGTCAGGTTTCCGGTGTTGGCGTGGCTCTCGGCAATCTCTTCGATCAGCATGCCGATCGTGCATTTCCGGCTTTCTGCCATTTGCTTCAGCGAGGTCCAGAACGCCCGTTCCAGACGAATGCCGCGGCGCGTGCCGCCTCGCGCCACAACCCGGAACTCCAGTCCGAAATCCTCTGCCGCCAGCGGTGGCAGCAGCCGGTCGCGATCGGCAGGAAGGGAGACCGCGCTATCGCTCACTCATCGCCTCCTCACGCGCCTTGTTGATCGGCTTCATCAGGTAGGTGAGGATCGTCTTGCGTCCGGTCTTGATGTCGACCGAACAGATCATGCCGGGGATGATCGAATAGGTCTTGCCGTCGCGTGTCAGGGTCGATTTGTCGGTGGCGACACGGACCTGATAATAGGGTTCGCCGGTCTTCTGGTCGACCAGGCTGTCGGCAGTGATGTTCGAGACCTTGCCTTCGATGCCGCCAAAGATCGAGAAGTCATAGGCGGTCACCTTGATCAGGGCATCCTGGCCCGGCCGGATGAAGGCGACGTCCCGCGGTGAGACCCGGGCTTCGACCAGCAGGGTCTCGGACGTCGGCACGATACCCGCGACGACCGCGCCGGGCTGGACGAAGGCGCCGACCGTGTTGATGTCAAGCGTGTTGACGATACCATCGACAGGCGAACGGATATCGGTACGCGCCACCTTGTCGGTGGCACCGCGTATCGTCTCGTCCACCACCGAGAGATCGGCCAGCGCCTGCGTTAGATCGCTGAGCGCTTCCTGTTGCAGCTGGAGGCCAAGTTCGTCGACCTGAAGCTTGGCTTCCGTGATGGCAGACCTGGCTTTCTTGATGGTCTCTCCGGCAAGCGTCAGCTGACCATTGAGCTCGGTCTGCTCGCGCTCGACGCGGAGCTGCTCGGTTCGCGCCATCAGGCCCTTCTTGACCATCGCTTCGACCAGCTTCGCCTCCTGGTCGCTGACGGCCAGGTTCTTGGTGAGGCGATCGGCATTGGCGTTGGCTTCGTCGAGTTCCTTCTCACGCTGATCGAGGCGCGACTTGAGAACCGACAGTTTGACTTCGAAGTTGTCGCGCCGCGCGATTAGCAGCTTCTGCTCGTTGTCGCAGATTTCCGGCGCCACCTTCTGGATCTCGGGCGGGCAGGGAAACGCGCCCTCTAGACTTCCGGTCTGTTCGAATTGGAGCCGTGCAATGCGCGTCTGCAGCGCCCGCGCCTTGGCCTGCTGCTCGCCAAGGCTGGAAGTGTTGAAGGTGTTGTCGAGACGAATGATGAGGTCATTCTTCTTGACGACCTGACCGATCGTCACGGCGATTTCCTGAACCACGCCCGGCTCGCTGGCCTGGATGATCTGGGTCTTCGACGCCGGTATGATCTTGCCGTCGCCGCGTGCGATTTCATCGACCTCGGCAAAGGACGCCCAGGCTACCGAACTCGCAAAGAGCGCTCCGATAATGAATATCGAAGCCGACGCAAAAAGCGGCGGACGGTCTTCCCTGGCTAGCATTTACCACGTCCCAACGTGCTGTGTTCACGCATAATTCTGTTCGTCAGGCGCTTGTTTTCTGCAGCGCTTGTATCACTTGGTCTTTCGGTCCATCGGCAACGATCTTGCCCTGCTCGATGACGATCAGGCGGTCGGCCAGCTCGAGCATGCTGAAGCGGTGCGTCGAAACGATCAGCGTCGTGTTGCGATCGAAAGCCACTTTGAGCTGCTTGATCAGCTGGCGCTCGGAAGCCAGATCCATCGAGCCGGACGGCTCGTCCAGGAACACGATTTTCGGTTTGGTCAGCAACAGGCGGGCAATTGCCATTGTCTGCCTCTGACCGCCCGAGAGATTGGTGCCGCGCTCGCCGACATTCATGTCGTAACCTCGCGGATGGCGGGAGACGAAGTCGTCGACGCCGGCAGCCTTGGCCGCGTCGACGATCTGCTCATCGGTCGCCTCCGGGCACGCCATCAGGAGATTTTCCTTGATGGTGCCGGAAAATAGATCGTTGGCTTGCGCGACGATCCCGACCGCGGCGCGAACCTCCGATGGGTGGTATTGGCGGATGTCGATCCCGTCCAGCAGCAGCTCGCCGGAGGTCGGCAGGAAAAGCCTGCCGATCAGCCTCCCCATGGTCGTCTTTCCCGAGCCTATGCGGCCGATGATGCCAATCCGCTCACCGGGCTTCACCGAGAAATTCAGGCCGGTCAGCACTTCGTTTTCGGAACCCGGGTAGACAAAGCCGACATTCCTGAATGCCATTGCACCGTTGCGAATGGGGCGGTTGACGAAACCAACCGTGTCCGGCCGATCCTCAGGCTGCGCCATGATCGAATTCACCATTCGCAGGGACAGCATCGCCTGGCGAAGTCTGGACAAGGTGATCGCAATCTGCCCAAGCGGGGCCACCGCCCGGCCCGCCAGCATGACGGTGCCGATGATGGCGCCGGTCGAGACATGCCCTTCCGAAAAGGCATAGGCGCCGGCCACGATCAAAGCGACGGTGACCATCTGCTGGATGGCTTGCGTTATGTTGCCGGCGGCAGCCGAAAGCTGTTTGATCTTCTCGGACGTGTTGGATGCGTTCTTGGAATGCTCCGCCCATTTTCGCAGAAGGTACGCCTCTGCCCGCAGCGATTTGATCGTTTCCAGCGTGGAGATGGATTCCACCAGCAGGGCCTGGCGCTGCGAAGCCTCGTTCATGGAAGCGGCAACGCGTTTGCCGATGCGCCGTTGCGTGATCAGCCCGACGATCACCGAGGCGACAAAGGCAATGGCCGGTATGACGACCAGCCAACCGCCTATCGCATAGATGACAAGAAGAAAGACGAAGACGAAGGCTGTGTCGATGAAGACGCTGATGGTGTTCGACGTGAAAAACTCGCGCACGAACTCGTACTGGGTCACCCGATTTGCATATTCGCCGGTTGAGCCGGGCCTTGCCGACAAGGACGAGTTCAGCACCTTCTCGAAAAGCATATAGGAGATGCGAAGATCGGCCTTGCGCCCGGCATAGTCGATCAGTGACGCTCTGGCGGTCTTCAAGAGCAGGTCGAACAGAATGACCGCGCCGATCCCGATCGACAGCACCCAGAGAGTCGATATCGCCTTGTTCGGCAAGATCCTGTCGTAGACGTTCATGGTGAAGATCGGTGAGGCAAGAGCCAGCAGATTGATGAATACCGCCGACAGGATGACCTTCGAATAGGTGCGCCAGAACGGCCCCATCGTGCCGGTCAGCCAATGTCGCCGCTCGATCTTGGCCGCCGAACCGACGCTCATCGCCTCTACTGCGTTGGCATAGGTTATCGAGAAGGAAACGCCGCCACTAATATAACTTCCGGAAAACTCGGATTTGCTGATTGTCGTGCGGCCGTCTTCCTGGGGAGCGGTCGTAAATCCACCGTCCTCGGTCTGGGCAAGCAGCGCTACAGGCAACTGGCTGACGCGAAACAGAATGGCGGGAAGGTCGATGCGTCCGCGAAGAAAGTCGCGATGGCTGAATTCCGTGATTTCAAGACCGATGCGTTCGGCAAGATGCCGGATGGCGTCGATATCGATGCGGGTGTCTGACAGCGGCACGCCGGCAAACAGCACGGTCTCGGAACTCGGCCTGCCGAGGTACCCGGCAACAGCGGAGAAGCAGGCCTTGAACGCCTCTTTTGGGGAGAGGATTTTGGGTTGTGGGTTCACGATTGGCCCGCAGGACTATCGTTCGTCCTTGACCTTCCTACTTCTTTCTTACCGGTGCGAGGATGTCGAAAGGCAGATCGTTCGTCTGCTCCGACGGCGTGCGCGCATAGGTTTCGGTGTCGGCCGTTTCAGGCGCATTGAACTCGGCCTTGGCATAGGCGGTGGCCTGTTTTGCCGGCTGAAGATTCATGGTCTTCAGCAACTGCCCGGTTGCCGCCAGCAGCCGGTACTGCGCGAAAAGCGACGCGTAGGATGCGGTGTCGGCAAGCGTAGCTGTGTTGAACCGCGTGTTCTGCGCGTCGAGCACGTCGAGCAGCGAGCGCTGTCCGACCTTGAACTGCTCGCGATAGGACGCCACCAGCCTTTCGTTGGCGGCAGCCTGAAGCTTCAATGTCTTTGCCAGATCGGCCTGCCGGAAGCGGCGATCCCATGACGTACGGACGGCTTCCTCGATCTCGCGCAGAACCTGGTGCAGCACAAGGCGCTGCTCGCTGGTGCGGCGGACCTGCTCTTGCTCGTTGGCTTTGTCGATGCCGCCGCGATAGAGGTTCCAGCGCAGCACCAGCCGCGCCTGCAGGTCGCTAGCGTCGCCATCGTCGCCGTCGATGTCATAGCCGCCGCGGGCGCGGCCTTCGGCGATGACGGAGGGCCCGAATTTCGCCCGCGCCGCATCCACCAGGGAGGCGGCGGCGTCGATATCGCTGTTGGCCATGTGGACGCGCGGATTGTTCTGTCGCGCCAGCCCTAGCGCGTCGTCGAGCGACCTTGGCAGCGCGCTCGAGACATCGCTCGGCCTTGACGCGTTGGTCAGCGGCTTACCGACCGTCTTGAAGAACCGTATCTTGGAAGCCTCCAGTTCTTCGGTCGCCTCCTGCATACGTGCCTTGGCAGCGAACAGCCGCTCCTCGGCCTGCTGGCGATCAGCCTCGTTCAACGCGCCGCCTGCAATACCTTGCCGGATGTCGCCGAGGATTGCCTGGTGAAAGCCCAGATTCTTCTTCGCTTCCGAAACGATCGAAGCCTGCAGCATGTATTCGAGATAGTCCTGGACGACAGACAGTCCAATGAATTCAGACCGTTCCAGCACCCGGAACGATGCGCCGTCGACCCGCGACGCCTGACGGTTCAGTTCCGCCCGCCTTGCGCCGCTGTCATAAAGCGTCTGCGTGACAACGACATCGGCTTCCGACGGATAGAGCGCGTCATCCTCTATGGACAGCGAACGCCGGGAGGAATTGTCGAGACGACGAACCCCCGCCGACGCCTCGACATCGACGCTGGGAAGATAAAGTCCCTTCGCTTGGCGTAGCTCGAATTCGATTGCTTCGCGGTTTTCGATCGCTTGGCCAATTTCGGGGTTGGACTCCACCGCAACCGCTATCGCCTCCTGGAGAGTGAGCGCGTGAGCATTCCCACAACTCAATATGGCGACCGTCGTCAGCAGGCCGAGGCGCTTGCCTATCGCCGACATAGATGTCGTATTCATTTCACCCCACCCCAACGTTCCCCTGCGCCATTATTGCCAGGCGTTACAACTCAACCGTGATTGTTCACAAATTTGCAAAATATGGGAGCACTTATTGATTTAGTGACCGCTAAAACGCTAAATTCAAGCAAAATTCTATAGAATGTCGCAAAAATGGCACATAAAATACCCACTGCGGTTTTTGAGTAACAGCCGTCCGAGTTTGAACAGGCAAGCGAAACCGCTCCGGGAAGGAGGACCGCAAGGCCACCTTACGACCTATTTGCTCCTGATAGCTTGACTATTTCTGGGTGTATTTTTTCAGCGAGGTGACCGACAACATCTTGGTTGGCGGCTACAATCGGCAGGATAATCTTAGCCCGCTTGCCAGAGCCTGGAACCGACACCCCGGTCTTTCTTCGACCTGAAGCGTGGGCATAAATCCCTGAGCCGGCGAATAAAGGCCGACAACTGCTTCACTGGCCAGCGTGCCAGCATAGGGCTCATATGACGGCCGATCAACGACTCGGTCAACCGAAGAGGTGACGGTACTTTTTGAGGCGGTTCTGTAGGCCATCGAATGCCGCAAGGTCCAAAAATCGCTCCAGTGAACCCGATAGCTGGTGAAACCTCAAAATAGTTCTTGCGGCGATTTTCCGTTAAAATCAAAAGCGCAATTTTTTTGACGGTTAGTGTCCGCCTTTTCGCAGCTCAGAAAAAAATCTGACTGGAATTGAGTCATACGCTGTTTAAACAATGCGGAACGAAGTGGTCGGTTGCGCCACCACTTTGCGGGACGACATACGAGAGTTGCAGGACGAGCGCGGTCAAACATCGAGGGCCGCCGGCTCGTTAGATACCACTACTCGTTCCTCCGCGCCATTCCAACAGGCTGAACTTCGAGGCAAGTGAGCCGGTCCTGGTCCGGCGCCTCGACTCGTAAATCCATTCCACCGATCACAACTGCCTGCAAGCTGCCGCTTGTTTGTTACTTCCCAAGTCTCATCGGCCATATCGAGGCGCTAGACCGTCAGCTGGTCGCGCGCTGTTGCCACAGCTGCCGATCTGCAATCGTCCCCATTTCCGCCGTTCTGGACCCTGTCTCCCAACGTTTGCAAAACGAGGTCAGCTATGGTCGGCAGTTTGGGGTCGCGGGAGCATACGGGATGATACGGGACCTTTCAGATTTTGGCCCACCAAAATCCAGCAAAATCAACAATTTCCGTTCGCCCTCCGGGCCCACCAATAACTCACGGCTTACGCCGAACTCTTTGTTTTGTGATCGCATCCGCGAAAAAGCACTCTACCGTCAAAGCTTTTCCCCACCTCTCGATAATTTCGCAAGCTGCCGCTGGCTATCGGCGGATCGTTGATGCGCAACTGTGACGGCGGTCGTTACCGTGGCTCGAGTGTCAGCAGATGTGGTAAGGCTGATTGTCGACGAGTAGCAGAGGGTCCAGCAACAATGACTTTGAGACGAACCAGAGCTTACGGCGGATCCGGCTTGGTTCTGGCGGTTTGCACTGTATTGGCTTGGCAAAACGCCACCGCCGCTCAAGATTGCTACGCAGCCGCGACGCCTGGCGTCAATTGGCAGGAGTGTGACAAAAAGCTTCTCATCCTGGAAGGACAGGACCTGAGCGGGGCAAACCTGTTCGGTGTTGATTTCACTTCGACCGACCTCAGGAACAGCAATCTCCTTGCGGCAAATTTTGAGAAGGCAACGCTTGTGCGCGCTTCCCTGGCCGGCTCGACCGCCAAAGGCGCCCGGTTCGACAAAATCGAGGCGTACAGGACCGACTTCAGCCAGATGGACGCGCAGGGCGCTGTGTTTACGGGCGCGGAAGTGCAGCGCTCGAATTTCCAGAACGCCAATCTGGTCAATGTTGATTTCACAAAGGCGGAATTGGGGCGTGCACAGTTCCATGACGCCGATATCAGCGGCAGCCACTTTTCGTTTGCCAATCTCGCGCGGGCGGATTTCCGAGGAGCGAAGTTCACCGCACCGATAGACTTTGACGGCGCTTTTTTCTTTCTGACCCGTATCGAGGGCCTCGATCTATCCAATTCGGCGGGTCTGTCCCAGTGGCAGCTCAACATGGCTTGTGGAGACGCCCGGACCGAGTTGCCTTCTGGCATGACGAGGCCAGAAGATTGGCCCTGTCAATTCCAGCAGGAATAGCCCGCCCGTCCGCTTCCCGCCCAAAGGCTGCCGGGCGGCAAAGCGCCTCAATTCAGTCCTCGGCCGCGGGTCAAAGCACGACACTGCGGGACATTTCCGGCAATCTCATTTACCGGCGAACGACAACGACCAAATGGAGGACGGATGCCCAAGGTCAAAGGTGATACCGCTCTGGACAAGGAGCGCGCCAAAACAGAGAAGCTCCTCAAAAAGGTTGGATACACAGCCTTGAAGGAGGCCGGTGTGGTATCCAAGCGACCCGACCTCCCAAATCTAAAGATTGAAAAGCGAGGGAAGTAGCGGACACTCCCATGCTGACCTGACCGAAGGCACGCCCAAAATGTAGACGTCTGCTTTGCCTTCTCAAGCTAGGAGTGTGCAGGCGGCGCTTGCGACAACCACAAAGCGGACTGCTGGGGCCGGAAGAAGCTGTCGTATTTCCGCCCCGGTGCGATCCGATACTTCACAACTTTTTCACTTTCCAATTGGGGGGCCATAGCAAATGAACGAAGAGACCGGCGTTCAGAAGTTGGTGCGCACGCTGCGTGCTCGAGCACCTGATGACGCAGCTGAATTGCTCGCTAGAGAGTCTCCCGAGTTCATCCGCGACACACTAAAGCTGTTGCCGGACGGGCACGCCCGTAAGGTGGCCGAGCATTTGCCACTGCATATGCGGCCCATCAGCTCTCATGACGGTGAGATGGGTTTCGCGATCCCCGAGTCGCTCGTCGACGTGATGGACCCGATCCCCGCCAGCGTTCCTGTCGGGACGACGGTTGCTGCCGCGGTGGAAGCTGTCAGAGGCGCCCAGGTGCCGACCGAGCTCACTTATCTCTACGTCACGGACGAGGGCAATAGACTGGTTGGCCTAGCGGTCCTGCGCGATCTGATGCTGAGCGAACCCGACGCGATTGTCGATCACATCATGCTGCCCAGGCCGTTCGCTCTTGATGTCGGTCTCTCTTTGAGTAACGCATGCAAGGCGGCGGTACGGCGTCACTATCCTGTCTATCCGGTGGTGGATGCGGAGAACCGGCTGCTCGGGCAGGTTCGCGGCTGGCGATTGTTCGAGCAGCAAATCATCGAGATTTCCGCCCAGTCTGGCCAGATGGTAGGCCTCCAGAAGGAGGAGCGCTCTTTTACGCCGCTGTTTTCAGCCTTCCTGAAGCGTCATCCGTGGCTGCAGTTGAATCTCCTGACGGCCTTCATGGCCGCATTCGTGGTCAGTTCGTTCACAGGCACGATCGAGAAGATCGTTGCTCTGGCGGCGTTTCTCCCGGTCTTGGCCGGGCAGAGCGGAAACACCGGCTGCCAGGCACTGGCTATGACGCTGCGTGGCCTTGCCCTGGGGGATGTGGACAAACGACCGAAGCTGCACTTGGTGATGAGAGAGGGCGCGCTCGCGGCCGCCAACGGCGTGCTCGTCGGCGTTGTTGCGGCTGCGGCGATGTGGTTCTATGCCTCGAGGCAACCGGCGTCGGCGGCGCAGGCGCCGATGCTGGCACTTGTGATCCTGCTTGCCATGTCCGGATCGTGCCTCATGTCCGGCATCTCCGGCGTGCTGATCCCGTTGGGCCTGCGCCGGGTAGGCGCCGATCCGGCGGTCGCCTCGGCGATCTTCCTCACCACCGTGACCGATATTGTAGGCATGGGCCTGATGCTGGGGCTGGCCACCATGCTCGTGCTGTAGCAAGCTGCGTGCGGTGACGCGTCCCTGGGCGTTGAGGCAATGAGCTGACCTCGCGTTCAAAGAAATTGCAAGACCCGGGCCGAATCGCACACGCCTCGTGAGAAGCACCTCCGGCAGCTCTCCGTCCCTTGCGAAACGCGACGGAAGGCCTTTGGAGAAGCCGTGGGTGACCTTGAAGCCTGGTGACCAGATACGCAGGATCGCCCACCCAATATTAATCTTGTCGGCTGTGCGATCCACTACTGATGAGATTTGATTTTGTTAAGCCTTGGGCCAAATACTTCAATCACGTGCAGCAATGTTGAGAAGAGTTTTTGACAATCAGCGCAGCCGAAATAGGAATAAACCCGATATCTTGTTGCGCAGCTGCAACAGCTGCTGAGGACTCGCATAAGTCCGGCGACCGTTCAGTCGCCTTTTTCTTGCAGTCGTGCTAAATCCCTCGCACTAGTCGGGTTTGGGGTGGGTTCTCGGCATGCAATCTTCGTTTCGAACGATCTTCGGCTTCGCCGCAGCGCTGCTTTGTGCCGGCGTGTTGCCGGCCGGCGCACAAGGTCTTTTTGGGGCCTATGACGATGCGTTTGCGGCCCGCATCGCCAGTCCGGCCGACAATGGAACGCTCGCCCAATTCGTCACGGTTGCGGTCAACGCTGGGCAATACGATCAGGCGATCTCCTCGATCGAGCAGTATCTGATCCAGTACCCCCGCGATGCGCGCGCCCGGCTTGCGGCCAGCCGGTTGTATTACCATGTCGGGTCCTATGAATTGGCCCGGCGGCAGGTGCAGTACGGCATCGAAGTCGGGGGTCTGACCGCAAGTGAGCAACAGGAAGCTGTTCGCCTGCTCGCCCGCATCGAGCGCGCGTTGCGTGGCGTCACCTGGGAACTCGCCCTGACCGGCGGCGTATTCAGCGCATTCACCGATTTTGAGCCAGGCGGGGCGCAGGACGACGACAGCTTCGTCTCGCCTTACGGGCAGGCGGAAGGTTTTGTGCGGTGGGACCTCGGCACGCCAAGTGCCGACGCGCTCGTTCTTTCGGGGTCGTTGACCGCGACTGAGCGTGTTTTCACGGAAGACCTGTCGGTTCCGGGTGGCGAGAAGACTTTTATCCACGGCAACGCAGCGATTACCTGGGACAAGGGACTGCCCAACAGCGGGATCGATTCGCTGCGCCTGCTGCTTTCCGCGTTTACCGTTACGGATCGTTTCGACAGCGACATTTACGAAACCGGCATCGGCCTCAGTGGACGTTTCGTCGTTCGCCCGACGGTCGAGACGACGCTCTTCGCCGGTGGCGGCTACATCGATCTAAGCGCCTCGCAAGGCATTTTCGCGGATAGCAGGGTCTTCTATGAGGCAGGCGGCAGCTACCGCTTCCGCAATGGCCAGGCGCTCGGCTTGCGCTTTGTCGGCTCGAATGACTTCGCTTCCGGATCGGGCGAAATCAGCCGCAGCTATACGGGCGAGGTCCGCTATGGCGGCCTGTTGATTAACGTACCGGATTTTTTCGCATGGTCGCACCAGATCGCCTTATCGGCCGGCCACAGCGACACTCCCGATCTGTCCGTCGGCATCGGCACAAATATCAAGAGCGACTTCTGGCGCATTGCCTCGGAAAGCGATTTTCAGCTGACGGAAGCGCAGAAGATCAGCGTCGATCTCGCCTACCGCAAAACCAACTTCGCCCTCGCCAACCGCGACCGAAAATCGTTCGAAATGCTCATGAGCTATACGTTGACGCTCAATTGAAAGAGGCCGCGATGAGGTATCATCAGATCGTCGTTTTTATCGCCTGCCTCGCCTTCGCGGCACCATCCGCTGCTGAGACGGTCGGGTCGATGACGGCCTATCAGACCATCATCGTCCGCAATAACGGCGGGACGATGAACGTTGGCGCCGGCGTCGAACTCGGCGACCAGTTGCGCAGCAATCCCACCGGTCTCGGAATGCTGGTGTTCCGGGATGAATCGAGCGCCAAGATTGGTCCAAACACCAGCCTGACGATCGATGAGTTCGTCTACAATCCGGGCTCCGGGTCGGGAAAGATCGACATCGGGATGAACAGCGGCCTGGCCCGTTTTTATGGCGGCCAGGTTTCGAAAGGGGGCGTCATGCAGGTTGCGACGCCGCACATGGTGCTCGGAGCGAGAGGCGGCATCATCGAAGTGCTGGTGGCAGCCGGCCAGACCGTCGGCATATTGCGCGCCGGCCGTATGACCTGCACGATCAATGGCAAACGGCTGGTCATCACGAACCCGGGCTACGCCTGCACGTCGGACGATGGCAAGCTTCTGGCCGGCTACGGCGGCATCGACGCCTTCCCGATCTTGGACAGTATCGACCGGATAGCGGGAACTGGCCTGCCGGGCGCACCGGGTCCTGGGTTGGACGTAAGCGCAATTTGTGCGTCGGCTCTAGGCTCCTCGCTCAAAGTCTGCGGGTCCAGGGACGGCGCACTGCCAGGAGTGGTCATGGAATTCCCTGACAGCCCAACGCCACCTGCGGGCAGCGGGGGGCGGCGGGGCGAGTGTGAGGGTGAGGGTTGCTGCTACTACTACAACTGCGATTAGGCCTGGCTGCACGAGATGAGCCACTCGGTCGGTAGGCGCTGGGCTGATTGGCGGCAAGCCGGCAGGCGCAAAATATCCGGCCTTGTGGTCGTGCTCCTGCTGCTCGCTTGCCATTTGGCTTTTGACGGGCCGTTGTCGCGCCTGCGTGAGCGGACGTACGACTTCTATCAGTTTCTCGCCCCACGTCAGGCGACGAGCAATCCTGTCGTGATCGTCTCGATAGACGACGACAGCCTCAAGGCACATGGGCGATGGCCCTGGAACCGTGGCCTCCTGGCCGATCTGGTCGATGGCATCACGCAATCCGGCGCGGCGGTGGTCGGGCTTGCGCTGGTACTCCCCGAGGCTGACACCTCGCCTGAGGGCATGGCCGGAGACAAGCGCCTGGCAGCGGCGCTGTCCAAAAATCGAACGGCGCTTGCCGTCAGCCTGGGCAATGAAGCGACGGTTTCAGAAGCAGAACCCAAAGCCGGCTGGTCGATCGTCGGGCAAGTACCCGATACACTTCCCGGCTTCACCGGTCTTACCGGCTCGCTTGCCGAATTCTCGAACGCCGCCGCAGGCCTCGGCGTGATTCGCACCTTGCCCGATCCCGACGGCGTACTGCGCCATGTGCCGCTGCTCTGGCTCCGCAATACCCCTCAACGCGCGCAGTTGTGGCCGTCTTTCGCACTCGAGCTCCTGCGCCTTTACGCTGGACAGGACGGTTACACAGCCCGGATGAATGCAGCCGGGTTCGACGCACTCAGGATGGCAGGCGCCATTGTGCCGCTCGAGCCGGAGGGGAGCATCCGCCTCTGGGAAACCGCCACGGACACGCCTCGCCTGTCTGCCAGCACTATCCTTTCGGGCCATGGCGATCCGCGGCTGCGGGACGCCATCGCCATTGTCGACCTGTCGGCTGTGGGCCTGACGCAGTACCTGCCCACGCCGACGAGTCCAGCGCGACCAGGAGCGGAGATCCACGCCGATGCGATCGGCCAGATGCTTGCCGGGCGCTTCCTGGCAGAGCCAGCGCACGCGCGTATGCTCGAGCGGCTCTGGTTTCTCCTCAGTGCCGTCGTTTTCATCGGGCTTTCCGGAGTGCTCGCCGGGCGTGTCGTGCTTGGCGCCATCTCCCTGGCGCTGCTGGCCGTCTCGCCGTTCGTGTTCGGCGCTCTCGAGTACAGCCTGCAGGGTGCACTCTATGACCCGCTGCAGCCGGCGCTTGCAACCATCATGGTTGCGGGCTTCGAAGGCTATGTCCTCTACAGGCGCAGCGAGCAGCGCCGGTCCACCCTGACGCGACAGTTCTCCCAATATCTGTCGCCCTCCGTGGTGCAGCGCCTCGCAAGCTCGGACACCGAGGCAATCCTGTCCGGCGAGAAGCGCGAGATCACAATTTTGATCAGCGACATACGTGGCTTCACGACCATGAGCGAACAGCTCGACACCCAAGAGATCGCCAAGGTGGTCAACCATTTCCTCGGCATTGCGACCGATGAGATCCTCAAGCGCGACGGCACCATCGACAAGTTCATGGGCGATGCGGTGCTGGCCTTCTGGAACGCACCGCTAGATCAACCCGATCATCGTGAGCGTGCGCTCGACGCGGGCCTGGCCCTTATCGAGCGGGTGAGGCGCGAAGACGCCGCCTTCACCGCAGATGGCCATCGCTCCATCGAAATCGGCGTCGCCATCGAGACCGGCATCTGCTCGGTAGGCAATTTCGGCTCCGAACGGCGCTTCGATTACACCGCGATCGGCTCCCCCGTGAACCGCGCGGCACGGCTCGAATCGACGACCAAGAAGCTGGGCATCCCCCTGGTGCTTGGACCCGGCTTTGCGGCAGGAGCATCGATGCCGGTCGTCCAGGCGGGCGCCTTTGAGCTCCAGGGTTTCAAGGGCGAGGTGCCGGTTTTCACCGTTCCGGAGATGCAAGCTGCTCAACAAGGTATGAGCCGCGAAGTAGAGAGCCAACGTGGTGAGCAATCTGGCGCCCCCGCCATGGTGGTTGGTTCGCCGCCATCCGTGCAAATGGCGGCGGTTGACCTGACACCCCGAACCCGGAGCATCCGCTGATCGGATCCAGCGGATCGCAAGATGCAATTGTCACGGGCACAGACGGACATCTTGTTTCGGCGACCATCGAGGGATGCGACGGCTTGCGTCACTCGTCCTTGAAAGTCACCTTCATATGTTTTTGGACCATCGAGGCGAGGTCCTCGGCATCCCAGTTCGTGAGCCTGATGCAGCCGTGAGAGAAGGTCTTCCCGATCTTGCCGGGTTCGGGCGTGCCGTGAATGCCGTAGCTTTCGATGGAGAGGTCGATCCAGATTGATCCCACGGGATTGTTAGGGCCGGCAGCAATGGTGAAGGGCCGCTTGGTTTTGACTCCCTTGAATGCAAAATCGGGATCGTAGTGATAGGTCGGGTTGTGCACCACCCTTTGGATCTCTGCCTGCCCACTTGGTGCCGGCTTCTCGTCGCTCCCGATCGAGGCAGGGTAGACGGCAAACGCTTTATTGGAGGGGTCGAGCACGCGCACCTGATGAGCGCCTTTGTCGACTTCGACGCCGGCAATGGTGGCGGGAGGTTCACCCCGGCCAACATCTGGTACCAGCAGCGTGGTTCCAGCTTTCCTGAATCCGGTGCCTGGGTTTAGCCTCCTGAGCAATGGTTCGCTCACATGGAAGCGCTCCGCCAGCTTCTCGATCGAGTCGTGATAGCCAAGCCTTCTCAGGCGAGCCATCCTCTCCATGCGCCCCGGAATGCGTTTGGTGAAGGGGCCGCGTACATCTTTGCGGGTCAGTTCATAGGTGACCAGAGCTGGGCTGGTGGAGGTTGCCATCAGCTTGTCCCAAGTCGCCTGGGTGAGCTTGCCATCTGGCGCCAGTCCGTTCGACGCCTGGAAGGCCTTGATCGCCTTGGCGAAGTTCTCTCCAAGGCGGCCGTCGATGAGCCCCGGTGAGAAGCGCGCACGATCCAAAAAAATTTGCGCCTTCAGCACAGCAGGATCGAGCCCTTTCGGATCGCCGCCGGAGAATTGCGCCTGATTTACCGCGGCTAGGTCCAGCTTGGCCGCCTCCGTCCCGCCGCATGCGAAGGCGAGTGCAATGGCGAGGAGGAGAAGGAGCCTGATCATCGATGTCACTCCTTACGTTAAATCGCACCTGATCTGCTTCTATGACGCGCTGTGGCAGATCTGGTTCCATTCGCCGGTAGGAGGATCATAGGCAACCAGCCTTACGCTGCCGACCGGTCCGAGACGTTCGATGCCCATGCCTTGCCCCTCACGAGAGGCGTTGCTGGCCGCGCAGATCGGCAGTGTAAAAATGGTCTGGCCATGTTGACGTGAGCTTCTACCTTCAAACTGCCCACTACCTGGACCGGCAGTCAAATGGTCTCAGGGCAGCAAGTGAGGAGATGCGCTGGGAACCGGCTTGTCGGGCGGGTATTCTATTGATCTTCGGTATCGATAGATCCATGTTCCGTCGTCACTGTGATCGCGTTGTCGCCCGCGATTGCCCTAGCGTATTCGAAGCGCTCCAACTTCTGTTCTGCCGATAGGCCTTTGAACATCGCGGTGGCCGAGTTCGTGATTTTGAAGTCGCCGCAACTCGGACAGCGAAACTCCCGGATGTCACCAACTGTCTCCGAATTAACGAGCGCCTGCTCATCTGTAATCGGGCAAATTGCGGCCATCCAAGCCATCGTGGTCCTCCGTCCTAAGGCCGTCCTCGATTACCCAAAAGGCATCGTCGAGTGCAAAATCCATTTCTGCCGACGCTCACCCCACCTGGAGTACTCCACCGAGTAGATTGCGCTCTCCACTCTCCAACCCAGAATGTGGATTAAAGCCAGTTCCTCGGCGAGCGATTTGCTGGTGGGCGGTAGGCGCTCTCGCTCTGGAGCCTCTCCCAAAGGATCGGAGATGTTCATGCGTCATGGTCCAAAGTTGTCCCAAGGTGGGTTCTCACCAAAGCGGGCGGCGAGAAGCGTCACAAAGCTTTGAACTTTGGCGGAAAGATGCCTTCTTGACGGGTACATCGCGTAGATCGACCGGCTTACCGGCTTGAACTGGGGCATCACTGTCTCCAGCTGGCCCGAACGAATGGCTTCTCCAACAAGGAAAGTGGGGCAAAGTACTATGCCTGCTCCACCCAGCGCCGCATCGCGCAGGAGCTGCCCGTTCGTTGCCGTCATCCGTGCAGTGATTTTTACCGCCACTTGCCCCTTTGGTCCGTCGAACCGCCATTTTCCGCGGCTGGCGCGCAACGCGTAGTCCAGACAATCATGGTCGTGGAGATCCGACGGCTTTGTCGGACGCCCGCGTCTGTCCAGATAATCGCGCGAAGCGCAGACCACCTCGCGTGACGGCGCGATTCGGCGAGCAACCAGATTGGAAACCGTGAGTGGAGCGATGCGTACCGCGACATCCAGGCCCTCTTCCACGATGTCAACCACACGGTCGTCCAACACCAACTCAACCGACACCTCCGGGTAGACCGCGAGATATTCTGCAACGACTCTCCCAAGGTGCATCGCGCCGAAGGAGATCGGCGCGCTGACACGCAGTGAGCCGGTCGGACGTGTCTTGCTCTCGGCCGCGCTCGTACGAACTTCCTCGACATCCTCGATTATGCGCAGACTGCGCTCGTAGACGGAGGCGCCGAGCTCTGTCAGGCTGATGCGCCGGGTCGTCCGGTTGAGAAGGCGTGCGCCAAGCCACTCTTCCAGCATTTGGACATGCTTGCTCACGGCCGCTGGCGATAGTCGCATCCGCTTGGCCGCTCCAGCGAAGCTGCCTTCACCGACGACGTTGGCAAACACGGTCATGCTGGTCAGCCGGTCCAACTGCAATCACCTCTTTCATTCACGTTTCGTGAATTCACCATCCATATCTCCCTCGATTATCAATCCGCAGTGGACAGATTATCTGAAACCAGGCCGGGATCAATTGCCCGATCCGTCTCTCTAACGTTTGCCCGAAACGTTGGCGTCGAGTGCCTTCTCGCGGGCTGGAGGTGATCATGTCTCTGACCAAAGCAGCCCTTCGGGAGAAACAGGGAGCCACTTTTCGCATGTGGCTCTCCGTGCTCACTGTATCGCTGGGTATTTTTTCGATGATCACTGCGGAGCAACTCCCTGTGGGGCTGATTCCGGCAATTTCTTCCGAGTTGAATGTCTCTATTGGGAGTGGCGGTCTCACGGTGACGATACCCGGCGTAATTGCGGCGTTCGCTTCTATCGGTTTGCCGTTGGCAGTGGGGAGGCTCGACCGGCGTATTCTGATGGCGGGCCTGCTCGCGGTAATGGCTGCGGCGAGCGTGATTTCAGCGCTCGCAACGAACTTTCCCGTTCTGCTCGCGTCCAGGCTGCTCGTCGGGATCACCATCGGTGGCTTTTGGGCGATAGCCGGAAGCATCGCAGTACGCCTTGTTCCTGGACCGTCCGTGCCGCGCGCCATGACTACTGTCTTCGGCGGTGTAAGTGCCGCTGCGGTGCTGGGCGTGCCGGCCGGCACGATCATCGGTGATCTAGTCGGCTGGCGCGGCGCGTTCTGGTCTCTCGCCGGCCTGAGCTTTGCCATACTGCTCGCCGCCCTGCTTGTGCTTCCGAAGCTGGAGGCGGCGCAGCCTGTGGAGGTGAAAGCCCTGCGTGCGCAATTGCGCAATCCCGCCCTTCTGGCGGGCGTGGTTGCGACCGCACTGCTGGTGGCTGCCCACTACGGTGCCTACACCTTCGTGAGCCCGGTGTTGCTGGAGGTCTCGGGCGTCACTGCAGGGAGCATAGGCTGGCTACTGTTGGGGTATGGCATTCTCGGAATGATTGGCAACGCCGTCGCAGGCGTCTGGGCCGCAAAATACGTCGGTCGCACATTGGCCTGCGTCGTCATTGGGCTCGGGGCCACGCTGGCTCTTTTCCCGTTGCTCGGGGTCACGCCGCTCACAGGAACCATCCTGCTGCTGGTGTGGGGCTTCGCGTATGGCGCGGCGCCCATTACGCTGCAGACGTGGGTGCTGAGTGCAGCATCAGAAAGCGCGGAGACCGCGACGGCCATCTACTGCTTCACTTTCAATCTTGCCATCTCCGTGGGTACCCTAGCGACCAGTCAGATCGTCGACACGATGGGCGTGAACAGGGTCCTCTGGGTCGATTCCGCCATCATCCTGCTGGTGCTGCTGCCGGTGTGCCGCGCACCCATGCTTAACCGGAACATCGGAAACTCGTAGACAGCAAGCCATCCTGCGCCGCCATCTATGATGCTGTGTAGGTTGAAGTAGACCTTCGTTCCTCTGTCTTGAAAGTCACGCGCGTCACATCAAACGCGGGTTCCGCCGCACCGTGCGGGTGCCGATGCTTTGCGCCCCCGGAGGACAACTGGCTACTTGAAAAAGGACTTGATCCCCTCGTCGATATGTGTGCTGATATGAGATCGATCTCATGCCGCGCTCTCAATTACTGTTTCTCTACGGGAGCGCGCTCTGGGAAGCATATGTCTGAATGACGATGAAGAGGGAGGTTCAAGTGAGGAAATTGATCGCGTGGCTGGCCTTGGCCACTACCACGCTCGCGTTCGCGTCTGCGGCGTCGGCGGGTGAAACCATCGACCGGGTTACCTCGAAGAAGGCAATGGTGGTCGCCACAAACAGCGGTTGGCCGCCGCAGAGTTTCCTCGACGACAGCAATCAGTTGGTCGGCTTCGATATCGACGTCTCGAAGGAGATCGCACGGCGCTTCGGTGTGGAGGTCAGTTTCGACACGCCGGACTGGGCGACGATGACGGGCGGCCATTGGCAGGGACGCTACGATCTGGGTGTCGGCTCGGTGACGCCGACCAAAGCGCGGGCCAAGGTGATCGATTTCGAAGGCATCTATTATTATAGCCCCTACGTTTACGTGGTTCACAAGGACAGCCCGGCCAAATCGGTCGCCGACCTGAACGGTAAGATCATCGGGGTCGAGACCGCCACCACGTCGGAGGATTTCATCCGCAGACAACTCGAGATCGATGCTCCCGGCCTGCCGCCCATCGAATACAAGCTGGAGCCCGGTGAGATAAGGACTTTCGCCGACTCAATGCTGCCGTTCGACGATTTGAGGCTCGGCGACGGCGTGCGCCTCAACGCGGTCATCGCACCAGAACAGACGGCTCAAAACGCGATAAAGAACGGCTACCCGTTGCGTGTCCTGGAAGGCGGCTATGCCTTCCGTGAGCCACTGGTGGTGATCGCGGAAAAAGGTGATGCCGAGTGGAATGCCAAGATCGGCGCCATTCTCGACGAGATGAAGAAGGACGGTACCCTCGCGAAGCTGACCACCAAGTGGTACGGCAAGGATTACAGCGCCGACTGAGGAGCGTCGTGGATAAAGCTTGAGCGGGATGCATTCAATTGAACATCCCGCTCCATCTGTTTTGTTTCAGCCGCGTTTCCACGACACCGGGCGGCTCCGCCTGCCTGCAAAATGCTCTAGTGCCGCCACCTCATCGTATTGATCATGACATGTCCTGACACCTATTACCGACGCACGCTTGCCGACAACACCATCAGACCGCCGCTGAGCGGCGTTTCCGAGTGCGAGACAGTCGTTGTCGGCGGCGGACTGGCCGGCCTGACGACGGCGTTGCAGCTGGCTCGCGCCGGCCAGCAGGTCGTCGTGCTTGAGGCGCAGCGGATAGGCTTCGGCGCTTCCGGTCGCAATGGCGGCTTTGTCAATCCCGGTTTCGCCACCGGCACCGACAACATCGCCGCGATGGCCGGCGTCGACGCGGCACAAAAACTGCACCGCCTGTCCATCGAAGGCGTCGACTTCGTGCGGCAGACGATCCGCGATCTCGACATCAAGGCGGCAGAGCCGCGCTCCGGTATATTGAGCGTGCTTCGCCACGATGGTGGCGCCGCGCTCAAGGCATATGCCGAGCAACTGGCGCGGGATTTCGACTATCGGCTCGACTATCTCGATCGCGACCAGGTGCGAGCGGTGCTGCATTCGGATCGCTACCACCAAGGCCTGCGCGATCCCAGCGCCTTCCACATGCATCCGCTTAACTATCTGCGCGCCGTTGCTGGCGAGATCGAGCGGCTGGGCGGCAGGATATACGAGAGAACGGCTGCCGTTGAAGCCAACCTTGACGGCGCCGAAAAGATCTTGCGTACCGACAGCGGCGAAGTGCGCGCCCGCCAGGCCGTAGTTGCCACCGGCGGATATACGGGCCCACTGGTCGGCCGGCTGCAGCGGGCATTCCTGCCTATCGCCACTTACGTTATGGTGAGCGAGGACGCGCCTGACCTCATCGCCAAGGCGATTACGACGACCGACGCCGTCGGCGATAACCGTCGCGCAGGCGATTATTACCGTGTTGTCGAAGGCGGCAGGCGGCTGCTCTGGGGAGGGCGCATCACCACCCGGGCAGCCTCATCGGGCGTGTTGGCGAGGCAATTGCGCCGTGAGATGGTCACCACTTATCCGCAGCTCGAACACCTCAAGACCGAACTCGCCTGGTCCGGGCTCATGTCTTATGCCCGGCACATGATGCCCCAAATAGGCCCGTTGCAGCCGGGCGTCTGGTACCTCACGGCTTTTGGTGGCCATGGCATCAACACCACGGCGATCGCCGGCAAGTTGATCGCCGAAGCCATACTGGCACAATCGGACCACTACCGGCTGTTCGCACCATTCGGCCTTGCCTGGGCGGGCGGCCCGGCTGGACTTGCGGTTGCGCAACTCACCTACTGGAAGCTGCAGGCGCAGGATTGGTGGCGCGAGCGGGCCCGCTGACCGCAGGGAGATCGAAGACGTGATCGGCCGACTATTGCTCAACCACCCGGACGCGGCGCGCCGCGTTGGCGTGTTCTTCGTGCTCGCCGCCATCGCCGCCGGCCTGTATGGGCTCGGCATCAAAGCCAGTTGGCTCGGCAAGCTCGTTCCGTGGTCCGTCGAGTGGCTCGCCGCCAACCCGGACGTCGGGCGGGCGGTCTCGGCGGTGCTGATCGCATTGATCTTGGTGGCGAACTGGAACGCGCTGCGGTATCTCAGCCGCAAACAGCAGATTGTGGCAGTCTGGATAGAGCTGTTCGTGTTGCTAATGTTGTTTTTCTATTCCTTCGACTTGTCCTTCGCGTTCATCGCCAAGAAGATCGGCTTCCTCGTCTCGAAGGGTGTGGTGACGACCCTCTACATTTCGGCGATTTCGATCGCCATCGCCACCCTCATCGCCTTCGTTGGCGCCATCGCCAAACTTTCCCGCAACGGCGTGGTCTATGGCTTGGCGACCTTCTATACCTCTCTGTTTCGTGGCTTGCCGTTGTTGATGCAGATCTACATCATCTATCTCGGCCTGCCGCAGATTGGCTACGTGATCGGCGCCGTGCCGGCCGGCATCATGGCGCTGTCGCTCTGCTACGGCGCGTACATGACCGAGATCTTCCGCGCCGGCATCGAAAGCATCTCGCGCGGCCAGACCGAGGGTGCTACGGCACTCGGCCTTAGCGCTAACCAGACGATGTTCCTGGTGATCCTGCCGCAGGCGATGCGGGTCATCGTGCCGCCAACCGGCAACCAGTTCATTGCGATGCTGAAGGATTCTTCGCTGGTCTCGGTGGTCGGGGTCTGGGAGATCATGTATCTCGCACGCACGCAGGGCCAGACCGAGTTCCGCCACATCGAGATGCTCATCACCGCCTCGATGATCTATTGGCTGCTCTCGATGGGGCTCGAGTTCCTGCAGTCGCGGATCGAGGACCGGTTTGGGGGCGCTCACTCAAGCGCTGAAGTCATCCGTGATCTTCGCCAAAGCGAGTTGCACAGCACCGCAACAGCCAGCTTCGGAGAGCAACTGCAGATTGTACGCGAAAGCACGCCGTTCGGCGACGTCGTCAAGGGTGAATCAGCCCGGTATTTCAGTGGCTTAGCCCGATCGGAGGGCAGAATAGAGCAAGTGCTGGACGAGCATGTTCGTTGGCCGGCCTCCCGGCAACTACGACCGATTGCTGGACGCTATGTATCAATGGTAGCCGAGTTCGCCACGTGGTTCGCTAGGCAGTGGTTTGCGCGTTGCCAGCCGCACGACTCGGTCCATGCCCTGCACAGCCAAACGCACCGGCGAGGCTTCCCGGGAATGAAGCTCGGCATGGTGTTTCGTTCCCTTGAAGTGGGCGTGTTTGGGGGAAGACCGTAGTCGGCGCGTTCGCGCCCGATGGAATTTTCGAAGAGTTGTTTCCAACGGCGGGAACGAACCAAACTTCCATGCATTTAGCTCTGGCTTCGTTCATTCACTCTTTCTTCTGGGAGCTGGACCATTGTCATCCGGAGGCTATCTCTTGGCCGACCAACAAACCAATGACGTTTCCATCGTTGATCTGATACCTGCCCTGCGGGCTTTCGCGCGCACCTTCTGCCGCGTTCCAGACGATGCCGACGATCTGGTGCAGGAAACGTTGACCAAAGGGCTCGCCAACATCGACAAGTTCGAACCCGGTACACGCATGAAGTCGTGGCTCTTCACCATCATGCGCAACACCTACTACACCCGGATCAAGATCGCTGCACGGGAAGCGCCAGGCCTTCTCGACTGCGCGTCTTCGAGACCGATTTCGGAAGCTACCCAGGAATGGACCGTTCAGAGCAAGGAAGTTCACGGCGCCATCCAAAAGCTGCCCGAACATCAGCGCGAGGTGCTGATGCTGATCGGCGTTTTAGGAGTGGGCTACGAGGAAACCGCCGAAATCTGCGGCTGCGCGGTAGGGACGGTCAAGAGCCGGCTGAACCGTGCCCGCGCCAACATCCTTGAGCTACTCGGGGAGAGCTCTCTGCAGACATTGATAGAGAGACGAAATCAGCTGTCGGATGGTCAGCTCGATATAGAGGTCGACAACCGCAGATAGTCAGCTCTTCACGTCTCGCCGACGCTTCTCGACGAGAGCGTTTTGCAATTCGATCGCCAGCTTGGAGAGGCGGTCCGGTATCTTTTCCTGCTCTATGGCGGCCAGGAGGGAAGCAATCTCCTGATCCACTGCCATCTCGACAAGCAGATCCGTGGTATCGTCGCTCGAATGAGACATCACGTTCTCTTGATAGCATCCCTAGATCCAAGTCTGATGATGAGCGCTCGGCACTACAGGGCGTTGTCGACCGCCGAGAGGCTCACCGGCGGCCCTTGCACAGTTTTCCTCCTTGCCGCGGCAAGACGCGGCGCGGTGGCGTCAGTCCTTCAGCAACCGGTTTGCGGCGTGATCCTGAAATTGATCGGACTTGATTCGATTGCCGTCCAGCCCGCGCTCTCGGCCATGTTGCTTCCTGTCGCGGTTGGACAAAACCGCGTTTTCCTCGATCTTGTCCTTGTCCAAGGTGGTCATTGCGCGGGCGCCGGCACCTTTGCCTTGGCTGCCTTGTCCGAAATGCTTTTTGCTGCCGGATGCCACGATCTCCTCCTTTGAATCCAGGACACCGATCGGTGCCGACGCCCGAACCGGCATCGCGCTGTAATGTTCCGTCTCACCCAGCAAGCAGGAAGGCGTCGCCATCCCATGACCGAAACGGCTTCTGGCCGTCGATGACGACCCGCAATTGGTGAGTTTGCGCAAGACGGCCGATGTCGGCCCGGTCCAAAGAAAGCGATCCGCGATAAGAATAGTTCAGCAATGCGAGCCGGCCCGGCCGTTTGAGAACGCGCGCAATTTCATCGAAAAGCCGCTCAGCCATGCCGGCCAGGACCAGGTAGGGAAAGCTGTCGACCGCCAACACGCAATCGAAACTGTCGTCGTCGAAGTCGGCCAGATCGAGACCGGAGGTTTGGCGCAGTTCGACATTGCCGAGCGCTGCGCATTGCTCGGAGGCGATAGAGATCATCCGCGATGATATGTCGATGCCGACCATCCGCTTGAAGGAATTGGACAGCGCGCGCTCGAAACGTCCGATGCCGCAACCGATGTCGAGGATGTCTCGTTCAATTCCGGTGAATTCTCGCGCCTCGAGCCATTCAACAATTTCGTCGGTCATGGCTGTCAGCCGCTCGTCATCGCCAAGGGATCCTAGCTGGACACTTGCGGCTGTCGAAATTGCTGCCGCGGCATCAAAACTCGAGGCCAGCCGCGTGACGACTGCGATATCCGTCTCGCCGTTACCGCGTTCATGCCGAACGGCGCCGCCTGTCGCTCGCAAAGTGGCAAGGACGCCCGGTCTGTGGCACAGCAGTCCAGCGACCTTTCGCAGTCTTTCAGCATCGCCGGTATCCGCCGGACGGACTTTCAGCACGACCTCCGCCAATTCCGCCGCTTCAATTGTGAGCGGCAGGTGAAGCGCCAGCCTGACGAGAACAGCTTCGGCGCAGGCACCATCGGCCACACAATCCTCGACCGCCCGTCTGACCGTTGTCCGGCGCTGCGCGTGCACACTCATGACATCAACTCCGCGTCCAGATCCTCCGCATCGTCCACCTGTCGACGGCGCCCCAGCCATATTTGTAGGCCTCCTGGCCGCGCAGGAAGTCGAACTCGCGCGCATCCTCGCGGATCGACTCCGCGATCGCGTGGCCGATCAGGATCGCCCCTGGGCTCTCCTCGGCATAAGCAGGATCGAGGCCGCCGAGATAGGCATAGGCGCGGCCGCGGTGGTGAAATCCGTAATAGGCGGCGACAGTCGTGCCATCGATCGCGAGCAACCAGCATCGGACCAGGCCGTGAGCATCGAGCAAGGGAAGTGAAAGCCCATGGAAGTGCTGCACGGCGGGGTCAGCCAATACACCACCTCCATGTCCAACCCAGCGTGCATGGTGCAGGCGGATCAATTGGTTCAGGAAGTTCTGATCGCCCCGGGCTGACGCCAACGCGAGCCGGCCGCGTCTGGACGCCGCTTGGCGCGCCCGGCGCAACTGGCGCCTGCGCCGAGCGGGAACGCAGCCGGCCAACGTGTCGTCGCCGGCAACAGCAAGCACGGGACAGGCTGCATGAATTACCGGCCTCTCGACCGTTAAACCGGGATGCGCGATCGTAAGACCGGCACTGTTTTGCGGCAGATCAGACAAGATCCATTGTGACCACCCGACCGAGCAGATCGTTTCGGCAATGGTGGCGACAACCGCCGCCTCGATATCCCGGACAGCCAGGATGTCCAGATAATCACTGAGCGAAATACCGACCGGAAGCAGCTTCGAACCGGCCGTTCCATGCTCGAGATAGAGTGGCGCCAGCCCGACCAGATCGCCGCCACGCCAGACCGCAACTGTCGCCAGTTCACCGGGTGCGAATGCGCGCCACCATGGCACCAGCCAGGCGGGGGATTGGAACGGCGTCGCAGAGGAACTCTGCTCCCACAGTTTCCACCAGTGCGGCGTCAAGGCATCGAATTTTACGGGGTCATCGATGATTTCGCTGCGCAACACTGCTTTTCTCACGGTGCCGCAGCGAAGCGCCGGCAATCTGTGCCAAGTTGTGCCAGCGCCTGATAAGCAGCCATATACGACGAGATCATCCGTTCCAGCGAAAACCGCCGCCGCGCTTCAACCCGGCACGCCTCGGCGTCCAGGCTGGGCGCCGCAAGAATGGCTTGGGCCATCTCGTCGACTGTGTTGACGAGAAAGCCCGTCCTGCCGTGCTCGATGACATCTGCAAGCGCACCATTCGGGAATGCGACCACCGGGGTACCGCAGGCGAGGGCCTCCATCGCGACAAGCGAGCTTGTCTCGGCGGCGAGGCTTGGAATGACCAGACAGCGGGCTGCGTTGAGAAAGCGCCTCTTGGCGTTAAAACCGAGCGGGCCTAGGAAGCGGCGGCGAGTATCAAGACGGGATTGGACCTCGTCGCGAAAGTAGCGCGTATGTGTTTCGTAGGGATAGACCTTGCCGCCGATGACCAAGGGCACGCCCGCCTGTTTGGCCGCGTCCAGGGCCAGGTGAATGCCCTTTTCCGGGCAGACCCGGCTGAGAACCAGGGCAAAGTCTCGCTTCGGCTGCACCAGGTTCAATGATTCGATGTCAACGCCGTTGGGAATCGGCGCCACCAGTCTGGCCCCTGGTGGCGCCGTTTGCTGCTGGGTGGACGAGACCGCATGGAGCCACAGGTCGTCGCGCGTCGGTCGCAGAGCCTCGGCCGGATACCAGTCCAAGGGCAGGTGGAGGCTCACCAGGGTCGGGCCATCGTCGGGCAGATAGGCATCGAAATCGATGCCGTGCAGATGGACCACATCGACCGGCCATCGGGCGCGGGCAGCGGCGATCGCTTTGCGATGAGCCTGCTGCGCGCGGCTCTTCGCCGCCTCGTCGAGCACGCCGTCTTCAGCCGGTATTTCCACAAGGGTACCGCTCGCGCTGGAGCCGCGGCAGCCAATGACGATAGAGCGGTGGCCGGCGCGAACCAGCGCCCGATCGAGCATCGACAGAACCTGTTCGGCACCGCCGACAGCATCGGGTCCGACGGGTGCGAGAGGGTAGGCGACATTGAGGACAGTGAGCGCCGCGGCTGGTTGGGCCTCGGTCCCGTACGCCGCACCACCTGTCCATGGTGCCGCTAATTCGTCCAATGTGTCAGGCGTCTGATGCATCGGCAGCATGACATTTCACGCGGCCGAGGCCCGCCGCGTCGGGAGCGAAGCGGACGTCATGCCGGGCGCATAGCGGCGGATCATGGTTGCGCAGAATTCCGCGAACTCCTCCGGCACCAGAGGTGGGCTGGTGTGGTGGGGCATCATTCCGCGATGCTCCGGTGTAAAGCAAAAGGTGACCGTCACGTCGAAATCGGCGAGTGCCTCCATCTGCCGGTCGAACCAGTCCAGCGCGTTCGGCCGGAAGTTGTCTGCCCAGGAAAGCCCCGTGCGCATATTGGTGACGCCCAGCCGCTTCATCCAGGCGACGGCATCGTCCAGCCGGGGGTCCTCGAAATGAAACCACTGCACCAGCCCCATTGCGGGCGTGTAGCGCAGGAACTCCTCCAGCGCAGGTTTTGGCGTACCGTCCTGGCGCAGCAGCCCCATGTGGAAATGTCGATAGTAAGAAGAGCCCTCCGCCTCGCGATGCCGCGTCGTTGCTTCCCATTCGCGCGGAAGATCGTAGAGGCTGTACCACTGGATGCGTGGTGCGTTGCCGATCAGCAACTCGGCGGTGCGCTTGAGCCCCCAGACCTGGATTTCTTCCGCGCCGAAGGTCGATACGCCGACTTCGCTGACCCAGATGGGAAGGTTGGTGACGGTCGCGATCTCGCCGATCTTCTGTGGCCATTCGTGGATCTGCCACAGGTTCCAGTCGAGCGGAAAGCCGTGCACGGCGACGGCATCGACATGGTCTAGCACGCCGAATTCCTTCATGCGGGTGATAAAGCCCGGATCTATCGGCGAGATGCCACCGAGTACTTTCGTCAAAGACGGGTTCTCCGACGCGATTGCGTCAGCCGACAAGATCGCCATCCTGGCAAAGCGGCTCCAATCGGGATCGAGCTCTGGGTCCCAATGCGATTTGTTGTTGGGCTCGTTCCAGATCATGGCGGCTTCAATCATGGAGCTGTCCTTTCGAGGGGTAGATGGCGCCGCCGCCGGCCGGGTCCCCGGCTGCGCGGCAGAAATAGACCTCCTGCTCGGGGTGCAGAACGATCTCGAAACCGGCGCTGCGCAGCATCGCTTCGGTGCAGGCGCGGTTTGGAATCCACCAGTTGGTGGGATCGTCGGCATAGCGGTGCTCGATAAAATGCAGCTTGGGAAACTGCGGCTGGTCGAACAGGTCATGCGTCCAGAAATGATAGTTTTCTTCCAACTCGGGCAGATCCGCGCTGCCGCGCTGCATGGACTGGAAGATCATCAGGTCACGGGCGACATGTTCGCGGATCAGGTCGAGCGCGAGCAAGGGGTGGCGCAAATGGTAAAGCACCCCCATGAACAGCACGACATCGAACGTCTCGCGCAGCGAGCCGACGTCGTAGACCGAAAGCTTCTGGAATTCGATCTCGCAATCGGCAACCTCGGCCGCAAAGCGAGCTTGGGCCAGATAGGCGTCATCGAAATCGATGCCGAGGACACGGTCAGCACCTCGCCGTTTCATCTCGATGGAGTAAAATCCTGCATTGCAGCCGATATCGAGTACCGCCTTGCCCGTCAGATCAGCGGGAATGGCATTGGCAAATTTGCGCCATTTGATCAGCGGGTAGTTGCCCAGAAAATGGTTGGGAGCGGTTTCGACGCCGGCAAGTTCCATGTTGTGGAACCATGGGCCGAGCGCATCGATGCGGCGGCGGATTTCGGCATGGGAATGCAGCATGGCTCAGGCTCCTTCGCCAGGAACGACGGGTACATGCGACTGCGCGCCGGGCATGATCATGGTGGGCCGGCGGTGCGCGGATGGGGCGTCGTTTTCAAGCAACCGCAGAGCTGTTCGATAGCCGTTGAAAGTGCCGACATCGACATAGTCCGACCCAGCCCTGACACCAAAAGCTGTACCGCCGGCCGCAATATAGGCGTTGACCAAAGTGCCGATATATTCGTCACTGCGCTCGCGCTCACGCCAGAGTGCCGCAAGCTGATGCAGGATATGGCCCGGCATCTTGAACGCACCCCAAACCCAGTTCGTGGCGGCATCCTGTCGTTTGACCTGGATTTCGATCACGCGCTCGTGGACGTCGGTGACGACGGCGTCGAAGAATTCCGGCTGATCCACCGGGAAAAGCAGAAATGAGAGCTGATCGTCGGGCAAATGGCGGAAACCGTCCTCGGGAAACCAGATCGTATCGGGAAGGCCGACCAGGACGACCTCGTCGGGCGCGACGAGGGGCGCCGCCCGGAAGATCGCATCGCACAGACCGACGGGGTTCGGCTGCACCACGAAGAGAGCCGCCGCGTCACCGTAGCCGGCGGCGTAGTATTCAAGGATGTCGGATTTGCCCGATCCGATGATGAAGCAAATCTTGTCGACGCCGGCCTGCACCATGCGCCGTACCAGATACTCGCTCACGGCGCAGGGACGCTCGGTCTGTCCATCGATCCGGCTACCGACCGGCAGCAGCTCTTTCGAGAAGCCGAGCGGCTGAATGCGGCTGCCGCGCCCGGCAGCGGGTACGATGCCCAACATCAGACCGCTTCCCTCATCGGTTCGCCGGGAGATCTTTGAAAGGCATCGTTCAGGATGCGATCCAGTTCCGCCGCGCGCCGTGCGGAAGTGTGTTCGCCCAAGACCCGGTCGCGGGCACGCCTTCGAATGCCGTCGAGCTCGCGCTCCGGCAATCGCAATGCGGCGACCACATCATCGGTGTCATGCGCCAACAAGATTTCGCGGCCGGGTTCGAAAAATTCGGCCAGGCCCGGCCATGCATCGGTGACGATGGCAGCCCCACACGCGGCCGCTTCGAAGAGCCGTCCCGACGGGCACCAGCCCTTTTGCGCCATCGCCTCCCGGGTGACGTTCAATGTAAGGCGAGATGATGAGAAGAAAGCCGGATGATCGGCGGGCGGAAGATGCCTGACAAAGAAGATATTGTCGCTCCATGGGAATTCCTGCGGATATTGCGCGCCGCCAATGATGAAGCGGTGGTCAGGCAGGCGCGCGGCCGGGCGGACCAGCAGCTTTTCGACGCCGGCCTGGCGATCCGCCGCGTAGGTTCCGAGATAGGACAGATCACCGGCGAATTCCGCCCGCTTCTCTGCCGGCCGGTGTTGGTCGGGATCGACATGCCCATAGAGCGGCACCACGTGACGCGCGCCCAAAACCGACTTAAGCGCCTCGATCGCAGAGCCGCCGGTGTAACTCAAAACGAGGTCGAAATCGGCGAGACCCTCAGGTCCGAAATAGGGCGGACGCTCGCCTTGCTCGATGCGGGCAAGCGTGACCGGAGTGTCGAGATCGTAGAAGACACGCAATCCGCGACCTGTCTGCTGCGCCAGCCGCGAGGCCTCCACGGCGTCGGCACAGTAGGAGGTGACGACGACGACATCCGCTTGCTTCATTGCCCGCTCCGCAACGCGACGGATGTCCTCCCAGTCCGGATAAATGACGACGTTGCCGCCATCGAGCCGATCGAGATCACGCGTCCCGGCATAGTAGGGGGTATCGCGTTCGAAGAAGGTGATGGACCATCCCAGCCGACCCAGGGCGCGGATCAGTCCCCGCCAGAGCGTGGCATGGCCGTTGCCCCATGATGATGTAACGGTGAGACCGAAAATGACCATCTGCATCCGGAAAGTCCTCGTCAGGCAGCTTCGTTCATTCGCAGGAGCTTGGAGCCCCAGTCACCCGACACGATCGTCGTGATCGAGGCTGGATCGATGTCGAAGCGGAAGCAGTCGCCGACCGGCAAGCCAAGCACCTTGCAGACGGCGGCTTTGATCACGTCGGCGTGGCTGACCAGGGCGACACACTGATTCGGATGCCGCTCGCGCACTGCGTTCATCAGTGCGACGATCCGCTCCTGGACATCCAGCATGGTCTCGCCGCTCGGTGTCCTGGCCTCCTGCCGCTGGTCGTTCCACGCCCGCCAACCGGCATCTCCATTCAACTCGTCGAAAGTCTTTCCCGACCAATCGCCGAAATCGATCTCGTCGAGTTCGGCGCAGATCGCGATTTCACCGACGCCGCAGGCAAGCGCGATCGGCACGGCCGTCTCTTGCGTACGCTCACGCGGGCTGCACAAGATGGCTTCAATTGGCTCCCGGGCCATGCGGCCACCAAGATGCGCGGCCTGCGCCTTCCCAGCCTCGCCAAGGCAAACGCCATCCATCCGTCCTGCAAGATAGGAGCCGACATTGTCGTGCGCTGCATGACGGATCAAAAAGAACGTTGTCGTCATTCCGCGGCATCCAGCAAAGGCTCGTCCTTGCCGGCGATGAAAGCGAGCGTGCGCTGCCGCGCTTCGGCGTCGGTGAACTGTTCGGGAGGCGACTTCATGAAATAGCTGCAGGGACCGGTCAGTGCTCCCGCTATGCCGCGATCGAGCGCAAGCTTGGCGCAGCGTATCGCATCGATCACCACGCCGGCTGAATTTGGAGAATCCCAGACTTCCAGCTTGAGCTCGGCGTTGAGCGGCACGCCGCCGAAGGTCGTCCCTTCCACCCGGATATAGGCCCATTTGCGATCGGTCAGCCACGGTACGTGGTCGCTGGGTCCGACATGAATATTGCCCGGCTCCAGGGGAACATCGAACTGGCTGGCCACGGACTGGGTCTTGGAAATTTTCTTTGATTCCAGCCGCTCGCGTTCCAGCATGTTGAGGAAGTCGGTGTTGCCGCCGAAATTCAGCTGATAAGTGCGATCGATGCGCACGCCGCGCTCGCGGAAGAGATTGGCCAGCAGGCGGTGAACGATGGTCGCCCCGACCTGGCTCTTGATATCATCGCCGACCAGCGGCAGCCCTCGCTGCTCGAAGCGCCGGCGCCATTCCGGACGTGAGGCGATGAAAACGGGTATGCAGTTGACGAAGGCGCAGCCGGCCTCAAGCGCGCATTCGGCGTAGAAGCGCGTCGCCTCCTCGGAGCCCACCGGCAGGTAAGAGACCAGCACGTCGGCGCCGCTGTTGCGCAGGATTTCGCTGACGTCGGCAACCGGCTCCGGCGCCTCCTCGATTTCGTCGCGCAAGTATTTTCCGATGCCGTCAAGTGTCGGTCCGCGCTCGACGCGAACGCCGTTTGCCGCCGCATCGGCAAAGCGGAACGTGTTGTTCGGGGCGGCGTAGATTGCTTCAGCGACGTCGAGGCCAACCTTGCTCCTGGCGACGTCGAATGCGCAGACAATCTCGATGTCGTCGACATGGTAACCGCCGAGGTCGGCATGCATCAGCCCTGGGATTGGTTCGTTGCTTTTTGCGTGACGATAATAGGAGAGGCCCTGCACCAGGGAGGATGCGCAATTGCCGACCCCGACGATACCGACACGAACCTTTTTCGATCCCACGAAACTGCCGCCCTATGCTGTTCAAAGGTAAGTTCCTGCCGCCGAACCACCAGCGTGCCGGAATGTTCCTTGGCCTGCCGAAAAATTGCGCAAGACAGCATGGATCGAAGCAGCGCTCGCTGCGTTGCCGCAAGGCAAAGCATTGGAAAACCGATCGATGATCGTTTATGGCGACCAGAAGCGGAGGCAGAGCGCAGAACGGCTTCGCGAAGCTGCCAGCGAGATTGCTCAAAGTCTGGACCGCATGGCTCATGGCATCCGACGCCATGCCGCGTTGGTCGGCCTATTCATCAGCGTATCGGAACTGGTTCGCGCGCTTGCCGATGTCGATTTCGAGAACAGGGGCATCGACATCTTTTCGCCGCGGCAACAGCAAGGCGCCAGATTGCTGGTTGGTCTTGCGGCAGAGGTGGCGAAGTCGTGGCGAAGCGGTTTCGCCGTGGGCGGTGGCATCGAGCCGGGACTTCTCCAACTGCTGGACGGGTTGGATTGCGAGGCTGAGGTTCTGACCGGTTCTGCCGAGGGTTACGCGCATTACGCGCTTTATCCCGAAAGCTATATGGGAGCGGCGCAGGAGTCAGGTCTCGATGCGAACACATGCGTGATCGGCATCCGCAGCATCGGCCTGGGGCTTGCCGCCATAGTGGCTGCCGCGATTGGCGCGCCGGCGCCGTTCAGCGTTCGTCCGGTCGGCCATCCTTTCCGCAGGCACATCAATGCCGATCCGCGCTCGATCGCTTCCTGGAAGAACAATCCATCGGCACGCTTCGCCGTTGTAGACGAAGGTCCCGGTCTGTCCGGCAGTTCGATGCACGCCGTCGTCGCGTGGCTGCGGGAACTGGGTATTGGTATGGACCGCATTCACCTGTTTCCCAGCCATCCTGGCAACCCGGGCATCGAAGCGTCACGGGAGGCCAGGGAGACATGGTCGCGCTGTCCGAAACATGTGGCGACGGCGCTCGAATGCACCTTCCCCGAAAGCTCGAACATTCCCACGCTTAGCGAATGGGTGGCCGAGGCGGTCGGCAGCCCCGAATTACGCCTGACCGAACTGTCTGGTGGCGAATGGAGGAGCGTCCACTACGTCGACGAAAAGCATTGGCCGCCGAGCCCGCGCGGCATCGAGCGGCGTAAATTCCTGGCGTCCGCGGGGTGTGGTCGCTGGCTCGTCAAATTCGCCGGCCTCGGCGAAACCGGACGGCGTAAGAGACGAGCCGCGGAAATGTTGGGGAAAGCCGGGTTCGGATCGCAAGTGGTCGGGCTTTGCCACGGCTTTCTGGTCGAACGGTGGATTGACGGCACCACGATGGACCAGGCGCCGCTGCCAAGAGGAAGGCTGGTCGCGGAGTTGGCGCGCTATCTAACCTGGCGGGCGCTCAATCTCCGAACCTGCGAACCGGGTGCATCATTGCTCGCACTCACGGAAATGGCTGTTTCCAATACATCTGAAGCCCTGGGCGAGAACCGAGCGGCGACGTTGCGCGGCTGGCTCTCGAAAAAAACCCCTGCGCATGTTCTGCAGCCGGTGGAAATCGACGGAAAGCTTCACGCGTGGGAGTTTCTCGTTTGTGCCGACGGCTCGGTGGTCAAGACAGATGCCGTCGACCATTGCCGGGCACACGATTTGATTGGCTGCCAGCCGATAGAGTGGGACATTGCCGGCGCCCGTGTCGAATATGGACTGTCCGACAGCGATGTGACGACATTGGTCGAGGGGATGGGGCTCGATATTGACAATGGCCACATCGATTTTTTCGAACCCTGCTATTTGGCGTTCCAAATCGGGCTCTGGAGCACGGCTGCGCAATCCGAAAATGGCCAGGAAAAAGCAAGGCTGGCCGCGACCGCAGACCGATACAGGGCGGGGCTGATACGGTTCCTGGACGACTCTCAGGTGTAGCGTTTCGATCAATCCAGCCTTCGTAGCATGTCTGCTTCCTGCTCGAGAATAGCGGCCACTTCCTCGCGCTGCAGATGCGTCATCATCAGGCTGACGCAGCACTCGAGATAGGTGATCGAGGAGCGCCGCAGATAGGCAGCCGCCTCGCGTTCGGCAATCTTGTCGACATCCTTCGCGGGTCGCTTGGGTTGCATGAGGATGATCCTCCGTATCGGGTCCCTCCCGCCAAACTACAAGGTTGGATGGATGTTCCGCACGATCTCCGGGCAGGTCCGGCCGCGGCCCACGTCATGCAGGAAGGTTCTGCAGCCCGCCTGCGGGTCTCCTTTTGGCAAGGCCTGTCATCTGATCGCCCATGCCGGTGCCTTCGAGCGCCGCGAAATAATCGATCGTCAGCTTGAGCCCTTCGTTGAGCGGCACTCTCGGCGACCAGCCGAGCAGCGTTTTCGCACGCGAAATATCAGGCTGCCTGCGCCGAGGATCGTCTTGCGGCAGGGGCAGAAATTTCAGATCCGACTTGGTGCCGGTCATCGCCTTCACCAATGCCGCCAGTCGCACGATGGTGAATTCTCCGGGATTGCCCAGATTGACCGGCTTGCCCGGATTGGGGTCGATGTTCATCAGGCGCATCAATCCATCAATCAAGTCGGAGACATAGCAGAAGGATCGCGTTTGCTGGCCGTCGCCGAATATCGTCAGCGGACGCTTCTCGAGCGCCTGCATGATCAAATTCGAGACGATGCGACCGTCGGCCGGATCCATTCTCGGACCGTAGGTGTTGAAGATGCGCGCGACGCGGACGTCGGCCTTGCCGGCCCTTAGATAGTCGAAGCAAAGCGTTTCGGCGGTGCGCTTTCCCTCGTCGTAGCAGGCGCGTGGGCCGGTGCAGTTCACATGACCGACATAATCCTCCCTTTGCGGGTGTTGTTCCGGATCGCCATACACTTCGCTCGTCGAGGCCTGCAGCAGTCGCGCGTCATTGCGGACAGCGAGTTCGAGCAGGTTGAGGGTTCCGATCACGCAGGTACGCGTGGTGTGTATCGGGTCGGCCTGATAACGCGGCGGTGAGGCGGCGCAGGCCAGGTTGAAGATGTGATCCACGGGCTCGCCGAGATCCAATGGCCGGCAGATGTCCTGCTCGATCAATCGGAAACCCGGCCGGTCCATGATCGAGATGATGTTTTCCATGCGCCCGGTCAGAAAATTGTCGACGCAGATCACGCGCCAGCCGTTGCGGAGCAATACTTCGCAAAGATGCGAACCGAGGAAACCCGCGCCGCCGGCAACAAGCACCGTCTTTGCCCTGTGCGCCTTTCTTGTCTGTCGCATCGCTGTTTTCTCCTGTCTGCCGTTCATGCTGCACTTCCAATGTCGAGATCGAGGGCCGTCGCCCTTGGTTGGGTCAGCGCCGCCACGAATTCGCGAGCCCTGGCCCCACCGGTGTGGGAAGCGAGGACGAGTTTGCGAGCCCGGCCGGCCATGGCCAGGCGTGCGCGCTCGGACTCGCCAACGAGGATATCGATGACTTCGTCCGTCTCCGCGGCGGTGTGGATCGCCGATGCGGGAAAGAAGCTGTCGAGCCCTGGCCAGTGGTCGCTGACGATGGGCGTGCCGCAAGCCGCCGCTTCGAACAGGCGCACGCTGGGCGACCATCCTGCGGTGATCATGGAACTGCGTGTGACATTCAGCGTGTAGCGCTGACGGCTATAGAACGCGGCGTGATCGGCTGGCGGCAAATGTTCGATGCGTTCGACATTGTCCGGCCAGATGATGTCGGATGGATATTGGGAGCCGGCCACGACGAAACGGAGGTTCGGCATATGCCGTGCGGGCTCGAGCAGCAGAGCGTTCAGCGTTGTCTGCCGGTCCATGCTGTAGGTGCCGAGATAGCCGAGATCCCAGCGGATCGGATCTCCTGTCGGGTGATGCCGTTCTGGATCGACCGAACAATAGAGAGGTTCGGCATGACGCGCGCCGAAGTCTTGCGCCAGATGGTTGAGCGTTGGTCCGCCAGTGAAGGAGAAATAGACATCGAAATACGGAATTTGCCGCGAACTCAGATAATCGCAATCGTCGGCTGAAAGCTTGGCCAGGGTCACCGGGGTGTCGATGTCGTAAAAGCAGAGCTGCCCCTTGCAAAGCGAGGCGACGATGTCGATGACCTGGCGTCCTTCTGGAACAAAGGATCCGATGACGATGATGTCGGCCTGCTCCAGGCACTGTGCGTAGTCGCGTTGCAGCTCCGCAGTGGTTTCGTAGTAGCGCAAGGCGCAGAACTCCGGATCGCGCAGATCGCGGTGATTGGCGTACCAGGGCACGTTGCGCTCCAGAAAAGTCACCCGGTGACCGAGTCCGTGCAAGCCTTTCAAAAGACCCCGGAAAGTCGTGGCGTGGCCGTTTCCCCAGGATGAGGACAGCGACAGGCCGAGAAAGACGATGTCCAGTTTCTTGGTCATTCCGCTGCCTCCACGGCCCCGTGCTCGAAATGACGTTTGAAGACGGCATCCGCCACATCCGCCCGAAGCGCGTAGGTATGGTCCGCCAGCACGCGGTGAAGTGCGGCTTGGCCGATTGCCTTGGCCCGCCCGGGGGTCAGCGAGCGCATTATTTCGGCGACATCGCCGCCGTCACGCGCGACCAGGATCTCCTCGCCTGGTTTCAGGAACAGTTCCACGCCCAGCCATGCATCCGTGATGAGACAGGCGCCCGCGCCGGCCGCCTCGAACACTCGCGTGGCCGGTGAAAAACCGTTGGCGGCCATGCTGTCGCGGCTGATGTTCAACACGGCTTTTGGGGTGACATTGAAGGCGTTGTGATCGCGGGTGCCGACATGGCCGAGCCAGCCTACATTGGTGGGGAGCGGCTTGTCGCCCCAACCCGAGCCTCCGAGCAGGAAACGCTGTTTCGGCAGCTGGCTGGCGGGATCGAGGAAAAACGATTCGACACGCGCTTCACGGTCCGGCAGCCGGTTTCCGAGGAACGCCAGGTCGCAGGCAAAACGCGCTTTGCTGGCGACCGGATGGTGCGTTTCGGGATCGAGCGCATTGTAGATGGGCACGCACTCCTTGGCGCCCATGGCACGATAGGCCCAGACAACGGGATCGCCGCCACCATAGGTCAGCACGAGGTCGATCTCCTGCAGTGCACGATGGAGCGGGTGGTCCGGCTCGTCGCGCAACTGGGCAAGCGTGGCTGGCGCATCCACGTCCCAGAATACGACAAGCGCGTCGCTGCGGGCGTGGTCGAGAACGGCGCGAAGCAGCGCCTCGTCTTCGAAACCGACGCCACTCGCCTTGACGACGATGTCGGCGCCGGCGGCACGTGCCGCGACCTGCATCAGCGCATGCTGGGTCGCCTCGTAAACGACGACAGTGCACCAGTCGGGAGCTTCGATGTCGCGGTTCTTCTGCCGGTCGTAGACATCGGGTTCGTAGAACGTGATCTCGTAACCCAATTGCGAAAGTGCCTTGAGCAAACCGCGATAGTACGTCGCGGCACCGTTCCAGTAGGACGACAAAAGGCTCGATCCATAGAATGCGATCTTCATGCGACGGCTTCCTTTGCGGCTGTCGGGACGGCGGTGTGTCGGTTCGCGCATTGCGTGAGCACGCCGAGCAACTCGTCGACGCGGTGGCGGCAGGTGTGCCGCGAGCGGATGGTCTCGAGACCCGAGGTCACCAGGGAGGCCGCAAAGTCCTCGTCGGACAACACCGTCCGAAGCTGTTGCCGCATTTGCGAGCCATTCTCGGCAAACAGGAAGTCGACACCGGGCCTGAAAAGCTGCTCGACATCGGACCATGGCGCTGAAATCAGCGGAATGCCGCAGGCGAGTGCCTCGAACATGCGGATCGTCGGGATTCCGGGCAACCTCTCGCGATAGGGGCGCCGTGGAACGTGAACGGTGACACGATGCGCGGCGAAGGCCTTCGGCACGTCGGCATTGGCGATCCACCCCTCATAGCGCAGTCCTGCGGTGGCCAGATCCGCAAGTGCGGTCTTGGGGTAGCGTACGCCGTGAACAGCGGCATCAAGGCCGAGATCGTGCACCGGCTCGATCAGAAACTCCTTGAGTTCGGCGGTCCGCTCATCATCGCCCCAGTTGCCGATCCAGACCAGATCGGAGGTGGGGTGGATCTCCGGGTGCGGCTTGAACAGGCGATCGTCCGCCGCTTCATGCCAAGTGAAGACGCGCTTGCCCCAGCCGGCGCGCAGATAGCTCTCGCGCAAGGTTTCGCCAAAGGCGAGAACGCCGTCATAGTGCTCCAGCCGGAGCGCCGAGAGTGCCTCGGTCGCAGACACGGCCCGGTGGTGGGTGTCGTGAAAAAGAAGGATGAAGTTGCCGCCGGCGGCCCGGGCACGGCCAATACGTGCGACAAGCTCCGGATCCGTCCACTCATGAACGATCACAACGTCGGCCTCGGCAATCCAGGCTTCGTGATCAAATCCGGCGTCGTAGGTCACCGGCATCAGTTCGGGAAAATCCTTGCGGAAGCGTTCGATGGCGAACGACCCCTTCTCAGCCAGCAGATTCGACCGGCTCCAGCCATTCGCCGGCTCCAGCGCAATAGTCTGATGCCGGCGCTGGACCAGCTCTCGCATGACGCCGCGCAGGAAATGGGCATTGCCATGGTTCCAGTCGGAAACGACCGAGTGGGTGTAGAACACAAAGCGCATGATCAGCGCTCCGCCATCGCTAAGGCCGCTTTGTCGTAGACGCCGCGCATAGCCGCTGTCTGCTTTGTCAGCCTAAACCTGCGGCTGCGTCGGATGGCTGCCTGGCCAAGCTCTCGCCGGAGCTCGGCATCGCTGGAGAGACGGTTGAGGCAGGCAGCGAGATCGTGCGGATCGCGCGCGTCAAAGAATATCGCGGCCCCGTCCCATAGTTCGCGATAGGTGGCGATATCGGAAAGCACCAGGGGCGTAGCCGACATGGCGGCTTCCAGCGCGGCCAGGCCGAATGGCTCGTAGAGCGATGGCGATACGAAAATACCCGCGCGAGCCATCAACGAACGCACCTCATCGGACGGCACTGCTCCCAGAGGAACAGCATGGCTGAAGCTGACATGCTCGCCGTTTGGGCCGTTCGTCGAACCGGCGGCAAACAGAGGCCATCGCGTCAGGGACGCCGCCTGATCGACCACCGCCGCATTTTTGCCCTCGTCCCACCAGCGGGCAGCGGCGAAGACGAGCGGTTGATGCTTTTCGGCCTTCGGCAGAGGACGGGCACCATTTCTGACCACACTCAAGCGCGCGATCGGGCCGTAGCAGGTCTCTAGCATGTCGGCGTGGCTGCGGCTCGGCGCGATGACCGCGTCGGCCCGATCCATGCCGCGTCTGTTGCGCTCCTTCTGCCAGGCCCATGCGCCATCCGCCGCCTGTCCTCTGACCGCATGGAACCAGGTCGTCACGCAGGAATGGGAGACCACCACGACCGGGCATGGCGCGTCGAATCCCGCTGCCTGCGAAGGCGCGTTGAAATGGACAAGGTCGATGGCGTGGTCGCGCATGGGCGCATGCAACTCCCGCGGCAGCGCGTCGAGATCACCGCCGTTGCGGGTCATCCAATCCGGCGGCGTGTTCAGCCAGATCAGCTTCGCGAAAGCCTCCGCCTCGTCGGCCTGCTGCCTGGACGGTGGCGGACCGAGGCCGGCAAGCACCACGCTATCGCCGCCGTTGACAAGTTCCCTGGCCAGGTCGAGCGCATAGCGCCACACGCCGCCCACGGCGTCGACCGTCATCAGGATGCGCCGCGAGCGCGGCGTCAGTGTCCGCAACATGTCGCCTCCAGTTCCGCCAGCGGACGCGGGCGCCTTTCCTGGATGTCGCTGAACTTCTGGAATGATGCGAGATAGTGATCATGGGCGCGCTCCCAGGCGAGGTCGTCGGGTTCGCCCCAAAGCTCGCGATAGCTTGGCGAACTCGGATATGGATAAAGCGGTACGGGTTCATTGGCCCACACGCCGTTGTCGATGAGGTGCGTTCGCCAGTAGTCCACAAGGGCAGGGTCATCCTCGACGACGCCGATCAGATTGGCCTGTACGAACGGAACGTGACGCCTGGCATTGACGAGCAGCGCGGCAAGTTCCTCGGTACCCAGCCGGCAGCGCTTCGCCAGCATCGCACGACCTTCCACGGTCAGGCTTTCGAGGCCGGCCTCGATGGAGACGCAGCCGGCCGCACCAAGCAGTTCCAGCAGCTCGGGCTTCCAAAGGTCGATGCGGGTCTGCACACCGAACTTCACGTCGCGATGGATCAACGCTTCCAGCAGCGCTTTTTGCGGCAGGAAGATTTCATCGATGAAATAAATGTAGCCGACCCCCTGGGCAATCAGCCCATCGATTTCCGCTATGACAGCCTCGTGGTTTCGGCGGCGATAGGCATCGCGGAAATCGATCTTGGCGCAGAAGCTGCAATTGTAGGGGCAGCCGCGCGATGCTTCGACCTCCGCGCCGAACCCAACCTGCTTGTCATCGAACCTGTGATGGTGATGCGAATGGGCTGCGATCCAGTCTGATGGCCATTGGAGTGGCGGATGATCGACAAACGAGCTGGCGTGGACGCCGCCGTTCAAAACCACCTTGGCGTCGCGCAGGTAAGCGGTCGAGGGGACCGCGCTCCAGTCGTCGCGCCGGGCAAGTTCCGCGACGATTTCCTCGCATTCGCCGCGCACAACAATGTCGACGCCAAGCTTGCGCAAGGTTGGCGCGGGCGTAGCCGAGCCATGCGGCCCGACCGCGACTGTGCGTCCACCGCGCCCGGCGAGACGGTTGAGGAAATCGGCCGGCACGCGCAACTCGGGTGGTGCGCAGCGCCAGAACAGATAAGTCGGGGCGGTACTGACGACCGTCATTGCAGGCGCGAAATCAGCCACACGCTCGGAGAGGTCCGAGTTGTCGAGCTTCTGCAATTGCCCATCCAGCATCAACACCTCATGGCCGGCTGTTTCGAGGAGGGATTTCGAATAGCCGAGTTCCAGCGGGAGATGTGGTTGGCGGCAGCCGAAATAAATGCTGTCGTCATAGGTCCAGAACGGGTTTACCAGGGCAATTTTCATGCGACGTACCTCACGACTTCGGGGCGAGGCTGGAGCCGGTGTTGTTGCAGCCAGTCTGCGAGATCGCGAATGCCTTCGCGCCATGAAACACGAGCTTTCCAGCCAAGCATCGCTTTGATCTTGCGGGTGTCGGCGACGAAGAAGGGCTGATCGCCGGTGCGTTCGTCATCATGGCGGATCGAAAGCTCATGGCCGGTCAAGCTACGGATCTCGCTCAACAGCATGCGCAGGCTGATCGCATTATCGGGGCCGCCGCCAAGATTGAATGCCTGGCCTTTGGTCGTCTCGATACGATCGAGCGTGGCCCTGTAGGCGGCGACCGCATCGGAGACATGCAGTATATCGCGCACTTGTCTGCCGTCGCCGTAAATGGTGATTGGACGTCCCGTCAGCGCACTCAGCAGGAAGTGCGCGACCCAGCCTTGATCCTCGGTTCCGAACTGGCGCGGCCCGTAGATGCAGCTCATCCGCAGCACCGCCGTGGGCATGCCGTAGGATTTGGCATAGTCGAGCACATATTGGTCCGCCGCGCCTTTGGAGCAGCCATAGGGCGTGCAGAAATCCAGGCCGTGGGTCTCGTCGATGCCATTCGCTTGGATGATGCCGTCGCAAGGCAGGTAACGATCGCCGTCCTCGCGCACCGCGACGTCGGGCAGGCTGCCATAGACCTTGTTGGTGCTGGCGAAGACCACCGGAACAAACTCACTGCTCAGCCGCGCCGCCTCGAGGACATTGAACGTTCCTCGAAGGTTGATGTCGAAATCCTCGTCCGGTTGGACCAGGCTCGTTGTGACGGCGGTTTGCGCGGCCAGGTGGAAGATCGCCTTGGAACTCTTCAGAACGGGCGCAAGCGCGTTGGCGTCGCGCACGTCAATCGTTTCGACCATGAGGCGGCTTCCGTGTTTCTGCGCCAGCCATTCAAGGTTCTGTTCGACGCCGGGGCGGCTGAGATTGTCGATCACCAGCACCGGCTCGCCATCCGACAACAGGCTGTCGGCCAGGTTCGATCCTATGAAGCCGCTGCCGCCGACAATGGCGACGGGCGCGTCGCGTCGATTGCGCGTATTCATGACACCAGCCCACGTTCTTCAAGCTCGCGTTTCATGTCGGCGCCGCGGTCGATGGCGGACGAGTTGCGCACCCAGGAAACGAAATCGGCGAGCGAATTCTCCAGTTGTTGCCTCGGCTCGAAACCGAGCAGCTCACGGGCCTTGGAAATATCGGCGAAGCAGTTGCGGATATCCCCGGAGCGCGCCTTGCCGAGCAACTCTGGCGAGCGGTCCGGCGTTCCCATGGCCTCGGCAAGTACCCGCGCGACGTCGCTGATAGCATAGGCTCGGCCGCTGCCGATGTTGATGACGTGACCCCTTGCCTGGCGTTGCTGCAGCGCAAGACGAAAGGCGCGGGCGACGTCATCCACATGGACGAAATCGCGTTTCTGTTCGCCATCCTCGAAGATCATTGGACGTTGGCCGTTGGCGAGACGCGAAGCAAAATTGGCCAACACGCCGGTATAGGGGTTCGATAACGCCTGGCCGGCGCCGAAGACGTTGAACAGGCGCAGCGCGACCGCATCGATGCCATAGGCTTCGCCGAAGATCAGCACGGCGCGTTCCTGGGCGTATTTCGTCAGTGCATAGATAGAGGCGAGATCGACCGGCTTTTCCTCGTCCGTCGGCAGGGGGGAGAGGGGTTCGCCTTCCGGCGACAGCGGATTCCACTGTCCGTTTTTGATGTCGCTCGCCTTGCGCCGGGCATTGTCGATGCGCCGGCCGTCCGATGTAGCATAGAGGCCCTCGCCATAGACACTCATCGATGAGGCGACGACAATGCGCTCGACCGGGTGTTTGATCAGCGCCTCAAGCAGCGTCGCGGTGCCGAGATCGTTGGTGCCGACATAGCGCGCGATCTCGTACATCGACTGTCCGACGCCGACTTCCGCGGCTAGATGAATGACCGCGTCAACGCCTTCCAGCGCCTTGGCGACCGCCTCCCGGTCCCGAATGTCGCCCTTGATCAGCTCGGCCCCGGCGGGAAGGGCGACTGTTTCGCCTGCGTGCACCTGCTCCAGCAGCACATCCAAAATGCGAACCGAATAATCCTGCTCGATGAGTTCCTGGGCGACATGCCGGCCGATGAAGCCGCAGCCCCCTGTAACCAATATCCGTTTCACGACCACTCCTCAGACAGGTAATCTTGGCGACCCGAACTTTTCGGCAAAAGGTTTGTTCCCTTGGCTTCAACAAAGTTCCTTTGGCCGGCTTCGTTCGGAAGCAGCCACATCGCGCTCGCCGCGCCGTGCCGGAACATTGCCGCCCTTGTGCTGTTAGGACGCCGGCAGCCCCGACGATGCCCGATGTTGGCAACGCCGATGATCAAAGGAGATTTCAATGTCCCAGTCGCAAACGACCACCAATCACGACGAAATCCGCAAATGGGCGGAGGAGCGGGATGGACGGCCGGCAGTGGTTCGCACCAAAGGCGCGGGCGGCATCCTGCGGATCGACTTCGGCAAACCCGAGGAAGCATTCGAGCCGGTCGAATGGGATGAGTTCTTCCGCATATTCGACGAGAACGATCTGGCCTTTCTTTACCAGTCCAAGACTGGTGACGGACAAACCAGCCGTTTCAACAAGTTCGTCGAGCGCAACCAGAAGGGCGAATGACGCACTTCGAGCCGGCCGATTTGCCTGACCTGGTTCTCGGGCAAATTTTTCTGGATGCGGTGGAACAATAGGGGCTCCGATCCTTCCGTCGCTGAACCACAGCCGCAGCAAGGATCGAAGGCCTTGGCCCTGAGCGCAGGAGGCGGCGGGGCTGGATAGGCGTCAAAAGCCGGAAACCCGCTACTCGTCCTGCCGTGAAACCAAAACGCCGCTCATCAGTCGTCCTGCTGCCTGCGGTGGCGGTGTTTTTCGATTTCCTCGGGCTCTTCATCGTCGATCCGCGTGATGTTCGAGGCATTGTGGTCTGATCGCAGGATCTCATCCAGTTTGGCGTGAATGGCCTGAGTGTCGCGGTGCTCGGCACGCTGGATGAACAGCGTCATGGCCCACGTAAACAAGGTAGCCGCTCCATGCCAGTCCAGGGTCTGTCGCTCGAAGATCATCCAAAGGATTGCGTAGACCAACAGGATCAGGAATGCCGCGGGGCGGGAGGTTAATGTGCCGATTGAGGTAAGCACGCCGGTGACGGGATGATTGGCCATGCGAAAGAACTCGCGGCAGTGACCGTGGTTCCCGACCGCAGTGCATCGCGCCGGCACGAGCCAGCTAGGCGCGACGGATGAATTCACGGCGCAGTGCTTGCCGATCGCAGCTACAACGATGACCACTCGATTGCCGGGCGCGCAATCATCAGCCAGAAAATGGCGAGCACGGCGCCGAAAGCTGGGAAGCCGAAGACAAACCAGCGTCTGAACAGCTGATGGTAGCGCTCGGGAGGAGGTTGGTTGGAGAGTGCGGCCTGTGTGGCTAGATTTCGCATCTCGATCTGCATCCACACGACAGGCAGCCAGAACAGGCCCGTTAAGATGTAGAGCAGGATCGAGAGAACGATCCATCCTTCGGACAGCGAATACCCCGCAACCCTAGCGAGGCCCAGTCCGGTCAGAGGTTGTGCGACAACGGCCGTAGCCGTGAACAGGAAATCAGCCAGCACGACAATTCGGGCGATGGCTGCGATCGTCGCGGCATTCCCGGTCCGGTGTGCCAAAAGCATGAAAAAAGCAATGCCGGCACCAGTTCCGAGCAGCACAGCAGCGCCGATCACGTGCAGGTATTTAAGCACGAAGTACATCATCAGCGTTCCTCCAGAATGGCCAGCGCTGCAAAATGCAGAACGAGGATCGGGAGGATTTTGATCAGCGGCCCGAGTGGCTCAAGCCAAAGATCCGGCCGCAGAATGCTCCCAGCGGTCGCATAGAAAAGCGATACCGCGATTGCGCCGAAAAGACCAAGCCGGCTGGTTGGGCGCCAGGCGACAAGCGCCCCGACGGCGATGTCAGCCAGCGCGCCGGCGACTACCGCCGGTTCGGCCAAGGGGCCGGCAGCAGTGCCAATCAGCAAGTCAACTCCGCTGCGCCAGCCGGCGGTGAGGGAAATGATGCCGGTCATGATCCAGAAGAGCGGCAAGACGACAAAGAGCGCCGGCTTGACGAAGTAAAGACCGGCGAACCATCGCTCCTGCACGGTCGCAGGATTTAGACGCAGTGCAGATGTAAGACCTGATGGTTGAATGCCGGTCGCCGTCATCCACGGCTGGGGATCGCCGACAGCGCCACGGGCAATCTCTTTTGCTGCATTGCTGCGCATGGGCGGGCGCCAGCCCAGCTGAGCCGCGGCATCCCCGAACCTGTACAAGATAGCTGCGGCCCAATTCGGCAAGATGAACTCCCGAGCACTGCTCCATCCGAACCAGCGGCGATAGCGACCCACGACCTCGCTCATCGAAAGTGCCTCGGGCCCAGCCAGGTCCAGCGTGAGGTGCGATGGGCTGCCGGGTTTGAGGAAGAACAGGACGGTGGAGATGACGTCATCGAGTTGGACGACTTGGAGATGGCCCGTGTCGGGCATCAACGGCAAGAGCGGCAACGCCGCGAGGCCGCGAAACAGTGCACTTGCGCCGAAGGCCGGCCTTCCCAGCACTACGGAGGGGCGCAGGATGACCCAGCTAAGGCTACGTGCCATCAGTGCTTCATCGCCGGCGAGCTTGCTGGCGGAAAAGGCGGACGGCTGCTGGCGATCGACCCCGATGGCAGAAAAGTGAATCACCTTGTTCACACCTGCTTGCTCACACGCGGTGAAGAGAGCCGAGGCGCCGGTAGAATGGACATGCCGGGTGTTTTCCCGGGCACTATCCTGGAGGACGCCGGCACAGTTTACGACGGCGTCCACACCGGCGAGATAGGGGATCCAGTCCTGAGGTCGCAAGGCCCGCGCCATATCCCGGGAAACGGTTTGGATCTCCGGGTGGACGCCAGTGTCTGCGTGGTGAAGCACGCGGACCACTTCATGACTCTCGCCGGCCAGGCGCGCGCAAAGCGCGGCTCCAATCAGACCTGACGCGCCGGTGACGAGAATTTTCATTCCTTCCTCCAGCCGTTCGCCAGCGCGTGCCCGTCCATCAACCCAGCGGCTGCGCCTGGGAGAACTCTAGCAAAGCCGAAGCCGGTAGTCTCACGCCGGGTGGAACAGGTTCCGGGCATCAACGCAGCCAAAGGTGAGCCGGTACGGTGCGTTCGCATCTGCAGGTCAACTTCGCCGGAAGTTCGTCGCCGGCTCGGCGCAATCGCGGAGGTCGTTATGAATGTGAGTTGCAGCCTTGGCGGCGTCTCCGAACGCAACAGCAATTTGATTGAGCCCCTCGGCCACGTCGCCAATGGCATAGAGTCCTGGCGTTGAAGTCTCAAGGTGTCGGTTGACCAGGACATAGCCTTCTGCGTCACAGTTAGCCCCCAGAGCAACCGCGAGTTCGGAGCGTACGTCGCTGCCCATCGAAGGGTACACCACATCGATGTTGCGCATCGGGGCGCCCTCGGCCATGACGACATCGAACCCGGTTCGTCGAGGGATCAGGTCATCGACCGCGTCCCAGATTTCAACTCCGCCTGCCAAGGCGGCGCCGCGGGCAGCTTCGGAAACATCATCCTGGTTATTGGCGAGCAAGGCGACCTGACTGCCATATCCCTTCAGGAACAGAGCCTCCCTGACGGCGAGATGCTCCGGACCAACAACGCCGATGCGGCTACCCCGGGCCTCATATGCATCGCAAACCGGGCACAGTCTGACAATGCCGGTTGCGATCGCCTCCTCCAGTCTTTCAATGGGAGGTGCCTTGTCCACAATGCCCGTTGCCAGAATCACGCGCCTTGCTTGGACAATCCCGCAGGTGGTCGTCAGAACAAAAAACCCCTCGCGTTTTTCGGCGTGGCCTACGCAACCATGGACAAGGCTCGCGCCGTATAGCTGTGCCTGGGCTCGTAGGCGGCCGAGCAGTTCTTCCCCGCTGATGCCGTCGGGGAAGCCGGGACAGTTGCGGGATTTTGGGATGAGCTTGGCACGCGCATGCCCCGCGTCGAGCGAGATCACCGAACGCAGAAACCTGGCTAAATACATGGCTGCAGCGAGCCCCGCGGGGCCGCCGCCGACGATGGCAACGTCAAAAACTAGTGCGCCCGAAAAGCTTGGTTCGCCCGAAAAGCTTGGCATCGGGCCTAACTTCAACTCAACGAGCTTGTTCCACAGGGTCGAAATGGACGCAATCAGGATGCACACTGCACAATAAGAGTGAACTCCAATCGAGTCGTGAAGAGAAAGGCCACTGCCTCATCAAGCCTGCAAAAACCTCGTGGCTCCCAACGCTGTGAGTACAGCACCACTGGGAAAGTGAACGCATCATGGAACTTCGGCTCACCGTCGCGCTTAGTTTGGCGAAAGGGTGGTCTGAGATGAGCGCGACCAGAGAGTTTTTTCAAAACTGGCTACAGGAGAATGTCGGCACACTTCCTGGTCGAGAGGAAGTCAGCGTCGCGGTGCTCGCTCAGCAATTCGAGCAGGATGCCGAGGTGGCTGGTTATGGGCGTGAAGTAAGGGAGGACGAACTCGGAAACATCGAAGATGCTATCGTGCAAGCGATCGAGAACGCCGGGTCCGGGGTGCAGAGCCCGAGCTCCGAAAAGAGCGATCCGGCACCTGTAATGGACGCGTTGGAGGTCGATGATGCCAAGAGCGGACCGTAGCCCCTGACACCTTCTTCTGTTCGCCTGAACAAGCCCCCGGACTGCCGTACGAGCCGAAAAACGGACCTTAGGTGCTTTCCCGTTAGTTCCATGCACCATCGAGGAACATTCCTGCCGCCACCGCGTTAGGAAAGTTCCTTCACACCCGGTGCGCCCGTGCTGACTGCTACCCTTCCAGGCGAATGGCTGACCCGGCATGATCAGGGTCACATCTCGCGGCGGGCCGCTCTTGCGGGTATTTGTTGCTGGCTATTGGGTGCTTCCGCTGAAGCCGCGCCACAGCCATCGCCGCTCGTGCGATTTGGCGTGCTGGGATTTGGCACCGCCGCCTGGGAAGTTGACGTCATGCGGCGACATGCGTTGGACGCTGTGCACGGCGTATCAATCGAGGCTCAGCGGCTTGCCGGGACCGAAGTCGGTAAGACCGCATTGCTGGCGGGCAGCGTCGACGTCATCGTTTCGGACTGGGTGTGGGTCATGCGCCAGCGCAGCGAAGGCGCTGATCTGGTATTCTATCCCTATTCTCGTGCCGTCGGCGCGCTGGAACTGCCGCAAGGCTCGTCCATTCGAACTCTTGCGGACCTCAAGGGCAAAAGGCTGGGGATCGCAGGTGGTCCGCTGGACAAAAGCTGGATCCTGTTGCGCGCGCTCGGCCTCCGTCAGGTGAAGCGCGATCTTGCTGAAGAGGTGGAGCCAGTGTTCGGCGCGCCGCCTTTGTTGGAGCAGGAATTTCTGGCGGGGCGACTGGATGCACTGCTGACGTTCTGGAATTTCGCCGCTCGTCTCGAGTCAGAGGGGGCAAGGCCTCTGCTCAGTGTCGCGCAAATCCTGCAGGGGCTTGGCGTATCCGTGGACTTGCCGATGCTCGGCTACGTCTTCCATGAAAGCTGGGCGCGGGCCAACCCGATAGCCCTCGCGCGATTCACGAGCGCGACCGCGGCAGCGAAGTCGCTGCTCGAGTCTTCGGACGACGAGTGGCGGGTGCTCGCGCCTCAATTGGGCACGGACGATCCTCACCTACAGGCGGCGTTACGCGCCGCCTATCGAGCCGGAATCCCTCGTCGTTTCGGCAAAGACGAACGTGATGGCGCGGCCCGGTTGTTTGCAATCCTGGCCAAATTGGGCGGCGAGGATCTGGTCGGCAAGGCGACGAGCCTCGATCCTGGTGTCTTCCGGGCCATACCGGCTTGAGCTCGCGCCAATGACCGATGTCCCAGCGTTCCCCATCACAATGCAGCGTTGGCAATCGGCTGCGGCATTGCTGACCATGGTGCTCGTCTGGCAGATTGCATCATGGATCGCCGCCGATCGGCTGTTTCCTGGTCCGGTCCAGGTTGTTTCGGTTCTCCTGCACGAAGCGGTTCGGGGCGAGCTGCCATACCATTTGGGCATCTCGCTTGCGCGCGTCGTGGCAAGCCTCGGGTCGGCAATACTCATCGGCGCGGCCCTTGGCTACGCGGCAGGCCGCTCGCACAGAGCCGACATATGGATGAGGCCTTGGATCGTCTTACTCCTCAACATGCCGGCGCTGATCACGGTCATTCTAATTTATATCTGGCTTGGTCTTGCCGAGACCGCGCTTGTCCTTGCGGTCGCGCTCAACAAGATCCCCAATGTCGTGGTGACTATTCGTGAAGGCGCCAGCCGGCTGGACAAGGACTTTGCCGAAATGGCTGAGCTCTATCGCTTCGGGCGTGCTGCAAAGCTGCAGCATGTCGTGCTGCCGCAATTGGCGCCGTTCTTTCTCGTCACCCTGCGCAGCGGGCTGGCATTGACGTGGAAGATCGTGTTGCTCGCCGAACTGCTCGGCCGCTCCAACGGCGTCGGGTTCCAGCTACAGGTCTATTTTCAGAACTTCGACGTCACCCACATCCTTGCCTATGCGATCAGCTTCGGCGTTGTGATGCTTGCCATAGAGTATGGACTGCTTGTGCCGTTGGAACGTCGTTTGTTCGCCTGGCGACGCTGATGCTGAGGATCAGGATCGAGGACAAGACTTTCCCCGGTGACGACGGCCAGCGCCGGACGATCTTTCGCGCGCTGTCGCTTGATATAGCCGACGGACAGGTCTGCGTCCTGACCGGCCCTTCCGGTGTCGGCAAGTCGACGCTGCTGTCGATCGTTTCGGGCGTCGACCGCGAATTTCGCGGCAGCGTGAGCGGACGACCGCTTCCGATAGGCATGCTGTTCCAGACACCGAGGCTGCTGCCCTGGCTCACCGCCTTGCGCAATGTAGAGATGGCCATCCCGGATCGCGCGCCCGATGCGGCCCGGTGGCTTGCCGCTGTCGGCCTGAAAGGCAATGAGAAGAGCTATCCGCAGCGACTCTCGGGCGGCATGGCGCGGCGCGTAGCGCTTGCCCGGGCGCTCGCCGTGGAGCCTGCGCTCCTGCTCCTCGACGAGCCATTCGCTTCACTCGACGAGGCGACCGCGCAAGCCATGCGCCGCCTGCTGCAGGATTGTTTCGCCAGTCGGCGGACTACCACGCTGCTGGTTACGCATGATCTCGCATATGCCTCGTCGCTGGGGGATCGGGTTATTGTTCTGGAGGGATCGCCTGCGCGCATCGTGCGCGATGTCGCAATCTCTGGTGGCGATGAAGCGGGATCGTCGCGGTTTGGGCTGGGGGCGACACAATGAGACTGTTGCTGGGCCTTCTCTTTCTTTTGCTGATCACAGGCCCTGGCGCCACCGAGCAACAGACGATGGTGATCGGGTATATCGGCCAGGAGCGCAAACCGGCTCTGCCCCTTGGACCCCTTGATGAAACCGTCACCGATGACGGCCTGCAAGGCGCACGGCTCGGCATTGCCGACGACGAAAGCACCGGCCGGTTTCTTGGGCAGAAATTTCGGCTGGAGGAAAGAATATTGAAACCAACCGAAACGCCGGACGACGCGGTAAGACAATTCGCCGATGCCGGCATCGCCTTTGTCGTCGCCGATCTCGACGCCAGTCAGCTTCTACAGGCCAGTGCCGCGCCCGGTGCCGAGCAGATGACGTTGCTCAACAGCCGGGCGCCGGACGACGTGCTTCGCCAACAGGACTGCCGTGGGAACGTGCTGCACACGATCCCGAGCCGCGCCATGCTCGCCGACGGGCTGGCGCAATATCTCGCCTGGAAGCGCTGGCAGCGTTGGTTCCTGCTTGTGGGGCCGCATCCGCAGGATCAGGCGATGGCTGCGGCCTTTCGACGGGCGGCGGCTCGCTTCGGAGCCGAGATCACGATCGACCAGCCGTGGACATTCAGGCCCGCCAACGGACGTGCCGATACAGGGCATGTCACGCTGCAGACCGAAATACCCGCGGTCACGCAGGTCAGCGACTATGATGTGCTCGTGGTCGCCGACGAGGCGGATGAATTCGGCGCCTATCTGGAGGGCCGCACTGCGCTGCCGAGAATCGTCGCCGGCACGCAAGGGCTGGTCACCACAGGCTGGAGCGCTGTCAGCGAGGAATGGGGCGCCACGCAACTGCAGGACCGTTTCCACAGGCAGGCAGGGCGCTGGATGTTGCCCAGCGACTACGCGGCCTGGCTCGCTGTGCGCAGTATCGGCGAAGCGGCGACGCGCCTGCACAGTCTCGATCCCGCGGCAATCGGCAGATATATACGCGGCGACGCGTTTCTTCTCGCTGGCTTCAAGGGGCAGGGGCTTAGTTTCCGTCCCTGGGACGGACAGATGCGCCAGCCCATTTTGATCGCCGGGCCTCGCCTCTTGATTTCCAGCTCACCGCAACCGGGCTTCCTGCATCAGCGCACGCCGCTCGACACGCTGGGCATCGACCTGGAGGAGAGCACATGCAAGTTCTGATGACGCTGTTGTTGGCGGCGTTCGCTCTTGCTGCTCCCGCCGCCGCCGAGACCATCTACGTTTCCAATGAGCAGGACAATACCGTCGCGGTCGTCGACGGCGTGACAATGACTTTGCTGGCGACGATCGATGTCGGCCGCCGTCCGCGCGGGCTGGCACTGTCGATCGACAACAAGATGCTGTTCGTCGCGGAAGGCGACGACAACCGCATCGACGTGGTCGACGTCGCGAAGCGGCGGGTCGTCGGCGAATTGCCTTCGGGAGCCGATCCGGAATTCTTCGCAGTCCATCCCGATGGCAAGCGGCTGTTCGTCGCCAACGAGAATGACAATCTGGTGTCGGTGGTGGACATCGCCGCGGCCAAGGTCATCGGCACCGTGGATGTCGGCGTCGAACCGGAAGGAATGGCGGCCAGCGCCGACGGCCGCTATGTCGCCTGCACTTCGGAGACCACCAGCATGGTGCATCTGATCGACGCAGGCACGCTTGAACTCGTCGACAATCTGCTGGTCGATACCCGGCCGCGCGCGGCTTTATTCTCGCCGGACGGTAAGCAATTCTGGGTGTCCTCGGAGATCCGGGGCACCGTCACCGTCTTCGACACGGCAACGCGCGTGCAGACCGGCAAAGTCGAGTTCGAGGTGCCGGGTATACGACGCGAGGGTGTGCAGGCGGTCGGCATGGCGACGTCCCGCGATGGCACGACCGTCTATGTGGCGCTCGGCCCCGCCAACAGGATTGCGGAAGTCGATGTTAAAACGCTGACGGTCCGTCGGCTCTACCTTGTTGGCCAACGACCCTGGCACGTTGCGCTCTCCGGCGACGAGAAGCGCCTGGTCAGCGCAAACGGGAATTCCGGCGATATTTCGTTTATCGATCTGGAAAACCAGGAGGTGGTGAAATCGCTGCCGGTGGGGCGGGGACCGTGGGGCGTCGTGATCGGGCCATGAACGCCTTGTCGGTCGAGAATCTGGGCCATAGTTTCGGAAACCGGCGGGTTCTCGACGGCGTCTCTTTCTCTGTGGCCCAAGGCAGGATGTGCATCTTGCTAGGCCGCAATGGCGCCGGCAAGACGACGTTGTTCTCGCTGATCACCGGTCTTTATCACGCCCGCTCCGGCTCGGTGCATGTCTTCGACCAGGCGATGGATGTCAACCCGTCCGCCGCGTTGGCGCAGATGGGGGTCGTCTTCCAGTTGCCGACCCTCGACCTCGATCTGACGGCCGGCGAGAACCTGCGTTACCACGCGGCCTTGCATGGGCTTAGCCAGGCCTTGAGCAAGGAGCGCTCCATCCACGAACTCGGCCGGCTGGACGTGCTGGACAGGATCGACGATCCTGCCCGAGCGCTTTCCGGGGGGCAGCGTCGCCGTGTCGAGATAGCACGCGCTCTGATGCATAGCCCACGCCTTTTGCTGCTGGATGAGCCGACCACCGGGCTCGACGTGCCGGGCCGCCGCGCGCTCGAGCGGCACGTGCGGGAGCTTTGCCGCGAGCGCGGCATTGCCGTTCTGTGGGCAACACATTTTCTGGAAGAACTAACGGCGAATGACGATGTGGTGGTGCTGCATCGAGGCACAATGCGGTGGGCCGGCCGCGCCGATCGGCTGGCTACCGATCTCGGTGTAGCGAGCACGGGCGAGGCCTTCGCGTCGCTGACGGAGTCCGAATGAAAACGTCTCACGCGGTGCGCGCGCTCAACGGCATCCTGCGCAGGGAGATGCTGCGCACGTTGCGGCAACGCGGCCGGCTGCTCTCGGCGATGGTACGGCCGCTGGTCTGGCTGGCAATCTTTGCCGCTGGCTTCCGCTCCGTTCTCGGTCTGTCGATCACGCCACCCTACCAGACCTATGTTCTCTATGACGTGTATGTGGTGCCCGGGCTAGCGGCCATGATGCTGCTCTTCCATGCCATGGCGAGTTCGCTGGCCATGGTCTACGATCGCGAGATGGGCAGCATGCGCTTGTTGCTGACCGCACCATTGCCGCGCTGGTACCTGCTTGCGGCGCGCCTGCTGGCCAGCGTGATCGTCGGCGTGCCGCTGGTCTATTTGTTTCTGTTGATCGCGCGTTTCTGGGATGTGCGGCCGCCCGTTCTCGGCTACGTCGCGGTATTTCCGGCGCTCGTGCTGGCGGGCCTGATGCTTGGCGCGTTCGGACTGCTTGTCTCCTCGGTTTCGACACAGATGGAGAACTTTGCCGGTGTCATGAATTTCGTCATCTTTCCGGTGTTCTTTGCCTCGACGGCGCTCTATCCGCTGTGGCGGCTTGCCGAGGCGGGACCGGTGCTGGCAACAATCGCCGCCTGGAACCCGTTCAGCTCGGCGGTCGAGCTGATACGCTTCGCGCTCTATCTGCGGTTCGATCCTGTCGCGGCGGTTGTGGTCCTTGGCTGCCTCATCGCCTTCTTCCTCGCGGCGGTCATCGGCTATGACCCCGGCCGCGGCTTGTGGTCCCGGCGCGGCGGCGAGGGATGAATTACTTCAACGCGTAGAGATAAGCGGCGATGTCCCGCGCCTGTTGCTCGGTGATCCTCGTCGACGGCATGGCCGTGTGCCGATTGACTTCCCTCGCCGAGCGTATCCAGCGGACCATGTTCTCCGGATTGTTTGCCAGCAGGCCACCGATAAAGACCCTGTCGGCAAGGCCACCGTCCAGGCGGGGTCCGACCTGGCCTTGCGCACCCGGCACGCCGGGTATCGTATGGCAGCCGGAGCAGCCATTCGCCGTCATGATTGGAATGGCGCGAGCGCCTACGCCCCCGGTCGCCGCATCCGACTCGTGCCGGACGCGCTCGCGCCGGTCGGACCACAAAGTCGCGGCTGCGACAGCCGCGGTCAGCAGCAGGATTGCGGCAAGGGCGCCCCCGATCAGCCTAACCAGGTCGGAACGCATGTGTTGCCTCCCTGGTTGCGCTGCTGCTTATCCAGAGGCCGGCGAGCAGCAAGGCGGCGCCGCCATAGATCAAGCCGGCCGGAGCCCACATTACCAATCCGGCGAGCTGCTGGTCCTCGATCGCGGTCAGTGCCCACAATGCCGCGCCGGCGCCATTCTCCGGATACCAGAGTTTGGGCGACATCAGCAGCAGGACACCGAGCAGGCCGGTATGAAGCGAGGTGAAGAAAAGATGCATGACGGAGTTGCCATAGGTCTGCTGCCGACCGGGGCGCGGTAGGAGCGCCCACCAGAACAGCAAGGCTGTGCCGAGGAAGCTCGCATGCTGGGCATAATGAAGAAAGCCCTGCTGGAGCGCTGCCTGGAACAACGCCGGAATGTGCCAGATCCAGATGGCGACGCCGTGAATGATCGTCGCGTTGAGGGGGCGGATCACCAGGGCCCAAACCGATTGCAGCGTCTTTGCGCGCGTGAGCTTGCCCGTTCCGCGGCGAAGTGCGGCCGGCAAGGACCAGAGCAGGACTGCGCCTGGGCAAGCGGCGACAAGGAGGGGCGCCGCCACCGCCATCAGCAGTTCATGCTCGATCATATGGGCGGCAAACACCCGCTCGCCGAGCGCATGGATGGGGCTGACCAGTGCTGCCGTCAGCACGCCCCAACCGGCGGCGAAAAACAACGCCTGCCGCATCCGCTCGGGACGGCCTCGGTTGCTGCGGCGCCACAACCGAGTCGCTCCGATGGTATAAAGGAAGGCAATCGCGGCCAGCGGAAACGTGATGGGAAATGCGAGCGTCCATCCGGCCTCGGGCGCGCCGGCGCCGTAGCAGATCGAGGTCGAGAAGAACGCGTCGAAGCTCATCGCAGGCACTCGTCGAGAATGAGAGCCGCGCTGCCTTGCATGATGATGACGAGGGCAAACAGCAATGCCGCAAGCATGCCGAGATCGGCGACGAACTGCTCGGTGCTGCGCGTGCGCTCAGGCTTGAAGGCGGCGCCGCCCTGCCGCTTCGCCCGCCATGACAAGGCACCGCCGAGCAGCGAAAGCACGGCGAGCACCAGTGCCACGGGAAGCACCACCGGCACCTGGCGGTTGCACTGCCATGGTACGAGTGCGTAGTTCAGCTGCGTCGAGATTGCCCAAGCCATCGGCCCCGACAGAAGACCACCCCAGGACGTTCCCATTTTCAACGCACGCATCAGCCTAGCCTCGGCATCCAGTAGATGAGCAGATAGATCGGGATCCAGGTCAGCACCACGAAATCCCAATAGAAGACATTATCGCCGACATCGCCGAAGCGCCGGCCGCTATAGCCATGGCGTGTGAACATCAGCACCGTCAAAACGATGGTGTCGCCGACATCGGTGATCAAGTGTGTGGTGTGCAGCCCGAGCAGCACCCAGAGCATCGAGCCATAGGCGTTCGTGTCCCAGTAGATGTTCAGCGCCGGGAATTCGAACCAGCGCACGACAAGCGGGGCCAGACCGAGCAGCGACATCACCACCAGCCCGATCCGGACCGGTACGATCGCGCATTGCTTGGCATGGCCGTGGAGGATGTGATTCGGCACCACGCTGATGATAAACAGGATGGTGACGATCGTTCCGGGCCAATGGTTGGGGTGCGGGGCGCTTAGACGCCAGTTGGGCCACAAAGTGGCGAGATAGAGATAAGCGCCGGCGGCCAACGCAAAGCCCATGCCTTCCAGCGCCATGAAGCCGAGCGTTCCCCACCAAGTCGGGCTGCGCGGACCATGTCCAAAGGTTGGGAGGTCCGAAAGATCCAAGCTGGGACGCTCACTCATCCCTCATCCTCCGGGTCGTCCTTGGGCCAGAACCAGCCGATCAAGGTGATGGCGATCGGCGCGGCGCCCCAGACGATCGCCCAGGGCGTGAAGATCGAATAGACAAACGTACCGCCGACGGCGATTGCCGCCAGCAGCGGCCAGATCGACGGTGTCGCCGATTTCTCGCGAATGTCGGGGTGGGCTTCCGCCACGGTTGAGATCAATAGCTCACGGACATCGACGCGGAGTCCGGTCGCCACAGGCATCGCCTCCCGTTCGGCCCAGAGCGGCTCGACATGTGTGACAATCGGTATCCGCGCGAAATTATAGCTTGGCGGCGGCGAAGACGTCGCCCATTCGAGCGTACCGGCATCCCAGGGATTGTTTCCGGCCAGCGCGCCCTTCAACGCGCCGTGTACAAGATTGAAAGTGAACAGTACGAAGCTGAGGAAAAAGAGCACCGCGCCAGCGCTGATGAACAGGTTGATGTTGCCCCAGCCAAGCTCGGCCGGATAGGTGTAGACCCTTCGTGGCATGCCCCAGAGCCCGACGAGATGCATTGGAAAAAAAGCCGCGTTGAAGCCGATGAAAGCCAGCCAGAAATGCCAGCGCCCGAGACGCTCGCTCATCATGCGGCCGCTGATCTTGGGGAACCAGAAATAGGCCGCGCCCAGCAGCGGGAAGACCGAACCGCCGATCAGCACGTAATGGAAATGGGCGACGACGAAATAAGTGTCGTGCACCTGGAGGTCCAGCGGCACCGAAGCGAGCATGACGCCGGTGAGGCCGCCGATGACGAAGATGAAAAAGAAGCCGAACACGAACAGCAGCGGCGTGCGGATCACCGGCCTGCCGTCCCACAAGGTCGCCAGCCAGCAGAAGATCTGAACGCCATTGGGGATGGCGATCAGCATGCTCGACGCGGTGAAGAAGCTGGCGCCGAGCTTGGGTAGCCCCGTCGCGAACATGTGATGGACCCAGAGGCCGAACGAAAGGAAACCGACGGCGATCAGCGACAAGACCAGCCCGAGATGCCCGAACACGGGACGCCGGGCGAAGACCGGGATGATCGCGGAGACCATGCCCGTCGCCGGCAGGAAGATGATGTAGACCTCCGGATGACCAAAGAACCAGAACAGATGCTGGAAGAGCAGTGCGTCGCCGCCCTCGGCGGGGTTGAAGATATGTGTGCCGACCAGCCGGTCGAGGATCAGGAAGGTCGAGGTGATCATCACCGCGGGCATGGCGAAGACGACGACGAAGGAGGTAACCAGCATTGCCCAGACGTAGAGCGGAATCCTGTCCAGCGACATGCCGGGGGCTCGCTGCTTGAACACGGTGACGATGGTTGCCACCGCGACGGCCAGTGAGGAAACTTCTGTATAAGTGATCATCTGGGCCCAGACGTCGGCCCGCTTGCCCGGCGCGAATTCGGGGCCTGACAGCGGCACATAAGCAAACCAGCCGACGTCGGGCGCCATGTTGAGCGCGAAAGACACCCAGGCGAATATGCCGCCCGAAACATAGATCCAGTAGCTGAACGCATTCAGGCGGGGAAAGGCGATGTTGCGGCTGCCGACCATCAGCGGGACGAGATAGATGCCGGTCGCCTGCACGATGGGCACGGCGAACAGGAACATCATGGTCACACCATGCATCGTGAACAGCTGGTTGTAGAGGTCCGGGCCGATCAGACCGCGCTGCGGCCCTGAGAGCTGGATGCGCATGGCGACAGCGTTGAGCCCGCCCAGGCACAGAAACACGAAGGCGGTGATCAGATAGCGCCGTGCGACGACCTTGTGGTCGACGCTCGACAGCGCGCCGATGATGCCGGGGGGCGTGCGCCATGTCCGCGCCAGCCAGCGATCCAGGCTGGCATCGTCCATGCCGGTGTCGCGCGGTCCGTCATGCTCGGGTGCGACGTCGCCTGTGGCGGGCGTTTCGCGCGGCAGGTCGCGTTCGCTTGTGAGATCCGCGCTGCTCATTTAAGCGCCTCGAGATAGGCGACCATGGCGTTGAGTTCGTCGCCGCTGAGCTCCACCACCGGCATGTGGGATCCGGGCTTGATGCCCTGTGGGTCGGCTATCCAGGCGGCGAGATTGCCGCGGCTCATTGTCAATGTCCCGGCGGCAAGCGTCTGCCGGCTGGCTATATGGGTGAGGTCAGGGGCGACCGTTCCTCCGGCAGGCGTGCCGCCTATTCTGTGACACATCACGCAAGGGCGCTTCAGAAACAGATCCTGGCCGGCCTTGGCTTCGTCCCCCGTCGGAGTAGCGGCCGGCTGCAACTGGTCGTTCCACCAGGCGTCGAACTTCGCACGCGGCTCGGCGATGATGAAGGTGCCCATGTTTGCGTGCTGCGCCCCGCAGAACTCGGCGCATTGACCTCGGTAAACACCAGGCTTGTCGGCCTTGAGGTCGAGCACGTTCATGTGGCCGGGAATGAGGTCGAGCTTGCCCGAAAGGCTCGGGATCCAGAAGGAATGGATGACGTCGGTCGAGGTCAGAAGAAGCCGCACCGGCTCTCCGGCGGGGATATGGATCTCGTTCGCCGTGGTCAGGATGCGGCTTGGCGTGGCATCCTCATAGCGCACCTCCCACCACCATTGATGGCCGGTGACCCGAATGGTCAGTGCGGCATCCGAGCCGATCGCGGCGAGCGTCCTGTTGGCGAAGAAGCTCAGCAAGGTCAGTCCGATCAGGACAATGGCGGTCAACCCGACGGCGGTCATCACCGCGCGCAGCTTCCGGTCGTCGGCGTCGGCCTTGATCGCGAGCGGCTCCGCCTGCGCGCGCGACCGCATCATCAAGGGCACGACGAGGGCGATCATCACCAGCACCCACACCACGGCGCAGAGCGCGGTGAAGAACCAGATCAGCCATGCCAGTTCGCTCGCCGCGGGACCTTTCGGGTCGAGGGCGGATTGCCAGCCCGCGCATCCCTGGAGCAACAGAGCGCCGGCGGTGGCGAACGCCATCGAGACGAGACGTTTCACGGCGACTTCCCCAGCGTGGTCGCGTCGGGCATGCGGTTTTCCGACGGATGCGCCATCATGTCGTCATTGCGTTGCGGCGCGGCGGAAGACGGCGCGTTGCCGCTCAGCGAGCGCACGAAAGCCGCAAGCTCCCAGATCTGGTCGTCGGGAATCTTGTCGCGGAAGCTCGGCATGCCGTTTGGCCGACCGTCGCGGATCGTGGCATGGATGCTTTCGATCGAGCTGCCATAGAGCCACTTCTGGTCCATCAGGGCCGGCCCCATGCCGCCGCCGCCATTGGCGTGGCATCCCGAACAGTTGAACCAGCCGAAAAGCCGTTTCCCTTCGCTCATGTGGAAGGCGTTGGCCTCGAAGCTCGCCGCCTTGTTGTCGCTGGCGGGGGGCCGCTGTCCGCCGGGCTCCAGCGTGGTCACAGGCGTCGGCTGCTCGCCCGATCCGAGCGCCGATTGCGGGCGCGTGTCACGTTCCTCGCGCTGGCAGGCAGCGAGCGCAAGGATTGGAAACAGGAGCATGGCCACAGCGGCTCTCATCGCACCGGGCTCCCCGGGGGATCGAGGCGGGGCACGCCATATTGTGACAGCAAGGCGTCTATCTCGCCCTTGTGCCTGGACAGGGCGCCATTGACATCGCCGCGCAGCGCATCGTCTTCGCGGCGGACGCCCATCGAGATGTCGTAGATCATCGGCAGTTGCGGTCCGTCGATGCGGGGCGCAACCGGCGTTATGCGGAGCGGCACCTTCTGCCTGGCGGCGAAGTAGCCGGCGAGGGGGCCCCAGACCACGGCAAGGTCGATCTCGCCACTCGCCACCGCTTCGACGATGCGCGCCGGCGGGTTGGGGGCGGAATAATCGCCATAGACCGGATAGCCAACGAGGTGCCCGACGATACCGCGGCGGCCAAGCGCCTGGACCGGAGGCGAATTGGCGCCATCGTCGCCGATGAGCTGAACACCGATCCGCATGTCGCGCAGCCGCGGATCATTGAACGATGCTACGTCGGGGCCGTCCCTGCGGGTGACGAAGACATAGGACGATCGGTAGTAGGGCGTGGTGGTGCGCAGCATTTCGAGGTTGCTCGGCGTGCCCGGCACGAGATCGCACAGGCCCGCCTTCAGCGTGTTGCGGATGAAGCCGCGACGCTGCGCCCACCAGGTATAGGTCAGCTTGGCGCCGAGATCGGACGCAACGATTTCGGCGATCCTGTTCTCGAAGCCCTGACCTGCCGCGTTGGAGAACGGCATGTTGTTCGGATCGGCACAGACCCTCAACTCACGTGCGTCGGCTGTGGCCGTCAAGAACACGAAGGCGATGGCGGCCATGCCGATCACCAGCCGTTGACACGCCTTTCGCGCCGGACCTACGGTCAAGTACAATCCATCAAGGCAGCCGGAACACATAAAGCGTGCCTCCCGAGGTTGTCGCGTTCTTCAGATCCTTCATGGCATTGACGAAACCGAGCGCGGCGGTGGCGTCACGCGGGTCAAGATCGCCCGATACAATGGCGCCGGCCCAGCCGCCGACGCCTGAGAGGATGGCGACATATTGGTGCCCGTCGGGACCGCGATAGGTGATGGGCTGGCCGATGATCCCGGACGAGGTCTTGAACTGCCAAAGCAGGTCTCCGGTCTTGGCGCTGACCGCCTTGAACCAGCCTTCCATCGTGCCATAGAACACAACGTCGCCGGCGGTCACTACCGCGCCGCTCCACACCGGGAAATTCTCCTTGAGGCTCCAGGCGGGTTTCTCCGCGGCGATGTCCCAGGCGGTGAAGGCGCCGCGATTACCGCCAGGCCCTGGTATCATGCGGACGTTCATGCCCACATAGGGCGTGCCGGCGATGTAGTTCACCTCGACGCCTTCTTCATCCATGCACAGATTGTTGTGCGGGATGTAGAGCAGGCCGGTCTTCGGCGAGAACGCGGAAGGCTGCCAGTCCTTGAGGCCCGACGCCGTCGGACAGATATCGCGAACGACCTTGCCGGTGCCGGTCTTCTTGTCCGGGTTTACGATCAGCCGACCGGTTTTCAGATCCACACCTTTGCTGGAGTTGACCGGACCAAACGGTTTTGCCGACAGCACCTCGCCGGTTGTCCGGTCGAGGATGTAGAGATAGCCGTTGCGCTCCGGCCGGATCAGCACCTTGCGCGGCTTGCCCTGCCAGGTCATGTCGAGCAGGATCTGCTCGTTGATGCCGTCATAATCGTGGAGGTCGTGCGGGCTCCACTGATAGAACCATTTCGCCGCGCCGGTGTCGGGATCGCGCGCGAAAATGCCAGACGTCCACTTGTTGTCGCCCGGCCGCAAATCCGGATTCCATGGTCCGGGATTGCCGGTGCCGTGGAAGATCAGGTTCAGATCGGGATCATAGGAAATCCAGCCCCACATGTTGCCGCCGCCGATCTTCCAGGCTTCCGGCGGCCACGTCGTGACGCCAAGATCCTTGCCTTTGTCCATGTCGTAGTGCGGCTTGAAGTCCGGTCCGATCAGCACGTCCTTGTCCGGCCCGGTGCTATAGGCGATCCAGACGACATGACCGTCGCCGGCGTCGAGCGCCTTTACCCAGCCGCGAACGCCCATCTCGCCGCCGGAATTGCCGACCAGCACTTTGCCCTTCACCACAAGCGGCGCCATGGTGATGGTCTCGCCGATGTTGATGTTGCCGATATGAGTGTTCCAGATCGGCTTGCCCGTGTTCGCATCAAGGGCAATCGTGTGGCCGTCCAGCGTATTGAAAAAGATGCGCCCGTCGGCGAATGCCACCCCGCGGTTGACGACGTCGCAGCAGGCCACTCCCTGTGCCGCCGGCTCGGGATTGGGTTCGTACTTCCACTTCATCGGGGCGCCGGGCTTGGAGAGATCGAGCGCATAGACGAAATTGGGAAAGGGCGTCACGATATACATGGTGTTGCCGACGACCAGCGGCGCTGCTTCCTGGCCCTTGTTCACGCCTGTCGAGAACGTGAACGCGACGTGCAGGTTCTTGACGTTGCCTTCATTGATCTCGGAGAGTTCGCTGAAGCGCGTCGACGCGTAGTTCTTGGCCGGCATCGTCCATTGGCCGTCATCGGGTGGCGAAGCTGCGGCTGGCGGTACGATCGCTGGTGTTTTAGGAGGCTCGGACGCAGCGCCCAGAAGCAGCAGGCAGGCGAGCAGCGTCACCACAAGGATAGCGCCAAAGGAATTCCCGGCTGCCAATTTGCGGGTACGTCGTTCTACGTCAACGCGCGTTAATGCCAACTGCGGCATAGCTTTCATTTATTGATCGAGCCTCCCACGCCGGCGCCGAGTTCGGCGGCGATGTCGGCCTCCGTTCCGGCACAAAGCGGATGGCCCCAGCCCGAAGCGCTTTTGCCGCCGGGGTCCAGATCGTAGACAATGGCATCCTTGCGATTTGGATTGACGCCTGCCGGGACCTTGTCGAAGCCGAGCGCCGCGCGGATACGCCAGGCGACATTGTGATCGGCGCATGAGGAGTCGCCTGAAACGCCGAGGCCGCCGACAATGCTCTTGCCGTCGTAGAGGGCAAGCCCGCCGCCAAACACCACGACGCCTCCGATCGGCTTGCCGACGAGCGGGTCGCCGGCGCTTCCGAACGTTTTGGGATCGCCCGTATAGGCCGCGGCCGGGTTGACGGGATTGGTCTCCTGCAGGCCAAATAGCGGCCCGCCCGGCTGCACCCCCGCATAGAGATTGGCCGTAGAGAGGGCCATCTGAGCCAGGCTGAGACCGTTGGCCGTGTTGGCTTTCTCCGCTGCTATGAGCCGACTTCCCGGCCATTGCGAGTCGGGGGTGGGGCCGCTGAACGCAATCGCGCAGACAGTGCCGTCACGGGCAACGATGGCTGCCCATTCGTTGGTTTCAAAGCCGCCATTGGCTGGTCCGCCGCTTGCCTTCACGTTTGCTTTGAGGGCTGCAAGCAGCTTATCGTGATCGGCCGGACAGGGCTCCTGCGCCATGGCATCGTGCCCGTGGAACAGGCCACCCATCAGCAACAGCAGGCCAAAAAGAGGTACGAAAAGCTGCGAGCGATACATTGTCCTGGCATTCGTTTACATAACAAGGACCACCCCGGCAGACCGCAGAATGCGAGGATACGTCCAGTGCGTCAGTGCCTAACTCGCGTAATGCTTCTATGTTCCTGCTTTGCATAAAATTCGTGCAGTTGGATTTGGGTGCAGGTGTTCAATCAAAGCATGGGACCTGGATACCCGTGGCCACAGGCCAAGCGGTGAGGCAACGCGGCTGATCCAGGAAAATGCGATCGGGATGGCGCAGACGCACCCGCCCTGACAAACGCTGTTGCCTTGTCACGGCGTTCGACGATGGATGATCTCTTCAATAAGTTTCGCGTCGGCTTCGTACTCCGCGGCCCGCGCAGCCATTTGGCTGGCCAGGCTGTGTCTTTCCCGCGCGGCTTCGCGTTTTGCCGTACGTTTCGCCAACTCAGCCCGCTGCTGGTGCGCTCTTAAAAGGCTCCAAAGAGCCTGTTCCGCATCGTCAGCCTGGGCCTGCATCAAAACGTCTGCCCCGAACGCATGTCCGGTGTGGCAGCGGTAACGGGTAATCGGCCCGTCTTCTATCTCCCATAGGGGGCCATGACATTCGGGGCAGACAAATGTCGAGGGGGCGCCAAGCTGGCCTTCGGTCAGTTCCATTGTGCTGTGCTCCTGAGCTGCAATCGCTGCCTCAAGGCGGATGCCGGACGGGATTTCTGGTGTCGGTCCTGCGATTTCGGAAGCAAGCCTGTGCAACAGGCCAGCCATTTCGGACAGAGGGACGCAATGGTCGATTTCCACATTCTGCAAGGCGCTCAGCGGCATGTCGGGTACTGCAGCGTCGCCGGGGTCCTGGACTACGCTGACGCCTCCGCACATCTTGATTGCGTGCAGGCCGGCGGTGCCGTCGGAGAGGCTGCCTGTGAGCACGACGCCGATCACGCTGCCGCCAAAGCTGCAGGCCGCCGATCGAAACAGGGGGTCGATGGCGGGGCGCGCCAGGTTCTCGCGCGGCCCGCGCCGCAGCAGCATATGATCGTCATGTAACAGAAGGTGAGCTCCGGGCGGTGCAACGAAGATGTGCCCGTTTTTAACCTTCATGCCGTTGGAGGCATTTGCAACGGGCATGTTGGCAGCGCGACCGAGAATGTCGCCGAGGTAACTCGTGGGACCAACGTGCTGTACGACGAGGAGAGCCGCCGGGATGTCCGGCGAAAGGTCGCGGACAAGTCTCTTCAGCGCGTCGACGCCGCCGGCCGATGCTCCGATTGTCACGATGCACCGGTTCTCGCAACCGTCGGGACGGACCTTGTCCGGCTGGCCCGCACGCTCCGAATCTGATCGTGGTGCGGCGGTGGCCATGGTTGCTTCACCCACATTCAGCACAGATGTCGATGCGAGCGCTCCGGCCAGTCCGCTGCTGGTCGGGCGCCCTGCCTTCGTCGGTGTTAGCTTCCGGCCGCATCGCGGAACATAGATGCCCGCGTCGGCTCTGTACTAACGCCTACGTGCGCGTTTGACAGCAGCCTCTGCCACGGCCGGGGCCTCCTGAATGCTTGCCGCGCCGCCGAAATCGGCGTTCTTGGTACGGCCAGCTCCCGGGCCCGCTCCTAGATCAGCGCCTGTTGTCGGATCGGAAGCCGGATCGGAAAGCGTACGGTCGGCCATCCTGGCCACCACCTTCAGGTCTTTGGCCCCCAGCTTGACAGTTGCCAGGCCGTCTCCGCCGTCGACGGGCATCACCTCTTCAAGGTCATCGATCCGATCCCACTCTTCGCCGGAATTCCATGGGCCAGCGACATCTCCGTCGCCTTGAGAGGTGTTGACATACATGCTGGCGTACTTCTCTACGCCTGGGAGCTTGCCGGAAGGGAAATTGTTTTCGATCGCGTAGAGTGCTTTCTCGAACGACTTCTGGTGCGCGATCTCGCGGGTCATCAGGAAGCCGAGCGCGTCCTTGATTCCCGGGTCGTCGGTGATGTTGATGAGGCGTTCGTAAACGATCTTGGCGCGGGCTTCGGCGGCGATATTCGACCGCAAATCCACCGTAGGTTCACCGCGCGAGTCGACATAGGCCGCGGTCCAGGGAACGCCGGCTGAGTCGCACAGCGCGGGAGCGCCGCCGAACAGAATTGATTCCTTGGCTGTTGTGCCGCTGGCGCCGATCATCAGGTAAAGGTCCGCTTCCTTCATTTGGCCCTCGGCCAGCTGTGCCTTGAGCCCCTTGTTGAGCATGGTGACGATTGATCCCACCACTTCGAGATGGCTGAGTTCTTCGGTCGCAATATCGAGCAACATGTCGCGACGGCCAAGATCGTCCTCGCCAAGCCCTTGCGTGAAATAGCGCATGGCCGCTGCAAGCTCGCCATCGGCGCCGCCGAACTGTTCCATGATCATGCAGGCCAGGCGAGGATTCGGCTCCGAGACGCGAACGGTGTATTGCAGGCGCTTGTTGTGCATGAACATGGACATCTCTCCGGTTAGATCATCCGAACATCCCGGCAAGTTGATTGTTCCATCCGGCCATCGGCCAGCGAGCATTTTTACGGTAACTTCAGTGTTGAGCATCGCAGCGAGCCAGAGGCGGCATTTATTTCTCCGACCGGTGACCGGCGGCAACGAGATTTCGATCGTGCTGCGCCATCACAGCAATGAGCAAGGCCGCGGATGGGCAAGAGGTAGACAAAATCTGGAGGGATACTGGCTCGGAAAAGTGAAGCCGGGCCATATTAATACGATGTCGGTGTCGACACCTTCGGCCCGTTTCGCCGCACACCTTACGCGGCAAACGCCGGGTTCGGTCACACGGCGAGCGTCGCGGGCTGTTGCCCGTTCACTTTCGATCCAGCACCTTCCGGACTTTCTCTGCCAATTCGTCGATCGTGTAGGGCTTGGTCAAAAGTTCGGTTCCGAAATCGAGCGTGCCGTTGTGGACAATCGCATTTCGTGTGTAGCCGGTGGTGTAGAGCACTTTTAGCGACGGGTGCATTGTCTTGACCTGATCCACCAGCTCCCGGCCCGACATCTCCGGCATCACCACGTCGGTGAACAGAAGCGACGGCACTTGCCCGCTTTCGACGGCCACCAGCGCTTCGCGTGGACCTTGCATTTCCAGCACGGAGTAGCCCAGTTCCCGCAGCGCTTCCGCGGCCATCAGCCGGACGCGATCTTCATCCTCGACAACCATGATGATCTCGTCTGCACAGCCGGGGTGCTCGCCTGCCACGACGTCGATTTGGCTGTCGAGCACGCCATGGTGCGAGCGCGGCAAATATATTTTCAAGGTGGTTCCGATGCCCTGCTCGGAATAGATCTTCACACTGCCGCCGGACTGGCGAACAAACCCATAGACTTGGCTGAGTCCCAGCCCGGTGCCTTTGCCGACCCCCTTGGTGGTGAAGAACGGATCGAAGGCTCTTGCGACAACATCAGCAGTCATGCCCGTTCCTGTATCGGTGACCGCTATCATCACATACTGGCCGGAGGGGATCGCGTTCTCCCTGGCATAGCGATCGTCGACGTGGGCGTTTGATGTCTCGATCGTCAGCTTGCCGCCAGCAGGCATGGCATCCCTTGCGTTGACGCAAAGGTTGAGCAGCGCGCTTTCCAATTGCCCTGCGTCGGCCTCGACATGCCATAGGCCCGCAGCGAGCACGGTCTCGATCTGAATGGTCTCGCCAAGCGTCCGGTTCAGCAATTCGCTCATACCGGAGACGAGGCGATTTGGATTCAGCCGCTTCGGCGCCAGTGGTTGCTGGCGGGAAAAGGCGAGCAGTCGCCTGGTAAGTTCTGCGGCACGTTGTGCTCCATCGATCGCGCCGGTTACGAATTGGTGGACGTTGGTATCGCCGTTTCTGAGCTTGCGCTGCACAAGGTTCAGGCCGCCGATGATGACGGCCAGCATATTGTTGAAGTCGTGCGCGATGCCACCGGTGAGCTGTCCGACAGCTTCCATCTTCTGGGCTTGGCGCAGGTGCTCTTCTGCTCTGGCGCGTTCCGCAACTTCATCTTTGACACGTTGTTCGAGCGTGCCGTTGAGTGTCTGCAGCGCCTTGAACAGCCGGGAGTTGTCGATGGCCGTCGCGGCATGGCCGGCAAGCCCCAGCAAGGCCGCTTCTTGCTGTTCGGCGAACACGCCGGTCTCTGAATGACCAAGGAAGAGGCCGCCCAGGACCTCGCCCGAACGCGAGACGACCGGCACGGCGAGATAGGAACGCACCGGCAGATGGCCCTCCGGCATTCCCTTGCGGGGCCAGTTCTTTCCGTAACGCGGATCGGTGAGGATATCGTCGGAACGCACCACGCTTGTGCCGCGGAAAGTGGGCTCGAACACCGCGGTGTTGCGCGGCATGGGAAAGTTTTCGAAAGCAGAACGAGGTGCCCCCGAAAGGGCGTAGAGCACATAGCTGTCGCCCTTGTCGTCGATCACATTGTAGAAGAAAGCTCCGAATTGTGCGCCCGACAGCACGACGCCGGCATCGGTTACCGTCTGGACAATTCGCTCCACGTCAAGCTCGGCCGCCACGGCTGCCGCAGTAGCGTTCATCAACTGAAGCTGATGCTCCACCCGCTTTCGCGCGGTGACATCAACCACGGTGCCGATGAAGCGGATCGCACGGCCGGACTGGAAAAGCGCTTCCCCGGTTGCGGCAATCCAGCGCTCCTTGCCATCCCGAAGGCCGATCGTCCGGTATTCGATGTCGTAGCGGGAGGGGGTGCCCGGCGCGAGCGACTGGCGTACGGCCTCGTCGGCCCGTGCGCGATCTTCCGGGTGGAGGCCCGCCAGGAAGGCGCTTTCATATGTCACCTCCGCGTCCGGCGGCAAACCAAAAAGGGCTTTGCACCGGTCGTCCCAACGCAGCACTCCGCTGATGGGATCGTAATCCCAGGTGCCAATAGCGGCCGCGTCGGTGGCAAGCCTCAGCCTCTCCTCGCTGGCCCGTGCCGCCTGTTCCGAGCGAACGCGCTCGATGTGAGCCCAGGACCGCTCCGTCACCTCGGTCAGCAAGGACAGTTCGCGTTGCGACCAGACGCGGCGCTGCTTGTCGTGGATGGCCATCAGGGCAGTCAGTCGGCCTTGTTTGACCAAAGGCATACAGATGGTTGCCGTTATCCCGATATCCTGAAAGGTCTTCGCTTCCTCGGGAGCAATTTCCTCAAGGTTGTTGTTGATGATAAGCGGCTTGTTGGCGCTGAGGTTGGTGACAGCCAGGCGACCAAAATCGGCAAGACTGTAATATCCCCTGATGCTGGGCGAGCCAGGTGCGCTCCAATCGCCGCGGATGGTGAAATGGTCTTGGTCCTGCTCCATGTCGGCATAGGCGCAAATCGAGACGCCAAGATGTTCGCCGAGGAGCCGAGTGGTGATCTGCATGACAGCATCGGCGTCGGCCGCGAGGGCTATCTCCCTGCCGAGGCGGTCGAGAAAAGCAAGGCGTTCGGCGTTCTCACGCAGGGCCAGTTCGGCGCGAAGGCGTTCTATCGCCGTACGCGTCCGGTCCGCGACTGCCGAAATGAGGGCTACTTCCTCCGTCGCCCAGCGTCTGGGCGCGGAGTGGTTCAGGTATAACAGCGCCACCAGCCCGCCATGCTCGGTGACGGGCATGTTGATGACGGATTGGGCGCTGATGGCTTTGAGTGCCTCCGCATGGCCGCTGGTTCGCGGATCTGTCTCGGCGTTTTCAAAGACAACGGTTTCGCCTCGCTTCAAATCCTCGATATACGAGCCGTAGTTCCTGAAATTCAGCGTCCCAGCCAGGCTTTTGATGCCTGGCGCGTTCCAGTCCCTGTCGATGGTGATCGTTTCTTTCTCTAGATCGATCGTGCCGTATCCGGCTCGGCTGATGCCAAAATGGTTCCCCAGCAGTTCCGCGGCTGCGTAGGCCAGTTCTGCGGGATCCGTAATCTCGCGGATACGGTCGCCCAGCGCTGCCAAAAGCTCGAAGCGCTGCAGTTCAGATCGCGGATTGCTTGAAGTGGCCCCCATTTCGCCCCCGTTTTGCCCGGACTTAAATGCAGTCTGCGGCCAAGAGTTCCCGCAGGACGGCAGTTTCTTGGCGGGCCGGTCAGCCGAACACGCCGCACCGGTCATAAGTTAATGACAGCTTGGCGCGCTGTGGCGGATAAGGGGGAAACCAGCGGGCACTTGACGAGCTCCCGCTGGCTGGGTGCCCGAACCGCACTTCACTCGTTTGGAGACGTTTTGATGCTTGACCGACCCATTCTTACGAATACGGACGCTCTCTATCCAGACGACCTGAAAACGCTTCGGTCGGTTTTCGACGCGCTGTGTGAGGAATTTGAGATTTCGTCGGACACTACCGCGGCAGAATCCATCGCGAGAGAGCTGGTCAGACTTTTCCAGACCGGGATGACGGAAGCGGCCATGCTGATCATTGCCGTGCGCGCACGTTGGCAGGGTGATTGGAAAATGGGAGGCAGCAGCGCTGCCCAGGCTTAACGGTCCCAACTCCATGGAGGCCTACTTTAGCCGCTTGAGCCGGTTGTACAGCGTTGTCTTGTCTGGCGGAACAAGCTTTCGCCCCGAGAGTTGGGGTCGGCAGATGGTTTCCAACAGGCACGGGCATGGCGTTCGACAGAGATGGACCGAAACTCGCGACCGGGTTGCTCGCGGCCTCGTTGGCGGCGCTGGCGGCATACAACGCCATCCGCGCCAAACGTGCGATTGCCGGCCGGGCATGCGGACGTGTGATGGAGATCGATGGTGTGCGCCTGCATTTTATCGAAGCCGGAACCGGCATGCCGCTGCTTCTCCTGCATGGCAATGGATCCATGGCGGAGGATTTCAAGTCGAGCGGCATCTTCGATGAGGCGGCAAAGACCTATCGGGTGCTTGCATTTGATCGTCCCGGTTTTGGGCGAAGCTCACGGCCGCGCGGCCGGCGTTGGTCCGCTCGCGACCAAGCCGACCTTATACATGCCGCCGCCTGCGGGCTGGGTATAGAGAAATACCTCGTGCTTGGACATTCCTGGGGAGCTTGGATCGCCCTCGAATTGGCGCGCAGGCATTCTCCGTCGGTCGCCGGCATCGTGCTGGTCTCGGGCTACTACTATCCGCCACCGCGGCTGGATCTTGCACTGGCCGCACTCCCTGCATTGCCTGTGATCGGCACCGCGTTTCGTCACACCTTGCTGCCGCCGCTTGTAAGGCTTGCTTGGCATTGGGCAATGGAGAAGATCTTTAAACCCGCCGTCGTCGCCGGCGACTTCGCCGCACTCGCCAAAGATGTCGCCAGCCGCCCTTCCCAATTGCGGGCGGTTTCTCTGGAGACAGCATCGATGCTGGCCGCGTCCTTGTTGGGAAAGGCCAACTATAAGGACATTGCCGTGCCCACCGGCATCATGGCGGGATCCGGGGACCGGTTGTTCGACGCGCAACGCGATGCACGACGCTTGCACGCGGAAGTCGGTGGGTCTCTCCTTGAGGTGGTTCCGGGCGCCGGCCATATGGTTCATCAGAGCGCCCCGCAGGCAGTGGTCGGCATGGTGCACACTATTGCAGGAGGGCACGCCTTGTCCCAAGGGGGCCGTCGGCAGCGACCCAAGTCTCGTGCCGTCGAGTTCAAGGCAGATCCGGCCTCGTGGGAGCCACCGGCGATAAGCGACGCCGCTTGCACGGAATGATCTCCAAACGGGGCTTTCAATGAGCGACCAACGTCCAGCCGACATGCAGTCGGTGCTCCACCAGAACATACAGGCCCTGGTGGAGCACAGGCGACAGCAAGAGGAGCACCAAGGCGTTCAAGCGTGGGTCGCCGGCGCCGTTTCGCGCTTCGCGGGAAGCATGACTTTCGTCTATCTGCACCTTGCAATTCTTGTCGTCTGGGTCCTCGCGAACCTTGGCGCGATACCAGCCGTCCCAGCTTGGGACCCGACTTTCGTGATCCTAGCCATGGTCGCCTCGGTTGAGGCAATCTTCCTGTCTACTTTCGTGCTGATCAATCAGAACAGAATGGCCGCACACAGCGAGCGGCGAGCCGAACTGGATTTGCAGATCAGCCTTCTGAACGAACATGAAACCACGCGGCTGATCGAGATGGTGGCTGCCTTGACGGCGCGTCTGAATATCTCGACCCCGGCCGACAAAGAGCTGCCGGAACTCGCCGAGAATGTGGATCCCCAAAAGGTGATGACGCAGATCCAGCAAGCTTCTGGAGATCAGGAGAACGCTTGATCAAAGCGACCTCGTTGGCAACGGTTAAGCGTCGGCTACAACATGTAATTCAGCCTCATTGTCCAAGGCTGTCGAAGCAGCTAAGCCGGTGTCGGCCTTTTCCAGGGTGGCTTCCCGACGTCACAAGTCCGCCGCGCAATCGAGGCAGCGTAGAGCTTCGATACCAACAGGCTGCTGCGCGTCAGATGGAACCAAGTTGACGCCGAACTCGTATTAGCGGTGGCGGCTTGGGGAGATTCCGGATGAGCGAAGGTGCTGTTCTGATCGTCGAAGATGAGACAATGATCCTGCTCGACCTCGAGTCAGCTTTGGAGGAGGCCGGCTTCCAGGTCGTCGGCACTCGGAGTGCCGCCGAGGCGCTGGCGGCTTTCGACCCCGATCCGACCAGGTTCAAGGCCGTGCTCACGGACATCCGTCTGGGAGCAGGACAGTCGGGGTGGGAGGTCGCTCGGCACTTGCGAAGGTCCAACTCGACCATCCCGGTTGTCTATATCAGTGGCGACAGCGCGGTACACTGGGGAGCGGAAGGCGTGCCCAACAGCATAATGATCACCAAGCCCTTTTTTCTGCCGCAGATCATAACTGCCGTTTCTCAACTTTTAAACGCGCAGCAAGGTGCAGAAACTCACCTCTAGGATTCGGACCGCGGCTCCACGAAAACCACGGAACATTCAATCGGCGCCGTCCGGCGTAAAGCGTTCGCGTCTGCTTGGGCCGGCGGCCTCAACCAGATGTCGACCTCAGCTCCTTTCCCTCGCCACCGGCTCGCATCCACTCGGGAGCCCTCCCGAAAGCAGGGGCGCTCATTGGTTGAGCTTTCGGTCGAGTTCGTCAAGCAATGACCGATGCTCGCTGGGCATGTCCGTATCTGTCGGCAGATCCAGCAACTGGCGAAGCTGGCGACGATTGGCGTCCGATGAAATCCACTGCCGTATGAGGCGGGCTATGACCTTTTGTTGTGCCTTGCCGATTTCTTCCATGTTAGAACCCGAGCTTGTCCGTTGGACGAACTCGGCGGCTCTTTGATGGTTCCCCGTCCTGTACACAAATCGAGGCGAATCGAGGCACAATCTATGGGTTAATGCATGTCGCTCAAAAGTGGCCCTGGTTTTGAGACAACGACATGCCAGTGGATGTTTGCAGTCTCAATCCGCGCGCCTAACGCTGAGCGCAGAGTGCAAATTTAAGCGATCGATTTTACCCGAAGCGAGAGGCTCAGCCGCAAAATCTTGGCGCCGTTTTCATCGCGCACTTCGATAAACAATTGCTGCCCGTCGACGCTCTTCAGTGACTCTCTCGTGAGGTCGACAAGGCCCTCGAATCCCGCGCGGCGGACCTCCTCGAGGCCAGCGCATTCGACACCTATTTCGTCCTCGAAGATGAGATCGCCATCGCCGCTGTCGAAGAAAAATCGTGCCATCGGAGAGCTTCCGTCACTGCTAATCTGCGGGGTTCCTTTGGTGCAGGTAGGTCGTGTCGAAATCTCCTGCGTGAGTGAGGCCAGCCCAGTCCAGTGCGTGAACTTTTGATCCCGAGGTGGCAATGAGGCCTCTGCGTCGTAGTTCCTGGAGCATCCGGTTGACGTGGACCGTGGACAAACCCAGTGCATCGCCAAGGGCCGCCTGTGTAATGGGAATATCCGCCACGTGATCCTCAATGCGCCCCATGGAGCGCAAACGAAAAATCAGTTCGCACAGGATGTGAGCCATGCGGGTGTATGCCTCTCGTCTTCCCACATTGATGACCCACTCCCTGTAAATCGCGGCATCTATCAACGTCGACCGCCAAAAAGCGGTTGCGATGCGAGGGTGCTGGTCGCAAACGGCACGCAGAGTGTCATGCCGCATGAAACCTATTCGGGCCGGCGTAAGGGTCGAGAAGTTACAATCCATGACCGACAGATGCAGCCCATGCAGATCAGGAATGTCGCCGGCGACGAAGAATGATGTGATTTGTCGCTTTCCTTCGCCCGTATGTTTGGTGGAACCGACCAAGCCATCAAGAACGATAAACGAGTAAACAGGACGGTCGCCCTCACGCACCAGATCGTGGTTGGCCGAATATTCCTTCTCCTGGATCGGAATGCCTTTCAGAACGCCGATGTCGGCCTCTCGAAGATCCGAGATGGTCTGAAGCTTGCGAATGAGTACATCCGAGGATGAGGTGGGGAACAAATTGACTACCTGGCTGATGTTGGTGATCGAACTATTATCCGCGCCAAAAGTTCCGATTGGCATGGGGACATATGCGCGGCGGCAGAAGGCGCCGTCGCGCGGCATGGTCCCATGCCTAGAGCGTTTTTGCAGCGTCGAGCATGGTTGAGGAACCCGGAATGATCGAAGCCACCAGTTTTTTAGGACAGCCATAGGTGGGCCAGGCAGGAATGCATTAACCTATGACATAGGCTCGGTTAGAAATTGTCCCGCTGGGCAGCCAGCCCCAGGAGTTCGCCGATCACGGCGCAGCTTTGACGCTGTCGCTCCGCCCTTTCAAGGGCTGCACCCGCAGCCCGTCCTGGAACTCTTTGATGCGCCGCCAGGAACGGGGTGGCTCCGCTGACGTTGTCTCAGTGGCAAGGTGAGATTTCAGTGAACAGGCATATTTCGCGGACGGATGTCGAACAAATCGATCACACGGATGACAGCGGGTTTGCGATAGGGCACGGCGGACCGCCATCCTCAGCAATCGCGGTAGCGCTGGCCCGTGGCCTGGAGACCAGTCGGGACAAGCACATCGTCCATATAGCTCCCTCGGAACGCAGTGCCGAGGAGATCGCCGGCGCCTTGCGTCAGTTCCTGCCTGACGCGGATATCATCTTGCTGCCGTCCTGGGATTGCCTGCCCTACGACAGGGTGTGGCCCACACGCGCCAATATGGGGCGAAGGCTTCGTGCGTTGCGTGAGATCGCAACGAAGCCGGATCGCCCGCGCATCGCTGTAATGTCGCTCGAAGCCATTCTGCAGCGGGTGCCGCCTGCTCCCGTCATCGCTGGCGGTTTCACAATTCTGGAGGTAGGCCAAAAGCTCGACGGTGACGATTTCAGAACCAGGTCCGAAGCCATTGGCTATGTCGTCGACGAGAGGGTCGACGAACCGGGTGAGATAGCCTTTCGGGGCGATCTCATCGATATTTTCCCTGCTGGCGCGGATGGCCCCGTTCGCATCATCGTTGGTCCCGATGCCTGCATCGGCCAGCTCAAGACCTACGACCCGCTCAGTCAGCTCAGCAATCAGGTTCGAGACTCGGTTACGGTCGGACCGGCATCCGAGTTGATCTTTAAAGCTGGTGAGCATCCTGAGCTGACAGCGATGCGCGCGACGTCGATGGAAGAGCGCCTGGTCGCATCGTATGGCGCTATGCCATCCGTCTTCGATGCGGCTTCCAGCGCCTCGATCTCCTTCCTTGAAGGGACCGACGGGCAGGCGCTCGGCAGAATTCTGGATCTGGTCGAGGATGCACGTCGTGCCAGGCAGGAGGCAGCCGGAACGAAAAAACCTTTGCCGGGACGATTTTACCTATCCCGTGAAGAGTGGGACGCTGCTCTGCTTAACCGCTGTTGCGTGAGACTTGCCGTTTCTGCCGTGGGAGTTCCCAAATTCTTCCGCCAGGCCCGACCCGGGCATGATTTCGCGGAATTCGTCACAAGGCAGACGAGCGCCGGAGTCAGAGTAGTGTTCACCGGCGATGCCTCTGAATTGCAGCGAGCAGATCGCCTGCTCGATAGGAGACTAGGCCGGCGGGCAGAGGAAGCGGCCGACTTGCCGCAAATCCTTTCGGCCGCAAGGGGCTCTCTTCTCAAGGCTGAATTCGTCCTCGACGAAGGGTTTGTCGACGCGCAATCCAATATCGCCGTGGTGGCCGCATCCGACCTGTTTGGGCCCGCGTTAAAGGCGAGCGGGAGCGCGACCACGGGCATACTCGAACCCGAGTTGCGCATTGGCGATGTCGTCGTCCATGAAGACCATGGCCTGGGCGTGCTCGCCGCGGTCGAACAGGTCGAGTTGGCTGGCCAGCAACAGGATGTCGTCAGACTGGAATATCATGGCGGGGCTTCCTTGCTGGTTCCGGTCGACGACTTTGGACGAATATGGCGCTACGGCTCGGAACCGGAGGCAGTGTCGCTTGATCGCCTCAAAGGCGAGGGCTGGCCGAAGCGACGCGAAGCTGCGTTGCGCGAGATCGACAGGCTGGCCAAAGGCCTCTTGAGTCTTGCCAAAATCAGGTCCAGCCAGCCTGCCGAGATCATAAAGCCCTCCCGCACGGACTTGGCCCGTTTTGCGGCGAGATTTCCCTATACGGAGACGCCCGACCAAGCGGCCGCCATCCGCGCTGTGCTCGATGATCTTTCGTCGGGAAGAACAATGAACCGGCTCGTCTGCGGCGATGTCGGCTTCGGCAAGACAGAGGTCGCCCTGCGTGCTTGCGCCGCCGCCGCTCTCTGCGGGAAGCAGGTTGCTATCATAGCACCGACAACAGTGTTGGCACGACAGCACTATGAGACGTTCAGCCGCCGCTTCGCAGGAACGGGCCTGCAGGTCGCCCACCTTTCAAGAATGGTCGGGGCAGCGGACGCGAGAGCGGCAAAAGAGGGTCTGCGGAGCGGCCAGGTTGCGGTCGTTGTGGGTACTCAGGCCCTGGCGTCCAGGAGCGTCACCTTCGCCAATCTTGGACTGCTGGTGATCGACGAGGAGCACCGGTTCGGGGTCAAGTTGAAGCGGGCCCTGCGGACCATGACGCCTCGCCTCCATACGCTGAGCATGACCGCCACACCGATACCCCGGACGTTGCAATCGGCGTTGTCAGGCATCCAGGACGTCAGCGTTCTAAACTCTCCGCCCGCCAAAAGACGTCCCGTTCGCACGATCTTGGCAGCTTTCGATCCAGCATCGGTGCGCGCGGCCCTCCTGCGTGAATTTCACCGGGGTGGACAGAGCTTCTTCGTGGTCCCGCGGATCGAGGATATTGCCCCGGCCTGTGACCAGCTGAACAGACTGGTGCCGGAACTCGGGGTCAAGACGGCGCATGGTGAAATGAAGGGGAGACAGCTGGACGAAGTCATGGTCGGATTCGCCGAAGGTGATGGCGACATTTTGTTGAGCACCGACATCATCGAGAGCGGCCTCGATGTGCCGCGGGCCAACACCATCATCGTTTGGCGCCCCGACCGGTTCGGTCTGGCGCAGTTGCACCAGCTGCGGGGCCGGGTCGGAAGGGGCGCGGTGCAGGCCGTAGCGTTTCTTCTGACCCAACCTGGCGTTGAACTGGCCGACGGTACCAGGGCCCGGCTTTCGACGATGCTTGCGCTCGATCGGCTCGGCTCCGGCCTGGCAATCAGTCAAAGAGACCTCGACCTGCGTGGCGCCGGAGATCTTTTCGGCGAAGACCAGGCCGGGCATATGAAGCTGATCGGAGTGGGCTTGTACGAGCACTTGCTGGAGCGGGCGGTCTCGGCGGCTGGCGGAGGGCCCGACTTCGGCAAGCAACTTGCCGAGATCAATGGCTCGGGAAAGGGGGCTTTTCCCGAGAGCTATGTCGACGAGCCTACGGTGCGCGTTGGCCTCTATGCGCGGCTCTCCCGCATCCGTTCGGAGCCGGACCTCGATACATTCAGCGAAGAGCTCGAGGACCGCTTTGGAGACATGCCTGGCGAAGTAGCCCTTTTGCTGGAATTTACCAGGTTGCGAATAGCAGCGTCGGAATTGGGCGTCGGCAAAGTCGATGTGGGTCCCGAGGCCATCGCGATCACCCCTCGGAACAAGCCGTCGGCGTCCCAATGGCGGAACAGCAAGGCGTTGGGCCTGGACTACCGGAACGGCCGCCTGATTTTCAGGCCGATCCAGCCCGGCGTCTCAGGCATCGATGCGGTTCGCTTAGCGCTTGATGCCATACGTGCAGCTCAGCCAAAGCACGAGATCTGACGAGCCTTTTGTCTCCTGGGGCCATCGGTGCGAATGGTGCACTGTGGGCGGCCGTGCGTTCGCAGGGCAGCGTTCAAGGCATGGTTCCGGCTTGATGGGGTGTCATGGCAGCCATGTTTTCATTCAGGTGGGCCATGATCCAGATAGAGCCCAGAACCACCAGCGCGACGATCAGCACGCCGAAGGCCAGGGCCAGGATGTTGTTGGTGTTGTCCGGCCCGGTGGTCAGGTGCAGAAAGAAGACAAGATGCACGCCCATCTGCGCAACAGCGAGCACCACCAGGGCCGAGATGACCGCGGGCTGGTAAATCAGATCGGTTCGCGCCGCCAGGAATGACGCGATCGTGAGCAGGATGGCCAGCCCGAAGCCGAGCACATAGCCCGAGAGGCCCCCAGCCGTTTCGTGCTCGCTTATGTGTTCCTCGCCCGGCGCTGAATCGCGGCGGTCCTGCAACTCGCCGGTCTTGCTCTCGAACTCGGTCATGACGATGCTCCCAGCAGATAGACCAGGGTGAAGATGGCAACCCAGATGATGTCGAGGGCGTGCCAGAAGAGCCCGAAGCAGTGGAGCCGCCGCAAAATGTCGGGCCGAAAGCCCTTGACCCACAGCTGCGCCATCATCGTTCCCAGCCAGAGCAGGCCGAGACCGACATGGGCACCGTGGCAGCCAACGAGCGCAAAGAAGGCAGAAAGAAATGCGCTGCGCGAGGGGCCTGCCTGCTCGCCGATCATTGCCGCGAACTCCTGTAGTTCCAGGAACAGGAACGCTGCCCCGAGCAACCCCGTGACGAGAAGCCAGAACTGCGTGGCAGCCATTGATCTGCGACGGGTGGCGAGTGTTGCCACGCCGCCGGTGAAGCTCGAAGTGAGCAGAAGGCCCGTCTGGACCGCAACCCGTGTCGGTTCGAACAGATCCTTGCCTGTCGGTCCGCCGGCGGTTGCCTTGGCGAGCACGGCGTAGGCGGCGAAAAATGCCGAGAACATGATGATGTCGGACAGGAGAAAGATCCAAAAGCCGTAGGTCACCGTGACGAACTTTGAGGCCGGGCCGCCTTCTCCGTGGCCCGTCGCAGAGCGCACCGCATGCCGACCGGTGTGATTAAGCCGATACGGGTCCCGTGCCTGGGTGCCGGCGCTGATGTCGCCGGAGAATGCGTGATCGCTCATGCCGGGCGCTCCCACCCGCGCAGCCAGGCAAACTGGGCTGCCTTGTGGTCATGATCGATGCGGGCGACCTCGTCGACAGGGATCTCGTAGTCTCCATGATCGCGCCAGGCGAATACGACGAAGGTTGCGTAGGCGCCGATGAAGCCGACGATCGCCAGCCACCATATATGCCAGATCAGCGCGAAGCCGATCAGTGTGCTGAAGAAGGCGGTGACGAAGCCAGTCGGGCTGTTGCGAGGCATCTCGATCGGCTCATATGCCTTTTCCTCGTCCGCGCTCTGTTCGATCCCTCGTTGCTTGATGCTCCAGTAGGGTTCTTCGTCTTCCACGTGAGGCAGCCGTGCATAATTGAAGACAGGAGGAGGGGAAGATGTCGACCACTCCAGCGAACGCCCGTCCCACGGGTCGCCGGTTTCGTCGCGAAACTTGTCGCGATACCGGATCGAAACGAAAAGCTGTGTGATCTGCAGCGCCGCGCCGGCGATCATCACCACCACGCCGAAAGCGGCCACCACCAGCCACGGCGCCCAAAGGTCCATATCGATATGTTGCAGGCGCCGCGTCATGCCGAGCAGACCGACAATATAGAGCGGTACGAAGACCAGCATGTAGCCGGCCAAGGTGACCCAAAATGCCGCTTTTCCCCAGCCTTCGTGCAAACGGAAGCCGAACGCCTTGGGGAACCAGTAGGTGAAGCCGGCGAATGCTCCAAACAACACGCCCGAGATGATGACGTTATGGAAATGCGCGACGAGGAAAAGCGAATTGTGTAGCACGAAGTCGGCCGGCGGGACGGCAAGCAGCACACCAGTCATGCCGCCGACGGTGAAGGTGGTCACGAAAGCCAGTGCCCAAAGCATCGGCGTGTCGAAACGAACGCGCCCGCCATACATGGTGAAGAGCCAGTTGTAGATTTTCACACCGGTTCCCACGGCAATGACCGACGTGGCGATCCCGAAGGCGGCATTAACGTCCGCTCCGGCACCCATGGTGAAGAAGTGATGCAGCCAGACCATGAACGAGACGATGCAGATGAACATCGTGGCCGCGACCATCGAACGGTATCCGAACAGCGGCTTCGATGAAAAAGTCGAGAAAATCTCGGAGAAGATTCCGAAGGCGGGAAGCACCAGGATGTATACTTCAGGATGGCCCCACGCCCAGATCAGGTTGACGAACATCATCTGATTTCCACCGGCTTCGTTGGTGAAGAAGTGGAAGCCGAGATACCGGTCCAGCGTCAGCATTGCGAGCGTGGCGGTAAGGATCGGGAAGGCTGCGACAATGAGCAGGTTGGACGCGAGCGAGGTCCAGCAGAACATCGGCATTCGCAGATAGCCCATTCCCGGCGCCCGCATCTTGAGGATGGTCGTCACCAGGTTGACACCGGTGAGCAGCGTGCCGACGCCGGAGATCTGGATCGCCCACAGATAATAATCGACACCGACGCCCGGCGAGTAGGTGGTTTCCGACAAAGGGGCATAGGGCAGCCAGCCGGTGCGCGCGAACTCGCCGACCACAAGCGAGATGTTGACCAGCAGGGCTCCGGAAGCCGTCAGCCAGAAGCTGACGGAATTGAGCGTCGGAAAAGCGACATCGCGTACGCCAAGCTGCAGCGGCACGACGAAATTCATCAGGCCGATCATGAACGGCATCGCGGCGAAGAAGATCATGATCGTGCCGTGCGCGGAAAAGATCTGGTCGTAATGCTCCGGCGGGAGGTAGCCCGGCCCGTGAATCGCAAGCACCTGTTGTGTGCGCATCATGATAGCATCGACGAAGCCACGCAGAAGCATGAGCATCGCCAGCACAATGTACATTACGCCGATGCGCTTGTGGTCGACCGAGCTTATCCACTCGCTCCACAGATATGGCCAGTAGCCCTTCGCCGTTATCCAGCCAAGCACGGCGGCTGCTGCCAGAAAGACGCCAAGGGCTGCGCCGAGGGGGATGGGTTGATCGAAAGGAACGGCCGACCAGTCGAGCTTGCCCAGCATCGTCATTCTGCCCCTTGTGGATGATGGGTCATCGTTGCCGCCGCCGCGGGTAAAGCCCTTGGGCTCACCTGTGGCTCGCCGCTGGCTGCGCTCTCAGCAGGCCCCGGACCCGGTGGGAGCGTCTGCTGAACGACCGCTTCGAACAGCCCAGGCTGGACATGACCGAAGGAAGCCGGCGCCACATTTGTGCTTTGCCGGGCGAGTTCGCGATAGGCGTTGGCGTTGAGCACGCCGCCCCCGCCACGCAGCGATGACGCCCAGCGGGTGAAGGCATCGGCTGAAACCGCGCTCACACTGAAATTCATATCCGAGAAGCCGTCGCCGCTGAAGTGCGCCGACTGGCCGAAAAAGCTGCCCTCGCGGTCGGCCTGCAGATGCAATTCGGTCTGCATGCCGTTCATGACGTAGACCATGCTGCCAAGCTGGGGCACGAAGAACGTGTTCATCACGCTGGCCGAGGTCAACTTGAAACGCACTGGAACGCCGGCGGGGATAACCAGTTGATTGACAGCACCCACGCCCTGCTCGGGATAGAGGAACAGCCATTTCCAGTCGAGCGCCACCACCTGAATGTCGAGCGGCGGCTGGCTAGAAGGGATCGGTTTGCGCGGATCGAGTTGATACGATCCGTAGTAGATCAGCCCGCCAATGAACAGGATGGTGAGCGTCGGGATCGACCAGACGATCAACTCCACGCGTCCCGAATAGGTGAACTCCGGATTATAGCGGGCGTTGCTGTTCGAGGCGCGGAACTTCCAGGCGAATGCCAGAAGTGCAACAAGCGTGGGAACAACGATCACCAGCATCACCGCCAGCGAGTTCAAAAGGATCGTGCGATTGCCGACGCCAATTGGTCCTTGGGGATCGAGCACTCCCCCCGCGCAACCGGGCAAGAATGCGCCTCCGACGATCCAGAGCAGTTGGCGTGTCAACTTAGGGCTGGATGGCAACAACACCGGCTCTGCAATCTCTCTTTGAGGGAACGCGTGCTAGGGGCATGCGTTCATCGGGTTTCCATCTGAGCCTCCCCATGGCGCGAAACCTCGCGGCACTTCGCAGGGTGTCGCCCCCTGAGCGCGTGCCCCAACTGTCGCCGGCCGGGTTTGTTCCGCTGGACCGAGTTACTCTGTCCGATGGTCCCGCGTTGGCCAATCCACCATAATTTCAGAACGATGGCGGCTCGATTGGCCTAGCTATCGGCGACGCTGGCTCCCGCACGAATTTCAATTTCGGCGGGACGGCGAATACCCTGAATCGCTCAGCCAGGTTATCGAGAGCCTGCCGCATGCCCACTCCCGCAGCAGCCGCACCGTGTCCACTGATGACCATCTGGGGGCCCAAGGCAGCCAGATGCTTCACGGACCTTTCCGCTGCATCCCAGTCTGGCGTGAAATAGCGCGGCGGACCGTGCATCTCAAGATCCTGAATGGCGACTTCATAGACCGACTCCTGACCGGTGGTGATGAAAGCGTCTCCTACGATGAGCGAGCGGTCTTGCTCGCGCCAGAGCGAGATATGCCCAGGGGCATGTCCGGGTGTGTGCAGCCATTGCCATCCGGGCATTCCGGGGATCGATCCATCGGCGGGCAAGGGTTCCAAACGGCTGCCAAGATCGATTGGCCCGCGTGGAAAAAGCGGTGAAAGCAGCGCCATCAGTCCACCCCCAACCCAGGGATCCGGTGGCGGATAGGATGTGGTTCCGTCCAAATAGGGGTGCTCGAGTGGATGGGCGAAGACGGGCACGTCCCAGCCATTTGCGAGTTCTAGAACCGTTCCCACATGGTCGAAATGGCCATGGGTCAGGATGATTGCAGCCGGCCGTGCGTTGACGCCGAACCGCTTTTCCGCGACCGCAAGAATGCTGCTGCGAGACGTCGGCAACCCCGTATCGATCAGCACCCAGTTCCGATCTCCGCCGCCCGGTGCGCCGAAGAACACGACATTGACGATTGCTAGCCGCAAGTAACCCAGGTCCGGTGCGATGCTCCAAGCGCCGTCGCCACGATCCTCGCGCCTGGCGTGGTCGATCTCGGAAAGTCGAATCTGAACGGTCATGTGATCCCATGCCTCTGTTGTTGCCGAGCAGCCGCTCGAGTGGATGACGGCGGCTGTACATCGCCCCGAACTTGGGACGGGCCTCCTTGTTCCTCATTTGCACGCGGCGCCCGGACAGTTCACCACCGGAACAAAGGCTCTACCAATGGGTTCGGCACTACCCGGCCACGCAAGGACGAGCTGGACTGAGCAACGAACATGGGGCGCGCCCGACTGAATTCGGTATTTCGCCAACGCGGTTCCCGGTCCGGACAAGGCGGCCGAGTTCGAAGCCGATTGCCCAAAGGAGACTTCGAAAAATGAGCGAAGTGGGACGCCAGACGGAGGCCTCGGTTCCGGAAGCTTCGCGCTTCGCCAGTTTTTTCATGGCAGGCTTTGAATGCTCCTCGCACCGGCGCAAGGACGGCGTTCGCCTCGATCTTATTCGTGCGACCTCGCATAATTTGCATGCCCTGGGCGACTACCGCGGCTGCGCCGAACTCGGCCTTCGCACCATCCGCGACGGCCTGCGTTGGCATTTGATCGAAACCGCTCCCGGAACCTATGACTGGTCAAGTTGGGCGCCAATGGTCGAGGCAGCCCGATCGGCAGGTGTTCAGGTAATCTGGGACATCTTTCACTACGGATCTCCGGACCATGTCGATCAGGGCTCGCCGCATTTCATCGACGCCTATGCCTCGTTCGCGGCAGAAGCCGTCAAGGTACACCGTTCGATCACCGGAACATCGCCTCTGTTGTGTCCCATCAACGAAATCTCCTTTTTCGCATGGGCTGTTGAGGTCGGCTATTTCCCGCGTGTGGGGCCGAACAAACGTGGATGGTTCAAGCGGCACCTCGTGAAGGCCGCCATCGCGGGTGTTCGTGCAATGCGGGAGATCGATCCCGCCTGCAGATTTGTCTGGGCCGAGCCGCTTATCCATATCGCCCCTCGTGACCGGACCCGCAGCGAACGGCGCCGGGCCGAAAACGCCCGACAGGGGCAGTTCGAAGCTTACGACATGTTGCTGGGCCGCGTCGAACCTGAGTTGGGCGGGAGCGAAGATGTTGTCGATGTCGTGGGCTTGAATTTTTACCCGCACAATCAATGGTACGTAAACGGGCCGACGATTCCGATGGGACACCACGAGTACCGCGCCCTGTCGGAAATGTTGCTAGAAGTTGCTCATCGCTACGGTAAGCCGATGTTCATTGCGGAGACCGGTTCCGAGGGATCCGGCGGGCCGGCTTGGCTCCACTATGTCTGCGACGAGGTACGTTCCGCAATCAGTCTCGGAGCGCCGGTCGAGGGTATTTGCCTGTACCCGATAACGGCCTACCCGGGCTGGGACAATTCGCGACATGCCGAGGTTGGTTTGTTTTCCGTCATCCAGGCTGATGGCAGGCGACACCTGCGCAAACCCACAGCAGATGAACTGGCCCGTCAGCAAGCTCTTCTCGTGGCGGACACGACGCCTTGAAGAGGCCTCAAACGAGGGAGGGGCGGGCGAGCGTCTGTTTCGAAACGCCGCCCGCGCCGGTGCGGTGCATCAGCTTTTTGCAGTCGCCCCAGCCTCGCGCAGCCTGGCATATCGCATGGTAACGTCGCTCAGATTTTCCTTGAGCCAGTTGGCCATGGCTTCCTCTTCGTTCAGGTTCTGCTTGAGGGCCCTTTCAGCATCCTGGAAGCCCCCGGCGTCGGCCAGTACCAGCAGCGAATTGTAGGCAGCAATCTCGTAGTTCTCGAATGCGAAATTCGCCAGGCTGTTCTTGATGATCTCGTCGCCGGCCATCGAATGTCCAATGGCGGCCACGCTGCCAACCATCGACAAGGCAGTGTCCTTGAGGGTGGAGTGCTCCTCACCAAGGCCCTCCAGGACGGACTCGAGTCTCGTGATCTGGCCTTCGGTTTCCTGAATGTGCCGGCGCAAGCGATCGGCCACCTCCGGATAGTTCTCTATACGCTCGACCTGAGGCTTCATGATCGACAGCGCTTGATTTTCCATGGCGTGCGCGTTGCGCAAGCCGACGATAAATATCTCGCGGCTTTCCGAGTTGAAGTTTGTATCCATCGAGTTTCTCCTTCTGATACCCGCCCGATCTTCCGTCTTGGAAGAAACTATCTTCTCGGCTCGGCCAACAACGGCTCCTCCGTGCGCGCCCAGGCCGGGAGGCTTTTTTGGATGCGCGCGAAAGTGGCCAGAGCCTGTCCGACTACCTGGTCCATGTTGTAATAGCGGTAAGTTGCAAGCCGACCGACAAACCAGACGTCTGGGCAGCTTGCCGCGAGCGCTTCATAGCGCTTGTAGAGCACTTCGTTTTCGGGCCGGGGCACGGGATAGTACGGGTCCCCGATCTCCGTGGGGTATTCGTAGGTCAGGCTGGTCCGCGAACTCTGCTGGCCGGTCAGATGTTTGTACTCGGTAATGCGCGTGTAATCTTCCGTCTGGGGATAATTGACCACGGCAACCGGCTGAAATTGCTCGCAATCCAGTGTAACGTGCTCGAAACGAAGCGAACGGTACGGAAGGTGCCCGAGCTGCCAGCCGAAATATTCATCGATCGGGCCGGTATAAACCATGCGCCTGAACGGTATCTTCTCACGAATTTCACGGAAATCGGTCTGCAGCATGATCTTGATATTCGGATGGTCGAGCATGCGCTCGAACATCCGCGTGTACCCGCCGGCCGGCATTTTCTGGAAGCTGTCGCTGAAATAGCGGTCGTCACGGTTGGTCCTGGTCGGCACTCGTGCCGTGACAGATTTGCTTAGCTGACTGGGATCGACGCCCCATTGCTTTCTTGTGTAGCCGCGGAAGAATTTTTCATAGAGCTCGCGCCCCACGGTGCTGACGACGACGTCCTCAGCCGTTCGGACATCCTCCACCGTTTCGCGTCGCGACGCGAAGAAATCCTCCAGCTGTGCCGAGGTCAGGTCTAGCCCGTAAAGCCGGTTGATGGTGTCGAGATTGATCGGGATGGGAACCAGTTGCCCGTCCACGGCCGCCAACACCCTGTGCTCGTACGGCCGCCATTGCGTGAACTGCGAAAGGTGGTCCACGATCGTTTGGCTGTTGGTGTGGAAGATGTGCGGGCCGTAGCGATGGATGAGGATGCCGGCTTCATTGTAGCAGTCGTAGGCGTTGCCTCCCACATGGCTGCGGCGATCGATCAGCAAAACGCTTTCCTGACGCTGCGACGCTATCCGTTCGGCAAGCACACTGCCGGCGAAACCCGCGCCGACGATCAGCCAATCGAACATGGCTATGCACTCCTGCGAAGGGGCACGACCTTCTTGCGTTGGTAGGCGCGCTCAATGTGAGCTGCCATGGCATTCCATGTCCGTTCCCAGGACATGTCCGCAAGATAGGCATCGACTTGCTGCAGGAGCATCTGACGCGGTCGCGAAAGGACGGAGCGCAGCTTGATTTCCAGATCGTCACAGTCGGCGATTTCCACCAGCCCGGCAGCACCGTAACTGCGCACCACGTCGACGATTGCCGTCGAGATCACCGGCAGACCCGCCGCGAGAAATTCCGGCGTCTTGGTCGGGCTGATGAAACGCGTCGCCTCGTTGAGGGCAAACGGCATCCATCCGGCGTCCCAATGGCGCAAATAGTCGGGCAGATCGCAGTAGGCTTTCGGGCCAAGCCAATGCAGGTTTTCGGCTTGCGGCAGGCTTGCAGGGTCGATCTTGACAACCGGACCGAGCATGACGAAATGCACGTCCGGCATTGTCTTTGCCGCTAGCGCCACGAGATCGACGTCCAGCCGCTCGTCGATGACGCCGAAATATCCAACCCTCGGGGAAGGAATGCCCGCCTGGTCGGCTGGGTCCCTTCCTGGCCGTCTTGCGGTGTGAAAGTGCCTCACATCGATGCTGCTCGGAAATGGAAAGATGGCGGGATGGAGGTGACGCTTGGTCTCGAACAAGCTTAGACCACCGGTGAAAACCAGATCCGCGCGGCGCAGAAGCGCCTTTTCCATCTGGCCCAGCTCGGGGGGCGCATTCCTGAACGCAGAGAGTTCGTCCATGCAGTCATAGACGCATATGTCTGGGTCGAGGAATTCCGTAAAGCGAAGAGCCATTGGGGTGTAGTACCAGGCGATCAGCCGGCTATGCGGCATAGAAGCGATGGTCTGCTGCACAAATCTCCGCTGGACGGCATCTGCTTTCGCGGCCGACGTGCCAAGCGGCAGCACTGGTGTGACAATCAGAATGTTTTCCGATGCCACGCTCGTCCGCATCAGCGGCTGCGGCAATTCTTCGAAAACGGGTTCTTCAAAGTAGACCACTCGCTGCTGAGCGGATGCGAGAGTGAGGAGATGCTGCGGACGCTGGTGAACAAAATTCCATCGTAAGTGGGAGAAGCAAACCAGTATATTTTCGCGACGAACATATTGACTGCCGGTTACCCCGCCAAAGGCCGCTTCCATTGACATACTCCCTCTGTGACACTATTTATGTTACGATTAACATTTGTTAATCGCGAATGGAGAGAACTACTTAGTTCCAGCTCCTAACTTTCGATCAGGTGAGTTGTTCCAACTGAAATGAAGAAGGCCCGGTTGCCCGCTTGGTCCACGCACGAAGCGGGATCTGGTTGCGGAGGCGAGGGCGGCTGTCGGAACCCGGCCGCCACTGAAAGCGTGGTTGAACGAGGAATGCTGGTGGACAGCGGCATTGCCGTATTTGCGTTGAACTCGTTGGCTATAGAATGTGCCTAACATCAATGATTCGCCTGTATCTCTGCGCGTCTCCGACTGCCGAGGCGAATTCCGGGGCTGACATGAACATCAACTTTGAAACCAACGTTTTTCCACTGTTTCATCCGCAAAGCGTGGATGATCTCAAGGACCCGTGTCCTGTCTTCGATGGCCGTGTCTGGCACGTCTTCGGGTCAAGCGGCACGGTCACCACTGAGACGTGGAGAATCTTGCATGCCACGGCGCCCGATCTTTATGGGCCGTGGGCCGAGCATGAGCCGATCGAACTTCCAATCAACGGTACTGGTGTTGCGGCTCCCGGGGTGACCCACGAGTGCGGCGTCTTCCACATGTTCATCCAGACGGAATTCATGAAGTCGGGTGGCCGTTGCGAGCATGCGGTTTCCAACGACGGGTTCCATTGGGTAGTCCTCAGTCCGGCCATTCTGGCCATCCCGGACACGGAAGAAGACGGAATTTACGATCCGCATCCGGCAGTCATTGGCGGTGGGCGCTACCTGGTTTATTCGGCTATGCCAAAATTCACCAGGGTGCCTCAGCCCGACATCTATCTGGCACGTAGCCAGTCCGACTCGTGGTTCGGTCCGTGGAAGCGGATCGGCAAAATCCTCGACCACAACGATGTTCCCCACCATAACACCAGAGATGATCCCGACTACGAATGGGGCATTGAGGGCGCGCAACTGATCGAGCTGCCGGACGGCCGGGTGCTTCTCAACGCCACTTGCTTTCTTCCGAATGGCCTTCGGGGAAACCGGCAACGGGTGTTTTTTGCCATCGCCGACGAGGTCAGCGGGCCTTACGTTTCGATCGGCCCGGTGTTGGAGCCAGGTCAACCGGGCGAGAACGGCCACTCGACGGTGATGATCGATGGCAGTCAGCTTTCACTGTTCTACCAGAGCCGGGTTGCCACAACCGATCACCGATGGCGCTATGGTTTAGCCAGATGCGACGTCGCTCTCTTTTCAAAGGTCGCGTGATTTCCAGGCTGCCATTAGCGCCTTGAGGCCGATGCGCGTCATGCAACTCCGGAGGGTTGAAGGTGATCCGCGTCGGTGACGGTAGCAAAGTGTCATCGCGACGCACTAGGAGACACGACATCGCCAATGCGGATCGACGGATTTCCGCGATCGCACTTGGCGAGCGGCAAGTCGGGAAAGCCAGCCTTAACTCTGTCGCTTTTAGCGAAATGACTTGAGCCGTTCGTCAGTTTTCTCAGTTGCATTGATGACACCGCCAGATGCCCTGCCATGGGCTCATAGCTATTTCTTCGGTCCCTTGACAGGGAATGTCGCGTCGCCGTCTTTTTTGCCGGAGATCACCCGCGGATCGGCGCTGGCGACGCCATCGTTTCCGCCGCCCTTGTGGTCCTTTTCCGACTGACCCTTTGCGTCCTGCTCGGGTGTCCGTTTTGATGTTCGAAGCGTCTTGTCCGCCATCATGGCCTCGCGTTTGCCATCCAAACTTCCGGCAATTTCGAAAGTTCCACCGCCGCTTAGCAGGTCGAAGGAACCAGTGAGTTGGAACGTGGTGGCGGGACGTGAGTTGTCAGCAAGGATATTCACCCGCAGGAGGACATCTTATGGCTAACCGCCGAGAGCAGCAGACGGACCTCACGCCCGCCGAGGCAACAGACCGCATCTGGGAACTCGCCGAAAACATCGACGTCTGCATGTTCGTGACCTGGGACGGCGAGTACAATCGAGCCCGTCCGCTATCTGCGCGTGTGGTCCGTGAAGAAAACGCCATATACTTCCTCGTCAATGACGACAGCGCCAAGAGCAAGCAACTGTCGACCTATCCAAAGGTCACATTGGCCTGGAGTGACAACAGCCACTACAAATACGTCACGATGTCAGGCCCGGCCACAGTGACAAATGACAGGGAAAAGATTGCCGAGCTCTGGGAGAAAACTGACTCAGCCTGGTGGGATAATGCCGATGATCCCGAGATTCGTCTGATAACGGTCAAACCCGACGAAGGCGAATTGTGGGACAGCCCGGGGCCAATGATGGCTACCGCAACGATGGTGTTTGCGGCCGTTACCGGCGCCAAGCCGAATGTGGGCGACAACGCAAAGGTCGAGCTCTGAGCGAGCGGCTAAACTAACCTCTGCTTTAGAGGCAGCGTCGATGAGCATTTTGGAAACCAGCAAGAAAGTGATCGAGAACGTCACCGGTTTCGCAAGACCGCGCAAGCAAGCTGTCGCCGGATTTGTGAGGCAGCGAAAGTCGAATCAGTTCTGGTTCAAGGATGATGGACTTGTACCCAATCATCCAGCATGGCCGCTCGTCGTTTATCGCGGCGCCGTCGAATTGCCCGAAGGACTTGATCCAGCAGCCGTCATGGAGGTGCTTTTCGATGCAAACGGATGGGGCGATAGCTGGCGAAACGGCATCTATGATTACGTTCACTATCATTCGCAAATACACGAGGTTCTGGGAATTGCGCGCGGAAATGCTGAAGTCCGGTTTGGCGGCAAGAAAGGACGAACGCTGTCGCTGAAGGCCGGTGACGGCGCGGTCCTCCCGGCAGGCACCGGGCACCAATGCCTCTCGGCATCCGATGATTTTTTGGTTGTCGGCGCGTATCCTCCGTTTGGGAGTTATGACGAATGTAGGAGCAAGGATCAGCATAGCGATGCGCTCGCAACAATCCCCAGCGTGGGGCGTCCGCGCAAGGATCCTGCATATGGCAGCCAAGGTCCGCTGCTGAAAAGTTGGAAGCGCTAATTTAGTCGTCGGGGTCGAAAGCCTTGGCAACTGCGTCTTTCTCAGCCTGCGGCAGGACTGTCATTGTGAGAATGAAGGCTGACAGCAGGAGACAGACGCCATTCGTGATTATGATCGGCCACTCTGCCTTCATGATGCCGAAGGCCAGCCACAAGGCGAAGCCCAACACAGTGATGGCATACATCGGTGCGGAGATGCCGCTTGTCTCTCGTGTCCTGATGATTTTCCAGGCTTGCGGGGTGAAACTGCTCATCGAGCAGACGGTCGCGAGATAGCCGATGAGCGTGACTGTCTGCATGGAAGCGGCCCTGACCTACGTCGCAGATACGCGCTTGAGATCAGATACGCGGACCACGCCGTGCTGGCTGACAAAGGTCAGGGTGGAGTCCGTGCTCTGGCTCTGCGAAACACCGGATATGCGATGGTCGCCTGTGTCATAAATCTCCATCTTTCCATGATCGTCGATGACCAGGCGGCTTCGCTCAGGAAACGCTGCGTAGCGCATATTGTTTTGAGAACCAGCGGCAGACGGGCTCCCAAACTCCTCAGGCCACCATGAGCCGGCGTGGGCCATGGCGGGATGATCGAGCAGGTGGGACGAGAGCTCCGCCGCGATAGCGTTGAGCTTCGCCTTGAGGCTGTCATTGAACATGTCGCCGACCATCGTCATGCCGGAGGACCATTGTGACATTCCTCCGAAGTCGACGTGGCTGAACTGGGCCATGGTTCCACCACCACGCCGCAACGCCTCAAGGACAGCCATGACAGCGCCATCAGTGACGCCATGCTGGCGTGCAAGGCGCGCAATCAGTTCAGCTTCCTTTTGAGTGTTTGTCATCATTGCGTCCTTTGAATCGCTTGGCGCCGGCAGTCCTCATTGTTGGCGATAGACATGCGGCCAAATCTAATCACGAAGGAGCGCCACCAGGTCTTCAGGCTCCTTGCCGAGGAAGCTCAATCAAGTTCTATCCAGGCTGGCGCATGATCGCTCGGCTTGTCCCATGCACGCGTTTCGGCATCTACTCCGGCATTCTTCAGGCGATCCAATAGGGATGAACTCAGCAAGAGATGGTCCATCCGGAGCCCGGAACTCCGATCGTACCCGCCGCGGTAGGAGAAGTTCCAATAGGTGTAAATTCCCTTTTCTGGATGAATGCGACGGACGGCATCGATCCAGCCCTGAGCAAGCATTTCGGCGTACGCGCTCCGGCTCTCGGGGAAGTAAACGGCATCGCCAACCCAGCGCCCCGGCATCGCCGCGTCGATCGAGCCTGGAACGACGTTATAGTCGCCGCACAGGATGGTCGGTGAGCTATCGCCGAGCAGCACCTGGCCATAGGTGATCAAACGTTGGAACCAGCGAAGTTTGTAGTCGAACTTCGGCCCCGGCGCTGGATTGCCATTAGGCAAATACAGGCAGCCGACAACAAGCCCATTCACATCTGCCTCGATGTAGCGGCTGTGCGAATCGTCGGGATCGCCCGGCAGACCTCGACGACGTTCCAGCGGCTCAATCCCGCGAGCGAGGATTGCCACGCCATTGTAGGACTTCTGTCCGTGCCAGATTGCGCCATAGCCGGCGTTTCTAATCGCATCGACGGGAAATTTTTCGTCAGAGGTCTTCAGTTCTTGAAGGCAGACGATGTCATAGCCGGTTTCGCCAAGCCACTTGAGAAGCACTGGCAGTCGGCTGTTGACGCCATTGACGTTGAAGGTTGCGATGCGGGTCATCTCGACGATTTAACGTCTTTGCGCCGCTTCGATGCGACATAGAGTCGGTAGCCAAATCTTGCCTTTTGTCATCGTCCATCTGCATTTTTGCTCGAAGCATTGGTGCTTTGACCGGAAGCAGCGGATGTCTTTGCATCTTTGGAATGCGCAGCAATCGCCGGACCCGCGCCGGTAGCTTTACGCATATCGCCGCTCCCCTTGCCGTCAGTCGATTTCTTGCTCAACAGTCCTGAGAAATATTTTCCAAAGAAGCCCATCCGACTCTCCATCTTGGCGCTCATTCGGCGACTTTGCGGGCCCTGAACTCATCTCTGCGCTGTTCTCGCAACTGCCGAGGATCGCTGCGCGAACCACCAAGGGCGCGGCGCCTGACCAGCGCGGCCGAACACTCAAGCAGGAAACATTCCAGTCCTTTGTAGATATGCGTGACCATGTCCTTCATCTCCCGCGACCGCCTCGGCACATGGGTCGCCGAGGCGGTTGGGTAGGCGATCAATCAAGCCGCTTTCCGTTCTGCCGCTCGTTCGTTGACGCCGGCTTCACCGAGGGCAGTCAGCGCCTCGTCGGTGGCCTTCTCCTCCTCAAGTGTCGCATTGAGGAGCGCAACCACGTCATCCTTGCCGAGCGTCGTAGCCCAGGCAATCAGGGTTCCATACCTGGCAATCTCATAGTGCTCCACGGCTTGCGCGGCACCGACGAGCCCTGCATCGAGCGAAGTCGATCCCTTGTACTCCTGAAGGATTTCAGATCCTTCCTCCAGGATGCCGTCGATCGCCGGGCAGGTTTTGCCGCGCGCGGCCGCGCCGAGAATCTCGAAGACCTCCTCCAGACGTTCGACCTGCCCCTCGGTTTCAGCGAGGTGCTTCTCGAATGCTGCCGCAACTTGCTGTTCGGATGCGCCTTTGGCCATCTTCGGCAAGGCTTTCAGAATTTTCTTCTCGGCATAGTAGATGTCTTTGAGGCCATCGAGGAAAAGGTCCTCCAGGTCCTTGTTGTTGCCATTGGCTTTCTTGGCAGTGGGCATTGTGCCGTCTCCTCTGTTGAAAATTGCCCGTCGCGAGCATTTTCTTAACTCGGAAACCCGAACCCGGTTCCGGGATAATGGAGATATCTAAATTTAAAGGGTCCTGCGCTTCACTGAGAACAACGACCACGTCATTCTCGTCGAAGAGCCGCGGCGGGGCGCACGCCATCGGGCTCCCGCCAACGGTCGTGCGGTCTGAGGGCCTGGGACTGCAGGAGACGCAAGTACCGCAGCGGCAGCAGAGCAGTCGGGGCAACGCCTCTCAAGCCTCCTGACCGCTCTGCAGCCGCTTGATTGCTGGCCCTGCTTGCATCCAGGAATTGGGTGATTGGACGCTGCGTATGCAACCAGAATACCTCAGAATGGTTCTAGCTATGATTTGAGCGGGATGGCAGCGAGCGCCGTCCAAAGGTGGCAATTTTTATGGACGTATCACTTTCGCGAACCGCAGACGACAACATCAAAACCGGCAAGAGCGGCTTGCTGCTTGTCTCGGACAATTATGACGCTTTCGCTCTGCGCGTGCTGGCCGCAAGGAGCGCTGAGCGCAGCCTCGACCTGATGTACTACCTTTGGCATGATGATCACACCGGCCGCTTGCTGCTTCGCGAGGTTTTTCGAGCTGCTGAGCGCGGTGTTCGGGTGCGCATGCTCCTTGACGACGTCAATCCGCGTAAAAATGATGCGGCATATCTGGCGCTGAACAACCATCCAAACATCGAATTGAAGTTGTTCAATCCGAGCGGTATCAGGCGCGGCCGGATCATGCGTGGTGTGGAAGTGCTGTTGCGGCTCTTTGCATTGACGCGACGGATGCACAACAAGGCTTGGATCGTCGACGACAAATTTGCCATTGTCGGCGGTCGGAATGTTGGCGATGCCTATTTCGATGCGGCAGAAACCAATTTCCGGGACCTCGATCTGCTGCTCCTGGGGCCTGCGGTACGGCAAACCGCGGCGATATTCGATGCCTTCTGGGCTTGCAATGAAGCCAAGCCAATCAAAACCCTGGGATCAGTGGCTGAGCATGAGCATGCCAAATGGCTTGAAGGAAGCGATACCGGCCCCGATCCCAAATTCCTGAACGGCATCGGCAACCGGGGCTCGATCACAGAGTTTATTGCGGCCAGCAACGACGTTCATTGGGTGGATGGCGTGCGGGTCATTTCCGATCCGCCGGAGAAGGTTCGTGGTTGGAGACGTCGCAGCTGGCTTATGAAAGAGCTGCGTCCGATCATCCAATCCACGCGCGGGTGTCTGGAAATTGTGTCGCCCTATTTCATCCCCGGCAAAAGGGGCACAGCGATCTTGCTGGACCTTGTCGGCGCCGGTGTTGACGTTTCGGTTCTGACCAATTCCCTGGCCGCCACGGACGTCGCCGCAGTCCATGGCGCTTACGCAAACTATCGCAAGCGGCTGCTGAGGAATGGCGTCAATATTTTCGAGCTTCAGCCGTTCAACCGGCGCTCCGCAATCTCGGTGTTTGGCTCGAAGGGCGCCAGTCTGCATACGAAAGCTTTCACCGTCGACGACAATATCGGCTTCGTCGGTTCCTTCAATTTCGATCCACGGTCAGTGTCCTTGAACTCGGAAATGGGCGTGCTGTTTGAGGATCCGAAATTGGTCGCCGAGCTGCGGCATCGATTCCAATCGGAAATATCTCCGGAAACAAGCTATCGGCTCGAACTGAAGCACAATGTTCTGCATTGGCATGGATGCGGCGAAGGCAAGATTCAGGACTATACGCATGAACCAGAAGCCGGATTTTTTCGCCGTATCCTGGCGGTCTTCGTCCGTCACCTCCCGATCGAATCTCAGCTCTAGCATCCGACGATGGCCGAGGACCTCGCGATCTCAGCGAATTGCCCTGCCGGGGATCGCGTGAGCGAAACGTGAAACCCTGATCTACCACGGGTCAGCCAGACCGCATCACACCCGGTTCTTCGACAACCGCGTCGCCAATCCCATGCTGTCCGGCGTCCGGATCACTCGGCAACACGTCGGAAAAATTGACTGTGGCGACCAGGTATCCGGCTTCATCGTAGACCTTGATAGTCGATCCCGATTGCTTGGTTCCTGACCCAGGATCCGCCGCCACCGCTACGCGCGCCATCTCTATTGCTCTCGGACTGGCCATCTCCGCACTCGCTAGCTCTTCCTCGAGAGCGGTAGTCTGGCCGGATACTGTCGTCTCAAAGCGGAATTTTGGCATGGGCAACCTCCTGTTCCTATGCAATTCCGGTGTCCGGGTTGCGTTCCAAAGAAACAGAATTGGTGGGAAGCAGCTAAGATCGCCGCGATGGCCAGACCCGTGTCGCCACGAAGGTCAGCAAACCCGTGATCACAATCCAGGCCTGCACCTCGCGTTGGATAGTTGGCCCAGGGTTCGATGTCTGTCGCGACGGGCTCTCTGCCTCCACTATCGGTTGAAGGTCGGACCGACTGCCGAGACGGACGGAATAGGCCCGCGTGAACTCGGCGCCGAGCAGGAATATCTCAGACGAATAGTAAACCCAAAGCAGCACGACCAGCAGTGCACCCGCCGCGCCATAGGAGGATGCGATCGCGCTGGTTCCGATATACCAGCCAATCAGCGACTTGCCGATGGTGAAGAGCAAAGCGGTCACTGCCGCGCCAATTGCGACATCGCGCCAAGCGAGCGACCGGTCCGGCAGGATCTTGAAGATCGCGGCAAACAGAGCGGAAATCAGCACGAATGATACAATGCCGTTTATCGACGCGAGAATGATCGTGCCGAACGGCAGATGGGCGTTGATGACAGCGCCAAGCGCGGAAATGGCGGCACTCGCCGCCAACGACACAAGCAGTAGAAATCCCAACGCTGCAACCAGACCCAGGCTGGCCGCCCGCGCCCGCACCAATCGCGACACAGACATGGGTGGTGGGTCAATCTTCCAGATTGTGTTGAGCGAAAGCTGCATTTCGCCAAACACCCCGGAGGCTGTCACGAAGAGGGTGACGATGCCCACCAAGGTGGCAAGAGTGCCGGCGGTTCTGTGAGAAGCGCTTTCGATGGTGCTGCGCAGAAGGTCGCCGGTTTGCGATCCCATCACGCCTGCGATTTCGGCCGACAGAGCGAGTTGAGCTGCTTCATGCCCAAAGACAAGTCCAGCAATCGCAACAACGATCAACAAGATCGGGGCCAGGGACGTAACGGCATAGAACGCCATCGCCGCACCGTGGCTGAGGGCATTGTCGTTGATGAATCCGAGGATGCTCTCCTTGCCAAGAACCCAGGCTTCACGTGCCACCCGCATGGGGAATTCCTTTTGCCTCAACGAGCAACCTAGTGCTGTCGGCAACGAAAGCGAGACCTGCCGCCAGTGCGCGAGGCGCGATTGCCGAGACACGCCCGCTTGTCTCTGCACGAACGGCCAGAAATGTTCCATGCGGCGCCGGAACTCGCCGGGCTCGTAATGGTTATCGGTCATCCGATTGGAGTGATCAAAAATGCCTGATAATGAAAACCGTCGCGAGACCGGCGCAACGAAGTACCCGGCTAGAACAGGTCCTGATCCTTCGGATGCGTTCTCTCAGGATGCGGCCGGCAACAAGAAACCCAAGAGTGGGGTCGGTCTGACGCGGCCAGTCAATGAGGTGGATGACAAGACGCACCAATCCGATGGCCAGAACGCCCCGGCGAGGCCGGGCGGCGGAAACACGGTCAAGCCATGAACGTTGCCAATCTTCAGCTTGAAGGGTTGATGATGGCGGTCGCGTCAATCAACAACCTGCTCGTTCACAAAGGTCTGCTGTCAATTGACGAGATCGATACCGCCCTGCGAAAGGCAGAGGCGTCCATGACAGGTGACGAGCGGACCTACGAAGACATGTCACCGGCCAACCGTGACGCGATCTGCTTCCCGATCCGGCTTCTGCAGATCGCAAACAACGCGCAAGGCGAACTGGACATCCCACCATTTTCAGAGCTTGCAAAAATGGTTGGGCAAACCAAGGAACCTTAACGTCAGCGGTGACGACACCTGTAGTCTCCGTGAAGGCCTCATTTGACGCCGATGCCACTCTGAAGCGGAAAAGCAGCATCGGCGTCGTCTCGGCTATGAACCGAACCAAATCTCACCCACTGCGTTGAGTCCCGGCGTTGCGTCATTAGTCGGGGCACTTCCATGAAAACGGGCGAGCTTTCAACCTACCGGGCCAAAAGGGATTTCGCGAAGACGAAAGAGCCCAGCGGCGAAAGCTCGATTGCGGGTTCGAACCGACTCCGGTTCGTCATCCAAAAACACGCGGCCACGCGGCTGCACTATGATCTTCGCCTCGAGCTTGGCGGGGTCTTCAAATCATGGGCTGTGACCAAAGGTCCATCACTGGATCCTCACGACAAACGACTTGCCGTGGAGGTTGAGGACCACCCGCTGGAGTACGGCGACTTCGAAGGCACAATTCCCAAAGGACAATATGGTGGCGGCACGGTGCAGTTGTGGGATCGCGGATATTGGGAACCGGGAGGCGCCATGTCTCCCGAAAAGGCGTTGGAAAAAGGCGACCTGAAATTCACGCTGCAGGGCAAGCGCCTGCATGGAAGCTTCGTCCTCGTGCGCATGAAGCATGACCGCAATGGCAGGAAGCGGACCAACTGGCTGCTGATCAAACACCGCGACAAATACGCGACAGAGGGCAATGGCGATGCGGTGCTGGCTCAGGACCGATCCGTCGCCTCCGGTCGGAGCATGGAAAGGATTGCAGCGGGAAAGGGGGCAGGTCCGAAGCCGTTCATGATGAAAGGTTCATCGTCGGCCGATGCGGATGCCGTTTGGGACAGCAAGCGCGGCCATGCCGACAAGCGCGCCGCCAAGTCGGCAAAGCCTGCTCCGCGGCCGAAGCGAGCCGCTGGTGCCTCAGCGGCGAAGATGCCCGACTTCATCCCACCACAGCTTTGCGCAACGCTTTCCCGGCCGCCGGCCGGGACGAACTGGGTTCACGAAATCAAGTTTGACGGTTATCGCGTCCAGTTGCGCGTGGAAGACAAGGACATCGCGCTTAGGACCCGCAAGGGTCTTGACTGGACGGAGAAATTTGGCGCCATCGCAAAGGAGGCCTCCAGTCTTCCCAACGTCATCATCGACGGCGAGATCGTAGCGCTTGACGAGAACGGCGCGCCCGATTTTGCCGCACTGCAGGCAGCGCTGTCGGAGCGCCGGACGAAAGACCTGATCTACTTTGCTTTTGACCTGCTCTTCGCAAATGGCGTCGATCTGCGAAAGATGCCTCTCTCACAACGGAAGGAACGTCTGAGCGAGATGCTCGGCGAAGTCGATCGCGGCGCGCAAAATCTCATCCGCTATGTCGAGCACTTCAGCAATGGCGGCGACGCGGTGCTGCGTTCTGCCTGTCGCCTTTCGCTTGAGGGGATTGTCTCCAAGAGGGCCGATGCAACCTATGTTTCGGGGAGGACCGACACCTGGGCCAAATCGAAATGCCGCGCCGGGCATGAGGTGGTCATCGGCGGCTGGTCGACGACCAACGGCAAAATCCGGTCATTGCTCGTCGGCGTCAATCGCGGTGAACATTTCGCCTATATCGGCCGTGTGGGGACCGGATTCAGCGAGGCAAAGGTCAAGCAGCTGATGCCCAGGCTGCAGGAGATGAAAGCCGCGACGTCGCCGTTTACCGGCGACGGCGCACCGAAAAGGAATTCAACCGTCTTCTGGACGAAGCCGGAATTGGTCGCGGAAATCGAGTTCGCCGGCTGGACCGGGGGTGGCAATATCCGGCAGGCCGCCTTCAAAGGCCTGCGTGAAGACAAGCCCGCAAAAGACGTCGAGGCCGAGCGTCCAGCCGATCCTCAAGAGACGCCGATTGCCGACCCTGCCAAGGTGACTGGCAAGACAGGAAAAAGCCCGGTTGTCATGGGCGTCATCATTTCCAAGCCGGACAAGCCGCTTTGGCCGAATGCCGGCGACGGTCAGCCCGTCGACAAGCTCGATCTTGCAGAATATTTCGAGACCGTTGGCCCCTGGATGATCAGACATATCAAAGGTCGTCCCTGTTCACTCGTGCGCGCGCCGGATGGCTACGCCGGCGAGCAGTTTTTCCAGCGCCACGCAATGCCAGGCACATCCAATCTGCTGGAACTGGTGAAAGTCTTCGGCGATCACAAACCGTATCTGCAAATCGACCGCGTCGAGGGTCTGGCCGCGATCGCCCAGATAGGCGGCCTTGAGCTTCACCCCTGGAACTGCCAGCCGGGTCATCCCGAAATACCTGGCCGACTTGTCTTCGACCTTGACCCCGGTCCGGAAGTCCCTTTTGCGAAGGTGGTCGCGGCTGCCAAGGAAATGCGCGATCGTCTCGAAGATCTGGGCTTGGTGAGCTTCTGCAAAACCACGGGCGGCAAAGGCTTGCATGTCGTGACGCCATTGGCGGCCCGCCGCAGCAAGACGACATGGGCCGAGGCCAAGGCCTTCGCAAAGGCCGTCTGCATCCAGATGGCGGCAGACAGCCCGGATCTCTACCTCGTCAACATGGCCAAGAAGCTGCGGACATCCCGGATTTTTCTCGACTATCTCAGGAATGATCGCATGGCGACAGCCGTCGCCCCTCTCTCCCCTCGCGCCAGGGAAGGCGCGACTGTATCCATGCCGCTGACCTGGAGTCAGGTGAAGGCGGATCTCGATCCGAAAAAATACACCGTTCGCACGGTTCCGGGCCACCTGAAAAAGACCGTCGCCTGGGCCGACTACGACGATGGCGAACGGTCGATCAGCATCGCCATCAAACGGATCGGTTCAGCAAAGCTCGCCGCATGACGACGTCGGTTCGCGCAAGAACGCCATGACAGCTGCGGCTACCGCGTCGGCTGCTTCTTCGGCCATATGATGTCCGCTATCGATCCGTTGGCCCTTCAGTTCGGTGGTCCAGGGTCGCCAAACATCCAGCACGTTGCCGTAAAGTGCCCCAAGATCATCGCGGGCGGACCAGAGCGCCAAGGTCGGGCACGCGACCCGGCGACCAGCTTTCCTGTCATCGGCATCGTGCAATTGATCGATGGCCAGACCTGCCCGATAGTCTTCAAGCATGCCGTGAACAACATTCGGATCGTGGATTGCGTCCTTGTAGTCGACATAGGCCTCAGCCCCCATGGACTCGGCTGAGCCGCCATACCACGCGTCAGGATCGGCCATGATTGCGCGTTCGGGCTTGTCCGGCTGTGCAAAAAAGAACCAGTGCCACCAGAGCTTCGCAAAGCGGGCGTCGCAGCGTTCGAGGGCTTCCAGGATAGGGACGCTATCCATAACGATCAGATGGCTGATCGCTGACGGGTGATCCATCGCTGCTCGGAACGCTGTGTAGCTGCCGCGGTCATGGCCTGCGATCGCAAACCGGCCAAAGCCGAGATGTCGCATGAGAGCGATGCAGTCCCTGGCTTTGGCACGCTTGGAGGATCCAGCATGGTCCACGGCGTCCGCCGGTACCGAGGACCGGCCAAAGCCCCTCAGATCGGGGCAGACAACTGTGTGGTCGGCGGCGAGAAGTGGGGCTACCCGGTGCCAGGTAACGTGCGTCCGAGGATGGCCATGCAGCAAAAGAAGCGGCGGGCCTGAACCTCCATACCTGACTCGCAGTGAGGACTCGGGCAGATCCACGGTCTCTAGCTTGAATCCTTCAAACATCCGCTTCTTTGTCGTCAGACTGTGAAAACAAGTCCCGCATGTCCATCTTCAACCCACCCCGGTGAAATTGGTTTCGGGCATTTGTCCGTTTGGACATTTCTCTCATTCCAATGGTTCGGCCGCCGTTCAGGATCCGCCAGCCCTGGCGCTGACGCCCGGATCCAACCTCCTGCCTCACCGGTCTCTGGGATTGCCCAGGGTGGGGTCGCGCGCCCGGGTGTAGCCCTCGACGCGAGGCAACCGTCATCCATCCTGATAAACGGCAGTCGCATTTCCCAATAGGCTTGAGCTTGGGGATGGAACTTCTCGGGCGCGTCCATGAATCCGATCGAGATGTAGAACTCATTTGGCAAGCCTTCATCGGTGTACCCAATCGAGGTGCCACATTCCGAACAGAAGGAGCGCACGACCCCCCTGGTTTTCGAAAATGTTTTTGGTTTGGAGCCGAGCCAATCGACCTGATCTGGACGATAGCCAATCCAGATCGTCAGTGGGCTGCCGATCGCTCGTCGGCAGTCATCGTCATGGTCGAAACAAATCCAAAAGGGATCGCCACTGAATTCAGCTGTGATGGCTCCGCAAAAGCAATGCCCTCGATCAATCCGGGCCGGTTTTCTGATCGTCGTTCGGGGTTTGTCGTCCATGGTAATCTTCCGGCCAGCGTGGTGGCGTAACGCCGCGGACGGCAAGCAGTTCCTTTGGACGTCACAGAGCCGCAGATGCGCGCAACCGGCGGGCTGCTGGTCAATATCATTTGAGGCAGATCAGGCCTTGATTTGTTGGGAACATTTTTTCAGGTCCGCACTTTGTTCGCCGTCTGACCAAAGGAGGCGACCTTGAAAACACGACGCGTCGACAGGGAAAAGATCGAGAGGGCGGATCGAGAAGCCAAGTTGCTGTTGGAAGCGGAGCGGCATGCCAGGGAAGCCAAGACGGCGCGGCTTAGAGAACAGCGACAGTTGTTGGAGGCATCGATAGCGCAGACCCCGCCCGCGCCCGTAGCCGCAAAGCAGCCGCCCCGCCAACGAAAGCCGACGCGCAAGGTAATCGAGGTGGACTGACGGTTTGGTCACTTGGGGCTTTTGCCAAGGTGGGGAGTTGATATGACAGGGCAGGGGATCCGGCAGCATGAATACCAAAGCGGTAAGTCCGGCCGTCGCCAAAGCGGCTGCTCGGCGTGCTGGATCGGGGTCTCATCACCGGTGCGTCCGACGACGATCCTGCGAGAGCCGCTGAAAAAGGCGCCCGAGCGGGCCGAGAACCAGCGAATCCGGCTGGACACTTACGTCGGGAACAATCGCACGCGCGGACCGTTCCCCAAGCGATCTTCACGCTCAGGATTTGCTCTTGTTGCAGCGACCGGATGAAATTCTCAACGAGGCCTCGCAAACGGTTGGTGATCCCCTTGAGCGCGACGCCTTAGGTGGGGAGGCTGAGCTAACTGGCGATCGCGCCATCCCGCGTCGTCTGGTTGTCGTCTCGAACAGGCTGGGGAACATTCGCGATCTGTCGCAAGCCGGCGGACTTGCTGTAGGCATCGGGGATGCGTTGGCCGAGCGTGGAGGCCTGTGGCTAGGAGCAAGCGCCGAGTATCAGGACTACGCCGCGAGCGACGAACCGCTAATCCGCTTGGAACGCGTGGGAAAGATCGAGACGGCTGCGCTTACCCTGCCGTATGAGGAGTATTCGCTCTATTACAATGGCTATGCCAACAGCACGCTGTGGCCGCTTTTTCATTACCGACTCGACCTGGTGAACCACCGGGCAGAGTTTCTACACGCCTACCGGCAGATCAATGCGCGGTTCGCGAAGGCGCTCGCAGGACTGCTGTCGGGCAACGACGACCTGGTGTGGGTTCACGACTACCACCTTATCCCCTTGGCCGCCCAGTTGCGGCGGCTGGGAGTCCGGAATCGGATCGGTTTCTTTCTTCACATACCCTTCCCGCCGCCTGACCTGTTTGTAGCCACGCCCGACCATGAAGAACTCATCGATGATCTGCTTCAGTATGACGTCGTGGGATTCCAGACCGAAACGGACGTGGGGAATTTCCGGCGCTCAGTGCAGGCGGCCAACTCCATTACTTTTGATATCAATGGTTCGGCTGAGATGAACGGCCGCACGTTGTTATCGAGGTGTTTTCCGATAGGCATCGACGTCGATTCAATCGCACGCATGGCCAATGAGGCGGCGGAGGATGTGCAGATTGATTCCATGCGCCGCCAGATTCTGGGCCTCAAGCAAATCATCGGCGTCGATCGGCTGGACTACTCCAAGGGTCTCCCCGGCCGCATGCAGGCTTTCGCGCGTCTTTTGGAAAGGCATCCGGAACACGAGCGGGCGGCAACATATTTGCAGATTGCGTCGCCGACGCGCGAGGAGGTCAGCGCCTATGCCGACATCCGGGCCCAGCTTGAGGCAACCGCCGGCGCGGTCAACGGAAGATACGCGGATTTGGCTTGGACCCCGATCCGCTACATCCACCGTGCCGTATCACGCTCTCGGCTTGCTGGCCTGTTGCGCGCTAGCCAGGTCGGATTGGTCACGCCCCTGCGTGACGGAATGAACCTCGTCGCCAAGGAATACATAGCCGCGCAGGACGAAGCCGATCCCGGAGTGCTGGTATTGTCGCGTTTTGCGGGTGCGGCCGAAGAACTTGCCGAATCCTTGATCGTGAACCCGTATGCGGTCGACGAGGTTGCCGATGCGATCGCAAAAGCGCTCGCGATGCCGCTTGAGGAAAGAATTGCAAGGCATAGTGCACTGCTCAAGCGCATCACGCGCAATGACGCAGCAGAATGGCGGCGGTCATTTCTCGCCACGCTCGCGGGCGAGAACTAGCGCCTGGCATCGATGCCTGAATCCGTCCGTGTGTCACGCGTCCCACGCGGCCATAGCCCGGCCATAACCCGGCTGGCCGGAGCAGTTCGAAAGGCCTTGAAGCTGATCATGTATCTTGTCGTCCGCATCAAAACTTTTCGCTCATTGACGGAAGCGCGATAGCCCGCCTCAATCGGTGGACTATCGAAGGCTCCAGGGAACACACCGCCGGTCCGGTCGTTTGGGCTCTGATAGGAGATCTGCGATGACAAAGAACCCCACGCGAAAGGACAGAGATCTCTCTGAACAAGAGGCAATCAAGTTGGCCGAAGCCACCGACGTGTCACCCGGGCAGGCCAAAGAGCTTGCAGCCGAGCACGGCAAAGACGGCGCCAAGAAGGAAGCAAGAAATTACAAGGCGGAGGGCTGACTATGGCGGCCAGTGGATCCGCAAACGACAGAGACGCACGAGCCACCCTCTACGCACAAGGCGTAATGGAAGCCGAGCGCAAGGCGCGGGAAGAGAAAACGGCGCGATTGCGCAAAGCCCGTTTGGCGCACGAGGCGATCAATCCGCCTGCACCCGAGCGGAAACCGGCAGTGCCGAAAGCCCCAAAGCGGGCCGCCAAACCAGGCAGCCGAAAAGCTGGAGAAGATTAGCTTCAGCTTCTTCGGCTGTGCCGGCGGCACGCGTCGGGGAAGAGCAGACCGTGCGGTCGATCTGCACGATAAATTTGTACCTCGTCGAATGACACAAAGGAGTCCAGTGATGACGGAGCATGTGTCCCGGAAGGAAGAACAGCGTGGCACCCGAAATGTACTCGGGTGGGGCGTCGTCATTGCGGCTGTGATCTTCGTCGCCCTGCTAGCCTTCTTTGTGTTCATACCCCTTTCAGGCGGATCGTGGCAGACATCGCCAGTAAAGCGCACCCCGGAACAGAACCAAGGCGGCAATGCCCCCGCCGAGACATCACCCGCGCCCGGCGTCAAAAAGAACCCGCAAGAAAATACCGAGATGCCAGGGCAGCAGTGATCGACCTTGGGCTGCGACCCAAGTTGGCCCTGATCTTCCTGGTCGTCTCATCGGCGTCATGATGGGATCAGGGCCTTCTGGGCGCAGGAACCGCTGAGCTATTGAGACTGGGGTTTCGCCCACATCGAGCGCAGAAAGATTACCGCAGCAGCATCGGTCTGGCGAACGAGGCGATGACGCCATCGTGGAACTCGAGGCAAATCAAGATGCCTAGCTGCAGGCCGTTCAGTTGGGATTTTTCAGCTGCTTTGACAACAGCAGTTGCTGCTGCAGCTCAAGAGCGAGCTTCAACAGCCGTTCAGGTGTTTCCTCTTCCGCGATTTCGTCGAGCAGCGCTGCGAGTGCGTCGCCTTCAACAGGATCGCGGAATGAGTCAGGTTTGGTTTGCGGAGGTTTGGCCACGAGGATTTCTAGCAGGAATGCGGCCGTATTTGCAAGACGAAGCGAAGCGCTCTTGGGGAGGGGTACCGTAGCGGGGGCGGTCGACAGGGCGGCCTGCGGCAAACCATCGGACAATCTTAATTCATGATGCCAGACCTGTCGTTGCGGAGCACCTCCTCCATGAGTGTATTGAGCCATTCGCTCAAGGGAAGGTCATGCCGCGTCGACAACCGCTCCTCCAGCGCCGCCTTCAATGTGCGTTCCACGAGGCGATCGGCCGCCTGTGGGTCGCCCAGCAGCAGCCGCGCGGACAGCCTCAGTTTTGGAAGAGCGCGGAAGACATTGTCTTCACCAAGCGCTGTTGATTGCGCGGCGAGGATCCCGGCAACCGTCCTGAACCCGGCCGGCTTGGAGAGGTTTTGGGTGTACCGGAACCGCTCCGGCAGGGTGATCTGATCGTTTCCGGAGAAGAATACGAACGGGATGCCTCTGTCCGTCAGCTCATCGGCGAGGGGAAAAACAGTCTCACCGTTAAGATCGATGTCCAGCACCGCCCCGTCCGCTGAATCGATATATCGTCGAGCCCGGCTGACTGACGACACCGGCCCCAAAACGGTCGCCCCACAATCGCTGAAATAAGAGGCAAGTTCGCTTGCCAGCAAGAATTCGTCCTCGACGAGCAGAATTCGCATGCCTAATAACATAGCAGCCCTCCGGGCTTTAAACGGCGGTCGCGTCCATCGGTTCCGTGGCTATCGGCGGTGCGGGATGGGAATTCGACCAGGAACGGTTTACACATTGGATCGAAATCAGCGCTGCCGCGTTGCATTTCACTGAAGCAGGACAATTGATGCAAAAGCTGCCGAGGTTCCCCATAGTCGGTATTGGCGCCTCTGCGGGCGGCATTGCCGCCATGGAGGGATTTTTTCGCGGGATGCCGTCTTCGAGCGGGATGGCGTTCGTGATCGTCACGCATCTCAGCCCGGAACGGGAAAGTCTGCTGCACGAAGTGATTGCGCTTTACACCGGAATTCCGGTTCGTGTCGCTGAAGATGCAATGGATATCCATCCTGACACCGTCTATGTGATGCCGCACAACGCGATCCTCACCATCGAAAATTCCAGCCTAAAGCTGCGCCAACCGAATTCGGTGTCCAGGGAGCGCAAGCCCATCGATATCTTTTTCAGCGCGCTGGCCGAGGATCAGGGCGAATACGCCGTCGGCGTCGTCCTGTCGGGCGGCGATTCCGACGGTACGTTGGGCATCAAGGCAATCAAGGAGCATGGCGGCCTGACGCTGGCGCAACTCTCCGACGAGTCGGGTCCGAGCAATCCCGACATGCCGCGCAGCGCGATCAGTTCCGGTCTGATCGATATCGCCATCCCGGCCGATGAGATGGGTGCGAAACTCATGGAATTTGCCCACAGCTTTGAACTGCTCGACGAGCTTGAAGCTGACGATGGCAAGGCCAGTGCTTTGAAACTCCGCAAGGGCCAGGAAGAAATCTACGCGATCCTGCGCAGCCATTCGGGACATGATTTCTCGGGCTACAAGGCCAAGACGTTCTTGCGCCGCGTCAGGCGACGCATGCAAATAACACAGAACACCGCGATCGATGCCTATATAGAGTTGCTTCGTTCAAATGCGGAGGAAGTGCGGTCGCTGTTTCGCGACCTGCTGATCAACGTGACAAATTTCTTCCGCGATACGGACGCTTTCAAGACCCTGGAAGAAACCGTCATCCCCAAACTTTTCGAAGGCAAGGACGCCAACGATACGATCCGCGTCTGGGTGCCCGGCTGCGCAACCGGCGAGGAAGTCTTCTCGATCGGAATGCTGATGCGCGAGCATATGGATACACTTTCGGCTGTGCCGCGCATCCAGATTTTCGCCACGGACATCGATGACGCGGCGTTGGGCATCGCACGTTCGGCGCGCTATCCGGAGTCATTGCTTGCGGGCGTTTCGCCTGAACGTCGCGAACGCTTCTTCAGCAATGACGGCACAAGTTTCATCTTGAGCAAGAGCGTACGTGATCTCTGCATCTTCTCGGCGCACAGCGTCATCCGCGATCCACCCTTCTCGCGCATGGACATGGTGTCGTGCCGGAACCTGCTGATCTATTTCGGCCCCGATGTGCAAAAGCAGGTTATTCCGACCTTCCACTATTCGCTGAAGCCCGGCGGCTATCTGTTCCTTGGCACCTCCGAGAGCATAAGCCAGCATGCCGATCTGTTTGCACCGGTCGACAAGAAACAACGGATATTCAAGGCACGAGAACATACGGCGCCGCCGCGGCTGCCGATCTTGTTGAATGCTGCGCCTGCAAGCAACTTTTCCAGCGCCAATGACACACATGCCCGCCGCGGCTTGTCTTATTCCCTAAGGCAAACCGTTGAAGCGCAGGTTCTCGAACGCTTCGCTCCGGCTCACGTCGTCGTCAATGGTGATGGAGATGTCGTCTATTACTCGGTCCGAACCGGCAAATATCTCGAGCCGCCGCAAGGGGTGCCGAGCAGACAATTGCTCACAATGGCACGCAGCGGCCTGCGTCTGGAATTGCGCGGCGCTTTGCGGGAAGCCGCCGAGGGCCGGCGCACGGTTGTGCGCGAAGCGATAGCCATTGAAGAAGATGAAGATCGTGTCCAATTCGTCACATTGACGATCGAGCCCTTGACTGATCGCGGCAGCGGCGAGCCGCTGTTTCTCGTCCTGTTCGAGCCGGTGGGCCAGCCGCAGCCGCGGCTGGAAGCTCTAAAGGTTCGACAGCCGGTGGCATCTGGGATTGCTGATTTCGAACGCGAGCTCCGCGATACGCGCGAGCGCCTGCAATCGACGATCGAAGAATATGAGACCGCGTTGGAGGAGTTGAAATCTTCCAATGAGGAACTCGTCTCGGTCAACGAAGAAGCCCAGTCCTCCAATGAGGAGCTCGAGGCCTCCAAGGAAGAAATGCAGTCCCTCAATGAGGAATTGAACACCATCAATGCCGAACTGGTTTCCAAGATCGAGGATCTCGATCGTGCCAACAGCGATCTGAAGAACCTGTTCGAGAGCACACAGATCGCGACTGTTTTTCTCGATACCAAGCTGGTTATCCGCAGCTTCACGCCGGCGGCCTCTTCGTTCTTCAACTTGCTGCCGACCGACATCGGAAGACCGCTGACCGATCTTGCCAGCCGGCTCGATTATCCGCACCTGCGCGACCATATTGCCCAGGTTTTCAGGGCCGGCGAGATGATCGAGCACCAGCTGCCGCGCGATAGCAACGGCATCCACTATCTCGTGCGGCTGATCCCCTACCGCGACAGCGCGCGGAAAATCCAGGGCGTGGTGGTGACCTTTGTCGATGTGACGACCATGGCTGAAGCCGAAGCCCACCAGCGGGTATTGATCTCGGAACTCAACCATCGGGTCAAGAACATGCTGGCTGTTACGGTCAGCATTGCCAGTCAGACCCTGAAAAATGCTCCCTCTTCGGAGGCTTTCGCCGAAGCGCTCATCGGTCGCCTGCGCGCCATGGCGCGGGCCTACGGAGTGCTCTCGCGCGAAAGCTGGAAAGAGGTCTCGGTCGAGGAAATCGTGCGGCAGGAAGTCGAGCCGTTCGGGCTGGAACGCATCAACACCACAGGCGAGGACATTCGGCTCAAGCCTCAGCAGGGCCTGTCGCTTGGCATGGTGATCCATGAACTTGCCACGAATGCTGGAAAATATGGCGCCTTGTCCGTGCCAAACGGCGTGGTGTCCGTGACTTGGTCGGCGTCGGATCACGGTTTTCAGCTCGAATGGTTAGAAAGCGGCGGTCCCGCTGTCAGTCCGCCTGAGAAGACGGGATTTGGTCTTTCGCTGGTGAAGGGCGAAATTGAGTATCGGCTTGGCGGAAATTTTGAAACATCTTTCGGTTCCGATGGTTTGAGCTTGCGGATTGAGTTTCCGTTTGATCATCGGGAGAGCGAAACGTGACTGCATCTCGTATCCTTGTCGTCGAAGATGAATGGCTGGTCGCGGAGGAGCACCGCGCAATCCTGGAAGAGGCCGGCTTCGCCATCGCCGGGCCAGTGCCGTCCGTTGCTCGCGCGAAAAAGCTGATCGAGAGTGAAGTCATATCTGCTGCGGTCCTGGACATTGGTCTCGGCGGCGAGACCAGCGCTGCCCTTGTCCCTCTTCTAGCGCAACGCGGAATTCCGTTTGTTTTCGTCAGTGGGTACACGGCATCCGACATCCCGCAAGATTTGCGTCATCACAAGATGCTGTCAAAACCCGTGTGGGCTGCCGCGCTGGTCGAGGCCGTGCGAAATATGCTCGGTGTTCAACCGACAGCTTTGGCAAGACACCAGGACAGCGGAACGGTGCCAACCCAACGAGAAGCCCGATAACTGCACAAAGACACTGGTTTTTCACCAGAGATGCGACGACATTCGGGTCCAGGCCCGAGCCGGCGTCGCCGGCAAGTGCCTGCGATCCGGCCGGCACGATTGGCATGCTCGCGGTCTGGCGTACTCCAGCGCTGGGCGAAAGTTCGCCACCGCGCGACGATTGGTCAGCCGTGTGAGCTTATCAAACAACGGGCAGTTCGCCCTCGGTTTTCCTCGCGTCGAATAGGACGCCAAGGCCGTAAGTGACGGCGCCAGCGGCAATCATCTCTGCCAACGCTGCGCTCGACACCGGGCAATGCGGCATGACAGCCTTGATCGCGAGTTCGGCATTCGCGATCGACACGAAATCGTGCCGTCGCTTACGGGTCTCCAGATATTGTTCGATCAACATCTGCAGTCGCCTTCTTTCTATATCATCGCCAGCCATTGGTTCCTCCTGTAGACAGACTGAAAGCCCACCACGCCTAAGGAGCGGTGGGCCTGGCGGCCCTTTTTGAGGACCGTGGACTCTAGTGAGGCGGGCAGCGTTGCTGACCAGGATGTCGAGACCGCCGAGGGGCGTTGCTGCTTCATCGACCAGCTTTCTGCAAAAGGCCTCATTGCGGATATCGCCGGCAAGCCTTTTGACCTGCCGCTTTTATTAGGTCCACCAGTTCGTCGGCGTCTTCCTGTTCTTCGGGGAGGTAGCCGAAAGCAACGTCCGCACGCTCGCGCGCGAATGCAATCGCCGCCGCACGACAGGTTCCGGAATCGCCGCCGGTTATCAGCGCTTTGCGACCGGCAAGCCTGCCTGGTCCCTTGTAGGTCGTTTCGCCGTGATCCGGGCGCGGCACCATCTTGCTGGCCAAACCCGGCCACTTCTGTTCCTGTGGCTTGAAAGACGGCTGGGGATATTGCGTCACCGGATTCTGTTTGAGCATCGGGCTCGCAGGGCCTGCTTTAGCAGGCACTGTTCCCGTATCGGCTGACGCCGTGGAAGCATAAGCGGCGAGAATTCCTCCCGCCATGCTTCCAGCGACAAGTCTACGCGCTGCGTCTGGTACATTGTCATGCTGGTCGTGGTTCATCATGGGCTCGCTTTGACGGCAGGTGACCGTTACGGAAGTGGCACCTAACCGGCCGTCGACGCGAATGTTCCCTTGTGATTGCAGTGAGGTGTCGCTCGCCTTGCCCGTCTCGGCCGTGAGGCCGCATCACCACTTTGACACAACCTCCTGATTGTAGCGGAACGTCTTGTACAGACCGGCCCTGCTTCCAGATCGGCCGGTGGGTAATCAGAAAGAGGGATCGATTTCGTCGTTCTGGACCATCGCCAATAAAGGTTCCAGGTAGCGTTGCGTATGCGTCTGGCCCATCCGGAAAGCCAGTCCCTTATTCATCGCCGCCAAACGGGATGTGATCGACCAGACCAACATAGACGCCGGGAACCGAGATGGTGCCGCCCCTCGCGGCAGCGATAGATTGCCTCGCGCAGCACATGCGGCCTTGGGAATGCCAGCCCTTTTGATGACGCGAATATTGGCTCAGTCGCTGGACGCCGACCCCGGCTCGGCCATCCTACGGTGCTGTTCGGCCAAGGTGCCTGCCGGCGTGACATGCGCGGCGGCGACCTGCAGCTTGTTTTTCCAACCGCTGACGACCTGTTCATCACCGGCCATCATCGCCTCGTAACCCGTCTTGGCGACATCGGCCGGATTGTCCTTTTCATCGGAGCCGACCTTGGTATCCATCATTTCAGCGCGCTCGAAGAATCGCGTCTGCGTGGGGCCAGGCATCAGCACGGTGACCGTCACGCCGCTATCTTTCAGCTCATGGCGGAGCGCGATCGAGAAGGAATCGATGAACGCCTTCGTGCCGTTGTAGACGGCCTGGAATGTGCCGGGCATGAAGCCGGCGATCGATCCGGTGAACAGGATGCGCCCGCGGCCTCGCCGGGCCATCTTGGCGCCGAGCTCATGCGCCAGATAGACCGTTCCGGTGACATTGGTGTCGATGATCCGGCGGACTTTTCGCCAGTCCTGGTCGACGAAGCCGTTGCCGAGCCCGCGTCCCGCATTGAGAAACAACAGGTCGATATCGCGATCGCCGATTTGGGAGATCAACCGATCGGCGCCCTCGACGGTCGCCAGATCGGCCTCAATGGCTTCGACCGTTACATTGTGGGTCTCAAGTGCCTCTGCCGCCTGCCGGATAGCCGGCTCGTCGGCGGCGATGATCAGGTCGTAGCCGTCTTTAGCGCACAGCTTTGCGAGTTCCCTTCCGATGCCACTCGAGGCGCCGGTCACCACAGCGAGTTTGGCGTCCGTCATCATATCCTCCATCTTCGTGCGATCGGAACCACGAGCGGGCACAATTGTTCCGCGGCGTTTGGGCTGGATTGATCGTGCGCTGTCATGACGGTCAGGCGACGGTCGTCATCGCGGTCGTTGCGCGCATTCATGGATGGGCCGTTGCGACAAAAACCGTTCTACGCCATGAGAACTCGCGATGGCCTACCTTCAAAAAGGCCCCCAAACGCATGGATTGAGTACTCAGAACGGATCAGTTGAAGTTGGAACAAGTGGCCCGGTTGCAAGTTCGAACCGTGCAGCGTTGTTGCCCTCCCATGTTGATGCTGCGCGATCGGGTCATCCCCTCAGCCCGATCTGCCCGCGCTTCTCCGCGCCAAAGAGAAGCGCGGGCCCCCTCTTTTAACGGCTGTTTTAACGGCTGTCCGGGATGTTGGACTAGCCGACCTCACAGGCTCGTCGTCGGTTTCGTTTGACGAGCTCTCCGAGCGCTCTAGATCATTGATGCCGGACGCAGTTGGTTCGGGCCGGGGAGGAAATCCGCGTGGCGCATCCAACGCGCGCTGTACCCCATAACGACCGTCATTTTCCGGTTGGCTGCCTGTGCTTGCTTCTGATTCTAGCCGGGTTGGCCGGATGCTCGTCTTCCAATCAGGTGGCGCAGCAATCACGAACAGCGGCCTCCGCGGCACAGACCGTATCGATGGTGCTGGATGCCTGGGTGGAGGGAGCGGCACCGTCCGCCTATGCCACGGCCGCACTGCACTCGGTCGGAAAAACGCTGGCCGATGTCGAGGCGCAAATTCGATCGGCCGAGACCGCTGAACCAGCCGGGCGAGCAGGACTGACGGCAGCAGTCAACAGTTTGTCGGTGGCGGTGGCGCATGCCGAGGCGGGATTGCGGGTGAACAATCGCACTGAGGTGGAAAGCGCACAACAGGATCTTCGGGCGGCCATGCGCTCGCTCGCCGCCGCTTACACCAGCGCTTTCGGACCAAAGCCGTGAAGAAGCTTCTGGAAATATCGCTTGGCGTCGTCACCAGTGTCGGAGGTTTCCTCGAAGTCGGGTCGATGGCTACGGCGGCGCAGGCGGGTGCCGCCTTCGGATTCCAGCTAATCTGGGCCATAGTTCTCGGCACCATATGCATCATCTTTTTGGTTGAAATGGCCGGTCGGTTCGCCGCGATGAGCCATCACACGATCTCAGAGGGCATTCGTGAAAGATTTGGGTTCAACGTCTTCCTATGGCCGTTGCTCGTCGTCCTTCTCGTCAATTTCATGGTGCTGTCCGCTGAGATCGGCGGTGTGGCCATCGCACTCGAACTTGCCACCGGCATAGGCTTCCAGTGGTGGGCACTGCCGGTGTCGTTGCTGGCATGGCTGCTGCTGTGGAAAGGCACGTTTGGCTTTATCGAGAAAGGCGTTTCGGTCCTCGGCCTCGTGACGCTGTGCTTCGTGGTTGGTGCGGTGATGTTAAAGCCCGACTGGACAGCGGTCGCTGGCAGCGCCGTGCCTTCGCTGCCGGCTCACGATGCCATCAATTACTGGTTCATGGCGGCCAGCATTCTCGGCGCCTCGATATCGCCTTATCTTTTCATGTTTTATTCCTCGGGAGCTATCGAGGACAAGTGGGATGAAAGCCACCTTGGGGCCAATCGTGCCATCGCCGGGCTGGGCATGACCTTCGGTGGGACCATTTCGATCGGCGTGTTGATCATCGCTGCTCTCGTTCTCGCGACGCACGGCATCGACCAGGTGGACGACTATCACCAACTGCCGTTGATGCTGATCCCTATATTCGGCTTCTGGGGGTTCGTTCTATTCGTTGCCTCGCTAGCCATTGCCTGTTTCGGCGCCGCACTCGAAGTCGGGTTGCAACAGGCATATCTGGTGGCACAGGGCTTTGGCTGGACCTGGGGCGAGGATCGCAAGCCGCGCGATGATCCGGGCTTCAGTGCCGTCTATACGGCATCATTGTTTTTGGCCGCCATTCCGATCATGCTTGGCCTCGACCCACTGAGGCTGACCATCTTTTCCATGGCGGTAACGGCGGCGAGCCTTCCGCTGACGGTAGTTCCATTTCTCTTCCTGCTGAATGACGAACGCTATGTCGGCGAAAATCGCAACGGCATCATTTCGAATGCCGCCGTTGTCTTCATTATCGCGCTTGCCTTCGTGCTCGCCGTGGTGACAATTCCGCTGCAGATATTCGGAGGCACATGATGGAATTGATGCGTGATCTCCTGGACAAGCAGGTGTTCGACCGCCGGCGGGTCAAGATCGGCAAGGTCGACGGAGTGGTGGCTGAGTTGCGGCGGGGCAAACCACCAAGGATTGTCGCGATAGAACTCGGCTCCATCACTTTGGCGCGCCGCCTTGGCGCGCGGCCCGGGGAATGGATGGCGCAACTGACGACGAGGGTGGGTGGCAAACGCCACGCCGTGCCACACAGGATTGCGTGGAAAAAGGTGCAGGACAACGGGCTCGACATCGAATGTGACATCGAGGTGGGCGAGACGTCGATTTTCGCCTGGCAGGACTGGTTGCGCGATCATGTCATCGGGCGCATCCCAGGAGCGTGATGATGAGGACAGTCAACCTCGAACATCTTGCCGGGCGACGCGTGCTCTCGCAGCGCGGAAAGAGCATCGGTCACATCGAAGAGATTCTCGCCGAACAGCGTGGCGACGAGCTCGTCGTTACTGAATTCCACGTTGGCATCTACGCCGCGTTCGAGCGTCTGTCGGCTTCGACCATCGGCATCGCGATGCTCGACCTCTTTCGGCTGCGCCGCCGCGACGGCCTGTACCGCATTCCCTGGGATAAACTCGATATCTCCGATCCGGCGCGACCGCGGCTGCTATGCCCGATGACCGAGCTTCCTGGATGGAAAGGGCAAAAGGACCTTCGGGAGTAGATGGCTACGGCTCGGGAGGGCTAAGGCGCCGGCATTTTGCCGGCGAACAGCCGTTCGTGCAGATGGCGCCTCCGCAAAGATTACTGCAGGTTCTTGCGAAGGAAGATGCGGGCATGTCCTGGAATAACGAATTCGACTTTGCCGAATTCCTCAAACCCATGAAGCCGGTAGAATTGAGGCGCCTGGAAACTGCTCGTCTCGACGACGGCTCTCTTGCATCCGCGCCTAATGGCTTCCTCCTCAATCGCCATAAGAAGCTGTGATCCATAGGATCGGCCACGCAATTTTTCAGGCAAGAAGAACATGTCGAGAAACAGGAGCCCCAGTTCCGTTCTGCCCCAAATTCCACCCCAGATCTTTCCCGAGGGGTCGGTAAGCTCCGCGCCGATCACTGCCCGGTCATCGATTCCGGTTTGTTCGATGTTGTGTCGATAGAGCGCAGCGGCCGCCTGCGTTCGTGCATCCCCGTTGTGAGCCAGAGCGATTGTAAATCCTTCGGATCGAGCCGGCATGCGTTCTGCTCCTGCGTCGGAATGGTCTTGAGATTCAACCGTCAGACTAACATCAAGGCGGCCGGTTCGCTCGCAGCTCTGATCGCCGCTTCTGTTGTAACCCGTATTGCCCACATTCCGCATCGCGATCCGCGTCGGATGCATGCAGCCGCGCCCAACATATCGCTTTGGTGTTGAACAAAGCCCATCCTGCCCTTGTCAGGTCTCATCACAATTCGTGCGCCGTCAAGAGTATCCACCTCGACGAAGGCTGCTGCGGATCACAATCCATTACGCCGGGAACAATGAGAAAAACCTGTCGTTGGGAAAGCGATCGCAATTCGGCGATTCAAACACGGAGACTCCAATGTTGAAGAAAATTCTAGCCGCGTCGGTGCTAACTATTGCCTTGGCCGGTTCCGCCTTGGCGCAGACAAATGGAACGGGTGCTGGCGGCACGGCTGGCACGGGTAATGGAACTGGTACTGGAACTGTTGGCAGCGGCGGCGCCGCTGGCAATGGCACTGGCAGCGGGAATGCGGCCGTGCCAACCGATCCGAATTCCACAAACTCGACTACAAAATCGAACGGCATGACCGACCGTTGCAAGGACGCCGCAGGCAATGACATCGATAACAACACTGCAAGTGGCGCAACGACCTCGACCGTGCAAAATTGCAACAAGTAGCCGATGGACCTAGCGGCTTCGGCCGCCCGAAGGCCCGCCATCAAGACAATGGCGGGCCTCCGAATACGTGCCTCGCATGCTGCCTGGATACATAGGAGCACATGTGTCCAAAGAGACCCGGCGGGCCAAACTCGATCGCTTAGCAGCCTCGATTCCGAAGCACGAATTCGAATTCCTAATGAAGATTGCAAAGCTAAGCCGTCATGACCTACTTGGCCTGATCGCTAAACACGATGGCGGCAGGGACAAGGTCTATAGGGACCTTGCGGCCCACTTGGCAGCAACTGAGGCCGCCCCGGAGCCCGTACATGAGGCGGCAGCTGACGACGGCCAAACAGCTGGAGCATCTCCAGCCACGAACTCGCCCGCCGGCAAGTGGCGGCGAAGATCATTTCGGTGCCAGCCCTGACGCTCCACGGAAGCGACGACCGTGTCGTCCTTCCAAAGTCTTCGAATGGGCTGGACGAGCATTTTACCGCGCCTTACTGACGAGTACTGCTGGATACGGCAGGCGGTAGGCGCTTTAAGGCCGGCTGCCATTCAGCTCATCGGACATGCCGGAACCTGAAGCGCCGCCGCGCATTTCGTCTCTAGGCATGACCGATCTTGCGGTAATCGCCAGGGAGAAATCCAAATGCAAACTTCAGGCGCAACTTCACAACACCACCTTGGCCGATTGGCCATAGAACCGTTTTCCGGCACGGTGACGGTGCGGTTTTCCGACGCCATCGTCGCAGCTACGGAGCGGGCGAAGGTCCTGCGTGAAGACGGGCACGAGCCCGTTTTCTATATCCCCTTCGAGGACATCTATTTCGATCTTTTCGAAAAGACCGACACCACCACCCGGTGCCCGCTCAAAGGCACCGCAAGCTACTGGCGTGTCCACGCCGTCGGCAGTTCTTCCGATGATTTCATGTGGGCCTACGAAACGCCCGATGCGGCTGCTCTGGCTATTGCAGGTCACGGCGCTTTCGATCCGGAAAAGGCCCGTATCGATGTCGACCCTGCCGAGGACAAGCGACACACGCCACATATCGTCGAATAGGTTTCATCAGCCAGAGTCAATCACGGTAACGACAGGCGCGATGAGCATTTTCTACCAGGCGGCAAAGATTGCGGAGGAGGTTCACGCGTCGCAGCGCGATAAGACCGGGCGGCCCTACATCGAGCATTGCCGCCGTGTCGTCGACGCTGTCGAGACAATCGATCAGAAGACTGTTGCCTACCTTCATGACGTTCTGGAGAAAGGCGAGGGCTGGACCCGCGCCAAGCTCGAAGAAGCAGGCTTCGGACCGACAATTACCGCGGCGGTCGATGCCATGTCGCGCAGGCCGGATGAGGAGTATTTCGCCTTTGTCCGGCGGGCTGCGTCGAACCCAGTGGCGCTCCCCGTAAAACGCGCCGATCTGGAGGACAACATCTGGCAGTCGAGGCAGGTCGGAGCGTCGGCGGCCAAATATGAAGAGGGCCTTCGCATGCTTGACCAAGAGTTCTCCCGACAATAGTGCGCGCCCGACGCTGGCATTGCATCTGCCGAGGCAGCCATCGCCTGCGAGAGCTTGCGGCGCACAGCACGTTTCGGCTCTCCTGGCCGTCAGTTTTTCCGCGCCGGCGTGCGCCTGAGGGTCCTCGCTGGACCATGGAACGTGTGATCGGGTCAAAGCTCCTCCGGAGATGGACCGCAGCGTCTCCAAAAGGAGTAACGGCCGGCTCGGAATCAGGAACTCCTCCAGCACCGGTGCGTTGACCAGCAAGCCGGGACGAGTTCCCGGCCTCCGCGGGTGGCGGGCAAGCCGCCGCCGAACCCGAACTTCTGCACAATGAAAGGTAAGGCCATGGGCTTCTTTTCGAAGGACATCAAGACACTCGACGATCTCTTCGTGCACACGCTGCGCGACATCTATTACGCCGAAAAGCAGATCGAGAAAGCGCTGCCGAAGATGATCGGCAAGGCAACCGATCCGCAATTGAAGGCCGGATTCGAAAAACACCTCGAGCAGACCAAAGGCCATATCGAGCGCGTCGAACAGGTGTTCGAATTGCATGGCGTCAAGGCCAAGGAGGTCAACTGCCCGGCGATAGACGGCATTCTGGAGGAAGCCGACGATGTGAGCGGCGACGTCGACGACAAGGAGGTTCTAGACGCGGCGCTGATAGCGTCGGCGCAGGCGGTCGAACACTATGAGATGACCAGATATGGCACGCTCATCGCCTGGGCCAAGCAGCTTGGCCGCAGTGACTGCGCCAACGTATTGGCCAAGAACCTGAAAGAAGAGCAGGCGACCGATCGCAAGCTCACCGAAATGGCGGAAAGCAAGATCAACATGCAGGCTGCCGAGTAGACCGTCCCAGGTCATGATGAGATTGGTTGAAATCTCATCATGACCTAACCCTGTTGGAGCATGATTTTTTCCAAAGCCGGCACCAGTGCTGCGTTGAGTCGATCTCCATCGTTGTCCACGGAACTTTCATGACGGGCGAATCTGCCATCTCTCGCGATCTGCCGACGAGTGCAAAATCGTCTTTCGGCGTGGCGTTGAGCACGGCGCCGATGGAAGCAAAGGCTGCCGACACGTTGCCGGCCGATGCTGGCCGATGGCAATACGAACCCAAATGGGACGGGTTCCGCTGCCTGGCCTTTAAATCCGGCGCGGCCGTGGAGTTGCGTGCAAAATCCGGCAAGCCGTTAGGGCGGTATTTCCCGGAAGTCGTCGCGATGTTGCATGAACTGAAAACAAAAGAGTTCGTGGTCGATGGTGAGATCGTCATCGAAATTGCAGGCTCTCTTTCTTTCGACGCCTTGCAGATGCGGCTGCATCCGGCGGAAAGCAGGATCCGGAAACTGTCGGTCGCGACGCCGGCAAAGCTGATCCTCTTTGACATGTTGGCGACCTCCGAGGGCGCCTTGATGCAGCAGCCGCTCTCGGTTCGGCGCGCTGCACTCGAACTGTTCGTAAAGTCGGCCGCGCGAAAGGATCTCGAACTGTCTCGGGCGACGCGTGATTTGGCGGCGGCAGGCAGATGGCTTGGCCAATCCGGACAAGGTTCGACCGACGGGGTCGTTGCCAAGCTTCTCGATGACGAATATCGACCCGGCGAGCGCGCCATGGTCAAAGTCAAGCGCCTGCGCACGGCCGATTGTGTCGTCGGAGGGTTCCGCTACCTGGCGAATTCGCGTGAAGTCGGCTCCCTGTTGCTTGGCCTGTACAATGACCAGGGGCAACTCGACCATGTCGGGTTCACTTCGACGATCGCCCGGGAGGACAGGGCCAAGCTTACGCGACAACTTGAAGCTTTGCGATCGGCTCCTGGCTTCACGGGAAAAGCGCCGGGCGGTCCCAGTCGGTGGAGCACGGAAAGAAGCGGACAATGGGAGCCATTGCGGCCCGAACTGGTGGCGGAGGTGCGGTTCGATCATGTCACCGGCGATCGTTTCCGTCATGGCACCAAATTTCTGCGATGGCGTCCTGACAAAAGCCCGAAGCAATGCACGTTCGAACAGATACTTGGAAAATGAGGCTTGGCGAGGCGTCGACAGGTCCACACCATCGAGACCAAATCCGTCAAGCATTCGGCGCAGCCAAATCCAGTCGCATTTCACTGGCGATCTTGAACCCGGCGGCGAGATAAACGCCTTTGCAGGAGGATGCCGGACCAAACTCGTTGTTCAGTCTGTCACCACGCCTCGCTTTGGCGGATCACGGTTCTCGTCCGGATTAGGAACTGGCACTTCGTCGGGAAGAAGATCCGGCTCAGGCTCGCGTATGTCCGGCGTCCACGTCGGCGCATCCACTGGCGGCTCTTCGGTTGGCTCTGGTTTGGGGGGCACATCTATTCTCCGGGTTTCGCTTGGGCGTGGGGTTCGGCCCGCCACAGGTCGCGCGTCGCCGCGTCTGGAGGCGAAAGGGTCTTTTCACACCCCATGTATTTTTACCGATGGCCAGCGGTCCTGGGGCTTGTCGGCGCCCGATCAGAGTCCTGCGTTCCGGCTCCTTTGAGCGCAATGTTGGCATCCGCTGCCTCTGGCTCTTTGAGGACTGCCCTGTCGACGTTCTTGATCTCGGCCATAAGGCATCGTCCTTGGTGGCCAACGGGCAACCGCGAGAATTGTTCCGAGCTATTAAGGGCGGCTGGAGCTGCTGTGCGGACCTTCTGGCTGGGCAGTTATCAACTATGCTGTCTTGCGTTTCGGTGAGGCTCTCTTTGTGGATCTCGCCAGCCCTTCCTGTTTGAGGCTCTTCTTCAGCACCTCAGCGAGGTTGATGACATTCTCCTGTGGCCTTGGTGCGGGCTTCGGCAGCTTCTTGCCTTTGCGCTTTGCATCGATCATGGCGATCAGCGCGTCTTCATAGGTGTCTTCAAATTTCGAGGGATCGAAGGTCGTCACTTTTTTGTCAATAAGCATGCCGGCGATTTCGAGCAGATCGGGGTCGTATTTCTGCTTGGCCAATCCATCGAACACAGTGCTTTCCGAAACCATTTCGTTGTGGTTGCGAAGCTCGGTCATCACCATGCCCTTGCCATAGGGCTGAATCAGCACTTCGCGGCCGCGCTGGTAGAGCACCACGCAGGATCGAGCGGCCACGCCCTTGTTCTTCATGGCATCGCGGATCACTCCGTATGCTTCGATTGCGGCGCCGTCGGCCGGGATCAGATAGTAGGGCTTCTCGAGATAGCGCGTATCGATATCGTCAATCGATACGAATTCGCCGACTTCGAGCGTGTGCTTCGACGTCAGCTTCAACGCCTTTATGTCGTCAGGTTCGATCTGGAGAAATTCGTCTTTTTCGATCTCGAAACCCTTCACCTGATCCGCTGCATCCACCAGCTTTCCGGTCTCCTCGTCGGCGTAGACGCTCCTGACCGGCAGACCGTCCTTGCGGTTCAAAATCTTGAAATGGATCTTGGATGCTTCGCTGGTTGCGCCGACAATCTTCACGCCGCAAGTAACCGAACCAACCTTCAAGAAGCCCTTCCAGGCAGCACGTGGCGCGGCCATTTTGCGCTTATCCCGTTTCCAGCTAGGGCAACGCGTTTCCGTTCGAATTGTTCCTGCGGCGGGGGCTCGGTGCACCGTGAATGTCCGGTGGGCGAAATCCTGTCGGTCTCGACAGCGATTTTCATCGGCACGGTGCATCTTTTGGCAACCTGTCGGCGTTGGAAGTGAGCCCATTTTGCCGAGGTGAGTTCCATGAAGCGTCGACGAGGGACGATTTGAAAACCGAGGCGCAACTCTCGGAAGACGCTGACCTCATCGTAAATCGTACAGTCCATTTCGTCGGAGTATGGATTGAGGAGCATGTGATCGAAAAGCCTGCTCTCATGCGGAAGGGCGTCGATGCCGCAGAGGAACTCGCAAGCCAATGCATCGCGGATGCAGACGAGGAAGGCATCGCCCCCGAGGACATTCAGGACGAAGTCGGGGACCTCAAGGAGTACATTGCCGAGATGATCGTGGAGCAAGGCGGTCGCGGCTCTGCAGTTAATTCTGAACCAGACATGAGCTACTTCTGCGCAACGGCCTCGGCGCCGCAGCTTCGCGTTGACCGGCTATATCGCCGCTCCAAGTCCACAAGAGCATCATTGTTGAGAGGAACAAGTCATCGATCCCGCCCACTGGATAGCATTCGTGGGAACGGTCGTCCTGCTGCAGATGCCGCCCGGGCCGGATAGCATGCTGGTGACGGCGCGCGGCATAGGGCAGGGACGCAGGGTTGCGCTGTTCACGGTATTGGGGATGACGGCCGGCGCCGGCATGGTTCAGCTTCCTCTCATAGCGTTCGGTGTTTCGTCTCTCGTGCGAACCTCCCCACTAGCTTTTGGAGCACTGCAATGGCTTGGGGCGGCGTATCTCGTATGGCTCGGGGCTAGGGCTGGTCTTCACGAAGCCGGAAACACAGGCCCGGCCGGATACGACCCCGATCAAGGCCGTTGCCGCGGCACGGGAAGGCATGATTGCCAATCTGTTCAATTCGTGGCCCATCACGTTTATGGTAGCGTTCCTGCCTCAGTTCGTTGATCCGCATGGGAGTTCCGTGACGCTTCAACTGTTGCTGCTGGGAGCAACTCAGAAAATGACGGGCGTGTTGGTGTTGGGGACCTATGCCGTGGCCTCCGGCAGCATAGGCGCCTGGATCCTGAAGCGCCCTCGTGTGCGGCTTTGGCAGCAGCGGATCGCCGGCCTCTTCATTGTTGGCCTTGGGTTCCGAATGGCCTTTGGCGGCGGGGCAAGCCGTTAAGTTGCCGGGCCGGCGCCTGCATCCGCAGGAACCGAAAGCGCACCATGAACATTGTCAGACACAGGCAGGAGAGTGTCATGCAAGTCGTTCGGACCGAAGTGGTGAATGCCAGGGCGCCAGACGGGCAGTCGGTTCGCCGGGTGATATTTTGCGGCCAGGGCGGCGACTGCGTTGCGGTGGACATGGCAAACGTCGGGATACAAGCTGAAGATGACGTGCTTGCCCGCGCAAAGGCAATCCTGGTCCAGACAGCGACCTTTGATCTCGCAGCCAATGAATATGACGCGAGCAGCAACGGCAATTTCGACCAGGTCGAGATAACCTCTGCAAGCGACGGCGCCGGCGACGTATATGTCTTTGAGTATCGCGATGGCGAAACCAGCCGACGCATACCGCCGTCGAGGATGGCGAGCCTTGAGGCGGCCCGGTCCGAAGCTATCCGCTGCGCAATCGATCTTCTCGCCGACCTGCAGCCTGGCACGGACGCTCTGTCCGGCTGGCTTGTGAGGGTATCCAACGAAAACGGTGAATTGCTTTACACTGTTGATGTGGCTGAGGCCGATGCAGCGCGGCAGGCAGGCCAGTAACCTAAACCCGACGGAATCCACCAGTGGCCGCCCAAGGATTGATTCACGGACCAATAGGCGACGATGGCCTGCATCTGTGCGTCGACATGCAGCGCCTGTTTGCGCCGGGTGGACCTTGGCCCGTGCCGTGGGCTGAAAAGGTGGTCCCGGCGATCGAAGAACTGGTCGCCAGACATGCCAGCCGTACCCTGTTCACGCGCTTCATTCCTGCCGCCTGCCCGGGCGAGGCGCCGGGAATGTGGGCAAACTACTATCGTCGGTGGGCGGAGGTAACCCTTTCCAACATCGATCCGCGCCTGATCGAGCTGATGCCTCAACTCGCACGATTTGTACCGCCGGCGACGGTGGTCGACAAACACGTCTATTCGCCCTGGACCGAGGGGCGGCTCGACGCGCTGCTGAGTGGCTCCGGCGTGCGTGCGCTCGTGATCACCGGTGGCGAAACCGACGTTTGCGTTCTCGCGACCGTGCTTGGCGCCATCGATCGTGGCTTTCGCGTCATTCTCGTCACCGATGCCATCTGCAGCTCTGCCGACCAGACCCATGACGCACTGATGGAAGTCTACCATTCCCGCTTCAGTGAGCAGATTGAGGCGGCCAGCATGGCGGAGGTGTTGGAGTGTTGGCCACAACTCACTCGCTGATCTGGTGGGCTTCAAGTGAAAGGGCCGACAATCGTCATTCTGGTCGGGCGGACTGTTTCAGTTGGCGGACGGCACTACAGTGAACCGGAAAACGTATATGAACGGCACGATTGCCTGATCTGGTCGCTCGCGTGAATCAGTGTCTGGAAGCGTACAAAGCCTTGCAGAGCTATCGACAGCGCTGCCAACCGTCATAGAATGAACAGGATACAGCGCCGAAGACTCGATGCCGGCATCTAGCAATCTTTGCGAGACATCCGGCGCCTCTGCCGTCGGCCTTCCGCAGGGAGGATGATGTGCTGAAAACCGAAGTCATTGACCTTGAAACCTATAGCGCAGTCTACGCGGTGATCTCTGGCTATCGCGCTGACGACATTATCTCGACGGCGTTTGCGGTCGATGAAATCCGCGCAAGGTTTCCTGAGTGTCGCTGCGACGACGAGGAATTGGTCGGGCTTATGGTCCATGCCATGTCCGGCAAGAAAATTGCCGTGAGCTTCGACCACCGGGTGGAACCGGTCAGGCGGCGTGCTGCGCTGCCGATCGCTTCGGAGAGCAAAGGACTGCGATAATTGGACCACCATAGGTCCGTTGCGATTTTGGAAGACGAGGCGTTTATCGCGCTCGAACGAATAGCTACGTTGCTTGACGCCCGACACATCCCCTTTGTCGTCCATTCGGCAAGCTACGCCAATTCGGGTTTTCACGATCCGATTTTCCTTCAAGGGACATGGGTCGCAAAGCCTGCCTCGCCTTCCGAGTTGCGCAACGCAATTCATGCCTGTCTGGCAATGGCAAACGGCGATGACGTGTCGTGGTCGGCTGAAGCCCGATAAATCGCAACCGCATCATGAATCCGGCGTTCAAACCAAGGCGCAATCGTCGGCCTGGAATTTTCACGGCACGATGGAACAAAATTGAAAATGCGGCGTTTGGGGTCTCGCGGCGCGATCCACCATTGGCCGCGGGGGCAACTTTATCCGTATAAATCCATAGGGCTGGGAGTGGCGCTGTGACCGTGCAGGCATCCAAGAAGCAATTGGACCGTCGAAGCATCCTGAGTTCTCTGAAAGCCTTCCGGCGCGGCGATTTCTCCGTCCGCATCGACAATGTTTATGAAGGCCTCGATTCCGAGATAGCTGAGACTTTCAATGAGATCGCTGACCTCAACGACCAAGTGACGCGTGAGTTCGAGCGCTTGAGCCGGGTCGTCGGCAAGGAAGGGCGGATAGGCGAGCGCGGCCGGGTTCGCAATGCCACCGGCAGTTGGGAATCCAGTGTCCGTTCAGTCAATGATCTCATAGAAGACATGGTTCAGCCAACGGCTGAGGTTGCGCGCGTTATCGGCGCCGTCGCCAAGGGCGACCTGTCGCAGACCATGATGGTCGAAATTGATGGCCGACCGCTGCGTGGCGAATTCCTGCGCATCGGCAAGATCGTCAACACCATGGTCGGCCAGTTGGCCTCCTTCGCCTCTGAGGTGACGCGCGTGGCGCGCGAGGTCGGTACGGAAGGCAAGCTCGGCGGCCAAGCCCGGGTCAAGGGCGTCGCCGGCACGTGGAAAGATCTGACCGACAACGTCAACGCGATGGCCACGAACCTGACCGGGCAAGTGCGCAACATCGCGGAGGTTACGACCGCGGTCGCGTCGGGCGACCTGTCGAAGAAGATCACAGTCGATGTCAAGGGCGAGATCCTAGAACTGAAGAACACCATCAACACGATGGTGGACCAGCTTAATTCCTTCGCTTCGGAAGTGACGCGCGTGGCGCGCGAGGTCGGCACTGAAGGCAAGCTTGGCGGCCAGGCGCGCGTTGAGGGTGTTGGTGGTACGTGGAAGGATCTGACCGACAATGTGAATTCCATGGCCGAGAACCTGACTGGCCAGGTGCGCAACATCGCCGAAGTGACGACCGCAGTGGCTTTGGGCGACCTGTCGAAGAAGATTACGGTCGACGTGAAGGGCGAGATTCTCGAGCTGAAATCCACGATAAACACAATGGTGGACCAGCTGAATTCATTCGCGGGCGAGGTCACGCGCGTGGCACGCGAGGTTGGCACCGAAGGCAAGCTTGGCGGGCAGGCGCAGGTGCGCGGCGTCGCCGGCACCTGGAAGGACCTCACCGACAACGTCAACTCGATGGCCGAGAACCTGACCGGTCAGGTGCGCAATATCGCCGAGGTGACGACGGCGGTCGCGTCGGGCGATCTGTCCAAGAAGATCACGGTCGCCGTGCAAGGCGAAATCCTGGAACTCAAGGACACCATCAACACGATGGTCGACCAACTGAACTCCTTTGCCTCGGAAGTGACGCGCGTGGCACGCGAGGTCGGCACCGAAGGCAAGCTGGGCGGCCAGGCAGAGGTGAGGGGCGTCGGCGGCACATGGAAGGATTTGACCGACAACGTCAATCTCATGGCCGCCAACCTGACTGGCCAGGTTCGAAACATCGCAGAAGTCACCACCGCCGTGGCGCGCGGCGACCTGTCGAAGAAGATCACCGTCGACGTCAAAGGCGAGATCCTGGAGCTCAAGGACACCGTCAACACGATGGTCGACCAACTGAACTCCTTTGCCTCTGAGGTCACGCGTGTGGCCCGCGAAGTGGGATCGGAAGGCAAGCTTGGTGGCCAGGCGCATGTCGAAGGCGTCGGTGGCACCTGGAAGGATCTGACCGACAACGTCAACGCCATGGCCGGCAATTTGACGGTGCAATTGCGCGACGTGTCCAAGGTGGCAACGGCCATCGCGACCGGCGACTTGACCCAGAAGATCACCGTCGACGCGCTGGGCGAGATCTTGCAGATCAAGGACGTCATCAACACGATGGTCGACCAGCTCAATTCCTTCGCTTCGGAAGTGACACGTGTGGCGCGCGAGGTCGGCTCCGATGGCAAGCTCGGCGGCCAGGCCCAGGTGCGCGGCATCGGCGGCACGTGGAAGGATCTGACCGAAAACGTCAACGCCATGGCGGCCAACCTGACCGGCCAGGTGCGCAACATCGCCGAGGTAACCACCGCCGTGGCGCTCGGGGACCTTTCGAAGAAGATCACCGTCGATGTCCGCGGCGAGATCCTGGAGCTGAAGGACACCATCAACACAATGGTGGACCAGCTTAATTCCTTCGCTTCGGAAGTCACGCGCGTGGCACGCGAGGTCGGCACGGAAGGCAAGTTGGGAGGCCAGGCGCAGGTGCGCGGCGTTGCCGGCACGTGGAAGGATCTCACAGACAATGTGAACTCGATGGCCGAGAATCTGACCGGCCAGGTGCGCAACATCGCCGAAGTCACGACCGCCGTGGCGCGCGGCGACCTGTCGAAGAAGATCACCGTCGATGTGAAGGGCGAAATCCTGGAGCTCAAGTCGACCATCAACACCATGGTGGACCAGTTGAACTCCTTCGCCGGCGAGGTCACCCGAGTCGCGCGTGAGGTTGGCACCGAGGGCAAGCTTGGTGGCCAGGCGCGCGTCGAAGGTGTTGCCGGTACCTGGAAGGACCTGACCGACAACGTCAACCTGATGGCGACGAACTTGACCAATCAGGTGCGCGGCATCGCCGATGTCGTGACGGCGGTCGCGCAAGGCAATCTCAGGCGCAAACTGACGGTCGACGCGAAGGGAGAGATCGCCCTGCTGGCCGACACCATCAACGGCATGATCGAGACGCTTGCCACCTTTGCCGACCAGGTGACCAACGTCGCCCGTGAGGTGGGCATCGAGGGCAAGCTCGGCGGTCAGGCGCGTGTGCCAGGTGCCGCCGGCCTCTGGCGCGACCTCACCGACAACGTCAATCAACTCGCTGCCAATCTGACCACCCAGGTGCGTGCCATCGCCGAGGTTTCGACGGCGGTGACCAAGGGCGATCTTACCCGTTCGATCAGCGTCGAAGCGTCCGGCGAGGTCGCCGCGCTAAAAGACAACATCAACGAAATGATCCGCAATCTGAAGGATCAGACGCTGAAGAATGCCGAGCAGGACTGGTTGAAGACCAATCTCGCCCGGTTTTCGCGCATGCTGCAAGGCGAGCGCGATCTTGCCACCGTCTCGCGGCTCATCATGTCCGAACTCGCTCCTCTGGTGAACGCCCAGTATGGGGTGTTCTACGTCACCAATCGCGACGAGGAGGAATCCTATCTTGAGCTGGCGGCTTCCTATGGCGCCGAGAGCAAAGCTGCCATCAAGCAGCGGCTTGATCTGCGAGAGGGCCTGGTTGGGCAAAGTGCCGCCGACAAGCGCGCCATCATGCTGGACAATGTGCCGCCAGAATTCCTTCGGGTCACATCTGGTCTTGGCAGCGCCTCGCCAGCCAATGTCATCATCCTGCCTGCCCTGTTCGAGGATGAAGTCAAAGCCGTCATCGAGCTCGCCTCGTTCGGCGAGTTTCGTGACACACACCAGTCGTTCCTCAACCAGCTCATGGAATCCGTCGGCATCGTTCTCAACACCATCGCTGCGACGATGCGCACGGAGGGCCTGCTCAAGCAGTCGCAACTGCTGACGTCGGAATTGCAAGCGCGTCAAACCGAGCTGACAAAAAAGCAGGAAGAGCTGCATGCGACGAACGAGGAACTGCAGGAAAAGGCGCAGCTGCTCGAGAACGAAAAGAAGCAGGTCGAAAACAAGAATCTCGAAATCGAGATGGCGCGACGCGCGCTGGAGGAGAAAGCCGAGCAACTGGCACTCACGTCGAAATACAAGTCCGAGTTCCTGGCCAATATGAGCCACGAACTGCGCACGCCGCTCAATTCGCTGCTCATTTTGTCAAACCTGCTGGCGACCAACCAGCACGGCAACCTCAACGAAAAACAGGTAGAGTTCGCCCGCACCATCAATTCGGCAGGAACCGATCTTCTCAGCCTCATCAACGATATCCTCGATCTGTCGAAGATCGAGTCGGGCACTGTTTCCATCGACATCAACGATATGCCGGTGACGCATCTTCGCCAGCACATGGAACGAACTTTTCGTCAGCTGGCAGCCGACAAGGGACTTGGCTTCACCATCAAGGTCGATCCGGCGCTTCCCGACACGGTCCGCACAGATGAGAAACGCTTGCAGCAGATTGTCCTCAACCTGCTTTCCAACGCATTCAAATTCACCTCGGAAGGCGAGGTCAGCCTGAACTTCCGGGTTGAAAAGGCCGGCCGCCGCAATGGCGCGACGCAGCCGGTGAAGGCTCTCGCGATCGCCGTCACCGACACCGGCATTGGCATTCCAGAAGACAAACAGAAGCTGATTTTCGAGGCCTTCCAGCAGGCCGACGGCACCACCAGCCGCAAGTATGGCGGCACCGGCCTTGGGCTCTCGATCAGCCGCGAGATCGCTCGCTTGCTTGGCGGCGAATTGCGGGTCGAAAGCACGCCGGGCAAGGGGTCGACATTTACCCTCATCATCCCGTTCGACGGCCCCCGCGTGACGACAGTACAGTCGACCCTGGCTCCGGCGGCGGAGGCGGTTGCTGCGACAGCTCTGCTCAGCAGTCCGGCCTCGGCAGAGCTGATCGACGACCGCGATTCAATCCTACCCACCGATCGGATCGTGTTGATCGTCGAGGACGACCCGACCTTTGGCGGGTTGCTGCTCGGCCTCGCCCGGTCGGCCGGGCTGAAAGGCGTTCTGTCGAATGCAGGTTCCGGCACGCTGGCATTGGCCCGCAAGCTCGTTCCCGACGCAATCACGCTTGATCTCGGGCTTTCGGATATCGATGGCTGGGTGCTTTTCGATCTGCTGCGGCATGACCAGAAGACGAGGGGAATTCCCATCCATGTCATCTCGGGTGCCGAAGACATCGACAGTCTCGCACGCAAGGGGGCGTCCAGCATTTCCACCAAGCCCGTTTCCTCGGACGAGCTGATGAAGGTGTTTCAGGATATCCACTCGAAGAAGCTCCGCGTTCAGCGCCGCGTTCTGGTCGTGGACCCTGACCCGGAGCGGCGTCTGGCGCTGGTCGAGGCAATCCGCGACGGCGTAACGTCGGTCACCGCGATCGGTCGAGTTGCGGCAAATGCAGAAGACGTTGGCCTCGCCTCCTATGATGCCGTCGTGCTCGGCTTTGGACGCTCCGCCAAGGACAACGCAAAGGCGCTGGACGAGATCACCGGCCACTTCGGCGAAGCCTTGCCGCAGCTGCTGTTCTTTACGCCTCACCCGGACGCGCTTGAACAGGTACTGGCGTTGAACCCGGCCTTGGCGGAAGCACCGCGGGCGGAGAACTTCGCTCAATTGGCGCTGCATATTTCGGCAACGCTGCCGGGAGAAGGTCGCCAAGAGGCCTGGGCAGGAACTGAACACAACGGCAAGTCCGATCTCGCCGGGGCGAAAGTTCTCATCGTCGACGACGACATTCGCAATATCTATTCGCTCACCAGTGTTCTGGAGACCTATGACATACAGGTTCTGCATGCCGAGCGGGGCCGTGATGGCATCGCGCTTCTTGAACAGGCGCCCGATGTCGACGTGGCATTGATCGATATCATGATGCCGGAGATGGACGGCTACGAGACGATGCGGCGGATTCGCGGCACACCGGCGATTGCTCATATCCCGCTGATTTCCGTCACCGCAAAGGCGATGAAGGGGGATCGGCAAAAATGTCTGGATGCCGGGGCTTCCGACTACATCGCCAAACCCGTCGACCTGGATCTCCTGCTGGCGCTGCTTCGTGTCTGGATCGGGCGTGCCCGATCCCGTGTCGAGAGCCCGGAAAAACTTCTCCTGGCAGCGAACTGACGGCCGTTCGATGCAAAAGCTGGCAAGAAACAGGGTAAGGAAACTTGAGGTGGCAGCTCTTGCCGAAGGGCCGGCAAGAGCCCGCATCCTGGCGGTGGACGACGATGAGCGCAATCTGCTGGCGATCAGCGAAGTGCTCGCGACTATCGGAGAGGTCATCTGCGCCCAATCGGGCGAAGAGGCTCTGCGCTTTCTGCTGAAAGAGGAGTTCGCCGTCATTCTCCTGGATGTCCTCATGCCAGGGTTGGACGGGTATGAAACGGCCGCACTTATCCGCCAGCGCGAGCAATCCAAGCGCACCCCAATCATCTTCTTGACCGCCATCAACAAGGAGGATGCGCATATGCTGCGCGGCTATGATGCCGGCGCGGTCGACTATGTGTTCAAGCCATTTGATCCGATCATGCTGCGTTCGAAAGTCGCGGTTTTCGTCGAACTCCACGAGAAGACGCTCGAGATCCAGCGCAAGGCGGAGGTCGAGCAGGGACTATTGGCGCAGGCGTTGCAGGCGCACAAGGACAAGCTTCAGGCCGAACGCGCGCTGCGCAGCGCCGAGCAACGGCAGGATGCCATCCTGAATTCGTTGCCGGTCTGCTTTCATGCTCGGGCAGCCGAGCCGCCCTTCGCGGCGCGCTTTGTTACCGAGGGCGTCGAGCGCTTGACCGGCTTTGCGCCTGAATACCTGACATCGGATCCGGAGTTCGGTCTCAGCCGCGTTCATCCCGACGACCTGCCGCGATTGAAGCAAGCGCTGCTGGCGGCCAAAACCACCGGCTCCTATACGTGCGAGTTCCGCTGGCATTGCGCCAATGGCGAGTATCGCATCTTTCTCGACCAGGGCGTGATGTCAGACGGCTCAGATGGCCGTGAACCGGAAATCATCGGCACATTGCTTGACATCACCGAGCGGCGCGGTCTTGAGGATCAGCTGCTTCAATCCCAGCGCATCGACGCTATCGGCAAGCTAACCGGCGGCATGGCGCATGATTTCAACAACCTGCTCGCCGCAATTCTCAGTGGGTTAGGGCTGCTTGAACGCCGGGCTACGTTGGATGATCAGGCGCAACAGGTACTCGACCTGACGCGGCGTTCTGCAAGACAAGGCGCTGACCTTGTCGCGCGAATGCTGGCATTCTCGCGGCGCCAGACCCTGAAGCCGGAAGCGGTGCGCCTTGCTGCGCTGGGCGACACGATGAACGGATTGGTGGCGCCCGTGCTGGGGGGGTTGATCCGTTTCGACTGGCAGATCGATGACACGATCTGGCCGGTGCATGTCGATGCAGGCCAACTTGAATTGGCCTTGATGAATCTGGTTTTCAACGCGCGTGACGCCATGCCCTCTGGCGGGACAATAACCGTGCATGCGCAGAATCGATCGATCGGGACGCCAACAGAGGATATTCCGCCGGGCGACTATGTCATGATCGCCGTCAAGGACACCGGATCCGGCATACCACCCGATCTTGTCGCCAAGGTCGTCGAACCGTTCTTCACCACCAAGCCGGTCGGTAAGGGAACGGGCCTCGGTCTCAGCACGGTCTACGGCTTCATGAAGCAGTCAGGTGGGACACTTCGCATAGAAAGCGTCGTCAACCGCGGAACTACCATGCAACTCTGGCTGCCACGTTCGACCGAACAGCCGGTGGATCCTGCGGTGGAACCCGACATTGAACGAGCGTTCGCCGATGCCGGAATGGAGCACCCATCAATCCTCCTGATCGACGACAGCCATGTTTTGCGGCAATTGACCGCCGAGTCCCTTCGCCAGCGCGGTTTCGAGGTGACCTGCGCGGGAGGAGGGGCGGAGGCGCTGGCCATGATGGAGCGCACTCCCGACAAGTTCGACGTCATTATCACCGACTTCGCCATGCCACTCGTATCCGGCGTCGACGTAATCCGCTTCGCGCGCAATTTGCGCTCGGACTGGCCAGCGGTCATGATCACGGGCTATGCCGATGCCCGGGAGATTGCCGATCGGCCAGCCGACGTGCCCTTGCTCGGCAAGCCCTTCCGCGACGAGGATCTGTTCGAAGCGATTTTCTTCGCGATAGAGAATGCGGCCCCCCAAAGGATCAAAACCGGCTAGCGCTTAGGGATTGTCGACGGTCTGGCGACGTCGGCAGGCCGGGCAGATCGAGACCGCACTTTCGGGGCACGGCGACAAGGGCCGCATTCCTGATCGGCAATCTGGGTCGTTCGCGGCGCTACCAGCGCTCCTCGGTGTCGCGGTCCGGTAGGTCTATTCCGCAGCACACCCAACCAAGGCGCTGCGCTGAACCGTAGTTGTACCGAGGCACCAGGTGAGCCGGATCATCGAAGGTACCGACGTGCAGCGCGATCTCGGTTGGCGACGCGTCGTAGCAAAGGCTGAGCGGCGACCCGCATTCTGGGCAGAAGCCTCTTTGCGCGATCGGCGAAGACCTTCGATATGTTGGCGTTCCGGAATTCCAGCTCAGGCTTTGGCAGGGCATCCAGGCAAGAACTGCAAACGCGCTGCCGGTCGCTCGTCTGCACATATCGCAGTGGCAGTAGTGAACCCTCGGTTCGATCCCGGCGCTGAATCGGATCCTGCCACAGAGACATCCGCCCTTGATGGCCAAGGAGCCGGGTAGGCGCTTGCCAACCTCACGCATCAAGATCGATCAAGGCGGCGCCGAACGCTCCGATCGCAGTCAAAGAGGCACTGCCGATGTTCTTGTCGGCGATGCTCTTGTCGGTTGCGAAGGCGGTCAGCGAGCTTGGGTTTCATGGCGTTCCGAACCTGTTGCGGGGCAGTTAATGGGCATGGTGCTCGGCATTCCGCTTGCGTGTTGCCGCTGCCTTCTTTGCCGATTCCGATCGGCTTGCGGCTGACCGTGAAGCCGATGCCTTGCCGCCGCTTTTCCCACCCTTGTGGGCCGCGGGGTGTCCGGTGTGTTTACCACGACCCGAGCCGCCTTCTTTCTTGCCGCCGCCATCGTCCTTGTTGACGGTCGCCCATGCCCGGCGCTCGGATTCCTTCTCGGAAACACCGCGCTTCTCATAGCCTGCGGCAATGTGGTCGGCTTTGCGTTCCTGTTTGTCACTGTATTTCGATTTGTCGCCTCGTGGCATGGTCGTTCTCCTGGCTCAATGATGTTTGAACGGGATGCCGGCGGGAGAGTTCCAAGCGGAAATTCAGAAAACTGAAAACGCGGGCGAGGATTTCGACCAACGCGGAGCGCTATTGCTCCGGAGCCGTGGCGGGTGCCGTGCAGCGGCGGCCCACGGCACCGATCACGCGTTTCTTGGAGCGACCGAGCACGGCAAGCGTCTCCCTGGAGACGACGTCGTCGCGTGCCGTCTACTCGGTAGCCCAATGCAATGAAATACGTTCCGCGACCTCAGTAGCCACCGACCACCGGCAGGATCTCTCCCGTGATGTAACTCGAGCAATGCGACGAGGCGAGGAACACGTAAGCCGGGGCAAGTTCTTCCGGTTGCGCTGGCCGTTTCATCGGCGTATCCGCGCCGAATTTCGAGACGTCGTCGGCTTCCTTGTCCGAAGGGTTGAGCGGCGTCCACACCGGACCTGGCGCGACCGCGTTTACCCGGATGCCCTTGCCGATCAGATTGCCCGAAAGCGCTCGCGTGAAGGCATGAATGCCGCCCTTGGTCATCGAATAGTCAACCAGTTGCTTGGAACCGTCGATGCCGGTCACCGAACCGGTATTGATGATCGCGGAGCCCGGCTCCATGTGCGGCACGCTCTCCTGCGCCATATGAAAATAGCCGTAAAGATTGGTCTTCAGCGTCGTGTCGAAATGTTCCTCGGTCAGGTCGTTGAAGTCACTGGAATGGATTTGGAAAGCGGCGTTGTTGACCAGCACGTCGATCCTGCCGAATTTTTCGACCGTCAGCGCCACGGCGTTGCGGCAATGCTCGCGTTCACTGACATCGGCTTTTATCAGTATGCAACGCCGGCCTTCCTTTTCGACGGCGTTTTTGGTCGCTTCGGCGTCCCTGTCTTCACTCAAGTATACGATCGCAATGTCGGCGCCCTCGCGGGCGAACAAGACTGCCACCGAACGGCCGATGCCGGAATCACCACCCGTGATAAGCGCTACCTTGTCATCGAGTTTTTTCGATCCGAGGTAGTAAGGCGCATCGTAGAGCGGAGCGGGCTCGATCGCCCATTCATGCCCCGGTTTGGGTTGATGCTGCTCGGGAAAAGGTGGCTCGGGATATTTGCGAGCGCCGGCTTGCATCGCTTGTTGCATTTTGCCATTGCTCTTCGTCTCGTCTTTGGCGTCGATACCACGCTGGATATGGCGTTGCTTGGCGGCTTCGGCTGAAGTCTGCGACTTAGTCTGCATGGCTTTCTCCTGTGCTCGGAGAACGAACAACGCATGCCGGGCAAAAAAGTTTGCGCAAATATCTCGATCCCGAAAGGGCTCGCCATTGCGAACAGCCTGCGAGGGGCGTGGAGCATTGGTCGTCAATGAGATCGGAATTGCCATGCCGGCGGCGTTCAGACAAACACCACATTCATTACCCGCTCAAAGCACGCTTTTTTCAGAACCATAGGGTTTGGCAATGCGGACCATGCCTTTCGTCCGAAGGCGCTGGTATAAATAGAAAATCGTCATCAAGCCGATTGCTGTTCCAGCACCAAGACACAGCGCGAGCAATAGTTCTGCACCGACACGAAACGCAAGCAGAGTAACGCCCGCCGCAGCGACGATGGCATTTATGAATGCGATCATAGTCGCTGCGGTGGTCAGGTACGCCAGGAGAGGCCCAGTACGAAGAGAAGGTTCGGCGTCATTTTCGGGCCAGCGACCGAATTCCTTGGAAAACTGGAAGGCAGCCTCGTCGCCCAAAGTTCGATAGTAGGCTCTGATCCGGGCAATGCCGATATGGGCCTGCATGTTCTCAGCGGCGATGTCGACCAACCTCAAGACGGTAAAGGCACCCAGTAAAAAGACCGATGGCAGCACAACCGCGACAAACGGCAGGAAGAACTCGGAGGACTGCGTAACAAAGCCCGTTGCCACCAGAGCGCTCGACAGAGACATAATGTAGATGGTCGTTCGCGACGCCATTTCACTTATGGACGTGCTGATCGCTGTCTGCTGCACGAAATGCTCTGTCGTCAGGGCCGCGAGAAACGAAGCATCGGGTGTCGGCGTGTCAGCCATGGAGTATGCTCCTGTCGGGTCGACCTGAGTTTTTCTTCGATATAGTGCTTGCGAGGCTGGCCGCCACTGGATGCTCCCGACGCCTGACCCATGCCGGTTTTATTGTGCCATATCCAGCGAGCCCGCATCAGCGATCAGAAAGGGCCGATCATGTGGTCAGCAGATACTGGCCATATCGCAGGCGAAATGTCTGCCGTGGTCAATCCGTATGGCCTCCTGTTGGGGATCCGGGTCGAAGCGCATTCGCGGCGGTTGCAGTTGGGGGCGGTTCCGCGGCGGCGCTGATGCGAGTTCGCGCATTCGTGGCAGCGGCCTCGAAACGAATTCGGTCCCTAGGCCGGCAACGCAAATTCACCGGCAAGTTCAATGGTGCGGGCTTGCGGGCCGACTTTTCGGTGGCGAAGCCCATGACCACGGTCCACCAGACTCATAAATCAGCAGCCCGGATCCTGCCTACTGCGGTATCTCCAGGCCCTGCCGCAATCCTGTCGCGACGACTGAGACCCTGAATTTTCCGGCGAGTGCCCGGTCGAATATGGCGCCGACGATGATGTCGGCGTCGGCGTCGACCTCCTCGCGGATGCGGGTGGCGGCCTCATCGACTTCGAACAGCGTCATGTCCATGCCGCCCGAGATCGAGACCAGGACGCCCTTGGCGCCGATCATCGAGGCTTCGTCGAGAAGTGGGTTTGCTATCGCCGCTTCGGCGGCCTTCCTGGCGCGGTCCTCGCCCGTGGCTTCCCCGGTACCCATCATTGCGCGGCCCATGTCGCGCATCACCGACTTCACGTCGGCGAAGTCGAGATTGATCAGCCCCTCCTTGACGATGAGATCGGTTATGCAGCCGACGCCGGAATAAAGGACGCGATCAGCCATGGCGAAGGCGTCCGCGAAAGTCGTCTTTGCGTCGGCGATCCTGAAGAGGTTCTGGTTCGGAATAACGATCACGGTATCGGCGCATTCGCGAAGCTGCTCGATGCCCTCTTCGGCGGCTTGCATGCGGCGCTTCCCTTCGAAGGTGAACGGCTTGGTGACGACCGCCACCGTCAGGATGCCGGCTGCCCGTGCAGCGTTCGCTATGACGGGCGCGGCACCGGTTCCAGTTCCGCCTCCCATGCCGGCGGTCACGAAGCACATATGGGTTCCCGCTAGGTGGTCCCTGATCTCGTCGATCGATTCCTCGGCTGCCGCGCGGCCGACCGCCGGCAGCGACCCGGCGCCCAGGCCTTCCGTGACATGGGCACCCAGCTGGATCAGCCGCGATGCTTTCGACATGGTCAGTGCCTGGGCATCGGTGTTGGCGACGATGAACTCCGCACCCTGCAGATTTTCGGCAATCATGTTGTTGACCGCGTTGCCGCCGCCACCGCCGACACCAATAACGGTTATCTTCGGCCGCATTTCCGAGATGACGGGCCTTGCCGCGGTGCTCATCGTCTTGTCTCCTTGGAATTGATCGACAAAAAAGTTCCCGGAACGCGCCGCTTGAACACGCCAGGTGCAAGAATCACGTTCTATCGCCTTGGCACAGGGAATCAGAGGGTGAACTTTGCGGCAAGACAAGATGTGGGACTTGTACCATATGCGCCTGAATGAGCCGACCTTTTGAACGGGTCTCCAGTTCAATCTTCCGGAATCGGCTCGGATTCTGGCCAGCGAAAATCCACAATCTCCGGGATCCAACCCCTCCAAGCTTCACGCGCCCGCCTCACGCGCCAGAACCTTGAGAATCTGGCGGCCGATCGACGCCTGACGCTTAGCGGATCGGCATCTTGCCGCGAAACAGCGGCTGATGGGCCCGCATCAGAGCGGCAATCCGGTCGGCAATCTTTCGTACCGGCGGGGAGTGGCGTTCCTCATGGTGGGTGACGATCCACTGGTCGGTTTCGAGTTCTGGGATAGGATGAGCGACGCGAACCAGCCGCGGATCGCTGTCACCGACGAAGCACGGAAAGATCGAAAGGCCGGCGCCTGCGGCCACCAATTCGCGCACTGAATGGGTGTTGTTGCCGCGCACGGCGATGCGATCGCCGTGATGGGCTTGCAGCCAGCGCGCCGAGGCAATGTTTGCCCCTTCGCCGGTGACGCCGACGAACAACCCGGCGGCGATGCCGTTGATCAGGTGGCGTCCGGAATAGATGGCATACGCGACCTTGCCGCTCTGACGGCCGGCCAGCCACTGTTCGGTCGGGCGCTCGCTGCGGATGCCGATATCGGCGGCGCGGCGACCGATGTCGACCCGGTCGGTGGTGGTGACGAGTTCCACCCTGATGCCGTCATCGACGGTCCAGATTTCGCCGATATGGGTGGAAACGAAGGCCGAGGTCCATGGCCCGGCCGAGACGCGGACAATGCGGTCGGGCAGGTTTCCCTCGCGCCAGCGGGTTAGCGACTGCATTGCTGCTTCGACGTCTTCGGCGCGCCGCAGCAGTTCTTCACCGACCGGGGTTAGCCGGTAGCCGGTCTGCTGACGTACGAACAGCGCTTCGCCGATCTGCTTTTCGAGCGCGGTGACGCGTCGTCCGAGTGTGGCTGCGCTGAGGCGCGTGGTTGCCGTCGCCGCGCTCAGGCCACCCAGCCGCGCAACGTCGAGAAACAACCTCAGATCGTCCCAGCCAATATCCATTTTGCAGAAATGAAAAACTCCTTGCGACCGTGGCTGTAGCGCGAAGCGGCCATCACGCGCAAGTATGCAGCCGTTGGAGGCGCTGGAAATTCCTGCCCTGGTGGGACAATGACAGGCACCTCGGTTGGCCAGGCAGTCAGCGCAATCCGTTCGATCGTGCATACGCTTTGCGCGATTGCTTTGCGTTTTCGACCAATCCAAGAACGTGGGTATCCCGCTCGCCAAGGAGACGATCATGTTGCATGAACTTCGACACCGTTTCGCCCGCTGGCTTGCCTATCGCCAGACGCTTGCGAGCTTGAGGCGGCTTCCAGACAGCATATTGGCGGATGCGGGCCTTTCTCGCGAAGAGCTCCGCGAGCGTGCCCGCGACGCCAGCCTGCGACGCTGAGATTGGAGGCGGGCATGCAGAGAATGGAGCCGGCGGCGAGAAGCAATCAGGCGTCGTCTCCTCACTGTTGAGCTGCGGCTGAATGCGCCAATACGGTTGCCACGCTTGATGCCGCCGCAGTTTCGCTCCACATCGTGAGGGATGAAGACCGAGAAATCCGAGCGGCGTCGGACTTTGCTGTGGGCCTTGCCCGCATCGCTGGTCCTGCATGCGCTCATCACCGCATTCCTGGTCTATGGCCTGCCCGTTCCTGCCCAGCAGCCGCAGGAGGAGCAAGCGGTGAACGTCGCGCTCGTGCCGCCGCCCGAACAGCCAAAACCGAAACCCGCTCCCGCGCCGCCGCCACCGCCACCCGGAAATCCTTCGGAGCAGAAGGTTGAAAAGCAGGCACCGGAAAAGCTGCCGCCAATCGAGGTCCTGAGGCCTGTTTTTCAGTTCGGCGACAAAGACACTGGCCCCAAAAAGTCCTTGGATGGAGGCAGCGCTCAAGACAATGCGCCATCGCCGCCCAAGGATAACGAGCCACAGTCGGCTGTCGCGCCAAAGAATGCGGAGAGTAAACCCGCCTCAGCGCCAGACGCCGGAGAGCCGGCAGAGTCAGCCAAGATTAATGAGAAGCCGGAAGCGGACAAACAGGAGGCTGCGACCCCACCCGCTGACAAAGAGGCATCCGCGGCCGCAATGCCTTTGGCTGCCCATGGGGACGACGGTGAGATCGAGCTTCCCGCGTCGGCTCAGGCGCCTCGGACCAGACCCGAAAACGTGCCGAAACGCCGCCCCGCAAAGGCTACGAAGTCAGGACGCGGAATCACCGAAGAGCCAAACTCCATCGACGTGGCCTCGGCTACACCGCGGCCATATTCGGGCCTTCCGGGCGTTCGCAAACTCTTTTCGCAAGGCGCTACCGGTGATGTGTTCGCAACGAACTCGATGGCCGACGTGCCTCGCGATCAACGGGCCGCCAGACTTTGCGCCAGCGTTCTTGAGCAAGAGTTGAACGACGCCTCTTATTCTCCCCAACTGATCCCAAGCATTCCGCTCAAGGCCGGCAATGTTCTTGACGCCCCAGACACCGCTTTCCGCACGGCAACGACATGGTACCATCTGAGCTTTCGGTGCGGTATCGACATCAATGCGACGCGGGTCACGTCGTTCGCCTTCCGTGTCGGAGCCGCCGCCTCGCCAGACGAAAGCGCCTTTCTTGATCGGGACGTTCGTCGGCGGCGCGGTCCCGGCTGAGACGGCTCCCCAGTAGTCTGCCGGGGGGCACATCGAATTTCACCGCACATATGGATCGTCTTGAATGCCTGCGTCAATCCGCCGGACGACTGGCTTTGCGCCACTCCTCATATTCGCCGCGGGCATCGTCATGCAGCGGATAGTAGCGCTGCAGCGGTGCGCCCTGCATCAGCTTCTCTCGCGAGAACTCTTCCCAATCGTGATGCTTCTGGGATTCCTCGATCACCTTTGCGGCCATTGCGACGGGAAGCACAACCGCCCCGTCGTCGTCCGCCACTATGATGTCGCCCGGGATCACCGTGACACCGCCGCAGGCGATCGGAACGTTGACGGCGTTCGGATAGATGCTGGTTTGCACATGGTAGTTGGGCGTCCAGCCGCGCAGCCATAGGGGCAGATCGAGCTTCTCGACATTGGGCCGGTCGCGCATGCAGCCGTCGATGACGATGCCCGCGCCGCCTCTGCCCTTGAAATAGGTCGACATCATATCGCCGAAGACGCCCGAGCTCATGTCACCGCGCGCGTCGACGACGACCACATCGCCTTCCTGCGCGTGATAGAGCACGTGCCGGTGCAGTTGCGTTTCCGGGTCGGCGTATTCTCCCTCGCTGAAGAGGTCCGGCCGCTGCGGCAGGAACTGCAGCGTCAGCGCCGGCCCGACGATCGACTTCCCATGGTTCTGCGCCACCGGACCGACCATGTGAGGATTGCGGAAACCCATATGGCCAAGCGTGCCGGCGACCGTCGCGGCGCCGATTTCCCTCAGGGCGTCAATGAGGTCTTTGGGCGGTCGCGTGATGTCAGGGATATGCGTCATCGTGGACTCCGGTTGAGATGGAACTACCAGTTCGTAACAGACCCGTCCCGGCGCCTGAGGTGAGGCGCTTCCCAGAAACGAAAAGCCTCCGCCTGGACCGCCGCTTCGTTGACCTCGACGCCGAGGCCCGGCAGGTCGCTGACCGGATAGTCGGGACCGTCGAGCCGTGGCTGCACGGGGAAGAAGTCGGAATTGTCGAAGCCCAGCTTCGTCTCGGGTTCCCTGGTCTCGAGCCACGCGAAGTTGGGTACCGCGGCGGCGAGATGTAGGGTCGCGGCCGTGCACACCGGACCAAGCGGATTGTGCGGCATCAGGTCGACATAGTGCGCCTCGCTCCAGCCGGCGACTTTCATCGCCTCGGTGAGCCCGCCGACATTGCAGACATCGAGACGGTTGAACTGATGGATGCCGCGCTCGATGTAGGGCAGGAACTGCCACTTGCTGGCAAATTCCTCGCCGATGGCAAAGGGAATGTCGGTCATCCTGCGCAGGGATTCGTAGGCTTCAGGTGTCTCGTCGCGGATCGGCTCCTCGAGAAAATCAAGCACGCCGCGGCCGAGCTTGTTGCAGAAGCTCGCCGCCTCTGCCACCGACAGCCGATGATGATAGTCGATGCCGAGAACGACGTCGTCGCCAAGCGCCTCGCGCGCCTTGTTCAGCATGCTCGCGGTAGCGCCGATCGACTCGCGGGGTTCGAAGATGTCCCTGCTGCTTTGCCCTGCGGGGAAGAAGCGGATCGCCTGCCACCCCCGTGCGCGCAGCTCCCGGGCTCGTTCGATGGCGAGGTCGCCCTCGGCCTCGTCTCCGGTCGAGGCGAAGGTGGGGATGCCGTCGCGCTGCTTGCCGCCCAGCAGTTCGTAGACCGGCACCCCCAGCGCCTTGCCCTTGATGTCGTGAAGGGCGATGTCGATGGCGGAGATAGCCGCCTGCAGAACGCGCCCGCCTTCGAAGTACTGGCTGCGATAGGCCTCCTGCCAGATTCGCCCGATCTGCATCGGGTCACGGCCGATGAGAAACTCGCGAAAATGCTCGACCGCGCCGGCAACGGCCTTTTCGCGCCCGCTCAAGCCGCTCTCGCCCCAGCCGAAGACGCCCTGGTCGGTCTCGATCTTGACGAGCATCTGATTACGCGTTCCAACCCATACAGGATAGGGTTTGATCGCGGTGATCTTAAGCTTTTCAGTCATCCCCAACGTTCCCAATGAACCCCCGTCTTGTCTCAGCCGGCCTTGAGGGCCAGTTCAGTTTCGCCATCGAACAGATGCAGCCGCTCCTGGTCGAACTCGAGCCAGATCTGCTCGTCAGGTGCGACGGCGATGTTGGGGGACACGCTGATGTTGACGATGGCGCCTGACAGCAACGCCTGCACGAAGGTGACGTCTCCGGTCGGCTCCACTGTATAGGCCCTGGCCGGGACGCTGCCTGGCACCGCGCTCTTGTGGAGCCTGATGGTCGAGTGACGTGCGCCGAGCACGACTTTCCTCGACGTTGCCCCCGCAACCTTCCGGGCGTTGAGCGGCGAGAGCTCAAGGCTCCAGCCCTCCGCGCCGGTCAACGCAGTGTTGCCGTTTGCTGTCGATGCCTCCAGTGGAACAAGGCTCATCGCCGGGCTGCCGATGAAGCTGGCGACGAACATGTTCACCGGATGGGCAAAGACCTGCGCCGGAGAATCGTATTGCAACAGGTAGCCGCCGTTCATCACCGCCATCTTGTCGGCCATGGTCACGGCTTCGAGCTGGTCGTGCGTGACATAGATGATGGTCGCCTTGAGATCCTGGTGGAAGCGCTTGATCTCCGAGCGCATCTGGACGCGCAGTTTGGCGTCGAGGTTGGAGAGCGGCTCGTCCATAAGGAAAACGGCAGGGTCGCGGACGAGGGCGCGCCCCAAGGCGACACGTTGCTGCTGCCCGCCTGAAAGTTCGCGCGGCTTGCGCTCGAGCAGGTGCGTCATGTCGAGCACGCGCGCCGCTTCCTTGACCTTCCTGTCGATCTCGTCCCTGGGCAGCTTGCGCATCTGCAGCGGGAACGCCAGGTTCTTGTAGACCGATTTCTGCGGGTAGAGCGCGTAGTTCTGGAACACCATCGCGATGTCCCGGTCCTTGGGGTCGAGGTCGTTGACCACGCGGTCGCCGATGACGATGTCGCCCGATGTGACCGGGATCAATCCCGCGACAAGATTGAGCGTGGTTGTCTTGCCGCAGCCCGAAGGGCCGACGAGCGCAACGAACTCGCCGTCATTGACCGTCAGCGAAACGTCGTTGACAGCTTTGAAGCCGCCATAGGTCTTGACGAGATCTCTCAGGTCCACGTGGGCCATCGGCAACTCCCTACGGCATGATGCCGAAAAGTGTGAAGCGGTTTTCGGACGACATCATGCTCTATCTCTTTGATTTAGAGGCGGATTCAGATTTGAGGTCGAACAGACCTGAAATCATCCGGCTCTAGTGTTTGACCGCGCCTTCTGTAAGGGCGCGTACGAAGTATCGTTGCAGGAGGAGGAACAGCACCACGACGGGCACGCTCATCATGAAGCTGGCCGCCATCAGGCCCGGAAAGTCCGTCGTATTCTCCGAGAAGAAACGCTGTATGCCGACCGGCAGGGTCAACTGCTCGTTCTTGGAAAGGAAGGTGTAGGCATAGATGTACTCGTTCCAGGCGCCAATGAAGGAATAGATAGCTGTGGCGATGATTCCGGGCGTCGAGAGAGGCATCACGATCAGGATGAAGGCCTGGAACCGGGTCGCCCCATCGATCCGCGCCGCCTGCTCGAGCTGCACCGGAATGTTGTCGTAAAAGCCCTTGAGCAGCCAGATCGCCAGCGGCAGGCCGAAGGTGAGATAGGTGAGAATGAGCGAGCCATGCGTGTTCACCAGCCCGATCGCGCGCATCAGGATGAAGAGCGGCACGAGAAAGATCACCGCCGGGAACATGTTGCGCAAAAGCACGGTGAAGAACAGGAAGTTTCGACCGGGGAAACGAAAGCGCGAAAAGGCGTAGGCCGCAGGAACGGCCACGATCACCGAAAGGATTGTGGTGACGGTCGACACGTAGAGGCTGTTCCAGAAAAAACGCAGGAAGTCCTGGCCGACGCTGTTTTGCGGATCGAGCAGCTTTTGGTAGCTGGCCAGGGTAGGCTCTTCCGGCCACCATTGCGGTGGGAACTGCATCGCCGCGAAGCCGGACTTGATCGAGGTGATCAGCATCCAGATCATCGGCAACGCGGTGTAAAGCAGCATGAACACGAGGAAGATGCGCCCGGCCCAACGCCATCCGTCGATGCGCATGCGGCGCCGGGCCGGACGTCGAGGGACTGTCTCGACGATCGTGCTCATGCGCTCCCCTCGTTGCGCTCGTTGCCGGCCAGCGCACGGACGTAGAAGTAGCCCAGCACCATCAGCATGAGGAACAGGAGTACCGAATAGGCCGATGCGACGCCCCATCGCTGCCGGCCGAAGGCGAGCTCATAAATGTGGGTGATCCAGATGTGCGAAGCGTTCGACGGCCCGCCACCGGTCATGATCCACGGGATGATGAAGGAATTGAAATTGGCCACTGCGAGCAGCAGGATCGTCACCGTCGAGACGTTGCGCAGATGCGGGAAGGTGACGTGCCAGAAACGCTGCCATGCATTGGCCCCGTCGACTTCCGCGGCGCGCAGCAACTGGTCGGGGACCGTCTGCAAACCGGCCATCATCATGATCATGGCAAACGGAAACTCGCGCCAGATATTGACGACGATCAAGGAGGGCAGCACCGTGCTGACGTTGTCGATGAAGTTCGGCGGCCGGTCAGCCAATCCGAGGCCGACCAGCACCGCGCCGATGATGCCGAAGTCCGAATGGTAAATCCACTTCCAGATATAGGAGGCGGCAACCGCGCTGATGACCCAAGGAATGATCAGGATAGCGCGCAGGACACCCCGGCCGATAAACTCGCGGTGGAGGGCCAGCGCGGCGGCAAATCCCAAGGCAAAGGCAACGAAGGTAGATGCGATCGTCCAGATCAGGGTGTTCAAGGTGACTTTCCAGAACACCTGACTGGTGAGGATGGCCGTGTAGTTGTCCAATCCGATGAAGGTCTTGTCGCGGAGCTGCAGGCCAGGCGGTGTCTTAAAGAACGACAGCTCGACCGTGTAGTAGATCGGATAGGCGATGACGATGAGCATCACGGCGATCGCTGGAAGCACGTATGCGTAGTCGGCGCGGTGCTCCCAGATATTCCGCAGCACCCCGGAGCTACCGGGTTGCAATCTTTGGCGAGCCTCGGCCTTGCCGGTCACGATCGTCACGATGGCGTGCCCTTGTTCTTCGGACCAAACCGGCTGCACGCACTGTCGGCACAGCCGGTCGGATCGCAGGTCAGGCCCGGACTAGAGTCCGTCCATCAGGTTCTTCACCTTCTCGGCCGCGTCGTCCGCTGCCTGGTCGACGGTCATCGCTCCGGTCAGGGCGTTCTGCAGCATGTCCGGGACGATGATATTCATGATCTCGGGGGATTGCGGCAGCGCCGGGAACGGAATGCCGTATGGCAACATCGAGGTCGTGACATCGAGGAACTTGATGTTGTCCAGACGTTCCTTCATCCATTTGGTCTTGAAGCCGTTGAGGTTGCCCGGGTTCGAGCCGGCATACGCCATCTTCAGCGACCATTCAGGGCTCGTCCACATGCAGATGATGGCCTTTGCAGCCGGCTCGTCCACCTTGCCGCCCTCGACATATTCGGGCTTCAGGATGTGAATGTTCGAGCCGCCAAACACGACGGCGCGCTTGCCGTCGGGGCCGGTCGGAATCAGGCCATAGCGCATGTTGTCGATGACGGTCTGCGCCTTGTCCTTGTCGGCGCCCGTTGCCTTCTTCTGCAGGTCGAGCATGACGTTATAGTCGGACGGGTGCGAGACCATCATGCCGAGTTGGCCGGCGACGAACAGGGGCTGGTTATCGGCCTGCTGGTTGGTGAGGGCCGAGACCGGAACCGACTTGTCGCGAACATACATGTCGTAGGAGGCTTGCAACGCCGCCTTGCTTTGCGGGCTATTGAGTTCGACCTCCTTATAGGTCGGGTTCGCGGAGGCTTCGTCGAAGACACCGCCGCCATAGGCCCATAGTTGCGGCATGAAGCGGTACGGCGTGTTGCCGGCGTTCTTTCGCGCCACGAGGCCGTAGCCGGCAATGCCGAGCTTGTCATGGATCTGCTTGGAATATTTGACGACGTCGTCCCAGGTCGCCGGAGCCTTGTCCGGATCGAGGCCCGCACGCTTGAAGATGTCGGCGTTCCAGATGAACGCCATCGTCTCATTGTTGGTGGGAATGCCGTAGGTCACGCCATCCCAGGTTACCGCCTTCATGGCGCCGGGCCAGAAATCCTCCGTGGGATAGCCCACATCTTCCGGCTTGAGCGGCTGCAGATAACCCTTCGAGGCGAACTCGGTTCCACCCAGGATTTGCAGGCGGACCGCCATCGGCGCGGCATTGCCCAGCAGCGCCGTGCGGAACTTGTCGAGAAGGTCGTTGTAGGTGAGGGCCTGATCCTCGAGCTGGATGTTCGGATAGGTCTTGCGGAAGGTCTCGAAGAAATCCTTGTAGTACTGACGCAGCAGGTCGGGGTCGCCCTCGAACACGCCCTGATACCAGAACGTCAGTCGCCCCTTGTAGTCGAGCGGAGTGACCTTGCCGCAATCGGCGGCCGTGTCGAAATCCTGTGTGCCGGCGATGGAGCGCACATATTCCGGCGACCACTTGCTCAAATCGACCGGCGGCGAACCCAGCGCCGATCCCGACATGAGCGACGCCATCAAAGCAGTGGCGACTGTGCCGCGCAGGACGGCACCGCCGAGTGTAATCCTCGTCATAGTATCCTCCCAGATTCTCCCATGCCGCTGTGCGCCAAGGGGCTCGTCCGACCGTGCGGGATGCGTCTTCTGCTCAATGTATCCCTTCGATCATCTGGTACGTTTTCAGATCGTGGATTGCCTGTCAACGCACCCGATCGTACATTGTTTGCAAAACGCGTGTATGATATCGAGCATGCGATGTACTAATCGGGGGAGCCGGCTTTGGCCGAAACAAGTGATTTCAAAGCAGAGCCACCCGTGGGGATTGATCCCATCGGGGCGTCCAGCGAGGGCGCCTCGCTTTATGAGCTGATCCGGGAAGACATCATCGAGGGACGGCTCGCCGCCAACGAACGGCTTGTGGTCACCGATCTCGCCCGGCGTCACGGCACCTCGACCAACCCCGTACGCGAGGCGCTGCAGCTGTTGCGAGGGGAGGGCTTCGTCACCTTTGTCGCCAACCGTGGCGCGCGCGTCCGGCCCATAGACCAGGATTTTGTCCGGGATATCTACGAGATCGGAGTCCTGATCGAGCCGGCCCTGACGCGATGGTTCGTGAACATGGCGACCGGCGAGGACATCGCCGAACTCGAACGCATCCAGGCTCTGATCGAAGAGAACAACTTCACCGACACATTGCGGCACAGTGAACTGGATACCGCCTTCCACACCGTAATGTACCAGCGCCACTACAACCGCCATGCCGCCGAGCTTTGGTGGAAGCATCGCGAAGTGCTGCGAGCCGTGAGCCGGCGTTTCAATTTCACGCTCGCGCGGCGGGCCGCCATCATGCGTGAACACCGCGAGCTCATCGCGCATATCAAAGCGGGAAATGCCGACGAGGCGGCCGAACTCATTGCCCGCCATGTCGAGGGTTCCGGCCGGCACGTTCTCGAACAGATGCGTGCGCGCAACGCCGCTCGGGCCGGATAGAACTTCCAGCCCAGAAAATCATTGGTCCGGCCATCAGACAGAGGTAGTTGAGAGATGAAAATCACGAGCGTTCGGCCGTGGCTGATCAAGTCCGATGCTTCCTATTGGGGAGAGTTCCTGTTCGTCGAGGTGACGACCGACGAAGGGGTGAGCGGCTGGGGGGAAATCACCACCACCACAAGGCTCGCCAACCGCGCGCTGTGCACGATCCTGCGGCAGATCGGTGTTGCCGTCACAGGTGAGGATCCGGCGCGCATCGAGCATCTCTGGCACAAGATTTTCCGCAGCTTCACCTATATGGGCAGCCGCGGCGCCGCAGTCGAATGCGTGAGCGCTATCGACATAGCGCTCTGGGACATTCGCGGCAAAGTTCTAGGCAAGCCGATCTACGAGCTGCTGGGCGGACCGGTGCGCGATGAAATCGCGCTCTATACCCATCCCAACCAGGCCAAGTTTACCAGCAAGGAGGCTGTGGTCCGCGAAATTCGAGACATCGTCGAATCCGGACACACCGGGCTGAAGTTCGATCCTTTCCCCCACCAGGGCCGCATCGCCGATGGCTTGGCGCGCGAACAGCGGGACGGCTACCTCGATGGCGGCATGACCCGCAAGGACGAGCGCGAGGCCGCCGAACTCACGGCTCTGATCCGCGAAACGGCGGGGCCAGATGTCGACATTCTCATCGACGCGCATGGCCGTTTCGATGTACCCACCGCCATTCGCCTCTGCCGGAGCCTCGAGGAAGCCGGCCAGATCGACTGGTTCGAGGAGCCTTGCCCGCCCGAGAGCCTCAATGCCCTGAAGCAAGTGCGCGAGAAGGTCAGCGCCCCTATCTCGTGGGGCGAGCGCGGCCACACCAAATGGGATTTCGTGCCGGTGCTCGAGAACAGGCTTGCGGACTACATCATGCCGGACGTCACCTGGACCGGCGGCATTACCGAACTGAAGAAGATTTCCGCCCTGTGCGAAGCCTACTACATCCCGGTCTCGCCCCATGACGCCGCGGGACCGATCAATGTGGTTGCGGGAGCGCAGGTGATGATGACGGTTCCCAACTTCTACAAGCTCGAAACGTCGGAGTGGAACCTGGACAAATATAATCACCTCATCGACGAGCCACTCGATGTCTCGAACGGCAGCCTCAAGCTGGCGTCGAAGCCGGGTCTCGGTGTCGAGATGAACCGCGACTACCTGCAGGCCCACGAGATAGAGCTTGGCTAGCAACGCTTATGCAGGCCGGGGGTGCGGGGCGCCACCAATCAGAACGAGGATAAGCCATGGCAAAGACGGGTAGCGCCGGCGAGGCGCTCAATCGGGTAAATACGAACTCCAGGCCGAGCGACCTGCGCATCACCGACCTGCGCGTTGCCGAGATCGTCGGCGCGCCGTTCACCTCCGCGCTGGTCAAGATCTACACCAACCAGGGCATTGTCGGCCTGGGCGAAGTGCGCGACGGCGCCAGCGCGACCTATGCGCTGATGCTGAAGAGCCGGTTGCTGGGCGAGAACCCTTGCGACGTCGACCGGCTGTTCCGCCGCATCAAACAATTTGGCGGCCATGGGCGGCAAGGTGGCGGTGTCTCGGCAATCGAGATCGCGCTTTGGGACCTCGCCGGCAAGGCGTATGGCGTGCCGATCTACCAGATGCTGGGAGGACGGTTTCGCGACAAGGTGCGTGTCTATTGCGACACCGACGCGGACAAGCCCAGCGGCACCGAGACCGGAAAGCGGCTCAAGGCGCGGATGGATCTCGGTTTCACCTTCCTCAAGATGGATCTCGGTCTGGCGCAGATTTCGCACATATCGGGCGCAGTGGTGGCGCCGGCCGGCGTGCTCGACGGTTTCCGCAGCCATGCCGCGCGCGGTCCGGCACGCACGCTGGCCGAGCGCCGGGCGCGTAATGCCGCCTATGATGCGCAAAACGTGCCGCATCCCTTCACCGGCCTCCACTTCACCGAAAAGGGCATCGACCTGCTCGACCAATATATCCACGAGGTCCGCGAGGTGATCGGCTACGAGGTTCCGCTCGCCATCGACCATGTCGGCCACATCTCGCTGCAGGACGGCATCCGTCTGGCCCGGCGGATCGAGAAATACGCACCGGCCTGGCTCGAGGACGTGATCCCCTGGCAGTACACCGAGCAGTATCGGCAGTTGCAGCAGGCGACGTCGGTGCCGATCTGCACCGGTGAGGACATCTACCTCAAGGAAGCATTCGAGCCGCTGCTCAATTCAGGCATCTCGGTCATCCACCCGGACTTGCTGACCACCGGCGGCATCCTCGAGACCAAGAAGATCGGCGACGCGGCGCAGGAGCATGGCGTCGCCATGGCCATTCACATGGCGGAAAGCCCGATCGCGGCAATGGCCGCCGCGCATGTCGCGGTAGCGACGGAAAACTTCATGGCGCTCGAATATCACAGCGTCGAAGTCGACTGGTGGGACGACATCGTCACCGGCCTGCCCAAGCCGCTGGTCGAGGACGGGTTCATCACCGTGCCCGACAAGCCTGGTCTGGGCATCGACGACATCGTCGACGAAGTGATCAGCCAGCACCTGCAGCCCGGCGTCACCGACATCTGGCAACCGACCGATCACTGGGACGACGAATATTCCTGGGACCGCACCTGGAGCTGACTCTACACTTCTCTCCTCGGAGGGAGAGGTGAACAGAAGGATGGACCATGATCTATGAACTTCGCATTTACGACTGCGTGCCGGGCCAACTCCCGGCGCTGCTCAAGCGTTTCAACGACCATACCTTGGCGCTGTGGGATAGACATGGCATTCGCCAGGCCGGGTTCTTCACCACGGTGGTCGGCGAAAGCAGCAATCGACTGACCTATTTCATCGCCTGGGAATCCCTTGCCGAGCGCGAAGTGAAATGGAAGGCCTTCACCACCGATCCGGCATGGCTCGAGGCCCGCGACGAGTCCGAGCGCGATGGCCCGATCCTGGCCAATATTTCCAGCCAGTTTCTCGCGCCAACCGCCTTCTCGTCGGTGAAATAGAGGACATCATGAAGATCACCGATCTCAGGTGCGCCGTCATCGGCAGGCACCCCATCGTGCGCATCGTCACCGACGAAGGCCTCCATGGCCTCGGCGAGGTCGAGTACACCAAGCCTTATCTGAAACCCTGGGTGCTGCATTTCCGCGACGCGCTGATCGGCGAGGACCCGACCGATGTCGAACGCGTGATGTTGAAAATCCGCCAGCGCGGCTCGTTCAAGCCCTACGGCGCCGCCGTCAGCGCTATCGAGCATGCTCTGTGGGACATCGCCGGCAAGGCGGCAGGCGTTCCGGTCTACAAGCTGCTCGGCGGCAAGGTGCGCGACAAGGTGCGGGTCTATAACGGTTCCATCCGCAAGAAGCGCACCGGCGACAGGCCGGAGGATTACGCGGCCGACGTCAAATGGATGATGGAGCGGCCGGAAGGTTTCTTCATGGTCAAGCAAGGCATCAGCTTTCATTCCAACATGAAGACCAGCGTCCCCGACTTCCACTACGGCGTGCGTCAGCCGCCGACCTATCACGGCGCGATGGACCAGGGGCAGATCAGCGAGCGCGGCATGGCGCATATGATCGAATGCGTCATCGCCATGAAGGATGTGCTCGGCGATAAGGTCTCGCTGGCGTTGGATTGCGGCCCCGGGTGGTTCCTGCCGGACGCCATCCGCTTCGCTCAGGCGGTGGAAAAATACAATCTGATGTGGCTGGAGGACATGCTGACCGGCGACTACGTGCCATGGGTCAACCCGCAAGCCTACCGCGAACTCACGACATCGACGTCCACCCCCATCCACACCGGCGAGCAGATCTACCTGCGCCATAACTTCAAGGAACTGATCGAGACGCAGGCGGTTCGCGTCATCGGTCCGGATCCCGCCGACATCGGCGGCATCGCCGAGCTCAAATGGGTGGCCGAGCACGCATACATGCACTCGATCATGATGGCGCCGCACGGCACGGCGAACGGTCTGCTGGGCCTCGGTGCGCTGATCAATGTCTGCGCCACGCTGCCGGCCAACTACATCGCCTTCGAATATCCCAGCGCCTCCGACCCGTGGTGGCAGGACATCGTCATCGGCCTGCCCAAGGGGCAGATCGTGAAGGACTCCATGATCGACCTGCTCGAAGCGCCGGGACTGGGTGTCGACATCGATGCCGAAGCAGCGAAGAAGTACCTTGCGGAAGAGGACGCCGGTTTCTTCGACCAATAAAAGATCCGACGCGACCTGAGCGTCAAGGGCTATCGAACGGCTCGCACACATGGGTGAGCGTCCACGCCGTGCCGCCTATTTCGTTTCGGGCAGCATCTCGTCCATCAACAGCTTGACGGCCTCGGCGGATCTTTTCATCCCGGCTTCGTCCATGGCCCAACCGGCGAAGCGTTCCAGCAAGGTGGCGAACCTTACTAGGTCCTGCTCATCCCACTGTGCCAGCGATCCGGCGAAAATCCGCCATTTGGTCTGGCGCACCGCCGCCACGAGGCGCTCACCCTTGGCGGTGAGTTTGAGGCAGATGCGGCGGGCATCGCGTTGCGATGCGACACGGCAGGCATAGCCGCGTTCGACGAGGTCGGCCGCGATGCGGCTGGCGCGCGACGGATCGATCTCGAGGCGCTCGGCGATGACGCCAACCGTCACCTCATCCTGCTGGGTAGCGCTGAAAACCGGATTGTTCGCGATGGCGCTGATCGCATCGAGATGGCTCACTTCCAGCGAAGGGTCTACGCGCGCCAGGATCATGCGGCCGAAGTCGCGGCGCTGGATCGAGCGGCGCACCTTGCTCATTACCGCATCGATGGCGGCCACGGCCTCGGCCGCCGGTTCGGACAGGCCGCTGCCGCGCGCCAGACCGGCGAGGTCCCGATCGCCGCGCGTCTGGAACAGGGATGGAAATCGGTCCGGACTGCTGGATGCGTTGCTGCTCATCCATAGCGCGTTAGCAAGAATATATGCTGATGTCAATTATATGCTGAGCGCACATATCTGGTTGACACCTCTCGGCTGTGGGCACATAAATCGCGCCCCAAGCTACGGAGACACCGATGACTGTCGAGCAGACGCTGCCGGACACAGCGCCCGTGGAGGCCCAAGTCAGGCCCGACCTTACGACCTTGATCGTCTATTTCGGCGCGCTGATCGCCATGTTCATGGCAACCATCGACATGCAGATCGTCGTCACCGCCTTGCCCACCATTGCCGGCGAACTCGGCAATCTGCATTTGTTCGGCTGGGTCGGTGCCGCCTACCTGCTCTCGACCGCCGCGGTCTCGCCATTCTACGGCAAGCTCGGCGACATGTATGGCCGCAAGAATGTCGTGCTGACGGCGATCGGCCTGTTCCTGCTGGGCTCGCTGGTCTGCGGCATGGCATGGTCGATGGAGAGCCTCATCGCCGCGCGCGTGCTGCAAGNGTCTCGGCCTTCGCCATGATCGGCGAACTGTTTTCGCCGCGCGACCGCGCGAAATATCAGGGCTACAGTTCGGCGGTGTTCGCGCTGTCATCAGTGCTCGGCCCGTTGGCCGGCGGCTACATCACCAGCCTGTTCGGCTGGCGCTGGGTGTTCCTGGTCAATCTGCCGATAGGCATCATCGTGCTGGCGGTGCTGGCCTTCGCCATGCGCAGCCGGTTCAACGAAAAACGGCACCGCATCGACTATCTCGGCGGCGCGCTGCTCGCCATCGGCACAACGGCGGTCGTTTATTGGGGCTATCACGTGCTCGACCCCAGCGGGCCGGACCTGCTCACCTTCGTATTGCCACTCCTCGCGCTGGTCGCCATCACCTTGTTCATCATGGTGGAGCGCCGGGCCGAAGAGCCGATCGTGCCGTTGCGGCTGTTCGGCAATTCGACGGTCAGCATCGTCTCGGGCGTGTCGCTGGTCGCCGGAACGGTGACGCTGGGCATGTTCTTCTATTTCGCCCTCTACATGCAGACGCTGACGGGTCTCAGCCCGGCCGAAGTCGGCTTCCTGTTCCTGCCGGCGTCGCTGACATCGATGGTCATCTCGATCGTCGCCGGGCGGGTAATTGCCGCAACCGGACGCTACAAATGGATGCCGGTGGTCGCCATGGGTATTGGCGGGTTTCTGATGCTGGGCTTTGTCCTCACCAACCAGCACACGCCGATCTGGGTGCTGGCAACGATGATGGCTGTGTTCGGCATCAGCATGGGCCTGCAGTTCCAGGTGCTGATCGTGGCGATCCAGGCGGCGGCACCGCTGCAGGATATCGGCGCGGTGACGTCGCTGATCACCCAGGCGCGGACGCTCGGAGCATCGCTGGGTCTGGCGCTGAACGGCGCGGTGATGATCTGGGCGCTGAACCGGCAGACAGCCGAGCTTCCTGCAGACGCCGCCGCCCTGCTGCCGGGTGGCCTGAACGGGTTGACGCCGCACCTCGCATCGAGCCTGCCGGGCGCGATCCGCGAAGTGGTGCTCGACCATTACTCCAGTGGCTTCAACGTGATGTTCATCTGGGTGGCGGCGCTCTATTTCGTCGCCATGGGGCTGACGCTGCTGCTCGAGGACAAAGAGATCCCGAAGCGGGCCTGAGCCAAAGCTTGTGTCATGCGCTGGGTTTAGGCATTTGGCGATGATCTGAAATCACCGAGGAGGACAGCCATGATCATCGACACTCATCTGCACCTGATCGACCTGTCGGCGCTGCGCTATCCCTGGCTCAGCCGCGAGCCGGCGCTCAACCGCGATTTCCCGCACGCAGAATATGCGATCCAGGCCCGCCGCGCCGGTATCGAGGCCGCGCTGCATATGGAGGTCGACGTCGATGAAGCCGACATCCAGGCCGAGACCAGCCATGTGAAGGCGCAGTCGCTGGAGAAGGGCAGTCTGTTGCGCGGGGCGATCGCCTCCTGCCGCCCGGAGGAGGCCGGCTTCGCCGCCTATCTCGGGCGCCAGCAGGCCGATCCCTTCGTCAAGGGGTTCCGCCGCGTGCTGCATGTCATGCCGGACGAGCTTTCGGACAGCGCGCTGTTTCGCGAAAACATCAAGCGGCTTGCCGGCACCGGCCTGACCTTCGACCTCGTCGTCCTGCCGCATCAGATTCCAAGGGCGGTTGCGCTCGCCGATCTGGCGCCGGATGTGCAGTTCGTGCTCGACCATTGCGGCGTGCCCGACATCAAGGCCAGTGCGGAACATCCGTGGCGCGAGCATATGACCGAGATCGCGCGGCGTCCCAATGTCATCGGCAAGATCTCCGGTGTCGTCGCCTATGCCGATGCNCGAGCATATGACCGAGATCGCGCGGCGTCCCAATGTCATCGGCAAGATCTCCGGTGTCGTCGCCTATGCCGATGCCGGCTCATGGACCGTCGAGACCTTGCGCCCCTATGTCGAGCACACGATCGGCTGCTTCGGCTGGGACCGCGTCGTGTGGGGCAGCGACTGGCCGGTGTGCACGCTTGGCGGTGGCCTTGCGACCTGGGTGACAGCGACGCATGCGCTGATCGCGGGAGCCAGTCCCGACGAACGGGCGAAGCTGCTTTCGGGCAATGCCAGGCGGACGTGGAAGCTATAGAGGCGGTACATAGCGCTCGAGATCGCCGGCAAGCGTGCAGAGCACGATCAGTGCTCTATCTGACGCCGATGCCGGCGGTCAGTCCGCCATCAATCCTGTAGTCCGCGCCGGTGCAGAAGCCGGCCTTCGACGAGCAAAGGAAGGCGATGAGTTCCGCCACTTCCTCCGGTTCGCCGATGCGGCCGAGCGGATGCGCCGCGCCGAAGCGCTTGTAGGCCTCTTCGACATCGGCATCGCTGCCGCCGTCACCGCGCGCAGCCTTCTCCAGGATCGGCGTGCGGATCGAGCCCGGGCTGACCGAATTGACGCGGATGCCTGATGCCGCGTAGTCGAGCGCCAGCGAGCGCGTCAGCGTGTGGATGGCGCCCTTGGTCGTGGCATAGGCGGCGACGTTCTGCTGGCAGGCAAAGCCCTGCACCGAGGCGACGTTGACGATGGCGCCGCCTCCGCGCTTGATCATTTCCGGAATGCCGAAATGCGCGGTCAGGTAGATCGAGCCGACATTGACCGTCATCGTTCGGTTCCAGGTTTCCCAGTCGGTGGTCGTCGCCGTGCCATAGGGATGGACGGCGGCTGAATTGACGATGACATCCAGGCCGCCGAACTTCGCGACGCCAGCCGCGACCGCGTCGCGCACCTGATCGGAGACGGACACATCGGTGTCGATGACCAGCACCGCGGCACCAGCACTTTCTAGTTGCGCTTTCATCGCCGCGTTGGCGGCGCGGTCGATGCCGCAGGCGATGATTGCGGCGCCACCGGCCGCAAGGCGTGTGGCGGTTGCCAGGCCGATTCCGGTCGTCCCGGTCACCAGGGCGACCTTGCCGTCGAAATCCGTCATTTCTAAAAACTCCTCCATTTTCTATCGACTCCCATCGGGGTCCAACAATAAGTTGCCAACCTGTCGCAGAAGGAAAGCCGAAATGGAACAATGCTGGCGCTGGTATGGGCCCGATGATCCGGTGACGCTCGATCATGTCAAGCAGGCGGGCGCCACCGGCGTGGTCTCGGCGCTCCACCATATCTATGACGGCCGGGCGTGGCCTGAGGCCGAAGTGCTGGAGCGCAAGCGCATTATCCAGGAAGCAGGACTGACCTGGTCGGTCGTCGAGAGCGTTCCGGTCCACAATTCCTTCAAGATCGGCGCGCAGGAACGCGGGCGCTATGCCGGCTATTACCGCGATTCGATCCGCGCGCTGGCCAAGGCCGGCATCGCCACGATCTGCTACAATTTCATGCCGGTGGTGGACTGGACCCGCACCGATCTAGCCTACCGTCTGCCGACGACAGGCTACGCCCTGCGTTTTGATGCCGTTGATTTCGCCGCCTACGATCTGTTCGTGCTGAAGCGCAAGAACGGTGCTGACAGCTACACGCCGGCGCGTATTGCGCAGGCGGAAGCGCGGCTGAAGGAATTGCCGCCCGAGAAGATCGACCAGATCGAGCGCAATCTGATCGCCGGCCTGCCGGCTACAGAGCGCAAGTATGACCGCGACAGTTTTCGCGAGGCGCTTGCGGACTATGACGGGATCGGGCCGAAGGAGTTGCGCGACAACCTCGCGTGGTTCCTGCGCGAGATCATTCCGGTGGCGGAAGAGGAGGGGGTGCGCATGTGTATCCACCCCGACGATCCGCCGTTTTCGCTCTACGGCCTGCCGCGCGTCGTTTCGACCGCCGAGGATGCGCGTTTCATTCTCAATGCCGTCGACAGCCAGGCCAATGGGCTGACGTTCTGCACCGGGTCCTACGGCACGCGTGCCGACAACGACATCGTCGCCATGGTCAAGGAATTCGCCGACCGCATCCACTTCGCCCATCTGCGCAACATCACCATCGAGGATGACGGCTCGTTCTACGAGGCCGAGCATCTCGAAGGCGGCACCGACATGGCGCATGTCATCCTGGCGCTGATGCAGGAGGAGGCGCGCCGCCGCAAGGAGGGCCGCGCCGACTGGCAAATCCCGATGCGGCCGGACCATGGCCACCTGCTCGCCGACGATATCGGCAAGACAAGGATCAATCCCGGCTACTCGCTGATCGGCCGCCTGAAGGGCTTGGCCGAATTGCGCGGCATCATGCGGGCCGTGGAAACGTTTGGGCTGGCTTGAAGGGGCAACGAACTGCGTTCAATGCCGACGCCGGCTCAGCGTGCGTCGCTGTAGATAATGCGGCCGGCGCGGACGCAAGACACCTCCGATTGCCAGGTTGACAGAAAGCTGACAATGTATCATATCCGGAAAAGCTGACTATGTATCATATTATCCAGCGCTAGGAGAAAGACCGGCAAAGCCGGCGCCCCAGGGAGGCATCGTGGGAGAGGCTATCAGCCAGTGGAGCAATTGGTCGGGCTATGTCACGGCCACGCCGCAGGCTTTTGCCGAACCGCAGAGTCTCGATGAGCTGAGTGGTGCCATTCGCAACTCGCCGGGACCAGTTCGATTTGTCGGCACGGGCCATTCCTTTACGCCGCTGGTCAAGAATGACGGCACCATCCTGTCGCTCGACCGCTTCGAGGGCCTGAGGTCGCACGATCCCGAAAAACTGACGGCGCGGGTCGGCGCCGGCACCAAGATCGGCGCGCTGGCAAAGCTGTTGCACGGCGTCGGCCAGGCGCTGCCGAACATGGGCGACATCGACAAGCAGGCGTTCGGCGGGGCGCTCGGCACCGCCACGCACGGCTCGGGCATCACACTTGGCGCGTACCACACCCAGCTCGAGGCGATGCAGATCGTCGACGGGCGTGGCGCGCTGAAAGAGTTCGACCGTGCCAAGAGCCCCGACATGATCGAAGCCATGGGCGCTTCGCTCGGCGCTTTCGGCGCCGTCACCGAAGTGACGATCCGCAACGTGGCGAGCTACCGGATGCGGCACCGCCGCTGGACGGCGCCGATCGCCGATGTGCTTGCGCAATTCGAAAGCACCATGACGGCGCATCGTTCGGCCGAGTTCTACTACGTGCCGTTTTCGGGCCAGGCGCTGCTGATTGCCAGCGACATCACCGAGGCGCCGGCGACGGTGCGTCCGCCGACGGAAGACGACGATGCGGTGACGACGCTGAGAAAACTGCGCGACTATCTCAGCTGGCTCCCTTGGCTGCGCCGCCGTCTCATCGGCTCGGCCTTCGCCAAGGTGCCGGCCGAGGATTATATCGAGGAGTGGCTGAAGGTCTTCACCTCCGAGCGCAACGTCAAGTTCAACGAGATGGAATACCACCTGCCGTTCGAGGAAGGGGCGGCCGCACTCAGCGAAATCATTGCGCTGCTCGAGACGCGGTTTCCAGAGGTCTATTTTCCGATGGAGGTGCGCGTCGTCGCGCCCGACAATGTCTGGCTCAGCCCCTTCTACAAGCGCCCAACCTGTTCCATCGCCATCCATCACGGCGTCGAGCGCGATCCGATGGCGTTCTTCAACGCCGCCGAGCCGATCTTCAGGAAGCGCGGCGGCCGCCCGCATTGGGGCAAGATGCACAGCCTGACATCAAGGGAATTGAGCGCGCTCTATCCGCGCTGGAACGATGCGATGGCGGTCCGCCGCGAGATGGACCCGGACAACCGCTTCGTGTCGCCCTATATTGCCAGGCTGCTCGGCGTCGCGGCATGAGCCTGACCGACACCTATTTCGCGGAAATGTCGGGCGCGCTCAGGGCAGCCGGGATCTTTCAGCCTTGCCTGGTGCTCGATCTCGACCGGCTCGATCACAACATCGCTGCGATCAAGGCGAAGTTCGCCACGGGCCTCGATCTGCGCCTCGTCGACAAGTCGCTGCCATGCCTGCCGCTGATCGACTATATCCGCGCGGCGTTTGCGACCGACAGGCTGATGACCTTTCATCTGCCGATCAGCGCCGAGATGCTGAAAGTGTTTCCCCAAGTCGATCTCCTGTTGGGCAAGCCGATGCCGGTTGCCGGCGCCAGGCACGCGCTGACGAAGGGCGTTCTCGCCGGGCTCGGCGAAGCTACGTCGCGCATCGTCTGGCTGATCGATACCGAGGAGCGGCTGGCCGCCTATGGCTCGCTCGCCGCCGAGCTCGACCGCGAGCTGCGCGTTTGCTTCGAGGTCGATGTCGGCCTTCATCGCGGCGGTATCAGCGATCCCGACTCACTGGCCCGGGCAGTTTCCGCGTTGGCGAATTACCCGCGGCTGAAATGCGAAGGCGTCATGGCCTACGAGGCGCATATCGGCCATATCCCCAAACTGCTGGGAGGACCGGCCAAGGCGGGCGTCAAGGCGATCAGCCTGTTTCGCCAGTATGTCGCTTGCCTTGCCGCCGACCAGCGCAAGATCCTCAATCTTGGCGGCAGCAGCACCGCATTGCTCTATGACAGCTGGGTCGGCGCCAATGAATTGTCCATCGGATCGGCTTTTATGCTGCCGACCGATTTCGATGTGCCGAGCCTCAGCCAATTGCGGCCTGCCGCATTCATCGCGACGCCGATCCTGAAAGTGGTCGATGTCCAGGCGCCGGGCCTCGACCAGCGCTCCTGGCTGCTGCAGAAGCTCGGGCTGTTGCCGCGGCGCGGCTGTTTTCTCTATGGCGGAAAATGGATGGCGAAGCCCGTCCATCCCGTGGGGATGAAGACCGACAAGACGTTCGGCTTTTCGACCAATCAGCAATTCATGGCGCTGCCCGACAACGTCAATGTCGGGCCTGACGACTACGCCTTCCTGCGTCCGACGCAGAGCGAATTCGTGCTACAGCAGTTCGGTTCGATCCAGGTCTATTCCGGCGGGAAATTCGTCGAGCAATGGGCCGCACTGCCGTTTTCGTAGAGCAATTCCAGGAAAAGTGTGAAGCGGTTTTCCCACAGGAATTGCGTCAAACAAAGAGATCGAAGTGGAGGAGGATACGATGGTCGCCAAGGCAGTCAGAACTCAGCCCGTGCAGCCTGAATGGGCAGCCGAACTCGACCTCGCGCTCNCAAGGATCACATCCGCGAGGTCGCCGAGGCGTGGGTCAAAACCGCGACGCGCAAGAAGGGCGTCCCGACCGGCTCGCCGCTGGAAGGTGAGGAATGGCTGGCTGGCCCGGCGGCGCTGATGGATGGCTGCAACCAGTTCATCCACACGCTGAGCCTGATGGAGGGCAAGAAGTTCCTTGACAATCTGCCGGTTCGCACCTTGCCCAACGGACAGGTGGCTGTGACGGTGGTTCCGAATTCGCTCTGGGACAAGGTGCTGTTCACCGGGCTGAAGGCCGAGATCTGGATGCAGCCCGGCGTGACCAAGGCGAACCTCGCCGCAAACACCGCCTCGGCCTATGACGCGCCGCGCACCAGCCGCAAGGGCAAGATCGGCCTCGTGCTCGGCGCCGGCAACGTCGCCTCGATCGCGCCGCTCGACTGCCTGCACAAGCTGCTCGTCGAACATCAGGTCGTCCTGCTCAAGATGAACCCGGTCAATGATTACCTCGTTGATTTCCTGCGGCCGGCGCTGCGGCCGCTGATCGAATTCGGCGCGCTGCGCATCGTGCGCGGTGGCGCCGATGTCGGTGCGTATCTGTGCAACCACGATCTCGTTGACGACATCCACATCACCGGTGCCGCCGCCTCGCATGACGCGATCGTCTGGGGTCCCGGCGAGGAGGGCCGCAAGAACAAGGCGGCGGGCACGCCGCGCAACAGCCGGCGTATCACCTCTGAGCTTGGCGGCGTGGCGCCGACCATCGTGGTGCCCGGCCCATGGTCGAATGCCGACATCGCCTACCATGCCGAACTGATCGCCACACAGAAGCTCAACAATTCCGGTTTCAACTGTATCGCCTGCCAAATGCTCGTGTTGCCCGAAGGCTGGGACAAATCCGACGCGCTTCTGGCGGCCCTCGAAAAGGTGATGCAGAAAGCCCCGTCGCGCCCGGCCTATTATCCCGGCGCGACCGAGCGCCTCGCCGCCTTCGAGGCGCATGCCGACAGCGTACAGAAATTCGAGCGGCCCGGCGGGCCGGCCTGCGTGGTGGTGCCGTTCCGGCCGGGCACGGATACCTATCTGGAAAATGCCGAGGTGTTCGCGCCGGCGCTCAGCGTCATGCGGCTGCCGGCGGGCAATGCGGAATCCTATCTGCGCGCCGCTGTCGCCTACGCCAATGAAAAGCTGCACGGCACGCTTGCCGCCAACATCCTCATCCATCCCAGGACGATCGCCGAGATCGGCCGGCAGCGCTTCGAGGAAATCATTGCCGAACTGCGCTATGGCGGCATCGGCATCAATTCCTGGAGCGGCGTTCTGTTCGCGCTGCTGCGCCCGACCTGGGGTGCTTTCCCTGGCCATACGCTCGACGATGTGCAGAGCGGCATCGGCGTCGTCCACAACACCTATTTGTTCGACAGACCGGAGCGCAGCGTGCTCGAAGCGCCGTTCCGCATCATGCCGAAGCCGGCCTGGTTCCTGACCCACAAAAGGGCACACATGGTCGGCCGCCTGATCACCGAGTTCAACTACCGGCCGAGCCTCATGAAGCTGCCGCGCATCATCTGGAACGCGCTGCGCGGCTAGCAACGAGCATCCGATCTCAAAAACAAAAGCCGGCACAGGAGCTACGACAATGGCTGACGCGGATGCAATCATCGTTGGCGGCGGGCTGGCCGGCCTGGCCGCAGCCGCGGAACTCGGCGATGCCGGCAAGCGCGTGATCATCGTCGAGCAAGAGGGTGGCGGTTTTCTCGGCGGCCAGGCATTCTGGTCGCTCGGCGGCCTGTTTTTGGTCAACACGCCCGAGCAACGCCGCCTGCGCATCAAGGACAGCCGCGACCTCGCCTGGCAGGATTGGCTGGGCTCTGCCCAGTTCGACCGGCCCGAGGACCATTGGCCAAGGAAAGTGGCGGAAGCCTATGTCGATTTCGCCGCCGGCGAGATGCGGCCGTGGCTCTACGCCATGGGCATGCGCTGGTGGCCGGTGGTCGGCTGGGCCGAGCGCGGCGGCGCGCTGGCCAATGGCCACGGCAATTCAGTGCCGCGCTTCCACCTGACATGGGGCACTGGGCCGGGCGTGGTCGCGCCGTTCGAAAGGCGCGTGCGCGAGCACGTCGCCAAAGGGCTGATCACGCTGAAATTCCGCCATCAGGTCAACCGGCTGGTCAAAACCAATGGTGCGGTCACCGGCGTCGTGGGTGAAATGCTGGAGGCGTCCAATGTCGAGCGCGGCAAGCAGTCGAGCCGCACGGCCGTCGGCGATTTCGAGCTTTCGGCCGGTGTCGTGATCGTCACCTCGGGCGGCATCGGCGGCAATCATGAGTTGGTTCGCAAGGTTTGGCCGGTCGGGCGGCTGGGGCCAGCGCCGAAGCGTATGGTTGCCGGCGTGCCGCACCATGTCGACGGCCGCATGGTGGCGATCACCCAGGACGCCGGCGGGGCCGTCATCAACGCCGACCGCATGTGGCACTATGTCGAGGGGATCAAGAACTGGAATCCGATCTGGCCGAACCACGGCATCCGCATCCTGTCGGCGCCGTCGCCGCTATGGTTCGATGCTCTGGGACAACGCATGGAGGCGCCGTTCTTCCCGAGCTTCGATTCGCTCGGCACCTTGAAGCGTATCCTGTCGACGGGACACGATTATTCCTGGTTCGTGCTGAGCAAGACGATCGCTTCGAAGGAGTTCGTGCTGTCGGGTTCGGAGCAAAACCTAGACTTTACGGCCAAGGATTGGCGGGCCGTGCTGAAGAACCGGCGCGGCGGCAAGGCGCCACCATCGGTGGCAGCGTTCCTGGAAAAGGGCGAGGACTTCGTCGTCCGCGACAACCTGGCCGACTTGGTCGCCGGCATGAACGCGCTGTCAGGCGACAATCTGCTCGACTACGACCGGCTCAAGGCGCAGATCGTGGCGCGCGATCGCGAGGTCGACCATGCCTATACCAAGGATGCGCAGGTCACAGCCGTCCGCGGCGCCCGCAACTACATTGGCGACAAGATCTTCCGGGTGACCAAGCCGCACAAGATACTCGATCCCAGGCACGGGCCGCTGATCGCGGTGCGCCTCAACATCCTGACGCGCAAAACGCTTGGCGGCCTGCACACCAATCTCAATTCGCAGGTTCTCGACGGCAATGGCGAACCCATTGCCGGGCTCTATGCGGCAGGCGAGGTGGCCGGCGGCGGTGGCGGCGGCTATCACGGCTACAATGCGCTGGAAGGGACATTTCTCGGCAGCTGCATCTTCTCCGGCAGGAACGCAGGCCGGCACGCCGCGGGCAGGTGACGCGGCTGGCGGGCCAAGAAAAGGTCGATGAGAACAGGACATCCGCCATGTTCCATGGATAGCGACTGCTTTCGATCGCTTGCGGCAACCCAGGCGGTCAGCGAGTTGCGGCTTGCCGGCGCCGACGGTTCCCATGCGCTGGTGCTCGGCGCTGCGGCCCATCAGAGGCCTGCGTTACGCTGGCGCCACCGCGAAATCGAACCCGAGGTCCTGAAGGCCTGGCCGCAAGGTCGGCCGAGCTACCACTCGGCGAAGGAGCCGTCCTTGTGACGCCAGACCGGGTTGCGCCAGCGGTGGCCTTCCTTGGCGCGTTCCTTGACGTAGTCCTCGTCGATTTCGACGCCGAGGCCGGGACCATCGGGGATTGCGACATAGCCATCCTCGTAGCGGAAGACGTCCTTGTTGGCGGCATAGTCGAGCAAATCGTTTGCGGCGTTGTAGTGGATGCCGAGGCTCTGTTCCTGGATGAAGCAGTTGTAGCTGACGGCATCGAGCTGCAGGCAGGCGGCGAGCGCGATCGGGCCGAGCGGGCAGTGGGGCGCCACCGCAATGTCATAGGCCTCGGCCATCGCTGCGATCTTGCGGCATTCGGTGATGCCGCCGGCATGCGACAGGTCTGGTTGGATGATGTCGACGGCGCCTTGTTCGAACACCGATTTGAAATCCCAGCGGCTGTAGAGCCTCTCGCCGAGTGCGATCGGCGTCGAGCCCAGCGCTGCGATCTCCTTCAGCGCCTCGCGATTTTCGCTCAGCACCGGCTCCTCGATGAACATCAGCCGGTAGGGTTCCAACTCCTTGACCAGCATGCGCGCCATCGGCCGGTGGACGCGGCCGTGGAAATCGACGGCGATGCCAATGTTGGACCCAACGGCCTCGCGCACCATGGCGACTCGTTCGACAGCCGCATCTATTCTGTCATGGCTGTCGACGATCTGCAGTTCCTCGGTGCCATTCATCTTCAGCGCCTGAAAACCGCGCGCCACCACTTCCCTGGCGCCATCAGCCACTTCCGCCGGCCGGTCGCCGCCGATCCAGGAATAGACCTTGATGCTGTCGCGCAGCTTGCCGCCGAGCAGTTCGTGCACAGGCACGCCGAGCGCCTTGCCCTTGATGTCCCACAGCGCCTGGTCGATGCCGGCAATGGCGCTCATCAGGATCGGCCCGCCGCGGTAGAAGCCGCCGCGATGCATCACCGTCCAATGGTCCTCGATCAGGCGCGGGTCCTTGCCGATCAGATAATCGCCAAGTTCCTTGACCGCTGCCTCGACCGTCAGCGCACGGCCTTCGACCACAGGCTCGCCCCAGCCGGTAACGCCGGCATCAGTCTCGATCTTCAGGAACAGCCAGCGCGGCGGGACGATGTAGGTGGTGAGCGAGATGATTTTCATGCTGGTCTCAGTTGTTCTTGAGTTTCTTGGCGCTGACCAGGTCGCGCGCCGCAAGGTCGAGGATCCGGCCTGCCGCCGCACGCGCCGCCGCGGCATCGCGCATGCGCAGCGCCTCGACCACCTCACGGTGCGCCGCCACCGCTTCCATGCGCCGGGCGAGCGAAATGGTCGCCGTTGCTTCGAGCGAGAATTTCAGCCCGGTGTCGATCAGATTGCCGATCTGGCGGAAGATCGGGTTGTGGCTCGCGGCATAGACGATCTGGTGGAAGGTGATGTCCGAGCGCGAGAAGGCGGCGAGATCCTCGCCGGCATTGGCCATGCCGCGCCAGGCGGCTTCGAGATCGGCGATCTCCTGCAGCGTCGCACGAGTCGCCGCCAGTTCAGCTACCAGAGGTTCGATGGCGCGGCGCGTTTCGAGGATGGCGTCGAACAATTTGTCGTCCAGCGCATGCGGCGCGTGCCAGGCCAGCACCTGCGGGTCGATGATGTTCCAGTTGTCCTGTTCACATACAACCGTGCCGATGCGCGGTCGCGACAGCACCAGCCCCTTGGCGGCCAGCACCTTCAGCGCCTCGCGGATGACGGTGCGGCTGACGCCATATTCGACGCCGAGTTCGTTTTCGGTCGGCAGGGACGAGCCGGCGGGATAGCGTCCGGAAAAGATGTCTGAGGCAAGCGCCTTGGTCACATCGGGCATGACGCGCGGGCGGCGGGTGTCGCCTGATGCCTTCTTCGAAGTTTCGGTCACCTCAGCCCTCCTCCAAGGCGGCGAAACCACTGATCTCACGTCCCCGGCCTTACCGGATGCGGATGATTTGCGCCAACGATCCCTGGTCAGAGCATGTAGCTCAATTATCATACCAGATCAATTGACGAGTATGATAAAAAGAATTAGAGACTCTGCATCCGGGCTGAGCGCCCGGCCATCGCTGGGAGGTAATCATGCGACTTCTGAAGACCGCGCTCGTCGCGGGCGCCCTTGCCGTGCTGTCCGTCACGACCATCGCAGCATATGCTCAGGACACCAAGATAGGTTTTATCGTCAAACAGCCCGAGGAGCCGTGGTTCCAGGACGAATGGAAGTTCGCCGACCAAGCCGCCAAGGAGAAGGGTTTTACCCTGGTCAAGATCGGCGCCGAGGACGGTGAGAAGCTGATGTCGGCGATCGACAATCTCGGCGCGCAGGGCGCGCAAGGCTTCATCGTCTGCACGCCTGATGTGAAGCTCGGCCCGGCATCGTCGCCAAGGCCGCCGCCAACAATCTCAAGCTGATGACGGTTGATGACCGTCTGGTCGGCGCAGACGGGAATGCGCTGGAAGACGTGCCGCATATGGGCATTTCGGCGACCAAGATCGGCGAGGCCGTCGGCCAGGCGATCGTCGACGAAATGAAGGCGCGCGGCTGGAAGGCCGACGAGGTCGGCGCCATCCGCGTCTCCTATGATCAGTTGCCGACCGCCGTCGACCGGGTCGAAGGCGCCATTTCGGTGCTGAAGGCCAACGGCTTCAAGGCCGAAAACATCTTTGACGCGCCGCAGGCCAAGACCGATACCGAGGCTGCGCTCAATGCGGCGACGGTGGTACTCAACGCCCATGCCGACATCAAGAAGTGGGTCTCCTTCGGCCTCAACGACGAAGCCGTTCTCGGCGCCGTGCGCGCTTCCGAAAGCGTCGGCATCCCGGCCGAAAACGTGATCGGCGTCGGCATTGGCGGCGCGGATTCGGCGATCAACGAGTTCAAGAAGCCGACCGCCACCGGCTTCGTCGGCACGGTGATCATCTCGCCGAAGCGTCACGGCTACGAGACTGCGCTCAACATGTATGACTGGGTCGCCAACAACAAGGAACCCGAGAAGCTCATCCTGACCGCCGGTGCGCTGGCCAAGCGCGACGACTACCAGACGGTCCGCAAGGGTCTCGGCATCGAATAATCCTCCCTGTACAAACAGGCGGCGGCTCACAGTCGCCGCCTGTTTGGCATGGCAAAAGGATAGGCGCCCCATGTCCTTTCTCGACTTCTCGGAAATCACCAAGACCTATCCGGGCGTCAAGGCGCTGTCGGACGTCTCGTTCGGCGTCGGCAAGGGCGCCGTGCACGGCCTGATGGGCGAGAACGGCGCCGGCAAATCCACGCTGATCAAGATCCTGTCGGGCGACCAGCATGCCGATGACGGCGAGATCCTCATCGACGGCAAGATGCAAGCCTATGCAACGACGCGAGATGCCTTCGACAATGGCGTCATCGTCATCCACCAGGAGCTACAGCTGGTTCCTGAGCTCACTGTTGCCGAAAACCTCAGCCTCGGCCGCTTCCCCACCAACGCCGGCATCATCGCCCGCGCCAGAATGCTGGAAGACGTCGGCGCCAAGCTGAAATCGGCAGGCATCGACATCGATATCAGGCGCAAGGTCAAGACGCTGTCCATCGGCGAACGGCAGATGGTCGAGATCGCCAAGGCGATCATGCTCGACGCGCGCGTCATCGCTCTGGACGAGCCGACCTCGTCGCTGTCGTCGCGCGAAAGCGAAATCCTGTTTGCGCTGATCGACCGCCTGCGCGGCGAGGGCAAGGTCATCATCTATGTCTCGCACCGGCTGGACGAAGTGTTCCGCCTCTGCGACAGCCTGACCGTGCTGCGCGACGGCAAGCTCGCGGCGCACCATGCGTCGCTGAAAAACGTTACGCGCGACCAGGTCGTCGCCGAAATGGTCGGCCGCGAAATCTCCGATATCTGGGGTTTTCGCCCACGCCCGGTCGGCGATGTCCGGCTGAAGGTCGACGCTGTTTCCGGAGTAAAACTGACGACGCCCGCCAGCTTCGAGGCGAGGGCGGGCGAGATCGTCGGCTTCTTCGGCCTGATCGGCGCGGGGCGCTCGGAACTGATGCGGCTGGTGTTCGGCGCCGACCCGCGCTCGGGCGGCAGCATCAGCGTGGACGGCAAGGTCGTGCATGCCACCGATCCCCATGATGCGATCCGCGCCGGCATCGTTTTGTGCTCGGAAGACCGCAAGCATGACGGCATTATCCAGGGCCGCTCGATCGAGGAGAACATCAACATCTCGTCGCGGCGTCATCACACGCGCTTCGGGATCCTGAACCGCGCCAGCGAGATCGCCACCGCCGAGACCTTCATCAAGAAGCTCAAGGTGCGCACGCCGTCGCGCAAGCAGGACATCATCAACCTCTCCGGTGGCAACCAGCAGAAGGTCATTCTCGGCCGCTGGCTGTCGGAGCAGGGCGTGCGCGTGCTTATCGTCGACGAGCCGACACGCGGTATCGATGTCGGCGCCAAAGCGGAAATCTACGAACTGCTCTACCAGCTTGCCGAAGACGGCATGGCGATCGTCGTCGTCTCGTCCGAACTGCCGGAAGTGATGGGCATTTGCGACCGCATCCTGGTGATGTGCGGCGGGCGCATCAGTGCCGAACTCGCCCGCGACCAGTTCGCCGAAAAAGCGATCCTGGCCGCTGCTCTTCCCGATCAGAAAACCCCCGACGCGATCGCATCCTGAGGATCTTTACCATGACCGATCAGTTGAAGAAGATCCTGCTCGGCGAACAGGGCCTCGTCGTCATCTTCATCGTCGCCTTCGTGCTGGTGTCGCTGCTGGTGCCGAACTTCCTCACCGACCGCAACATGCTCGGCCTGCTGCAGTCGGTGGTCACCGTCGGCATTGTCGCCTGCACGATGATGTTCTGCCTTGCCGCGCGTGACTTCGACCTCTCGGTCGGCTCCATCGTCGCCTTTGCCGGCATGGTCGCGGTAATGGCGTCGAACTATACCGGTTCGATCCTGCTCGGGCTTCTCGCGGCAATCGCCTGCGGCGCCTTCGTCGGCTTCATCAATGGCGTCGTCATCGCCAAATTCCGCATCAACGCACTGATCACGACGCTTGCCACCATGCAGATCGTGCGCGGCCTTGCGCTGATCGCATCCGACGGCCGCGCCGTCGGCATCAACAGCCCGGATTTCTACCAACTGGCGCTGTCGAAGCTGTTCGGCATTCCGACGCCGGTCTGGGTCCTGGCCGTGCTGTTCTGCATCTTCGGTTTTGTCCTCAATCGTACCGTGTTCGGCAAGAACACGCTGGCCATCGGCGGTAACCCGGAGGCTTCGCGCCTGGCCGGCGTCAATGTCGACTGGACGCGCATCTGGATCTTTGCTCTGCAGGGCGTGGTCTGTGGCATCGCCGGCATCCTTTTGGCCTCGCGCATCACGTCGGGCCAGCCCAATGCGGCGGTCGGGCTTGAACTCTCGGTCATCTCGGCCTGCGTGCTCGGCGGCGTCTCGCTTGCCGGCGGCCGCGCCACCATGTCGGGCGTCATCGTCGGCGTGCTGATCATGGGCATCGCCGAAAACGCCATGAACCTGCTCAACATCCCGGCGTTCTACCAATACATTGTGCGCGGCGTGATCCTGCTGCTTGCCGTTTTGCTCGACAATCTGCGTTCGTCGGCACTGGGCCGGCGCTGACCATCTTCCAGTGGAGTGACAGCCATGGCTGAGCGCCTGTCCGGCAAACGCATCTTCCTCACCGGCGCCGCGCAAGGCATTGGGCTTGCCATCGCTGAAGCTTGCCTCGCCGAAGGGGCAAGGCTGTTCCTGGTCGATCGCGACGGCGCGCTGCTGGACAAAGCGGTCGCCGGCCTAGCAGCGCCGCAGGGCCATGTCGGGCATGTCTCAGCCGACATCAGCGACGGTGCTGCGATTGCCGCAGCCGTCGGTCAAGCGACCGACGCGATCGGGCCGATCAACGCGCTGATCAACAATGCCGGGATGAATGTGTTCTCGACGCCGCTCGAGGCGACCGAGGAGGAGTGGAACCGCAATTTCGACGTCAACGTCAAGGGCGCCTGGAACTGCGCCAAGGCGGTGCTGCCAGGAATGATCGCAAATGGCGGTGGCGCGATCCTCAACATCGCCTCGACGCACAGCTTCACCATCATCCCTCATACCTTCCCTTATCCCGTGGCCAAGCACGCGCTGCTTGGGCTGACCAAATCGCTGGCGCTGGAATATGCCGGGCAGGGCGTGCGCGTGAACGCGCTGGCGCCCGGTTATGTCGAGACGCAGAAGGCGACCGACTATTGGAACAGTTTTGCCGATTCGGTTGCGGCGCGCGCCAGGACGCTGGCGCTGCATCCCGGCGGCCGCATCGCCTCGGCGCGCGAGATCGCGCTGGCCGCTGTGTTCATGATTTCTGAGGAGTGCCCGTTCATGAACGCGGCGACCCTCGTCGTCGATGGCGGGCTCAGCCAGCTACAGCATCCCGCCTGAACGCTGGAGAGGCTCTATTTCTACGGCGTCGACCGCCGGCTTAATGGCGCAAGCCGTAGCGATCAGAAACGCTCGCGATAGGCGCGCGGGTTGGTGCCCAGCACGCGCAGAAAGCCGCGCCGCATGGTTTCTTCCGAGCCGAAACCGCAGCGGCGGGCCGTCTGGTTGACGGGCTGGCCCCGCTCCAGCATCCGCCGCGCCGCCTCGATCCGGATCTCCTCGATCGCGCGGGCAGGTGTCCGGCCGGTGGCCTCGCGATAGCGCCGCGAGAAGCTGCGCGGGCTCATATTGGCGTGGTCGGCCAACTGCGTGAGCGACAGGTCACCGGCCAGATTTTCGAGGATCCAGCCATGCAGCCGGTCGAAGCGTCCGTCGCCTTGCTGCAGCTTGAGGGGCTGGCTGAATTGCGCCTGGCCACCGGGACGTTTCAGGAAGACCACCAATTCGCGCGCCACGGCAAGCGCCGTGTGCCGGCCAAGGTCGGCCTCGACGAGGGAGAGGGCGAGATCGATCCCCGCCGTTACACCAGCTGATGTCCAGACATTGCCGTCACGAATGAAGATCGGGTCAGGTTCGAGGCGGACCGCGGGAAAGCGGCGGGCGAACTCCGCGCAGCGTCCCCAATGGGTCACCGCGCGACGCCCGTCGAGCAGGCCAGCCGTCGCCAGCAGCATGGCGCCGCTGCAGACGGAAGCGGTTCGCGTGGCATCGCGCGAGCGGCTGGCGATCCACTGGATCAGCACGGGATCGTCGCAGGCCGCGTTGACGCCCCATCCGCCGGGCACGACCAGCGTGTCGATCTTACCTCCGTTCGCCGGCAGCACTGCTGCCTCCAGCACGAGACCGGCCGATGTCCGGATGCGCGGTGAGGCGGCGACGACCACGACCTCGTAAGGAGCCGGTTCGCCGGCCTGCCTTTTGAAATCATTGGCGCTGGCAAAGACCTGCAGCGGTCCGCTGACGTCGAGGAGCTGGATGTCGGGATAGGCAAGTACTTCGATACGGCGCATTGGTTTGGCCCGAAGCGAGGGATGAATGGCAATCGTGCCAAACCATGATGCCGTAGATTGCCGGAAGTCAACCCACGGAGATTTCCATGCCCCTTCGTTTCGGCATCCTCGTATTCCCCGACGTCCAACAACTCGACCTCACCGGCCCATACGAAGTCCTGGCATCGGCCAAGGATGCCGAGGTGGAACTGATCTGGAAGGATCGCAACCCGGTGACGTCATCGACGCGCCTCTCGCTGACGCCAACCGCGACCTTTGACGATTGCCGGCCCCTCGACGTGCTGTGCATTCCTGGCGGGGGCGGGGTCAACGCGCTGCTGGAGGACCAGACAGTCCTCGATTTCGTGTGGGAGCGCGCGGGGCAGGTGCGCTACATCACCTCCGTTTGCAGCGGTGCCCTGGTGCTTGGGGCGGCCGGACTGCTGAGGGGCAAGCGCGCGACCACGCACTGGTATGCGCATGATTTCCTTGAGGAGTTCGGAGCGATCCCGGTCGACGAGCGTATCGTCGAAGACGGCAAGCTCATCACCGCCGGCGGCGTCACTTCGGGGATCGACTTCGGCCTGGCGCTGGTTGCGAGGCTGCTTGGACAGGAGGAGGCCGAGATCGTGCAGCTCTCGCTCGAATACGCCCCGGCTCCCCCCTTTCGGTCCGGCACGCCCGCCGAGGCGTCGCCTGCGGTGCTGGCGCAGGCAAAAAAAGCGCCTCTCTGCTTCGAGGCGGGTTCGCGAGGCAATCTTCGCTCGCTGGCGCGAGGCTCGCGCCGCCGCTGCGCCGGCGCCCATCCACGGCTGAAGCAGCAAGGCCGAAGGTGCATCCCCTGGCCCTTCGGCCTCGCTGCGTTTCCACTGTTGACAGGTCCCTTCGTCTGTGCAGAAATTGGTTGGACCATTGAACCACTTCGGTAATAGCCCCGGTGACCGAATTCAGCCTTCCGCCGATCCAGACGACGGCCCGCGACGACGCGGTGCTGAAGGCGTTGGCCGGCTTCGTCATGCGCGAGAAGCTGGAACCCGGTGAGAGGCTGCCGACCGAACGCATCCTCGCTGAGCGTCTGAAGGTCAGCCGCAACACGGTGCGCGAGGCGCTGACGCGCTGGGAAGGGCTTGGCCTGGTCGAGCGCCGGCAGGGCTCGGGCACCTATCTCAAGGCCGCCGTCTCGCTCGACATGCTGCACATGCCGCTGACGCTTGCCGGCGGCAATGATTTCACCGGCCTGATGCGCACGCTGGAAATCCGCCGCGCGCTGGAAGCGGAAGCCGCCGCCCTTTGCGCCATTCGTGCCGACAAGGACGACCTCGCCGAGATCGAGCGCAAGCTCGACATCATGGAGGAAGAGTTTCTCAGCCGCGCCGGCATGTCGTCGGAAGAGGACTGGGAATTCCATCAGGCGATCTACCGCGCCTGCGGCAATCCGCTGTTCGAGCAGATTATCGCCGCCATGCACGAACTGTTCCACCGCTTCTGGGAACATCCGCTCGGCGTGCGCGATTTCGGCCACGCAAGCTTTCCCTACCACCGCACCATGTTCGACTGCATCGCCGCGCACGATCCGGAAGGCGCCCGGGCCGAAGCGCTGAAGCTGATCGCCACGGTCGAGGACGATTTGAAGCGCGGCGCCGCCAACCTCAAACTTTCGGTCCGCACATGAACGAGCACAGCTTCGACCCAGGCATTTCCGGCAGCGACTATCTTGCCGAGGCGGCGACGCTTCTGGCGCATGACGACCCGTTCCCCGGCAATGCGGTGGTGCCGCCGATCTACCAGACCTCGCTGTTCACCTTCGCCAGCTATGCCGACATGGCCGACACCTTTGCCGGGCGCAGGAAACAGCCGATCTATTCGCGCGGCGACAATCCGACGGTGATGGAATTCGAGTCGCGCGTCGCAGCGCTTGAAGGTGCTGAAGCCGCACGTGGTTTTTCGAGCGGCATGGCTGCGATCAGCGCGACGTTGCTGGCTTTCGTCGGCGCAGGCGAACGCATCCTTGCGGTGCGCAATTGCTATGGCGACGCCTACCGACTGTTCGAGCGGCTGTTTCCGCGCCTGCATATCAAGGTCGACTATGTCGACGGCTCCGATCCGGATGCGGTGGCCGCGGCACTTCCCGGTGCGAAACTGCTCTACCTGGAAAGCCCGACCTCGATGATGTTCGAGCTGCAGGATCTCGAACATCTGACGCGGCTGGCGAAAGAGCAGGGCATCGTCACCACAATCGACAATTCCTGGGCGACGCCGGTGTTCCAGAAGCCGATCCTGCACGGCGTCGATCTGGTGCTGCACTCGGCCTCGAAATATCTCGGCGGCCACAGCGATACCGTCGCCGGTGTGGTGGCGGGTTCGGCCGCCCATATCAAGCACATCAACGACCAGACCTACTCGCAGCTTGGCGCAAAGCTGTCGCCCTTCGAGGGCTGGCTGCTGTTGCGCGGCCTGCGCACGCTGCCGCTGAGACTGCCGCATCACATGAAGAGCGGGCTCATCATCGCCGAGCGCTTGAAGGCGCATGACAAGGTCGAGCGGGTCAATCATCCCGCCTATTCCAACCATCCCGGCAAGAAGACGCTTGCCGGCTATGCCGGGCTGTTCTCCTTCGAGGTGACGGAGGATGTCGACATTCCCGCTTTCGTCGATGCGCTGAAATTTTTCCGCATCGGCGTCAGCTGGGGCGGTCATGAAAGCCTCGTCGTGCCGGCAAAGGCCTCGCTCGAGCAGACACCGGGTCTCAATTCGATGGCGCGCTTCGGCGTCAGCCCCCGAACCATCCGCTTCAATGTCGGATTGGAAAGCGTCGAAGACCTCTGGGTCGACATCGGCCAGGCCTTCGACAAAGCAAAAAAATGACTGGGTTCAAAATGGGAGTTCTGAACATGAAACGACTGAGCATCATGCTTGCCACCGCTGCCGGCCTGGCGATGTCCGCCAGCGGCGCATTGGCCGACACCACCCTCAAGCTGGTCGAGGTCATCACCAGCCCGCAGCGCACCGAATTCCTGAAGAAGCAGATCGCCGAGTTCGAGGCCGCCAATGCCGGCGTCAAGGTCGAGGTGGTCTCGCTGCCCTGGGGCCAGGCGTTCGAGAAATTCCTCACCATGGTGCAGGCCGGCGATACGCCCGACATCGTCGAGATGCCGGAGCGCTGGATGGGCCTCTACGCCACCAACGGCCAGCTCGAGGATCTCGGTCCCTACATGGCCAAATGGGATGATGCCAAAACGCTCGGCGACCGCGCCAAGCAGTTCGGCTCGACCGTCAACAACACCCAGTTCATGATCCCGTACGGCTACTATGTGAATGCGCTGTTCTGGAACAAGAAGCTGTTCAAGGAGGCCGGTCTCGACGGCCCGCCGGCGACACTCGACGACTTCATCGCCGACTCCAAGAAGATCTCCGCCATTCCAGGCAAGTACGGCTATTGCCTGCGTGGTGGGCCGGGCGCCTTCAACGGCATGCACATGTTCATGAACATCGCCGCTGGCAAGGGCGGCTACTTCAACGAGGACGGCACCTCGACCATCAACGAGGAGGGCTCGGTCAAGGGCCTGCAGATGCTGGCCGACATGTACAAGGACGGGCTGGCGCCCAAGGATGCGGTGAGCTGGGGCTTTAACGAGACCGTCACCGGCTTCTATTCCGGCACCTGCGCCATGCTCAACCAGGATCCCGATGCGCTGATCGGCATTGCCGACAAGATGAGTGCCGACGATTTTGCCGTGGCGCCGCTGCCTGTGGGGCCAAGCGGCAAATCCTATCCGACGCTGGGCTATGCCGGGTGGGCGATGTTCGCCAATTCGCAGCACAAGGACGATGCCTGGAAGCTGATGGCGACGCTGTTGTCGCCCAAGGACAATCTCGAATGGGCCAAGGAAGTCGGCGTCGTGCCGATCCACAATGGCGCCGACCAGGATGCCCACTTCAAGACCGAGCAGTTCAAAGGCTGGTTCACCGAACTCAGCGACACTTCCAAATATGAAATGGTGACGCCGCCGACACATCTGGAGAACCTCGGCAATTTCGTCGACCAGGTGGCGATCAAGAATTTCCAGGAAGTGCTGCTCGGCCAGAAGTCGGCCAAGGACGTTGCCGATCAATGGGCCGCGTTCCTGACCAAGGAACAGCAGGACTGGCTGGCCAAGAACAAGAAGTAGTTCTTCCACCTTCTCCCCGTTTACGGGGAGAAGGTGGCCCGAATGCATGTCGCCCAAAAGTGCGTAGCGGTTTTGGGACAACGACATGCACAGACAGGCCCGGATGAGGGGCAGCGCGAGCACCCCAAGGCTGGCGCCGCCCCTCATCTGCCTGCCGGCATCTTCTCCCCGTGAACGGGGAGAAGGGTGCTGTTGCCGCTGTCGGCACCCACCCATGATTGTTGAGCGCTAATGACTTATGCCGTGTCCGAAATACGATCCGCCGGCCGGCCGCGAAAGAAGCGGCTGACGCATGCAGCAATCGAGCCCTGGCTTTATCTCAGCCCGGCGATCGTTCTGCTGGTCGTGGTGCTGCTGGTGCCGCTGATCATCGGCATCAGCTATTCGTTCCGGAAGTTCTCCGCCTTCAAATCCGAATATGTCGGTCTAGGCCAGTATCAGGCGATGCTGACCGACCAGGTGCTGGGGCAGGCGCTGGTCAACACGCTGTGGTGGACCGTCGCCAGCCTGTTCTTCCAGTTCTTCCTCGGCCTGGGTCTGGCGTTGCTGCTCGACAAACCGTTTGTCGGGCGCAAGTTCGTGCAGGCGGTGGTGTTCCTGCCCTGGGCGGTGCCATCTTTCCTGTCGGGCCTGACCTGGGCGTGGCTGTTCAATCCGATCATCGGACCACTGCCGCATTGGCTCTTCACGCTCGGGCTGAAGGCCGAGCCGACCAATGTGCTGTCCGATCCGGCGACCGCCATGTGGGGGCCGATCATCGCCAACATCTGGTTCGGCATTCCGTTCTTCGCCATCACGCTGCTGGCGGCGCTGAAGTCGATCCCGTCGGAACTGCATGAGGCGGCCGCAATCGACGGCGCTTCGCCTTGGCAGCGCTTCACCAAGGTGACGCTGCCGTTCCTGGCGCCGACCATCGTCATCACCGTCATGCTGCGTACGATCTGGATCGCGACCTTAGCCGATCAGATCTTCGTCATGACCGAGGGCGGGCCGGCCGGCTCGACCAGCACGGTGCCGGTCTACATCTATGTCAGCGCCTTCAAGTCGCTGGACAAGGGCTATGCCTCCGCGGTGGCGGTGCTGCTACTGGTACTGCTCATCGCCTATGCGATCGCGCTGATCGCCATCCGCCGCTTGCTGGTGAGGCACGTCTGATGATTGCCGGACGCTCCACCTCCTCGCGCATCTTCAGCGGCATCGGCCTCTACGCGGCGATTGCCGCCTATATGATCTTTGCGCTGTTTCCGATCTTCTGGACGCTGAAGATTTCGGTAACGCCGGAGCGGCTGCTCTATTCCGAGGGCATCACGCTGTGGCCGTCGCAGACCACCTTCCGCAACTTCATCACTGTCCTGGAAGCCTCTGACTTCCCCCGCTATTTCCTCAACAGCGTTATCGTCTCGGTGTCGACGGCGGCCCTGGTGACAGTCATCGCCACGCTCGCCGGCTACGCCATGTCGCGCTTCACCTTTCGCGGCAAGGCAACGCTGGCGATCATGCTTTTGCTGACGCAAACCTTCCCGCTGGTGATGGTCATTCCGCCGATCTACCGCGTCATGGGCGAGCTTGGCCTGACCAACAGTCTGGTTGGTCTGATCATCATCTACACCGCCTTCAACACCGCCTTCGCCACCTTTCTAATGCAGTCCTTCTTCGACGGCATTCCGAAGGATCTGGAGGAAGCGGCGATGATCGACGGCTGCACGCGGGCGCAGGCGATGCGCAAGGTGATCGTGCCGCTGACCTTGCCCGGCATGGGCGCCACGCTCGGCTTCGTCTTCACCGCCGCCTGGAGCGAATTGCTGTTCGCGCTGATGCTGATCTCCAGCGACGACCAGAAGACCTTTGCCGTCGGCCTGCTCACCTATATCGGCAAGTTCGCCGTGGACTGGGGGCAGATGATGGCGGCGTCGATCCTGGCGCTGATCCCGGTCTGCATCTTCTTCGCCTTCCTGCAACGCTATCTCGTCACCGGCCTCACCGCCGGCGCGGTCAAAGGATAATCGATGGCTTCCGTCACGCTGCAAAACGTCGAGAAGGATTACGGTTCGCTGCGCATCCTGCACGGCGTCGACCTCGAGATCGCCGATGGCGAGTTCGTCGTGCTGGTCGGCCCGTCCGGCTGCGGCAAGTCGACCCTTTTGCGCATGATTGCCGGGCTGGAGGAGGTGTCGGGCGGCGAGATCCATATCGGCGATCGGCTGGTCAACGATGTCGCGCCGAAGGACCGCGATATTGCCATGGTGTTCCAGTCCTACGCGCTCTATCCGCACATGGATGTGTCGTCGAATATGGGTTTCAGCCTGCTTTTGAAGAAGGCGGAGAAGACGACGATCGACGGCAGGGTAGGGGCGGCGGCCAAGCGCCTCGGCCTCGACAGTTTCCTCGGCCGTCTGCCCAGGCAACTGTCCGGCGGCCAGCGCCAGCGCGTCGCCATGGGCCGCGCCATCGTGCGCGATCCCAAAGTGTTTCTGTTCGACGAGCCGCTCAGCAATCTCGACGCCAAATTGCGCGTGCATATGCGCGCCGAGATCAAGGCGCTGCACCAGCAGCTCAAGACCACATCGGTCTATGTCACCCACGACCAGATCGAAGCCATGACTATGGCCGACCGCATCGTCGTCATGCATGACGGCTATGTGCAGCAGGTCGGCCATCCGCTCGAACTCTACGATCGGCCGATCAATACTTTTGTGGCCGGCTTCATCGGCTCGCCCGGCATGAATTTCTTTCCGGCGACAGTGGCCAAGGGCGGCAAGGTGGACGCGGTGCTGGCCGACGGCCAGAAGCTGCGGTTGCCTGATGGCTTGCCGTTGAAGGATGGCGATGTGCTTACTGTCGGGCTACGGCCGGAGCACATCCAGCTTGCCGACGATGGTCCGCTCAAGGCAGAGGTCGAGGTGGTCGAGCCGCTCGGCCTGTCGACGCAGTTCTATGTCCGGCTCGCCAACCAGCTGGTTTGTGTCTTCGTCATGGGACGCAGCACTATCCGGCCGGGCGACACGGTAAGACTGTCTGCCGATCCGGCGGCGCTGCATCTGTTCGATCCCGCAAGTGGCAATCGCATCGGGTGATGGCGGCCATCCGGCCTGTTTTCCGAGCATGATCTCTTCCGGAAACCGGTATCCACTTTTCGAGATCATGCTCTACTGAAGGCTGCCCAGGCTGGCATACATGCCGGTGGTGCGGAACTGCGTCGGGTTGATGCCGTAGAGCCGGCGGAAGACTTTCGAGAAATAGTTGGCGTCCTCGAAGCCGCACAGGATGGCGACCTCCTTGACTGGCAGGAAATCGGCTTTGGTTAGCAGCTTCGCCGCCCGCTGCAGCCGCTGCTGCAGCACGAACTCGGCCGGCGGAACGCCTTCGCTCTCGGCGAAGCAGCGCGAGAAATGGGCGCGGCTGAGGCCGCTGATCTGGACGAGCTCGGCCACGGGCAAGGGCTTGTCGAGATTGGCGTTGATATGATCGATGACCGGCTGCATGACGCTCTGTTTCTCAGTGAAGGCGTGCGAGCCGAAGACATCGTCGTAAAGCGCCATCGCCGCCTCATAGGCGATTGCCGAAGCAGCGCCAGGCGAAGCGCCGCCCTTGATCAGGCGCAGGCTGCAATCGGCGAGATGATCGATCGTCTCCGGCTGCAGCCGAAACACCGGGCCGGAGACGCTGAGTATGGATTTGTGGACGCGCAGCGCCTCCTCGCCATTCATCGAGATCCAGAAATATTCCCAGCGGTCGCCCTTCTCCAGCCAGTAGCGATGGTTGTGCGGCACCAGCACCAGCAGCGTGTCGTTGGCCTGCAGGCGGTAGTTGCGGTTCTCGTAGCGCAGCTGGCCGGTGCCGCTGATCGTGTGCTGCAGCACGGTGAACGGTGTCTGGCCGCGCTTGCGCCCATCCCAGTCATAGGTCACGCCCTCGCGTACTTCATAGCCGGTGCTGGTTGGCATGGCATGCAGGCGTTGGCGGCCGCGCGGCAGCGAGATGGTGCGCATCAACTGTCCGTTGGCGATCAGATCATGCAGCACAAAATTACCCTCGAAAGCATAATCGTTCTCTGGCCGCGCCCTGGAATAACGGCATAATCCAAATCCTGAGAACGCGAAAGACCCGCGGTCGAGGAGCGGGCGGGGAGGAGAACGAGCCGGAATTCCGGCTCGAATGGCATGCGCGCCGAGGCGAGCCGCCATTCCCTTTCTGTTGCTCCTTACCCGGCATTCGAATGCATCGAGGTGAGGTGATGAGTTTCAAAATCGCTATTATCGGCGCCGGCAGCGTCGGCTTCACCAAGAAGCTGTTCACCGATATTTTGTGCGTCCCGGAATTCAGCGACATCGAATTCGCGCTGACCGATCTCAGCGAACACAATCTGCAAATGATCAAGGCGATCCTCGACCGCATCGTCGAGGCCAACAAGCTGCCGACCAGGGTGACGGCGACGACCGACCGCCGCAAGGCGCTGGAAGGCGCGCGCTACGTCATCAGCTGCGTGCGGGTGGGCGGGCTCGAAGCCTATGCCGACGATATCCGCATTCCCTTGAAATACGGCATCGACCAGTGCGTCGGTGACACGATTTGCGCCGGGGGCATCCTCTACGGCCAGCGCAACATCCCGGTCATCCTCGACTTCTGCAAGGATATATTGGAGGTCGCCGAGCCAGGCGCCAAATTCCTCAACTATGCCAACCCGATGGCGATGAACACTTGGGCGGCGATCGAATATGGCAAGGTCGATACGGTCGGCCTCTGCCACGGTGTCCAGCACGGCGCCGAACAGATCGCCGAAGTGCTCGGCGCCAAGTCGCACAGCGAACTCGATTATGTCTGCTCCGGTATCAACCACCAGACCTGGTTCATCGATTTGCGGCTCAACGGCCGCAAGATCGGCAAGGACGAACTGGTGGCTGCCTTCGAGGCGCATCCGGTCTATTCGCAGCAGGAAAAGCTGCGCATCGACGTGCTGAAGCGCTTCGGCGTCTACTCCACCGAAAGCAACGGTCATCTCTCCGAATATCTGCCCTGGTATCGCAAGCGGCCGGACGAAATCACCCGCTGGATCGACATGTCCGATTGGATCCATGGCGAGACCGGCGGCTATCTTCGCTACTCCACGGAAACCCGCAACTGGTTCGAGACGGAATATCCGCAATTCCTCGAAGCGGCGTCGAAGCCGCTCGACGTATCGAAGCGCTCGAACGAGCATGCCAGCCATATTCTCGAAGCGCTGGAGACGAACCGCGTCTATCGCGGCCACTTCAACGTCAAGAACACCGGCATCATCACCAATCTGCCGCAGGACGCGATCATCGAATCGCCCGGTTTCGTCGATCGCTTCGGCATCAACATGGCGTCAGGCATCACGCTGCCGGAAGCCTGCGCGGCCACCTGCATGGCTTCGATCAACGTTCAGCGCATGTCGGTGCATGCGGCTGTTACGGGCGACATTGACCTGCTCAAGCTCGCGGTGCTGCACGATCCGCTGGTGGGTGCGGTGTCGACGCCGGAAGAGGTCTGGCAGATGGTCGACGAGATGGTCGTCGCCCAGGCGCGTTGGCTGCCGCAATACGCCGATGCCGTGCCGGCCGCCAAGGAGCGGCTTTCGAAATCGATGGTGAAAACCCGCGACTGGGCGGGTGCGGCGCGGCGCAAAGTGCGCTCGATCGAGGAACTGCGCGCCGAAAAAACGGCCCTGAAACAGGCCGGCTGAGAATGCTGGCAGGCGGACAGCGGGAGGCCGGTTCGCCAATCAGCCATCATGAATAGATGCGGGCAGCAGCAGACGTCGAAACATCTGGGAGGAACACAATGAGGAACTTTCGTGGAATTGGCATTCTCGCCGGGCGAAGAATTGGCATTCTCGCCGGGCTGGCGCTGAGCGTCTCGGCATTGGCGCTTGGCAGTGCATACGCGTCCGAGCCGACCACGCCGCCGGCGCCGGCGGCGTTTCCCGCCGAGGGCAAAATCAAATACGTCGCCCGCGATTCCATCCTGGAGTTCAAGGCGCTGCCCGAATATCACGAGCCCGAGTGGGTCACCGAGAAATACGTCAAGACTGGCAAGCTGCCGCCGGTCAAGGATCGCCTGCCGAAGGAGCCGCTGGTGTTCAAGACCGGCAACATGCCGGACGGCATCGGCGTTTATGGCGACACCATGCGCCACGTCATTGGCGGCCGGCCGGAAGGCTGGAATTATGGCGCCGGCCAGACCCAAGGATGGGGCGGCATCGACATCGGCCTTTCGGAATGCCTGACGCGCACCGCGCCTTTGTTCCAGGTCGAGGCCAAGGACACCGAGCCGCTGCCCAACCTCGCTAGGAGCTGGGACTGGTCGAAGGATGGCCACACGCTGACCATGCACCTGGTCGAAGGCGCCAAATGGTCTGACGGCGTTGCCTTCAATGCCGACGATGTCATGTTCTACTGGGACGATGAGGTCGTCGACCCCAATGTCTCGCCGTTGAACGGCGCCACAGCGGAAACCTTCGGTGTCGGCACGACGCTGAAGAAGGTCGACGACTACACCGTCGAGTGGACCTTCAAGGACGCTTTCCCCAAACAGTATCTCTACGCCATGGCCTACGGCACCTTCTGCCCCGGCCCGGCGCATATCCTGAAGCCGCAGCATCCGAAGTACTCGAAGAATACCTACGAGCAGTTCAAGAACGCGTTCCCGCCGGAATATATGAACATTCCGGTGATGGGTGCCTGGGTGCCGGTGGAGTATAGGCCCGACGACATCATCGTCTTGCGCCGCAATCCCTACTACTGGAAGGTCGACGAGAAGGGCAACCAGCTGCCCTATCTCAACGAACTGCACTACAAGCTGTCGACCTGGGCCGACCGCGACGTGCAGGCGGTGGCAGGGGCCGCCGACTTCTCCAACCTCGAGCAGCCGGAGAATTTCGTCGCTTCGCTGAAGCGAGCGGCGGACAAGGACGCGCCGGCCCGGCTCGCCTTTGGCCCGCGCCTGATCGGCTACAATCTGCGCATGAACTTTTCCGCCAATGGCTGGGGCAATCCCGACGAACGCGGCCAGGCGATCCGCGAGCTCAATCGCAATGAGGACTTCCGCAAGGGCATCACCATGGCGCTCGACCGCAAGGCGCTCGGCGACTCGCTGGTCAAGGGGCCGTTCACCGCCATCTACCCCGGTGGCTTTTCCTCGGGCACCAGCTTCTATGACCGCAACTCGACCGTCTACTATCCCTTCGACATCGAGGGCGCCAAGGCGGAACTGGCCAAGGCTGGTCTCAAGGATACGGATGGCGACGGCTTCGTGAACTTCCCGGCCGGGACCGCCGGCGGCAAGAATGTCGAGATCGTGATGCTGGTCAACAATGACTACGGCACTGACAAGAGCCTCGCCGAAGGCGTCGTCGGCCAGATGGAAAAGCTTGGCATCAGGGTCGTGCTCAACGGCCTCAACGGCACCCAGCGTGATGCCTCGCAATATTCCGGCCGCTTCGACTGGCTGATCAGGCGCAACGAGCAGGAGCTGACTTCCGTCGTGCAGAATACCGTGCAACTCGCGCCCGTCGGACCCAAGACCAGCTGGGATCACCGCGCGCCCGAAAGCGGCGTGGTCGACCTGATGCCGTTCGAAAAGGAGCTTGTCGACATCGTCAACAAGTTCGTCTCCTCGTCAGACAATGACGAGCGCGCCAGCCTGATGAAGACGTTCCAGAAGATCTCGACGGAGCATGTCTACAATATCGGACTGACCGAATATCCCGGCGCCCTGATCATCAACAAGCGCTTCTCCAACATCCCGCAGGGAACGCCGATCTTCATGTTCAACTGGGCCGAGGATTCGATCGTGCGCGAACGCGTCTTCGTCGCCGCCGACAAGCAGCAGAAATACGAACTCTTTCCCGACCAGCTTCCCGGCAAGCCCGGCGACAAGGGTCCGACGAACTGAGTTTCCTCCCCTGGCTGACGCCCGGCCGCGCTGCGCGCGGCCGGGACGGAGTAAGGTCAGCGGCAACAGATTAGATCCAAGGAGGAGAAACGGTCCGATGCTGCGATTCCTGGCCATGCGCATAGCATCGGCGGTCCCGGTCATGGTCATCCTGAGCCTGGTCACCTTTGCCATCATCCAGGCGCCGCCGGGCGACTATGCCGACTATATCCGCTCGCAGCTCATCAACCAGGGCGGGGCGTCTTTTGCCGAAGCCGACGCGCAGGCGCAAGCCTATCGGGTCGAGCACGGCCTCGATAAACCGCTGCCCGTCCAGTACCTGAACTGGGTCGCCGGCATCATCACCCGCGGCGATTTCGGCTACAGCCTCTATTACAACAAGCCGGTCGCCGCCGTGGTCGGCGAGCGGCTGCCGCGCACGCTGCTGCTGGCACTGGTCTGCCATCTGCTGGCGTCGGTGCTCGGCATCACCTTCGGCATCTGGGCGGCGACCAGGCAATACACATGGATCGACTCGGGGCTGTCGGCCATCTCCTTCCTCGGCATGACGGTGCCGCGCTTCCTGATGGCGCTGATCATCGTCTATCTCCTGGTCTTCCAGTTCAACGTGTCGGAGATCGGCAGCTTCTTCTCGCCGCAATATGGCGGCGCGCCGTGGTCGTGGGCGAAATTCGCCGACCTCGTCAAGCATGTCTGGCCGGTGGTGGCGATCGCCACCTTCGGCGGGCTCGCCTACAATATGCGCGTCATGCGCGGCAATCTGCTCGATACGCTGAACGCGCAATATGTCGAGACGGCCAAGGCCAAGGGCCTGACCGGCAGCGCCGTCGTCATGCGCCATGCCGTGCCCAACGCACTGCACCCGCTCATCATGTATCAGGGCGTGGTGCTGCCCTACATGCTGACCGGCGAGATCGAGACGGCGATCATCTTTGCGCTGCCGACGGTCGGGCCGGCCATTGTCGGCTCGATGGCGGTCGGCGACGTTTATGTCACGGCGACCTTCATGATGGTGCTGTCGGCAACGCTGATCGTCGGCAACATCATCGCCGACATGCTGCTCGCGCTGCTCGATCCGCGCGTACGCCAGTTCAGGGAGAGCTAGATGCTGGCGCGTGACCCATCCCCGCCGCCGCCCCCGGCTGAAGCAACCGCGATTGCGACCCCACGCGGCAATGAGAGCTATATGGCGCTGGTCTGGCGCCGGCTGAGGCGCTCCTGGACCGGCATGGCCGGGCTGATCCTGGTCGTGCTTCTGGTGCTGATGGCGCTATTCGCCGATTTCTTCGCGCCGATGGACCCCAAGGTGACCGATGTCGCTTTCGCCCCGCCGCAAGTGATGAGTTTTCACGACAGAGACGGGAATTTCGTGCTCCAGCCGCGGGTCTATGCGCTGGCGGATTCTGCTGACCTCGACCCGGTCACCTTCCAGCCGGTCGTCGGGCCGGATTACGAGCATCCGCGCCTGCTCGGCTTCTTCGTCAAGGGCGCCGACTACCGGCTGCTTGGACTGATCCCCGCCAACCGGCATTTCTTCGCTTCGGCCGACGGCCAGCCGGTGCATTTTCTCGGCACCGACAAATTCGGCCGGGATGTGTTGTCGCGCGCCATCCAGGGCTCGCGCGTCTCGCTGATGATCGCGCTGACGGTGGTGTTCATCATCACCGTCATCGGCACCACGGTCGGCATGGTCTCGGGCTATTTCGGCGGCCGCTTCGACGTCTGGATGCAGCGCTTCGTCGAGTTGGTGCTCGCCTTCCCGCAATTGCCGCTCTATCTTGCGCTGACGACGCTGATCCCGGTGACCGCGCCGACCAACGTTTTCCTCGCCTTCGTCATCATCGTCATGTCGGCGCTGGGCTGGGCGCAGATGTCGCGCGAGGTGCGCGGCAAGACGCTGGCGCTGGCGCGGATCGACTATGTGCGCGCTGCCATGGCGGTTGGCGCCACCGACATGCGTATCATCATGCAGCACATTTTTCCCAATGTGATGAGCCACGTCATCGTCGCCGTGACGATCGCCATCCCGACGGTGGTGCTGCTCGAAGCCTTTCTCGGCTTCCTCGGCTTCGCCGTGAAACCGCCGCTGATCTCATGGGGGCTGATGCTGCAGGACACGGCTACCTATTCGGTCATCGGCACCTATCCGTGGATCCTGTCGCCGGTCGGCTTCGTGCTGATCACCGTCTTTGCCTTCAACGCGCTGGGCGACGGCCTGCGCGATGCCGTCGATCCCTATTGAGGTGGCCGGGATGACCGTTGCGCTCGCAGCCACCTTCGCACCAGCCGTCCGGCTCGACCATGCCGGCCGCCACGACCAACCCATCATCGATGCCCGCAACATCGAGGTCGCCTTCAAGGTCGAGCACGGCGTCGTCGACGCGGTGAAGGATGTCTCGTTCCAGCTCTATCGCGGCGAGACGATCGCCATCGTCGGCGAGTCCGGTTCCGGCAAGTCGGTGACGGCGCGCGCTGTCATGGGGCTCTTGTCGAAGCGGGCCACCGTGTCGCCGAACTCGACCATCGACTATTGCGGGCAGGACATACTGAAATTCCCCGAGAGCGCCCGGCGCAAGCTGCGCGGCAATCGCATCTCGATGATCTTCCAGGAGCCGATGAGCTCGCTCAACCCGATCTATACGGTCGGCAGTCAGATCGTCGAGGCGATCAGAGTGCATCGAAAGGTCAGCCGCAAGCAAGCCTGGGCGCGGGCGCTCGAGCTTTTGCGGCATGTCCAGATCCCCGAGCCGGAAGCGCGCATCAAACAGTATCCGCACCAGATGTCGGGCGGGCAGCGCCAGCGCGTGATGATCGCTATGGCGCTCGCCAACGACCCTGATGTGCTGATCGCCGACGAGCCAACGACAGCGCTCGACGTCACGGTGCAAGCACAGATCCTCAATTTGATCCGCAATCTGCAAAAAGAACTCAGGATGGCGGTCATCCTGATCACCCACGACCTTACCGTGGTGCGGAAATTCTCGGACTATGTCTATGTCATGCAGCATGGCGAGATGTGCGAGCACAACGTTACCGAGCGGCTGTTCGCCGACCCGCAGCATGCCTATACCAAGCGGCTGCTCGCGTCCGAGCCGCACGGCAAGCCGCAGCCGCTGCCGGAAAACAGCGGCACCATCCTCGAGGCCCGCGATATGCGCGTCTGCTTCATGCTGCGCCATGGCAGCTTCCTGAAGCCGGACTGGCGCGAACTGGTCGCCGTCGACGATCTCGGCCTGAAGCTTTGCCGCCACGAGACACTGGGGCTGGTCGGCGAATCCGGCTCCGGCAAGACCACCTTCGGTCTCGCCTTGCTCAGGCTCACCGAGGCCAAGCGCGGCGAGGTCAGCTTCGACGGCCAGCCGATCCACGGCCTGTCGCGCGCCGAGATGCGGCCGCTGCGCTCGCGCATGCAGGTCGTTTTTCAGGATCCGTTCTCGTCGCTCAACCCGCGTATGACGATCGGCCAGATCATCGAGGAAGGGCTGGTCGTCAACAGGATCGGCGCGACACGGCGCGAGCGGGTCGGTCGGGTTCGCGACGCCCTGGTCAGCGCCGGCATGCCCGGCGATATCCTGTCGCGGTTCCCGCACGAATTTTCCGGCGGCCAGCGGCAGCGCATCGCCATTGCCCGAGCCATCGCGCTGGAGCCCGAATTCATCCTGCTCGATGAACCGACATCGGCGCTCGACCTTTCGGTGCAGGCGCAGATCATCGACTTGTTGCGCAAGCTGCAGGACGAACGCGGCCTTAGCTATCTCTTCATTTCGCACGACCTCAAGGTGGTGCGCGCGCTCTGCCATCGCGTCATCGTCATGCAGAACGGCAAGATCGTCGAACAGGGACCCGTCGACGAGGTCCTCACCCATCCCAAGACCGCCTACACCGAACGGCTCGTCAGGGCCGCCTTCGACGTGGCGTAGCAAAGTGCCGGAGGCTTAATAGTGGCAAGACATCCCAGGATCACCTTCATTGGCGCGGGTTCGACCGTGTTCATGAAGAACATTGTCGGCGACGTGATGCAGCGGCCATCGCTGTCAGGCGCGACGATCGCGCTGATGGACATCAATCCGCAGCGGCTGGAAGAGAGCGCCATCGTTGTCAACAAGCTGATCGCGACTCTGGGCGTGAAGGCGAAGGCTGAGACCTATTCCGACCAGCGCAGGGCGCTCGCCGGCGCCGACTTCGTCGTCGTCGCCTTCCAGATCGGCGGCTTTGAGCCCTGCACCATCACCGATTTCGAGGTGCCGAAGAAATACGGCCTGCGCCAGACCATTGCCGACACGCTCGGCGTCGGCGGCATCATGCGCGGCCTCCGGACCGTGCCGCATCTGTGGAAGATCTGCGAGGACATGCTGGCCGTCTGCCCCGACGCGATCATGCTGCAATATGTCAACCCGATGGCGATCAACACCTGGGCGATCTCAGAGAAATACCCTGAGATCAAACAGGTAGGCCTCTGCCACTCTGTGCAGGGCACGGCGATGGAACTGGCGCACGATCTCGACATTCCCTACGACGAGATACGCTACCGCTCGGCCGGCATCAACCACATGGCCTTCTACCTGAAGTTCGAGCACCGGCAGCCGGATGGGTCCTACCGCAACCTCTATCCGGACCTGATCCGCGCCTATCGCGAGGGCAGGGCGCCGAAGCCGGGCTGGAACCCGCGCTGCCCCAACAAGGTGCGCTACGAGATGCTGACGCGGCTCGGCTATTTCGTCACCGAAAGCTCCGAGCATTTCGCCGAATACACGCCCTATTTCATCAAGGAAGGCCGCCCCGACCTGATCGACAAGTTCGGCATTCCGCTCGACGAATATCCCAAGCGCTGCATCGAACAGATTGAGCGCTGGAAGGGCCAGGCCGAGGCCTATCGCTCGGCCGACCGCATCGAGGTCGAGCAATCGAAGGAATACGCGTCCTCGATCATGAACTCGGTGTGGACCGGGGAGCCTTCGGTGATCTACGGCAATGTCCGCAACAATGGCTGCATCACCTCGCTGCCGGACAATTGCGCCGCCGAGGTGCCGTGTCTGGTGGACGCCTCCGGCATCCAGCCGACCTATATTGGCGAACTGCCGCCGCAACTCACCGCGTTGATACGCACCAACATCAATGTGCAGGAATTGACGGTGCAGGCGCTGATGACCGAAAACCGCGAGCACATCTACCACGCGGCGATGATGGATCCGCATACGGCCGCCGAACTCGATCTCGACCAGATCTGGGCGCTGGTCGATGAGTTGCTGGCGACACATGGCGACTGGCTGCCGGCCTGGGCGCGTGGGAGCGCCAAGGTCCGGGCCGCCTGAGCGCTGCTGCGGCGGTATCTACTCCACCGTCAGGCCTCCGGTGGCGCCGGCAACCGGTGGCGCAGTTCCTCGACCAGCACGCGCTCGTTCTCCGAATAGTCGATCGGAACGGCGACGAGATGGACGCCACCGCCGGCAAAAGCCTGTTCAAGCGTCGATTGTATTTCTGAGACGGCGCCGACCCTGGTTCCCTTGGCGCCATAGGCCTCGGCATATCTGACGAAATCGGGATTGCCGAAGGTCATGCCGAAATCGGGGAACTGGTCGACCGCCTGCTTCCAGCGGATCATCCCGAAAGCATTGTCCTCGATGATCAGCACGACGAGGTTGAGTTTCAGCCTGACGGCGGTTTCCAGTTCCTGGCTGTTCATCATGAAGCCGCCATCGCCGCAGATCGCCATGACGCGGCGGCCGGGATAGAGCATCGCGGCCGTCATCGCCGAGGGCAGGCCGGCGCCCATCGTGGCCAGGGCGTTGTCGAGCAGCAAAGTGTTGGCGACGCGCGTGCGGTAATTGCGCGCAAACCAGATCTTGTACATGCCGTTGTCGAGCGCCAGGATGCCATCGGCCGGCATCACCGCGCGCACATCGTGCACCAAGCGCTGCGGCGTGAAACGGTCTTCGGTGGCGCGGGTGGCAATGCGGCTCAAAATCCCTTCGCGCAGCGGCAGTAGCGCCTGCGCGTTGGGGATCTTGCCCTCGATCCGGTCGGCAAGCAGCCTGAGCGAAGCGCCGATGTCGCCGACCACTTCGGTCTGCGGGAAATAGACCTGCTCGACATTGGCCGGCTGGTAACCGACATGGATCACCTTCGGTCCCTTGTCGCCCATAATGAAGGGCGGCTTCTCGATCGTGTCGTGGCCGATAGTGATGATGAGGTCGGCCTGTTCGATGGCCTCATGGACATAGTCGCGCTCGGAGAGCGCGGCGGTGCCCATGTAGAGTTCGGTTCCGCCAGGCACCGTGCCCTTGCCCATCTGCGTGGTGAAATAGGGAATGCCGGTCCTGATCACGAACTGGGCGAGGTCGGACGTCGAGCGCGGCCGCGATGCGGCGGCGCCCAGCATCGCCAGCGGACGCTGCGCCTTGATGATCATCTCGGCGGCGCGGTCGAGCGCAAGCGGGCTGGCCAGCGGAAGCTCGACCGGATGCGGCGGGATCAGCGCGACATCGTCGCACTCCTCGGCCGCGATGTCTTCGGGCAGTTCCAGATGCACCGGTCCCGGACGCTCCTCTTCGGCAATCCGAAACGCTTCGCGCACCACGGCGGGAATGGTCTTCGCCGAGATGATCTGGCGTGACAGCTTGGTCAGCGGCTTCATCGCGGCGACGATGTCGACGATCTGGAAGCGGGCCTGGCGCGACGACCGGATGCCCTTCTGCCCGGTGATCATGATCATCGGCATGGCGCCCAGCAGCGCATAGGCGGCACCCGTCGTCAGGTTCAGGGCGCCGGGCCCGAGCGTGGTGATGCAGACGCCCGGCTTGCCGGTGAGCCTGCCATGGGTGGCGGCCATGAACGCCGCCGCCTGCTCATGACGGGTGAGGATGAGCTGGATCGAGGATTTGCGGATGGATTCGACGACGTCCAAGTTTTCTTCGCCGGGAATGCCGAAGATGCGATCGACGCCCTCATTCTCGAGGGCGGCAACAAGCAGGTCAGAACCTTTGGGCACGAAGCATCTCCTGGGCAAAGCGGCGGCGAACCGCGTCGGGATATGATCAGACATAGTGCTGGCAAAGTCCTACCGCGAGGCCCGGCCGCCGCCAATATCGCTCTGCCTTACAGATCCTTCCGTTTCCTGAATTGGCCGGGCGAGACGCCGGCGTGGCGCCTGAAGGCGGTGGAGAAGGCGGCTTCCGAGCTGTAGCCGACCGCCTCGGCGACTTGGCCCAGGCTCTTGCCCTCGTGCAGCAGCCGGCTGGCCTGCCGCATGCGGCAGCCGAAGAGATAGGCCATGGGCGCTTCGCCGACGAGATCGCGAAAGCGGGCGGCAAAGGTTGCCCTGGAGAGCCCGACCGCGCGTGCCAGGGTCTCGATCGTCCAGTCGTGGCCATAGGCTTCATGCAGGGTGGCGAGCGCTCTGGCGATCGCGGGGTCCTGCAATCCCCTCAGCCAACCTGGATTGTCCATGCTTTCCAGACCGGAGCGCAAGGCGCGCGTGACGATGGCCCCAGACAGGCGAGCCATGACCACGTCGCTGCCGGGACCTTCGTCGGTCGCTTCCACCAGCAAGGCCTCGACATAGCCACGCAGCCATTTGGGCAGACGGCCATTCGATCCCCGGATGTGAACGATGCGCGGCAGGCCGGCAAGTGCCGGATGGTCGGCGTCGCGAAAGGTGAAGGCGCCGCACAGGATGACGGTCTTTTCGCCTTCGCCGCCGCTGCGAATACGCCCGGCTGCGGTTTGGGTCGCCAGTTCGGCGGCGGAGACGTTCGCGCTTTTGAGCGCGCCGGGCGACCGCAGCACATGCGGATCGGCGCGCGGTGCAATGATCAGGTCGCCGGCATCGAGAGGCTCGACATCTTCCTCACCGAACACCGCCTCGCATCGCCCCTTGATGACGACGTGAATGCCGCGAAGCCCAGCCTGGCTGAACGAGATCGCCCAGGGAGCGGCCAGTTCGAGGCGCCGGTACCCGGCGGCTGCGAAGTGCAATTCGCGCATGAGGGTAGCCAGGAGATCCACGCTTCGCTCCAGAAACAGACGATCGATAAATCAATCCAGACGCTGTCGAATAGCGCGCCGGCCTTATTGGACCTAGCTATGCCCGACAGGCCGCTTGTCGGCGATAACGAAACTCAGGAGTTATTCATGCCGCCAATCGAGCTTTTTGTCGCGCAGCTTTGTCCCTATGCGCACCGTGTCAGGCTCGCCCTTGCCGAGAAAGGCCTGCAGGCGACGGAAATCGAAATCGATCTGCGCAACAAACCGGCGTGGTTCCTGAAACTCACGCCGACGGGAAAGGTGCCGCTGCTGCGCCATCAGGGGCAATATGTCAGGGAGTCGGCGATCATCTGCGAATATCTCGATGATGCATTCCCCGAACGGCCGATTTTCCCCAGGGATGCTCATGCCCGCGCTGAGGCGCGCATCTGGATCAGTTTCGCCGACACGCAGCTTTACGCCAGGACGGCAACCATGATGCACAGTTCCGACGCTATGGTTCATGAGCGGATCAAGGCCCAGCTTGCCGACGCCCTGCGCTTTGTGGAACAGCATGCCTTTGCGAGGCGAGGGGCGGACGAACGGTTTTTGCTGGGCTCGGAATTCAGCGCCGCCGACATCGCCTTCTATCCCTGGTTCGAACAGCTGTGCGTGCTTGAGAAATATCTGGGCTTCGTCATGCCGACCGAATGCGAGCGCCTGCTGCGGTGGCAGGAAACGGTTGCCGCCAGGGAGGCGGTGCGGACCTGCGCCAGGTCAACCGGCTTCTATCTGGAATCCTATGGCCGGCTTCTCGCGGCCTGAGACGAGCGGGCAAACGGAAAAAAAATCCCCGGCAATGGCGCTGGAGGGCCTATCCTTGCTTCTTGCGGCAGGCGCAAGCCTGTAAATATGCGGTATGAAACCCCGCCGCGAGAGGTGAGAGAAATATGCCCAATCCAACCGTCGTCGGGTTTTCCGGCAATTTCACCAGGCCGTCCAAGACGCGTGGTTTTGTCGACCAGGTTGTCAGGGATATTGCGCGCCAGCATGGCCTGTCGGCGAGCACCTATGACATCGAAGACCTCGGCCCGTCGCTCGGCGCTGCCAAATGGGCGCGCGATCTCGACGGCCAGGCCCGGGCAGTCTTCGACAGCGTCGTCAATGCCGATGTGCTGGTGGTGGGGTCACCGACCTACAAGGGCAGCTACACCGGCCTGTTCAAGCACTTCTTCGACCTCTTCGATCCCGCCGCCTTGCGCGGCAAGCCGGTGGTGCTGCTTGCCACCGGCGGCAATGATCGCCACGCGTTGATCGTCGAGCACCAGTTGCGGCCGTTGTTCGGCTTCTTCGAGGCGCTGACGCTGCCGACAGGGGTCTATGCCACGGACAAGGACTTTTCCGACGGCGTGCTGCGGGCCGAACCCATCCTGAAGCGCGTCGAGCAGGTTGTCGGCGAGGTCGGGCTGGTGCTGGCCAATCGCTCGCCAGCCGGCGTTGCTGCCGGATAGAGCGAGGCGGGCAGGCCGCCTCCGGCTTTGCTCGGGAGTGAATAAAAAGGCCCGCCAGCGACGCGAATCGTGACGAGCCTCCTTGGAGTAGGCCAAGCCTCCCACAACCCGATTGGCTTCAAAATCAATACCCCGCCGGCTAGGCCTGGCGGGGTATCGATAGTAGGGTCTGGATCGAATGGGAGCGATCCGGGCTGAAAAACGCCAATACCAGTCAAAGGTTCCCGGTCATCCTGAGCGGCGATGACAAAGGGTTTTGGCCAACTGCGAAATCCATCTCAGGCGGATTTCTCGCGACAACTAGTTCCTGTCCGCCGGCTTCGAACGCATCCTTGACACCGTCTCGCGCTCGGCGCGCTTGGAGCGCAGAGGCGGCAGGCCGTGATCGATCAGGTCCATGTCCTCCAGCACCATGTCGCCCATGCGCTTGAAGGCGATGTCAAGCGCACCGGCGCGGTGGGCGGAGCGCAGGAAGCCGGGGATCGTGCGGACCGGATGGTCCTGCGCCAGCGGTTCTTCAGGGAAGACATCGCTGGCGGCGACGATGTGGCCGCTTTCCACCGCCGCCATCAGGGCAGGGAAGTCGACGACTCCGGCGCGGCTGAGCAGGATGAATGCGGCGCCCTTGCGCATGGAGGCAAAAGCATTGGCACCGAGAAAGCCCTGATTCTCTGAGGTCACCGAAGCGACGACGAAGACGAAATCGCTGGTCGACAGCACCTCGTCCAGCGAGGCCGGCTCGACGCCACTGTCGATCAGGATCGATGGCGGCAGCCAGGGATCGAAGACCTTGGTGCGGGTGCGAAAACCCGACAGCAGTCGGTTGAGCGCACGGCCGAGATCGCCGAAGCCGATGATGCCGACATCGGCGCCGGACAGAAGCCGCGCCGTCAAATTGCCGTCACCGCCCCACAGCTCCTCGCCTTTGCGGAAGGCGAGGTCGGCATCGACGATGTTGCGGGCGAGGTTGAGTGCCATGGCGAGGCCAAGCTCGGCCACCGGCTCGGCGAAGACGAGGCCGGTGGTGACGACATGGATGCCGCGCGCAAACAGCGTTTCATAGGGCATGTTGTTGATGAGGTTGGTCTCGACATTGAAGACGCAACGCAGCGCCTGCATCTGGTCCAAGGTCTCGGGCGAGATCGGCGGTTGGCCGATAATATAGCGGGCTTGGGCCAGCACGTCGGCGGGCAAGTTCGCCACGCCCTCGGCCGTCGTCTCGACGACGCGGCAATGCGCCTTGAGGCGCGCCAGCTGCGGTGGGGTGAAGATCAGGTCGAGCGTGCGTGGTTCCGGCGCGCTGATGACCAGCGGCAGGGCCTTGTTTGGCATGACGATTCCTCCCCGGCGCGATCCGTATCGCGTATTTTGCTTTGCACTTGCGGTAGTCCCAAAACCGCTTGCCGCCGTCCGGCGGCATGTGCTTGAGGGGTAAAATACCCACGATTAAACGATTTACAACTCCGGGAGGGGCCGCCGATCGCGCGACTCGAGCCTTGCCGGGTTTTGATGCGGGAATCCGTTGGCTCGCCAGGCAACGGCCCTGAGGGCTCCTTCCCTTCTCCCCCTGTGGGAGAAGGTGCAGTCAAAACGGATAGTGCTGCCCCGGATCCTCGATGGTTAGCCAGCGCAGGTCGGTGAACTCGGCGATCGAGGCCTTGCCGCCGAAGCGGCCGTAGCCTGAACCCTTGACGCCGCCGAACGGCATTTGCGCCTCGTCGCCGACGGTCGGGCCGTTGATGTGGCAGATACCGGCTTCGATGCGCGCGGCGACCGCCATGGCACGGCGGATGTCGCGGCTGAACACGGCTGAAGACAGGCCGTATTCGGTATCGTTGGCGACACGTACCGCTTCGTCCTCGCCCTTGACGCGGATCACCGGCTTGACCGGGCCGAAGGATTCTTCCGAATAGACGCGCATCGCCGGCGTCACGTGGTCGAGCAATGTCGCCTCGACCACGGTTCCGGTGCGCTTGCCGCCGGCCACAAGCCTGGCGCCCTTGGCGACGGCGTCGGCAACCAGTTCTTCCATCTTGTCGGCGGCTTGGTCGCTGATCAGCGAACCGAGCACGACATGGTCGCGCGGGTCGCCGGCAGGCAGCTGCGCGGCGCGGGCGGCGAGCTTGGCGACGAATTCGTCGGCGACCTTTTCATCGATGACCAGACGCTCGGTCGACATGCAGATCTGGCCCTGATGCATGTAGGCGCCGAAGGTCGCGGCATTGACCGCGGCGTCGATGTCGGCATCGTCGAGCACGACCAGCGGCGCCTTGCCGCCGAGTTCGAGCAGCGCCGGCTTCAAGTGACGGCCGGCGAGTTCGGCAATGATCCTGCCGACCTTGGTCGAGCCGGTGAAGTTGACACGCCTTACGGCGGGGTGCGCGACCAGTGCCTCGACGATTGTCGCTGCGTCCTTGGGATCATTGGTGACGACATTGATGACGCCCTTGGGCAGGCCGGCCTCGACCAGCACCTGCCCGATCAGCCGGTGTGTGCCTGGGCACATTTCCGAAGCTTTCAGCACAACCGTGTTGCCGCAGGCGATCGGCATGGCGATGGCACGGGTTCCGAGGATGACCGGTGCATTCCACGGCGCGATGCCGAGGCAGACGCCGGCCGGCTGGCGGATCGCCATGGCCAGCGTGCCGGGCTTGTCGGAGGGAATGACCTCGCCCGAAATCTGCGTCGTCATGGCGGCTGCCTCGCGCAGCATTTTGGCGGCGAGCATGACGTTGAAGCCGGCCCAGGGGCAGGTCGCGCCGGTTTCTTCCATCATCAACTTGGTGAATTCGCCGACCTTGGAGTCCATGACATCGGCCGCCTTGGACAGCAAAGCGCGGCGCTCGCCCGGACCGGTCTTCGACCACGTCTTGAAAGCGGCAGCAGCGGCTTCGACCGCGGCATTGGCGTCGGCGATGCTGGCTGCGGCAGCGCGGGTCGCCAGCTTGCCGGTGAACGGGTCCATGCGCTCGTAAGAGGCTGAGCCGGAGGCATCCCTTTTGTCGCCGTCGATCAGAAGTCCGATGTCCATTGTTCTCTCCCTCGCTCGCCGTGGAGCGTCTTTTCTATCTATTATCGACCACGATCTGATCCGAACACCGGCTCCCACTTTTCGGGATCATGGTCTAGAAGCCGAGCACCTCGGCATTGATCGATGCTTCAAGCCCACCGTCAACCGGCACATTGGCGCCGTTGACCCAGCGTGCGCCGTCCGAGCACAGGAACAGCACGACAGGCGCGATGTCGCCCGAGGTTCCGGCGCGCCCGACCCTGGCGATGTCGCTGTCCACGCGGGCGTCACCCAGCACATTGCGGAACTGTTTGAGGATCGGCGTCTCGACCGGGCCGGGGCTCACTGCATTAACGCGGATGCCGCGGCTCCTGAACAGATCCTGATGTGCGGCGCGCTGCGTCCACAACAGCAGCAGCTCCTTGGAAACGGGATAGCCTTCCTCGTTCTTCACCTGATGGTCGGCGATCATCTTCGCCACATCGGGAAAGCCTTCGATGCCGACCATCGATGCCGCGCGGTTGAGATTGGCGCGCCAGCCATAGCCGGCGATCGAGGCGACGTTGACCACGGCGCCGCCTTCACGAAGTCTTGGTGCGAGGCCTTCCGAGAGCGCGCGCAGGCCGTAGAAGTTGACGGCCAGTGTCGACACCGCACCGGTGTTGCCGGGGAGGCCGGCGACATTGCAGAGCGCATCGATGCGCTGCGGCAGGCGCCCGAGGAGATCGTCGACGCCGGCCTTGGATGAGATGTCAGCCTTGACGAAACTGCCGGCCGATGCTGCCGGTTCACGCACGTCGACGCCGATCACGTCAGCGCCCAGTTGGCCGGCAAGTTCCGCCGTGCGGGCGCCGATACCGGAGGCGACACCGGTGATGAGGATGGTCTTGCCGAACAGCATGGTCACGCCTTTTCTGGATGCGTTGCGGCCTGTTGCGGCGAGGGCGCCGCGTCGCCATCTGCGGCGTTTGGCGGGAGCCTGACGCGGTAGCCGACCGGCAGCAGGCGCAGGCCAAAGCGCTCCTCCAGCGTTCCCCACAGGCCGCGCGGCAGGAAGAGCGAGAACAGCACCGCCGTGGCGCCAAGGCCGATCAGATACCAGACGCCGGTGCCGCCGAACCAGGTCTCGATGAGGAAGAACAGCAGCGCACCCAGAATGGCGCCCTCGAAGGTGCCGATGCCGCCGACCAGCACAATGAAGATCATGTAGGCGGTCCACTGGACGTTGAAGTACGTTTTCGGCTGGAAGGTGATCGACGTGGCCAACCACAGCGCGCCGGCCATGCCGATGCCGAAGGCGGCGAGCACGAAGAGCAGCCGCTTGGTTCCAGTGACGCGCACGCCGACCGATGCCGCGGCCTCCTCATTGTCCCTGATGGCGCGGATGGCCGCACCCGTGCTGCCACGCAGCAGGCTAAACAGGGTGGCGAGCAGCGCCGTCATCGCGGCCAACGCCAGCCAGTAGATCGTCGCCCGCCTGACGCCGGCGTCATAGACGTTGAGCGAGATCAGCGACGTCCCGGTTTCGCCTTGCACCAGCCGGTCGAGATTGACCAGGAGATGGGTGAGCGCGGCGATCACCCACATGCCGATGGCGAACTCGCCATTCCTGAGCTTCAGCATGAACAGCGACATCGGCCAGGAGATCGCGCCGACGATGATCGCCGAGACGAACAGCGAGGCGAACGGGTTGAGGCCGGCATCGGCGAGGCGAATGGCGAAATAGGCGCCGAGGCCGAAGAACACCTGCTGTCCCACGGAGACCAGGCCGCCGAAGCCGGCGAGCGCATTCCACATCGCCGCCAGGATCACATAGATGAACAAGGCGGTCATGCGGTCGACGGCGCCGGCCGACAGGAAGTGCGGCGCGATCGCCAGCAGCGCGATGATGACGACGACCGCGATCGCCGAGATGCGCGAGGCGGAGGTGCCGCGCTCGATGACGGGGGAGGTCGAATCGGCGCTCATGACGCTTTCCTCGCGGGCAGGCGCAGCAGGCCGCGCAGGCCGAGGCCGGAAGTGGAGAGCCGGATGAACAGCACGATCAGGAAGGCGACATGGCCGCCGATCAGAAAACCTTGCGGATGGATCTGCGCGCCGAGCGTCTGGGCGAGCGCCAGCACGATGCCGCCGACCAGCGTGCCCCACAGCGAACCGGCGCCGCCGATCACCGCCGCCTCGAAGGCGAACAGCAATTGCGGTGCGCCGGTGTAGGGATCGAAGGTGGCGCGCATGCCAAGGAAGGCACCGGCAAGACCGACCGTGACCATGGCGATGGCGGCCGCGAGGGCGTTGGCGCGGCGCGCATCGACGCCGACGAGACCGGCCGTGTCGGGATCTTCCGACGTGGCGCGGATCGAGCGGCCAAGCCTGGTGCGGGTGAGGAACAGCTGCAGTCCGCCAAGCAATATGACGGCGGCGGCGAACATGATCACGGCAAGCTTGCCGACATAGATGCTGCCCGGCCATTCCCAGGAATCGTAGGAGAGGCTGCCGATATAGGGCGCCAGCGAACGTGTGTCGGCGCCGAACTGCTCGAACAGCGCATTGTCGATGACGATGGCGAGGCCGAACGTGGTCAGGATCGGCAGCAGCGCGCCTCCACGGGCGCTGCGCTCGAGTAGGAAGCGTTGCAGCGCCCAGCCGATGGCCGCCATCAGCGGCAGCACGATGAGCAGGCCGACGAAGGGCGAGATATGGAATTGCGAGGCGAGCCACCACAGCGCGTAGGCGGAAAACACGGCCAGGCTGCCATGCGCGAGGTTGATTATGCGCATCACCGAAAACATGAAGGAGAGGCCGCAGGCGATAAGCGCGTAGTAGCCGCCGAGCAGGATGCCCTGGACGATCTGGTTGCTCATGCCGGCACACTCCCGGCGCTTTTTCTGTGCAGACCGAAATAGGCTTTCGTCACTTCATCGCGGGACATGCCCTTGCTCGGGCCTTCCAGCGCGACGCGTCCTTCGAGCATGCAGATGACCTTGTCCGAGACCGAGAGCGCGCGATTGAGGTCCTGTTCGACCAGGATGATCGTCGTGCCGGAGCTGATCAGGCCTTGCAGCGAAGCGTATACGCGATCGACCACCAGCGGCGACAGGCCGAGCGAGACCTCGTCGAGCAGCAGCAGTTCGGGATTGCTCATCAAAGCGCGGCCGATGGCGGTGGCCTGCTGCTCGCCACCGGAGAGATGCCCGGTCTTGGCATGGCGGCGCGGCTTCAGATTGGGGAACGTGTCGAGCACTCGTTCCACGCTCCAGTCGCCGGGACGGCCGGCGGTCTTGCCAAGCAGGAGGTTCTCCTCGACCGTCATTTGCACGAACAGTTTTCGCCCTTCCGGCACCAGCGCGACGCCCATGCCGACGCGCTTGTGCGAGGGAACGCCGGTGATATCGGCGCCATTCAGCAGCACGCGGCCGGCCGTCGGCTCATGGGCGCCGGCGATCGCCCGCAGCAGCGTCGTCTTGCCGGCGCCGTTGGCGCCGACCAGCGCCAGCGTTTCGCCGCGCTCGATCGTAAAGCTCACACCGCGCACCGCCTGCAACAGGCCATGGCGGACGACCAGATTCTCGATTGCGAGCAGGCTCATTTCGGGCCTCCGCCGAGATAGGCGCGCACGACTTCCGGGTCGGCCATCACCGCTTGCGGCTCGCCATCGGCGATGATCTTGCCGGCGTCCATACAGATCAGCCGCTCTGCCACCTGCAGCAGGATGTGGACGATGTGCTCGATCCAGACGATGCCGATCTTGCGGCGGCGCAATTCCTTGATGGTATCGACAAGTTCGCTCGCCTCGCCATCGGTCAGTCCGCCGCCGATCTCGTCGAGCAGAAGCAGCGTAGGCCTTGCCGCGAGCGCGCGGGCAAGTTCCAGCCGCTTGCGGTCGAGCAGGCCGAGCGTTTCGGCGCGCCGGTTGGCCACGCCCATCATGCCGCACAGTTTCAGCGACTCCAGCGCCTCTTCATAGGCCTCGTCGCGGGCGAGACCGGCGCCATGCGACGCGGCAACAAAAACGTTCTCGAACGTGGTCATGCCGCTGAACGGCTTGGGCACCTGGTGCGTGCGCACCAAGCCGAGACGACAGCGCGCTGTAGCCGGCATCGCGGTCACATCGCCACCCTTGAAGGCGACCGTGCCGGCGCTCGGCGGGAAGGCGCCTGATAAGATGCTGAGCAGCGTCGTCTTGCCGGCGCCGTTCGGGCCGACGATGCCGACGGCCTCATCGGCATTCATGGCGAAGTCGACATCGTCGAGCACCACCAGCGCGCCGAAGCGTTTCTGGATGCCGGCAGCGCGGAGGATCGCGGCGTTTGCTGAACCGTTCACGATGCGATCCCCGTAACCGATCGTCAGCTGTTATACGGCTGGAGCTTGGCCTCGACCGGAACCTTCGGGTCGGTGGCGTTCTCGGTCACGACGTAGTCGAGCGGGAATTTGCCGCCTTCCTTGGCCGCCACCCATTGGGTGCCGATGATCGGGCCGGGAGAGACATTGGCGACCGGGCCGCTGGTGAAGTCGACCTTGCCGATCATGGTCTCGGTGTTGAGCGTGCTCAGCGCCTTGGCGACGGCCGCCTTGTCCTTGGCGTCGGTGCTTGCCTTCAGCGCCTCGAAGCCGGCGTCGAGCAGCGACATCGAGGCGCCGAGCTGCTGCGTCCACTGCTTGCCGCTGGCGGCCTCATAACCGTCGGCCAGTTCGATTCCCGAAACGCCGGTCAGCGGCGACTTGTAGGGAAAGGCCTTGTGCCAGTAAGCGGCGCTCGAAATCTTGTTGCCGAGATCGCCCAGCGCCTCGATGTCGGACGGGAACAATCCGGTCTTGGCGACCTGGCAGATCTTGATCTGCTTGATCAGGCCTTGCTGTGCAGCCTGACGCCAGAAGGCGGCGAAGTCCGGCGGGATCGGGAAGGAGTTGAAGATCTCGACGCCTTCCTGCTTGAACAGCGCGATCTGCGAGGAATAGTCGGTGGTGCCGGTCTCGTAGGCGCCGGGATCGACGATGGTGAAACCCTGCTTTGCCAGCAACGGCGCCAGATGGGTGCGGATGGCATTGCCGTCTGCGTCGTTGGGATACATGACGCCGACCTTCTTGTTGGTCTCGATCAGGTTCCATTGCGAGATGTAGGTCCGGAAGAACTCGTCGACGCCGAAGCCGAAATGATAGGTCCATTTGAACGGCGAGGGTTCGCCGGGCTTGGCGCCGCGGCCGAAATACCAGGCCTCCCACGGCATGACGGTGGAGAGGCAAGGCACGCCGGCGGCTTCGCAGGCGTCGGCGACCGGGTTGATCACCTCCGGCGTCGACACCGCCAGCATCAGGTCGACGGCCTGGTTGTTGATGAGGTCCTTGGCGAGCTGGCCGGCGCGCGACGGGTCGGATTGCGTGTCCTGGTCGATGATCTCGACACTGTATTTCTTGCCGCCGATGTCGAGGCCGTTGGCGAGCGCCTTGCGGGCGAGATCGAGCACATAGCCGTCGGTCTGGCCGAAGCCGGCGAGCGGCCCGGTGCGCGGGCTGACAAAGCCTACCTTCAGCGTGTCGGCGGCCTGCGCGAATGCCTGGCCGCGGCTGAGCGCAAGTGCCGCGCCGCCGGCGAGCGATGTGGCGATGAACTGGCGCCGCGAGACGCCGGATTTGCTTGAGGTCATGCTGGTATTCCTCCCTTTCCTGACGGCACCTGGAGGTCACCGCCGGCCTGCTCAAAATCGATGCCGCCCGTTCTTAAGATCGGAGATCGCCTCGGCAGGCCTTGAGGCGGCAGCGGAACGCCGCCAATGCCGATAACGGCACGATTTCGATCCTCCCATCGTCACAGTGCCCTAGGTGTTTGGTTTGGTAAAATGATATTTTGCGGTGTTTCGTTAACCACCAGGTTATGGAAATACGGCTGAAGGCCCGCTCTGCGCCAGATTGGCGAAAGGTGCTCAGGCGTTCTGGCTGGCCGCCTCGCGAATGGTCTGCAGCAGGATGGTGAAGGCCGGCGAAGGCGCAGTGTCGGTCCGCATCGTCAGGCCGACCGGCCCTTTGGTTTCCTCGGTGTTAACGGGCAAGGCGACGAAGGCGCCGCTGGAGAGTTCGTTGGCGACGACGCCTGTCGATATGATCCAGACCGCGTTGCTTTGGCGCAGGAAGGCACGGCCGAAGGAATCCGAGACGGTCTCGATCTCGGTCGCAGGCGCCGTCATGCCGTTGGTGATGAACAGGCGGTCGACGAACGGGCGGATGACCGATTCCCGCGTCGGCATCAGCACCGGAAATTCATCGAGCCGGGCGAAGATGTCCTGGCCCGGCTGCAGCAGCGGATGGCCGGCCCTCACCACGAACAGCACCGGTTCGGAATAGAGATGCTCGAAGAAGAAGCCGGTCATGTTTTCCGGCGCCGCAAGCCGGCCGACGACGAGATCGAGCGCACCGACGCGCAACTGTTCCAGCAGGACCGCGTTCTCGCCGGTGACGATCTTGATCGCAGCACCGGTATTTTCACTCAGGAACAGGCTTATGGCGCGTGGCATCACCTTGGCCGACACTGTCGGGAGCGCCCCGATGCGGATCGGATGCCGGTTGATGGCGCCGTCCTGGCGGACGGAATCGACGCCGCGCTTCAGTGCCGTGATCGCCGTGCCGGCATGGCCGAGAAAGATTTCGCCAAGCCGCGTCACCCTGATGCCGCGGCCGTCGCGTTCGACGACAGCGATGCCAAGCGCCTCCTCCAGTTCGCGCAGCGTCTTCGTCACGGCCGGTGGGCTGACATGGAGAAAGTCGGCCGCCCTCGCCACGCTGCCTTGCCGCGCTACCTCAAGGAATGCCTGCAGGTGGCGGAACCTTATGCGGCTTTCGGACATGTTCTCATAACCTAGCAGTTAATGAAACGGCGTAAAATATCATTTTACCAAACCAAATGCCTTGTGCAATGTGAACACGGAGGATCGAAATCGTGCCATTCGTCAACATTGGCGGCATCACGCTGCACCATCGCCATATCAAGGCGAAGGGAAATGCGCGGCCGATCGTGTTCATCAATTCGCTGGGCACCGACTTCCGCATCTGGGACGAGGTGTTGTCCGAACTGGGTGGCGAAATGCCTGTGTTGGTCTACGACAAGCGCGGCCATGGCCTGTCCGACATTGGTGGCGTCAGCTCGATCGACGAGCATGTCGATGATCTGTCGGGCCTGATCGATCATTTCGAACTGAACAATGCGGTGCTGTGCGGCCTGTCGGTGGGCGGCCTGATTGCGCAAGGGTTTTATGCCCGGCGCCCCGAAATCGTCGACGGCCTCATCCTGTGCGACACCGCCCACAAGATCGGCACGGCCGACAGCTGGAACACCCGCATCGAAACGGTCGAAAGCAAAGGCATCCAGGCCATCGCCGATGCCGTGCTCAAAATGTGGTTTACGCCTGCCTTCCACGCGGACCGTGTCGCCGAGCTCGACGGCTACTGGAACATGATGACCCGGCAAGCCGTCGCCGGCTATGTCGGCACCTGCGCCGCGGTGCGCGATGCCGATTTTACCGAGGCTGCGCAGGCGATCGCGGTGCCCACGCTTTGCGTCGTTGGCGACCAGGACGGCTCGACGCCGCCGGATCTCGTCCGCTGGATGGCCGATCTGATCCCAGGCGCACATTTCGAAATCATTCGTGACGCCGCGCACATCCCTTGCGTCGAACAGCCCGAGGCGCTGACCACCCTGATCCGCGATTTCGTCGCGGCGCTTCCCCTGAGAAAGCAGACCCATGGATGAACTGCCCAAAAACGAAACCAGATACCGAACCGGGCTGACCGTCAGGCGCTCGGTGCTCGGCGACCCTCATGTCGATCGCAGCGAGGATGCCGTCACCGATTTCGACCGGCCGTTCCAGGAGCTGATCACCGAGGCAGCCTGGGGCACTGTGTGGGCGCGTCCGGGCTTCAGCAGGCGCGAACGCTCGATCGTGACGCTGGCACTGCTGGCCGCCCTTGGCCATGATGAAGAGGTCGCCATGCATGTGCGCGCCACCGCCAACACCGGTGCGTCGCGCGACGATATCTGCGAAGCGTTCCTGCATGTCGCGATCTATGCCGGCGTGCCGGCCGCCAACCGCGCCTTCAGGATCGCCAAGGAGGTGTTTTCGGAAATGGACGGAAGCAGGGCTGGCCATGCCAGCTGATGCCGGCTCGAACCGCAGGCCCGAGAGCGGAGCCTTCTTCCAGCGCGACCGCGGTTGGCACCCGCCGGCGCTGACGCCCGACTACAAGACGTCGGTGCTGCGCTCGCCGCAAAAGGCGCTGCTGGCCTTCGACAACACGGCGTCGGAGATCACCGGTCCGGTGTTCGGCCACGCCGTGCTGGGCGAACTCGACAATGACCTGATCCACAATTTTGCAAAGTCCGGCGAGAGCGCCATCGGCGAGCGTATCATCGTCTATGGCCGCGTGCTCGACGAGCGCGGCCAGGGCGTCTCCGGCGCGCTGCTCGAATTCTGGCAGGCCAATGCGGGCGGCCGCTACCGCCACAAGAAGGACGGCTATCTGGCGCCGCTCGATCCGAATTTCGGCGGCTGCGGCCGCACCATCACCGATGCCGACGGCGGCTATGCCTTTCGCACGGTGAAGCCAGGTCCCTATCCCTGGCCGAACGGGCCCAATGACTGGCGGCCGTCGCACATCCATTTCTCGGTGTTCGGCCACGGCTTCGCACAGCGGCTGATCACCCAGATGTATTTCGAGGGCGACCCGCTGATCTGGCGGTGCCCGATCGTGCGCGGTATCCGCGACAGGGCGGCGATCGAGACGCTGGTCGCGGCGCTCGACATGCAGGCGACGATCCCGTTCGACGCGCGCGCCTACAAGTTCGACATCGTGCTGCGCGGGCGCCGCGCCTCGCTTTTCGGAAACCGGCCGGAGGGCAATTGATGGCGCAGTCGCTCAGCCGGCTGAAGGAGAGCCCGTCGCAGACGGCGGGGCCTTATGTGCATATCGGGCTGACGCCGAATTTCGGCGGTATCGGCGGCGTCTATCCGACAGACCTCGGCGCGACGATGCTCAACGACAAGACCAAGGGCGAGCGCATCGGTTTGCGCATCCGCGTGCTCGACGGCACCGGCACGCCGCTCAAGGACGCGCTGATCGAGATCTGGCAGGCGGATGCCAATGGCTTCTACAATTCGCCGGCCGAATTGCGCGGCGATGCCGATCCGGATTTTCAGGGCTGGGGCCGTCAGCCGACCGACATGGAAACCGGCCTGTGCAGTTTTCAGACGATCAAGCCGGGACGCGTGCCGTATGGCGACGGGCGGCTGATGGCGCCGCATATCAGCTTGTGGATCGTCGCGCGCGGCATCAATATCGGCCTACATACGCGGCTCTATTTCTCAGACGAGGCCAAGGCCAATGCCGAGGATCCGATCCTGGCCCGCATCGAGCACAAGGTGCGCGTGCCGACGCTGATCGCCGAGCGGCAAGGCGACAACTATATTTTCGACGTCCATCTCCAAGGGGAGAAGGAAACGGTCTTCTTCGACAGCTGACGGTCAGGAAACCAATGACATGACCGTATCGCCCTTCGACCATCCGCTGCTCTCCGGCCTGCTCGGCGACGAGGAGGCGGCTCGGCATTTTTCGGTGGATGCGGAAATCGCCGCCATGCTCGATTTCGAGCGCGCGCTGGCGCAAGCGGAAGCCGAAAGCGGGACTATCGGCACGGATGCCGCCGCGGCGATTGTACCTGTCCTGTTGTCATACAAGCCGGACACCGCGCGGCTGCGGGCCGGTGTGGCGAAGGATGGCGTGATCGTGCCCGAACTGGTGCGCCAGTTGAAGGCAGCGGTCGGGGCGCCGCACGACGCCGGCGTGCATTTCGGCGCAACCAGCCAGGACGTCATCGACACTGGCCTGGTGCTTCGGCTGCGCCGGCTCATTGAACATCTCGACCTGCTGCTGACTGAAAACATTCTGCGGCTGGTGGGGCTGGAAGAACGTTTTGGCAGCCGTGCATTGACAGCGATGACGCGCATGCAGCCGGCGATCCCAATTCAGGCGTCGGACCGCGTGGCGGTGTGGCGCACGCCGCTGCAACGGCATCAGCAGAGACTGTCGGAGCAATCCAAGCGTCTGATCGTGGTGCAGTTTGGCGGCGCCGCCGGCACGCTGGAGAAGCTGGGCGACAAAGGACCTGCCGTGCGCGCGGCCCTTGCCGCAAAGCTCGGCCTTGGCGACGCGCCGCAATGGCACAGCCAGCGGGATGCGCTGGCCGAATTCGCCGGGCTGCTATCGCTCATCACCGGCAGCCTCGGCAAGTTCGGCCAGGACATTGCGCTGATGGCTCAAGATAGAACCGACATCAAGCTGTCCGGCGGCGGCGGCTCGTCGGCCATGCCGCACAAGCAGAACCCGGTGAAGGCGGAAGTGCTGGTGACGCTGGCGCGCTTCAACGCCACCCAGCTTTCCGGCATGCATCAGGCGCTGGTGCATGAGCAGGAGCGCTCCGGTGCTGCCTGGACGCTGGAATGGCTGCTCTTGCCGCAGATGGCGGTTGCGACCGCGGCTGCGCTACGGCTCGCCGCCGAACTCGCCGGACAGATCGAAAGCCTGGGACACTGATGCGCACCCGGATTGTCATTGTCGGCTCCGGACCGTCCGGGCTGCTGCTTGGCCAGCTTCTCGGCACCATTGGCGTCGAGACGGTGATCCTCGAACGTTCGAGCCGGGAGCATGTGCTTGGCCGGGTGCGGGCAGGGGTGCTCGAACAAGGCACCGTCGAGTTGCTCGAAGAGGCGGGCGCAGCTGCAAGGCTGCATGCCGAGGGCCTGCTGCATGCCGGCATCTCGCTTGCCTTCGGCGGCGGCCTGCACCGGCTCGACCTCACGGCACTGACTGGGGGAAAGCATGTCACCGTCTATGGCCAGACCGAAGTGACGCACGATCTGATGGACAAGCGCGAGGCGGCCGGGCTGACCACCGTCTATGAGGCGGCCAACGTCGCGCTGCATGGTTTCGATGGCGAAGCGCCTTACGTCACCTATAGCAAGGACGGCGTCGGCCATCGCATCGACTGCGACTTCATCGCCGGCTGCGATGGCTATCACGGCGTCAGCCGCAAATCGGTGCCTGAGCGGGCGCTGAAAACCTTCGAGCGGACCTATCCCTTCGGCTGGCTCGGCGTGCTGGCCGAAGTGCCGCCGGCCGATCACGAACTGGTCTACGCCAACCATGAGCGGGGCTTTGCGCTGTGCTCGATGCGGTCGACGCATCGCAGCCGCTACTATGTGCAGGTCCCGACTGACGAACAGGTCGACGCCTGGAGCGACGGTCGCTTCTGGGACGAATTGCGCAGTCGCCTGCCGGAACAGACCGCAGCCGCCGTCGTTACCGGACCATCCTTCGAAAAGTCCATCGCGCCGCTGCGTTCCTTCGTTGCCGAACCGATGCGCTTTGGCCGGCTGTTCCTGGTCGGCGACGCCGCCCATATCGTGCCGCCGACGGGCGCCAAGGGGCTCAACCTTGCCGCCAGCGACGTGCGCTATCTCTTTGCCGGGCTTCGCGAATTCTATCTGGACAAATCACCAAGCGGGCTCGACGCTTATTCAGCCAAGGCGCTGGCCAGAGTGTGGAAGGCGGTGCGCTTCTCCTGGTGGATGACGACGATGCTGCACCGCTTTCCCGATACGGGCGAGTTCGGCCAGCGCATCCAGGAAGCCGAGCTCGACTATCTCGTGCATTCGCAAGCGGCGTCGACCGCGCTGGCTGAAAACTATGTCGGTTTGCCCTATTAGGGCGGTGCAAACTCAAACCCGTTCGAGCGCCACCGCGATGCCCTGGCCGACGCCGATGCACATGGTGGCCAGCGCATAGCGGGCGCTGCGCTCGCGCAGCTCCAGTGCCGCAGTGCCAGTGATACGCGCGCCCGACATGCCCAAGGGATGACCAAGCGCGATGGCGCCGCCATTCGGATTGACGTGCTCCGCATTCTCGGAGATGCCGAGTTGACGGAGCACGGCGATCCCTTGGGAGGCGAAGGCTTCGTTGAGTTCGATGACATCGAATTGGTGCGGTGTCAGGCCGAGGCGGGCGCAGAGCTTTTGTGTCGCCGGGGCAGGGCCGATGCCCATGATGCGTGGCGCCACGCCGGCAGCAGCGCCGCCGAGGACGCGGGCGATCGGCGTCAGGCCGTATTTTTTCACAGCCGCCTCGGAGGCGATGATCAGCGCTGCCGCGCCGTCATTGACGCCGGACGCGTTGCCGGCGGTGACGGTGCCGCCCTGGCGGAACGGCGTCGGCAATTTGGCCAGCGACTCGACCGTGGTGCCGGCGCGCGGATGCTCATCCTTCGATACGATAATCGCATCGCCCTTTTTCTGCGGGATCGTCACCGGGGTGATCTCCTTCGCCAGCCGGCCATTGGCCTGTGCTACGACGGCCTTGTCCTGGCTGCGCACGGCAAACGCATCCTGGTCGGCGCGCGACACCTGGAAGTCCTCGGCGACGTTCTCGCCGGTCTCCGGCATGGAATCGACGCCATATTGTTTCTTCATCAGCGGGTTGATGAAGCGCCAGCCGATGGTGGTGTCATGGATCTCGGCATGGCGTGAAAAGGCGGTCTCGGCCTTGGGTATGACGAAGGGCGCGCGGCTCATCGATTCGACGCCGCCGGCGATCATCAACTCGGCTTCGCCCGCCTTGATGGCGCGGGCGGCAATGGTGAGCGCGTCCATGCCGGACCCGCAGAGGCGATTGACGGTCGAGCCTGAAATTTCCTTCGGCAGTCCGGCCAGGAGCAGCGACATGCGGGCTACATTGCGGTTGTCCTCGCCGGCCTGATTGGCGCAGCCATAGACGACGTCGTCGACAGCCTGCCAGTCGATGCCGGCATTGCGCTCGACCAGCGCCTTCAGCGGGATGGCGCCAAGATCGTCGGCCCGCACCGACGACAGCGAGCCGCCGAAACGGCCGATCGGGGTGCGGATGTAATCGCAGATGAATGCCTCGGTCATGTCATGCGGCCTTTTCTTTTCCGCTTCCCTCATGCGCCGCCTTGGTGCGGGCCTGCAGGTCGCGCAATGTCGTCAGCTCGAGTTCCGTCGGCGCCGGCGTTTCGTCAAGCGCCTCGGCGAACTTTACGATCCAGCCACAGCTGTCCTGCACCTCAAGCCGCGTTGCGCCGGGATGCAACGACACCACGGTGAATTCCTTGCTCACCGGATCTGGCTTCCAGATGGCAAGGTCGGTGATCAGCAGCGTCGGCCCTGATGTCTCGATGCCGAGGCGCTGGCGATGGTCGCCGCCATCGCCATGGCCGAAGGAGGTGAAGAAGTCGATCTTCTCGACCATGCCGCGCTTGGACTGCGCCATGGTGATGTAGATCTCCTTCGACGAGGTGGCGATCTCCGGCGCGCCGCCGCCGCCGGGCAGGCGGGTCTTGGGATGCGCATAGTCGCCGATGATGGTGGTGTTGATGTTGCCGAACTTGTCGAGCTGGGCGGCACCGAGGAAACCGATCGAAATGCGGCCGCCCTGCAGCCAGTAACGAAACATCTCCGGCACCGAGACGGTCGTGACGGCGGTGTCGCAAAGTTCGCCGTCACCGATCGACAGCGGCAAAACATCGGGCGCGGTGCCGATGGTGCCGCTTTCATAGATCAGCGTGATGTCGGGCGCATGCGTCAGTCGCGCGACGTTGCAGGCGGCCGACGGCGCGCCAATGCCGACGAAGCAGACATCGTCGTTTTTCAGGGCTCGGCTGGCGGCAATCGTCATCATCTCATTGGGAGTAAAGCCGCTCATGCCGCGCTCCTCAGATGCTTTACGCGGCCGGCGAAATCGTCCGCCGTGCGCTCGAGGACATTGGCCTGCATCCAGGCCTGGAATTTTTCACGGTCGGCGGCGATGTCGTCCCATTCGAGATAGGCGGCGTTGTCCCTGGCATAGTAGCCGTGCGTGTAGGAGGGATGCGAACCGCCTGATACCACCGAGATCGCAGCGATGGTCCAGCGCGGCAGCACGGTGAGGTTGGGATGCAGGTCGTCGAAATTGTCGACGACTTCCTCTACCGTCACCACGGCGCGCTTGGCCGCGAGCACCGCTTCCTTCTGGATGCCGATAATGCCTTCGACCAGCACATTGCCTTTTTTGTCGGCCTTCTGAGCGTGGATGAAGGTCACGTCCGGTCGGATGGAAGGAACGGCGGCAAGCACCTCGCCGGTGAACGGGCAGGTGACCGAGCGGATGTTGGGATTGACTGCCGCCAGCCCGGCGCCGCGATAGCCGCGGAACACCGCGCAAGGCAGGCCGGCAGCTCCCGCCTCGTAGGCGTTGGCCATGCCGGCATGGCTGTGCTCCTCGATCTCGATCGACCGGGGGAAGCCGTTCTCGATGGCGTCGCGGGCGCGGCGCAGCAGGCCGACGCCGGGATTGCCGACATAGGAGAAGATGATCTTCTTGGCCATGCCCATGCCGATCATCTGGTCGTAGATCAGGTCGGGGGTCATGCGGATGAGCGTCAGGTCGCGAAAGCCCTGGCGGATGGCCTCATGCGCCGCCGCCGTCGGGATCAGATGCGTGAAGCCTTCGAAGGCGACCGTATCGCCATCATGCAGGTTCTCAGCCACGGCCTGTTTGAGCGGCAGGAAATTGACCATCGCCAAGAACTCCGAAGTTCAAAAAGTTCGTATTGCGAACATTTGTTTTGTATGAGATATTTTTACATCGCGCCGCCGAGACGAGTCAAGGCGGCGCATTGTCTTGCGGAGGCCGCATGGAGGACGAGGCAACGACACGCGACCATGTCGGCTCGCTGGAGCGCGGCCTTGCAGTCATGGAGATACTGGCCCGGCATCCGGCCGGGATGACGCTGACCGAAATGGCGGAGGAGGCGGGGCTGACCCGCGCCGGCGCGCGTCGCTTCCTGCTGACGCTAACCGCGACCGGCTATGCCACGCAATCCGGCCGGCAGTTTTCGCTATCGCCGCGCCTGCTCACCATCGTGCGCTCCTGGCTCGGCGGCGCCTCGCTGTGGACATTCGCCGCACCCATCATGCGCGACGTGGCCGCCCAGTTCGACGAGGCCTGTAACGCGGCGGTGCTGTCGGGCGAGGAAGTCGTCTATGTCGCGCGCATTCCTGGCCGCCGCATCCTCAGCGTTTCGCTCGATGTCGGCACCAGGCTGCCGGCGCATTGCACCTCGATGGGGCGCGTCCTGCTTGCGGGGCTGGGCGCGGATGAGCTGAAGGCCTTGCTTGCAGAGGCGAGGATCGAACGGCGCACGCCGAAGACGATCACCAGCCGCGCCGCGCTGGCCAAGGCCATCGACGCAGCGAGGGCGGATGGCTTTGCCGTCGTCGATGAAGAGCTGGAACTTGGCCTGCGCTCGATAGCGGTGCCGATCTATGACCGCGCCGGCAAGACCGTGGCGGCGATCAACGTCTCGACGCAGTCGGCGCGGTTCTCCGTCGAGGCGATGGAGCGGGATATCCTGCCAGCGCTGCGGACGGCCAAGCAACGGATTGAGGAATTTTTCTTCGTGTGAGCGCAAGGCTAATCGCCTGAGGGAAGCGCTGCCCCCGCTCTGTCTCGGAGACGCGACGCCCTGCGCGGTTAGCGTCGCCATGCGAACAAACGATGCCCGGGGCACCTGAGCACAACGCATATGCGTGAATCCAAATATATCGTTGACGCCGCCCTTCAACTCCAATATCGAACAGGACTATACAGGTTTACTGAACAGGTACCCATATGAAGCGGCGCGCGGTTCAACTTTCTCCCGGCACGGGCAAGCCCGAGCAGATCGCCACCGTTCTCGAACATGAGATCCGCTCCGGCGTGCTTGGCTTCGGCGACCGCCTGCAAAGCGAGAACGAACTCGTCCAGCGCTTTTCCGTCAGCCGCAACACGGTCCGCAAGGGCCTCGAGGAGTTGTCCAGCCGTGGGCTGATCACGACCAAGGTCGGCATCGGCTCCTTCGTCACTTTCGACGGCAAGCCGGTCGATGACAGCATTGGCTGGTCGCGGGCGCTGGCCAATGCCGGCGCCAATGCCGAGACGCGGACGCTGCGGCTTGAAGTGATCGAGGATGCCGATCTTGCCGCGCTGCTTGGCATCGAAAGCCCGTTCTTCATCGCCGTCGACCGGGTGCGCACCAATGCCAGCGACGGCCATGCGATCTCCATCGAACGCAGCCGCCTGCCGCTGTCGCCCGAACTGGAGGACGTGCCGCTGCGCGGTCTGCGCGAAGGCTCGCTGCACCAGACGCTGCGCGGCGCCGGCCTCATCCCAGACCATGGCGAGGAATGGGTCGGCATCGAGATGCTGAATGCCGAAGACGCCGCCATTCTCGGCTGCCCGCAAGGCACGCCGTTCCTGCGCGGACGCCGGCTGACGCGTGCGGCTGACGACCGGCCGATCGAATATGTAACCAGCCTGCTCAACCCGGCGCATTTCGCGCTGCATATGAGGTTTTGAGCGATGCCGGACAGAACCAACGACACGCTCGATCGCGCCATGGGCGCGCTTGTCGGTGGGGCGCTCGGTGATGCGCTGGGCATGCCGACGCAGCTTCTGTCGCCGGCACGGATCGCCGAGCTATACGGCCATGTCGAGGATTTCGTGGCGCCGTTTGCCGATCATCCGGTGTCGAAGGGGCTCGTTGCCGGCACCATCACCGACGATACCGAACAGGCGCTGCTGCTTGGTCGCATTCTCGTCGAGTCCGGCGACCGCTTCGATCATGCGCGCTGGGTGAACGCACTGCTCGACTGGGAGCGCGAGGTCAAGGCGCGCGGCAGCTATGACCTGCTGGGACCATCGACCAAGCGCGCCATCGACGCCATCAATGACGGCGTGCCGGCGGAAGAGGCGGGAAGCCGGGGCGACACCAATGGCGCGGCCATGCGCATCGCGCCGGTCGGCATCATGATGCCGCTGGAACCGCTCGACGCTTTTATCGCCAAGGTGGCGGAGACCTGCCGCGCGACGCACAACACCTCGATCGCCATTGCCACGGCTGCCGCCGTCGCCGCCGCCGTCAGCCGTGGCGTCGCCGGCGGCGACTGGCGTGCCGCTTCCGACAGCGCGGTAGCAGCCGCGCGGCGAGGCGCCAGGCTCGGACATTGGGTGACTGGTGGCGATATCGCCGCGCGTATCGCCTGGGCGCAGGAGCTCGTGCGCGGCAAGACCACGCGGGATGCGATCGGGCTCATCACCGATCTCGTCGGCACCGGTGTGGCCAGCCAGGAGTCCGTGCCGGCAGCTTTCGCCGTGCTTGAAGTCGCGCAGGGCGATCCCTGGCAAGCGGCAATCATCAGCGCCAATCTCGGCGGCGACACCGACACGATCGGCGCGATTGCCTCAGGCATGGCCGGCGCCTGCGTCGGCTTTTCGCAACTGCCGCAACAACACATTGCCGGGCTCGTCGGCATAGATATGGGGGAGGTGCGCTCGCTTGCCGAAGACCTCGTCGCGGCGCGCACGGCAAAGGCCAGCAAGGATGCCGCGGCATGAGTGGGCGTCTGGTCCATATCGGCAGCGCCGTCGTCGACTATGTCTACCGCATCGACGCCTTGCCGGCGCCGGGCTGCGAGAAGACCGCGTCGAGCTTTGCGCAGGTCGCCGCCGGCGGCTTCAACATGATGGTCGCGGCCAGCCGCACCGGCATGACGGTTGTGTTCGGCGGCCAGCTCGGCAGCGGACCGAATGGCGATTTCTTGCGCGCCGCGTTTGCGGCCGAAGGCATCATAACGCTGACGTCGCCATCGCCGGTCATGGACAGCGGCAATTGCGTCGCCATGATCTCCGGGGATGCCGAGCGCACCTTCGTGTCGTGGCCCGGTGCGGAGAGCTTTCTCAGCCTCGAGATGATGAGGCCCGTGGTGGTCGCGCCTGATGATTGGGTGTTCACGTCGGGCTATACGCTGAGCTATTCCGGCAGCCGCGACGCGCTGACCGACTGGATCGAGGCGCTGCCAGAAAACATTCCCTTCGTTTTCGATCCAACGCCGGTCATCGCGGATATCCCACGTCCCATCCTTTCGCGGGTGCTTGCCCGTACGACATGGCTGAGCTGCAACATGACGGAAGCGGTCGAGATCGCTGGGCAAGGCGATGTCGAGGCACTCGCCGCCCGGCTGCTCGCCGACCACTGCCCAAAGGCCGAAGGCGTCGTTATCCGCGCCGGCGCCAAGGGCTGTTTCGTGAGGTTGGTCAATGGCGAGACGCAGACCATTGCCGGCTTCAAGGTCGATGCCATCGACACCAATGGCGCCGGCGACACCCATATCGGCGGTTTCGTCAGTGCACTCTCGCGCGGCGTGCATCCCTTCGAGGCGGCGCGCTATGCCAATGCGGCGGCAGCACTTTCCGTCACCCGCCATGGCGGCTCATCGGCGCCGACCGACAGCGAGATCCAGACTTTCCTGAGCCAGGCCGCCACGGGCGAGCCGGGCCAGAACCAGAAGGCCCATCAGACAGCCTGACCCGCCAAGCGGGCAAACAAGAGAGGAACGAACATGCGCATGCCAAGACTGACTGCCCTGCTGACGGCGACCGCCGTCATCACCTCCGCGCTCACGCTGGCCGCCAGTGCCGCCGAAGTGCATGTGCTCAACTGGAAGGGCTACGGCGCTGACGAGCCGTGGGCGATCGAAGCCTTCGAAAAGGCGACCAGCAACAAGGTCGTCAACGACTTCTTCAATTCCGAACAGGAAATGCTGACCAAGATCCGCACCAATCCGGGCCTCTATGACGTGGTCATGATCAACGCCGCCTTCAACGATCAGGCGATGGCGGAAAAGCTGATCCAGCCGATCGATGTCTCGAAGCTGCCGAACTATGCCGACATCAGCAAGGACAAGGCGCAATCGCCGATGCTCGACCATGACGGCAAGGTCTATGGCGTGCCGTGGGTGTGGGGCCTGACGGCGCTGGCAATCAACGAAAAGTCCTTCGACAAGCCACCGACCTCGATCGCCGAAATGTGGGACCCAGCGCATAAGGGCCGGGTCGTCATTCGCGACGACGCTGTCGAAGCGGTGCAGTTCGGCGCCATCGCCACCGGTCAGAATATCAACGACATCAAGGATATGGAAGCGGTCAAGGCGAAGCTGACCTCGCTGATGCCGCAGATCAAGACGTTCTGGAGTTCGGAGAACGACTGGAACCAGATGGTCGCCTCCAACCAGATCGACATCGGCACCTATTGGAGCGGCTCGGCCGATCGCGCCAAGACCCACTTCAAGCTGCCGGTCTCGCTGGTCGTTCCGCAGGAAGGCGCCGTCGCCTGGCTCGACGCGTTCTCGATCCCGGTGGGCTCGAAGAATGTCGAAGGTGCGCAGGCCTTCATCAACTGGATGATCGATCCGAAATTCTATGTCGAATGGGTCACCAAGGTCGGCGCTCCGGTGTCGGCCAACACCAAGGCGGTGGAAGCGCTGCCTGAAGACTCCTTCAACCGCAAGGTGATGGGCGATCCCGAGGTGGCCAAGCGCATCCAGTTCCAGGCGCCGATCACCGACGCGCAGCGCGAGGCCTATCTGGCGCTGTGGCAGCAGCTCAAAGTCGACGTGAAGTAACGCTCACGTCCGGACCAGCCGGCGGTTGGCGCCGGCTGGCCCTTCAATCCTGGGGAGGAGGGTATCATGGCGGTACAGGGTGCGGTCGCGTCGCGCAGCGGGCTGAGATCGGCCCTGCCGCTGCTGGCGCCGGCCTATCTCTGGCTGACGGTGGCGATCTTCCTGCCGCTCTCGGCCATGGTGTTCTTCTCCTTCATGACCGACCTGCCGCTGTCGGGAAAGCCGTGGGCCTTGACCCTTGGCAATTACGCCGCCTTCTTCTCGCAGAGCCTGTACCTGACGCTGCTGCTCGCTTCGCTGCGGCTCGGCCTCGAAGTGACTTTGTGGTGCGTCGTCATCGGCTACCCCGCCGCCTATGTGCTGGCCAAGGTGCTGAAGGGGCGCAGCCGCGAGGCGATCTTCCTGCTGGTCATCCTGCCGTTCTGGTCGAACGGGCTGGTGCGCATCTTCTCCTGGGCGATGGTGCTGCGCGAGGGCGGCATCCTCGACACGGCGCTCAACGCCGTGCTGCCGTTCAAGATCAACATCGACCTGATGTATTCCTATCCCGCAATCATCATCGGCCTGGTGCACTCCTACGTGCCCTATATGGTGCTGACCTGCTATCTCACGCTGCAGGCAATCGACGACTCGCTGATCGAGGCCGGGCGCTCGCTCGGCGCCTCGCGGCTGCAGGTGCTGAAGCGGGTGATCATCCCGCTGTCTATGCCCGGCCTGGTGGCAGGTGCGGCACTGATCTTCGTGCCGGTCGTCGGCTCGTTCATGGAGCCGCGCATTCTCGGCGGCCGCACCGGCACGTTCTATGGCACGGTGATCGAGGACCAGTTCGTCGCCGTCTTCAACTGGCCGCTGGGGGCGGCGCTTTCCTTCATCCTGCTGGCGGTGGTGCTGGTGATCCTGGCGGTTGCCTCGCCGGTGCTGCGGAGGGCTGCTTGATGATGACGACCCGCATAATCGAAGGACTAGGCCGCTTCTACATCGGACTGCTGCTCGTCTTCCTCTATCTGCCGATCATCATCATGGCGCTGATGTCGTTCAACGTCTCGCCCTTCTACCAATTGCCGTTCGAATGGACGACGGAATGGTATGCCTCGCTCTGGCAGAACGACCAGCTGATCGCGGCGACCTGGAACAGCCTCGAGATCGCGGTCATCACCACGCTCATCTCAGTGGTGCTTGGCTCGGCCGCTTCGCTGGCGCTCTTCCGCTACGACTTCCGCGGCAAGAAAGTGCTGCAGGCGCTGCTGTTTCCGCCGATCGCCATTCCGTGGCTGATCACCGGCACGGCGATGCTGATCTTCTTCTTCGGCGTCGGCATTGGCCGCGGCCTGTTAGCCATCCTGCTCGGCCATGTGGCGCTGGCGCTGCCCTATGTCATCGTCGTCGTCTCGGCCCGGCTGCAGACTTTTGCACCGGAGCTGGAAGAGGCGGCGCGCTCGCTCGGCGCCAACCAGTGGCAGGTGACCGCGCGTGTGACGCTGCCGTGGATCATGCCCGGCGTCATTGCCGGCGGCTTGTTCGCATTTGCCGTGTCGTTCGACCAGTTTGTCGTCTCCTACTTCCTGGCGACGCCGGGGCAGACGACGCTGCCGGTCGAAATCTACGCCGCGATCCGCAAGGGGTTCACGCCCGAGATCAACGCGGTCTCGACCATCATCATTGTCGTGTCGATGGCGCTGATGCTGTTCACGGCGCGCTTCTTCAAATTCGGCGGAGAGAAATAATGGCCGGCGTGCAGGTATCGAACGTCTCCCGCAGTTTTGGCGCGCACAAGGCGCTGGACCACGTCTCCATCGATTTCGCCGATGGCGGTTTCTATGGGCTGCTTGGCCCCTCGGGCAGCGGCAAGACCACGCTGCTCAGGCAAATCGCCGGCTTCGACTTTCCCGACTCCGGCCGCATCGCCATTGGCGGCGAGAGCGTCGAACGGGTGCCGGTCGAAAAGCGGCGCATCGGCATGGTGTTCCAGAACTATGCGCTGTTTCCCAATATGAGCGTCGCCGATAATGTCGCCTTCGGCCTGTCGGTGCGCGGCGAAACGAAAGCGACGATCGCCACCGAAGTGCAGCGCGCGCTCGATCTGGTTCAGCTCGGCAAGCTCGGCGAGCGCCGGCCGCACCAGCTCTCCGGCGGCCAACGCCAGCGTGTGGCGCTGGCGCGCGCCATCGTCACCAAGCCGCGCGTGCTGTTGCTCGACGAGCCGCTCGGCGCGCTCGACAAGGCGCTGCGCGTCGACATGCAGATCGAGCTGAAGCGCATCCAGCGCGAGATCGGCATCACCACCATCTTCGTCACCCACGACCAGGAAGAGGCGCTGACGATGAGCGACCGCATCGGCATATTGCGGGACGGCAGGCTCGTGCAGGAAGGGCCGCCGGAGGAAATCTACGACCGGCCGAAGAGCGAATTCGCCGCCATCTTCCTTGGCGACGCAAACATTTTTCGCGGCGATGCGACCGGCAACGGCATCCGGCTGCCTGACGGCACGGCGATCGCCGCCGGGGTGGGTGATCGGCTTGCCGCCGGTACGAAGGCCAGCTGCGCCGTGCGTCCCGAACGCATTCGCATCGCGACCGATGCCGGGGTTGCGGATGCGGCCAATGCCAACGCTCTGAAGGGCCAGATCTCCAAGCGCATTTTCGCCGGCAACAACAGCACCTATTTCGTCGAGCGTGCCGGCCAGACGCTGAAGGTGATCGTCCAGAACACCGGCAATGACCGGCTGGCGGAAGGCCAGGATGTGGTGCTCAGCTGGTCGCCGGAAAGCACCGTGCTGATTGCTGCAAACTAGTTCGCACCGTCACCCCGTCATGGTTCTGATGGGAATTGATGGAGCGGACCTTGGCTGATGGGCCGGCCATGGCGTTATATCCTGTCGTCCAAGGGAGGAATGGATGGCAGGCCAGGGTTTCGAGCCGGATGTGAGGGTTCGCACCAGCGAATACCGGATCGGTTGCATCGGCGCCGGCATGATCATGGCCGAATGCCATCTTGCCGCCTATGCGCAGGCCGGTTTCCCAGTCGTCGCCATCGCTTCGCGCACCAAGGCCAGNGGCCGAATGCCATCTTGCCGCCTATGCGCAGGCCGGTTTCCCAGTCGTCGCCATCGCTTCGCGCACCAAGGCCAGCGCCGAGAAGGTAGCTGCACGCTGGAGCATTCCGACCATCCACGACACACCGGAACAGCTGATCGAGGATTCTGAGGTCGAAATCGTCGACCTTGCCTTTCCGCCCGATCTGCAGCCGGCGCTGATCCGCCATGCGCTGAAGCAGCCTCACATCAAGGCGATCCTGGCGCAGAAGCCGCTGGCGCTGTCAGTCGATGAAGCCGTGAAGCTGCGCGACGAGGCAGCCAAGTCAGGCAAGATCCTCTCGGTCAACCAGAACATGCGCTACGACCAGTCGATGCGCGTCCTGAAGCAGATCATCGACAGCGGCGCACTGGGCGACATCGTCTTTGCGCAGATCGACATGCATGCGATCCCGCACTGGCAGACTTTCCTTCAGGACTACGACCGGCTGACGCTGGCCAATATGAGCGTGCATCATCTCGACGTGCTGCGCTTCCTGTTCGGCGATCCCTCGGAAATCACCACGCTGACACGCAAGGACCCGCGCACCACATTCGAGCATAGCGACGGCATCACCGTGTCGACGCTGCGCTTTCCCTCCGGCGTGCTCGCCGTGTCGCTGGAGGATGTCTGGTCCGGACCGCGCCAGGAGGGCTATGAGGACGACCAGCACATCAACTGGCGCGTCGACGGCACCAAGGGTGTCGCCAAAGGCACGATCGGCTGGCCGAAAGGTGTGGCCTCGACGCTGACTTATGCGTCGACCGAGACGACGGATGGCAAGTGGGTCAGCCCGAGCTGGGACACGATGTGGTTCCCGCATGCCTTCATCGGCGTGATGGAGCAATTGCAGCATGCGGTGNCTCGACGCTGCGCTTTCCCTCCGGCGTGCTCGCCGTGTCGCTGGAGGATGTCTGGTCCGGACCGCGCCAGGAGGGCTATCTGGACGACCAGCACATCAACTGGCGCGTCGACGGCACCAAGGGTGTCGCCAAAGGCACGATCGGCTGGCCGAAAGGCGTGGCCTCGACGCTGACCTATGGCTCGACCGAGACGACCGGCGGCGAATGGGTCAGCCCGAGCTGGGACACGATGTGGTTCCCGCATGCCTTCATCGGCGTGATGGAGCAATTGCAGCATGCGGTAGAGACAGGCGCGCCGCCGGCGCTCTCCGTCGCCGACAACGTCAAGACAATGGCACTGGTCGAGGCGGGCTACCGCTCGATGGCGCAAGGCCGCACCGTCAAACTGTCCGAGATATCGATCGACTGAACATGCCGCCGAATAGTGTGGCGGCTGAATCGCTTACCGGGAGGAGTTCACATCATGATGCAGGCAGGTATCTTCACCGGCTATTTCCCCTATGAGCTCGCGGAGGCCGCCCGCCGCATCCGTGCACTCGGCTTCAACACGGTGCAGCTCGACATGCATTTCAGGGATGTCGATCTCACGGCCGGGCAGATCACCGGGGACAAGGCGAGGACAGTGCGCGACACGTTTCGCGACCACAATCTGCCGGTCTGCTGCATCTCGGGCTACACCAACATCATTCATCCCGACAAATCCGAGCGCGACAAGCGAGTCGGCTATCTCAAGGAAATCATCCGCAATGCGCGCGCCTTCGGCTCGCCCTACGTGATCTCGGAGACCGGCACCTACAACACCGAATCCGACTGGGTGCATCATCCCAAAAACAAGACCGAGGAAGGCTTCGAGGAATGCCGCAAGGTGATCTCGGATCTTGCCCAGACGGCTTACGACCATGGCGCGGTGTTCCTGCTCGAAACCTATGTCAACAATGTCGTCGGTTCGGTCGAGGAGACGGTCAAGATGTTCGCCCAGGTCGACCATCCGGGCCTCGGCCTGCTGATGGATCCGACCAACTATTTCGAAACCCACAACATCGACCGGATGGACCAGATCCTGAACCAGGTGTTCGATACGCTGACCGACAAGATCAAGATCGCGCATGCCAAGGANCGACCGGATGGACCAGATCCTGAACCAGGTGTTCGATACGCTGACCGACAAGATCAAGATCGCGCATGCCAAGGATGTGAAACGCTCCGGCAGCGACAAGACGGAAAAGCATGCCGATATCGGCGATGCGGATGCGCATGAGGGGCTGACCTTCCGCGGCGTCGGCGAGATCGAATTGCCGGCGCCCGGTCTCGGCTCGCTCAACTACGACCTCTATCTGAAGCGGCTCAGCGAAAAGCACCCGAACATCCCGGTCATCATCGAGCATCTGACCGAGGACGACGTGCCGCGCGCAAAGACATTCCTCGACGGGAAATTCCGCGCCAACGGTCTCTAAGGGCAGGGCGAGACGGTGATGGCGACGGCCAAGACAAAGCGCGATTACGGCCTGGTCGGCGAAAGCACCCGCCGGGCGATCGAGACCGGGCTGGCCTCGGCCGAGTGGTATCACACCGACGTGCCGCGCAAGGCAATGAAGGAAATGATGCAGCGCTCCGACGGGCCGGCGATCCGCGATACCATCATCTGGATCGCAGCCATCCTGGGCTCGGCCGCCGGCATCGTGTGGTTCTGGGGCACGTGGTGGGTGGTGCCGTTCCTGCTCGTCTATGGCGTGCTCTATGGATCGTCGAGCGACTCGCGCTGGCACGAATGCGGCCATGGCACCGCCTTCCGCACACGCTGGATGAACGATGCGATCTACGAAATCGCCAGCTTCATGGTGGTGCGCAATCCGGTGCAATGGCGCTGGAGTCATGCGCGGCATCACACCGACACGATCATCGTCGGCCGTGACGCCGAGATTGCGGTAATGCGGCCGCCAAATCTGGTCAAGGCGGCGCTTGCCTTCACCGGCATTCTCGATTTCCGTTATTCGCTGCCGATCCTGGCGCGCCAGGCGTTGGGCAAGCTGTCGGACGACGAAAAGAGCTACATTCCTGAGACCGAACAGGGCAAGGCCATCACGGCGGCGCGCTGGCATGTCGCCGTGTACGTTGCGACGATCGCCCTCGCGATCGCGCTGGGTTCATGGCTGCCGCTGGTGCTGATCGGCCTGCCGCGTCTTTATGGCAGCTGGCACATGGTTCTGACCGGCCTGCTCCAGCATATCGGGTTGGCCGACAATGTCGTCGACCACCGGCTGAACACGCGCACCGTCTACATGAACCCGGTCAGCCGCTTCATCTACTGGAACATGAATTACCACGTCGAGCATCACATGTTTCCGATGGTGCCCTACCATGCGCTGCCGAGGCTGCACGAGCTGATCAAGCACGACCTGCCGGCGGCGAACCCGTCCATGTGGCATGCCTATCGCGAGGTCTGGCCGGTGCTTTTGAAGCAGCTGCGGTACGAGGATTATTTCCTCAAGCGCGAATTGCCGCCGACGGCGCGGCCCTATCGCGGTGAATTTCACGAGCTCGATATGTCGTCGGCGGCCGAGTAGCGGATAAACCACCCGCCTTCTATCCGACCTGTTACGGGGCCGGTAAGGTGACCGGGAAAATCAACCAGCAAACAGGGACATCCCGATGAGCCGAAAGAGACCGACCGTCGCCGATCTGCGCGCCATGAAGGGCAAGCGCCAGCTGACCATGCTGCGCGTCCTGACCATGGACGAGGCCGAGGCTGCCGAGCGGGCAGGGGTCGATATCGTCTCGGTGCCGCCCGAGCTGGTGCTCAACCCTGAGTATCGCGATGCGGCGCCCAGCCTGTTCACCATGCCGGGCGAGAACTTCTATGAAATCGGCACGGCGGACGATTTCCTGCGCTGGGCGTTCCGGCTCTACAAGGCCGGAGCCGACGCCGTTTATTGCAGCGCCGGTTTCGCCACCGTGAAGCGGCTCGCCGACGACGCGATCCCCGTGATCGGCCATGTCGGCCTCATTCCGTCCCGCGCCACCTGGACCGGCGGCTTCAAGGCCGTCGGCAAGACCGCCGACACCGCCATGCAGATTTTTGAGGCGGTCAAGCAGTATGAGGCCGTTGGAGCGCTTGGCGCCGAGATCGAAGTGGTGCCGGTCGAGGTGGCGAAGGCGATCTCAGAACGGACCTCGCTGATCATGCTGTCGATGGGTGCCGGCACCGGCTGCGACGCGCAGTATCTGTTCGCCGACGATATTCTTGGCCAGAACCGGGGCCACATGCCGCGCCATTCCAAGGTCTACCGCAACTTCGCCGCCGAGTACGATCGCCTGCAGGCCGAACGCGTCGCGGCGTTTTCCGAGTACGTTGCCGACGTCGATAGCGGCGCCTATCCGGAAGACAGGCATGTCGTGCGCATGGATCCGGCCGAGCTCAGCCTGTTCATGAAACGGGTGGACGCAAAGGGCTGACTACTCGGCCTCCTTGCCGATCATCGCTGCACCTTGCCATGTTCCGTCGGCGAGCATGGCATGGAGCACCTCGGCATCCGTTCCCAGCGGCCGGTCCTCCCTGAGCATCGCTACATGCGCGCGCACCGCGGTATGGACCGCTGCTGTGCCGGGCGCCAGCTTAAGACCGTCGCGCAGGTCCACGGCCTGTGCGGCGGCCATCAGTTCGAAGGCGATCAGCCGTCGCCACAGCGCGATCATCCCGGCGCATTTCGACACCGCAAGCGGCGTCTGCGTGGCGTGGTCCTCTACGCCTTCGGACACGGCCAGGAAATCCAGCATCACCGGATTGGCCTTGTGGCGGATGCCGGCCAGGATTGCCGTTGCGGTCTTTTGCAGCGGCACGAAACCGGCCGAGGCGCCGCCGACCGGTGACAAATATTTTGGCAGGCCGTTGCGGCCGGAGCCGGTCAGCTGGATCAGGCGGGCAGCACTTGCGCCGGCGCATTGTGCGATCGCCAGGCCGAGCGTCTCGAAGGCCAGCGCCAGCGATGCGGTGTGGAAATTGCCGGTCGACAGAGCCAGCCCGTCATCGCCCAGCACCAGTGGATTGTCGGCGGCGGCATTGAGTTCGATCTCCAGCGCCAGCCGCGCCTGGTCGATCGCCTGGATCAGCGCGCCATGGATCGACGGCATGCAGCGGATCGACAGCGGGTCCTGCAAGGTGGTCGGCGCCGGCTCCTCGTCGCGGGCAAGCAGGTCGCGCAGGCCCTTGGCCGCGAGTTGCTGGCAGGCTGCCGGCCGCGCCAGATGCAGGCGCGGATCGAGGATGGTGCGGTTGGCGCCAAACCCTTCCATGGTCAGCGCTCCCGCCTGCTGCTGTTGCACAAAGGCAGCCAGCGCGTCGGCCAGCGCCAGCGCACCGCTGCCGGTTGAAACCGCCGAGGCGTTGATCAGCGACAGGCCGTCTTTCGGCGCCAGGCTGATCGGAGCCAACCGCGCCATCATCAACGCCTTGGCCGCCGGCATGCGCCGACCCTGATAGTCAGCTTCGCCGTCGCCGGTCAGCAGACGGGCGAGCGCCGTCATCAGCACGAGATCGCCGGCGCCGATCGAGCCCAGCTGCGGCATTATCGGATGCACGCCGGCATTGAGCGCATCGACAAGGGCGGTGAAAGCCGCCGGCGAAATGCCGGAACCGCCAACAGAGAACATCGCCGCACGGGCAAACATGGTCGCCCGCACCGCTTGTTGCGGCAGCGGCTCGCCGACAGCGCCGCTTCGCCCTTCCAGCAACTGGCGTTGGAAGGCGCTGGCATCGCCCTCGACCGACGTGCCGAGATTGGCGCCGAGCCCGGTGTTGAGGCCGTAAATCTGCTGGCCGGACGCGGCGACCTGGTCGAGCACTTTTCGCGCTTTGTCGAGCCTCTCGATGACTGTCGGTTCAACCTCGACCTTGCGGCCGCCGCGGGCGACCGCCGCGACATCCTCGACGCTGACGCCGGCGCCGGTGAGGACGAGCGCGCTCATGCGAAGCGCAGCCTCTGGCCGATACCTTTATCTCCTGCTTTGGTCAGCATCGCCTTGCCCAGCGCAATGTCGGACAGCGACAGGCCGCGATGCCAGAACAGGATCGTCTCGTCGTCGCTCTGGCGTCCCGGCTTGAGACCGGCAGCGATCTGGCCGAGCTCGGCGTGCAGCGTCGCTTCGCTCAGCCGCCCGGTCTCGACATGGGCGCGCAGCGAGCCGAACTTGCCGCCTTTGCACTGGCCCCAGTCGTCGACGACCATTTTCTGCATGATGTCGGTCAATGACAGCTCCACCGCGCTCATCGTACCATAGGGCACGACCAGCGCACCGGGCTTGATCCATTCGGTCTTGAGCAGCGGCTGCGGCTCCGGCAGCCGCGAGGCCTCGACGACGATGTCGGCGCCCTTGATGCAGCTTTCCCAGTCGGCAACCGCGGTAACTTTCTTGCCGAGATCGGCCGAGAGTTTGGCGGCGAAGCCGTCGCGGCTTTCCGGGCGGCGCGAATGGACGCGGATCTCGTCGAAGTCGAAGAGATGGTCGAGCAGGCGCACATTCCAATAGGCGGTGCCGCGCGCGCCGATATGGGCCAGCACCTTGGAGTTCTTGCGCGCCAGATGTTTGGCGCCAATGGCGGTGACGGCGCCGGTGCGCATGTCGGTGATGACGGTGGCGTCGAGAATGGCGCGCGGCGTGCCGGTGCGCGGATCGAACAGGTTCAAAATGCCAAATTCTGAAGGGAGCCCGTGCAGATAGTTGTCGACATAGTCGCCGACGATTTTCACGCCCGCCGTATCGAGCGGCGCAACGTAGCCGCGCAGAACGTTGAAATGGCCATGGAAGGAAGGGGCGGGTTCAAGATGGACGCGCGGCTCGATCACCGTCTGGCCATTGCCTTGCGCGATAAGCCCGGCTTCGACAGCGGCAATGATTTCGCCGTCGGTCATCTCCAGGGCTTCGATATCGAGGCCATTGAGGTAGTCGATATAGATAGGCTTCATGCAATGTCCTTGGCCGCCCGCCCATCCATAACAGGCTGCGAGCCGACACGGAAGTTTGTTGGATAAGCTCTGGACGGGGCCAGCCATATGCTGTTCAACGCGGTTCGCCATGACTGCCGTTCCCGACACCGAGGCCTCCGCCGTAACCGCCAGCAATGCGCGGCGCGTGGCGTTGATCGTTGCCATCGCCTTTTTCATGCAGCTGCTGGATTCGACGATCATCTCGACCTCGCTGCCGCAGATGGGACAATCCTTCGGCGTGCCGGCGGTGGCGATGAGCATCGGCATCACCGCCTATATGCTGACCATGGCAGTGTTCGTGCCGCTGTCGGGCTGGCTTGCCGACCGCTTCGGCGCGCGCAACATCTTCCTGCTGGCGATCGTACTGTTCACGCTGGCCTCGCTGGCCTGCGGCTTCTCGCAAAGTCTGCCTCAGTTCGTTGCCGCTCGCGTCGTGCAAGGCCTTGGCAGCGCGCTGATGACGCCGGTCGGGCGAATTCTGGTGCTGCGCAATGCGTCGAAATCGGAGCTGCTCAACGCCACGGCGCTGATCACCTGGCCGGCGTTGTTTGCGCCCGTGGTCGGGCCGGTGCTTGGCGGCTTCATTACAACCTATCTCTCCTGGCACTGGAATTTCTTCATCAACGTCCCGCTTGGGCTCGTCGGGCTGGCGCTGGTCGCGCGCTTCATTCCGGGCGACCGCGCGGCCGATCCCAAGCCGCTGGATTGGCCGGGGTTTTTCCTCACGTCGCTGGGGCTCGCGCTGCTGCTCTACGGCCTTGAGCGCATCGCACATCCGGAAGACGGCGCCTTGCCCGCCGTGCTGCTGGTTGCCGCCGGCATCGTCATCGGCTGGCTGGCGGTGCGGCATCTCCGGCGCGCGCCGCATCCGCTGCTCGATCTCAGCGCGTTCAGGGTGCAGACCTTCGCCATCTCTACGCTTGCCGCCGGCACCATTTTTCGCGTGGCGATCAACGCCACGCCGTTCCTTTTGCCGCTGCTGTTTCAGGTCGGCTTTGGCCTTTCGCCGGTCGATGCCGGCTTGATGATCCTGGCCTATTTCCTCGGCAATCTCGGCATGAAGACGGTGACGACGCCGACGCTGCGGCGCTTTGGTTTTCGCACGGTCATGGTCGTCAACGGCCTGATCGCCTCGGCCTCGATCATGGCCTGCGCGGCGATCTCGCCGGAGACGCCGCAGGCGCTGGTGGTAGCGCTGATGCTGATCGCCGGCCTGACGCGCTCGATGCAGTTCACAGCGCTGAATACTCTGGCCTTCGCCGATATCGATGCGGCGCAGCGCAGCTCGGCGGCAACTTTGTCGTCCATGCTGCAGCAGATGTCGATGCTGTTCGGCGTAGCGGTGGCGGCTGCCATTCTGAACCTGTCGCAGATCGTCAGGCACCGGCCGGCGCTCGACCTCGTCGATTTTCGCATCGCCTTCCTGGTCATCGGCGCCATCGGGCTGGCGGCGGCGTTGCGGTTCCTCGTGCTGCCGCCCGGTGCAGGCGCCGAAGTTTCAGGCCACACGTCCAGGACCTGAATTCGCAATTTTCGCCGCTCAGGCGGCAATTAATTCCGCCTTGTGCTTTCGCCTCAGAACGGCACCTTCGCGCATACGCGCAATGGTGCAACCAAATGCCAAAAGCGCAGCCTTTTCCTAGGATTGCGCCAGTTCTAGCAATCGGTGCGTCCACTGGAAGATTATCACTGCCAACGGGTGTTCCGAGCGCGGATTCATTTGACGAAGCGGCGCCGAGCCGATTAGCTTTCTTCGGAAGGGGTGGCAGAGCTGCCATCGGGGCGAATGCAGACATGAACACGATTGGCTGGCCAAATGTCAGGAGCCTGAATCAGGAAGGCATTGTCTTTGCCATCGCCGTGGTGCTGTTCGTCGCCGCTGCCATTGGGCTGCCTGGTTTCATCGCTGCCAACAATCTCGTTGCCATCGTCCGCTCGGTGTCGGTGCTGGGCATTTTGGCGCTCGGCATGGCGGTCGTCATAATCGGCAGGGGCATCGACCTGTCGGCGGTGGCGATCATGGCGATGTCGGTCGCCTGGTATCTACAATTGCTCAACGCCGGAACGCCTGATGGGCTCGCCTTCGCCTATGTGCTGGCAGGCGTGCTCGCCATCGGCCTGCTCAACGGTTTTCTCGTCGCTTATGCCGACGTGCCGGCGATCTTCGTGACGCTGGCGACCGGCTCCTTCGTCTTCGGCTATGTCCGCTCGCAACTGATCACACAGGATGCGGTGCCGGTGCCTCAGGGCCATTGGGTGGAGTTGCTCGGCGGCCTGCGTTTCCTCGACATTCCGATCGAAGTGTTCGTCTTCGCCGGGCTCGCCTTCCTGTTCTTCCTGTTCCTGCGCTACACCAAATGGGGCCGCTACATCTATTTCGCCGGCGACAATCCGGTCGCCGCGCGCAACATCGGCATTCCGGTGCGGCCAATGCTGGTGCTGCGTTATGTGGTTTCGGCCTTCGTCGCGCTGATCGCCGGCCTGCTGACGGCGTCGAGCCTGCACTCGATCAACACCCGCGTCGTCAACTCGACGCTGCTCTATGACATCGTGCTGGTGGCGGTGATCGGCGGCATCGGCCTGTCCGGCGGGCGGGGCGGAGTGCGCAATGTGCTGGTGGGCGCTGCACTGATCGGCATCCTGTCGAACGCGATGACCATCATCGACATTCCGCTGCTCTATCAAAACCTGATCAAGGCGGCGATCCTGCTCGGAGCCATCATCGTCGACGGCATCATCAATCCGCGTGACGAACAGACCGCGCAGCAGGGCGACATCTAAGGGGTACCCGACCGGGTCATGCCGACCGGCCGGCAATAAGTGAAAAACAGAGGATGTGACATGAAACTGATCAGAACACTGATGGCGGCCGCCACGGCGCTTGCCGCTACCGCCTTCGTCGCGCCGACCTTCGCCGCCGACGATCCGGGCCCGGCCGCATACGCGCAGGCGCTCAAGGGCAAGCGCGTCATGCTGGTGCCGCTGGCGATGGGCTTCGACCTTGCGCAGGGCTGGTCGCACTATCTGAAGACGGAAGTCGAGGCCTGGGGCGGCACCTTCGAAACACGCGATCCGAACTGGGTCGTCGATGCCGGTGCACAGGCGATCACCGACGCGATCTCGTCCGACACAAGGCCGGACGTGTTGATCATCCATGCGCCGGACCTCAACTCCTATTCCAAGCTGATGAAGAAGGCACAGGCCGCCGGAACCTACGTCATACTGGTCGACAACCCCGCCAACTTCCCGGCCGACGCCTTTGTCGGCAGCGACTGGGACCGGCTTGGCCAGCTCGAAGCCGAAGCGGCGATCAAGGGCTGCGGCGAGAACTCGTCGAAGAAGATCGGCCTTGTGCAGGGTGATCAGGCCAACTCGTCCAGTCTCTACCAGTATGCCGGCATCATGAAGGTGCTGGAGAAGCACCCCGACTTCAAAGTCGTGGCCAAGCCCGACTCCAACTGGGATCCGACGACGTCGCGCAACGTGACGACGACAATGCTGCAGCAGAACCCCGACATCTGCTCGATCATCGACTTCTGGGATGGTGACGCCACCGGCGCATCCGCCGCCATCCGCGACGCCAAGCTCGACGGCAAGGTCTTTTTGGTCACCACCGGCGGCGGCGAGAAGGCGGCCGATTGCGACAAATTGCAGGACGGAACTTACGGCGCCGTGGTGATGACCGATCTGGCTCGCCAGTCCGGCGACATGAACGCTATCATCAAGTTCCTGCTGCAGAGCGGCCAGCCGGCCGGCACGTCGCACACCTACATCTACACACTGGAGAAGGCTACGACCAAGGCCGACCTCAAGCCCGACAGCTGCTGGGACCTGAAGGCGCTGCAGGCCGAAGCGGCGGCGAAGTAAGCCGCGCTTTTTTCGACTGAAACAAACGAGGTGACTGGACAATCCGGTCACCTCGTTCCCTCATGGAATAGCAGCCGCCGATGTCCTTTCGCGAACGCCTCCAGTCCTGGCGCTACAATCTCGTGCCCGACCATCTGGTCGGCGAGATCCTGACAAAACGCTGGACCGACAACGCCATTCCGTTCCTGGCGCTGGTGGCGACGCTCAGCGTGTTCGGCTCGATCATTCCCGGCTTCTTCAAGCTGACCTCGCTGCAGGAATCGACCCGCCAGCTCGGCGAGTTCTCGATGGTAGTCACCGGCATGACGGTGGTGATGCTGGGCGGCGGCATCGACCTGTCCGTCGGCTCGATCTTCGCGCTGTCCTGTTTCTCCGCCGTCTATGTCTTCTTCATTCTCGAACAGTCTATCTGGCTGGCGCTGGCGGCATCGCTCGCCACCGGCCTGATCTTCGGCGCCGTCAACGGCTACCTCGTCGGCTACCTCAGGCTGCGCGCCTTCCTCACCACCCTGGTGACGTTCATCTTCGGCCGGGCGCTGTTCGATATTCTCGTCACCACCTACGCCGCCGACGTGCAGCTTTCCCAGGCGACATCGGATGTGCTCGACTTCATCGGCGACAGCACCTTCTGGGGGCTTTCGGTCTCGGTGTGGCTGGCGATCATTCTTGCCATCGTCACCCATATCGCGCTGACGCGCTCACGGCCGGGCTGGCATGTGCTGGCGGTCGGCGGCTCCAGGCGCTCGGCGCACAATGCCGGCATTCGCGTGCGCCGCACCGTGTTCATGACCTATGTCTTTTCCGGCTTCTGCGCCTCGATCGGCGGCTTCCTCATCGCTTGCCGCCTGAGTGGGGCAGGGCCGGGCACCGGCCTCAACCTGGAGATCATGGCTCTGACGGCGGCGGTGGTTGGCGGCGTCAGCCTGGGTGGTGGCCGCGGCTCGGTCATCAAGGGGCTGATGGGCGCCATCATCGTGCTGACCATGACCAACGGGCTGATCCGGCTGGGCTATGGCACCGGCACCAACCAGATGGTGCTGGGCATCATGCTGGCGGTGGCGGTGACGATCGACATCCGCTGGCTGAAGAACCGCCATAAGGTGCTCAACGAAGTCTATGTCGCGCCGGTCTATCTCAAGATGGGCGAGACACAGTCTGCGGTGCCGGGCTCAGGCACGCCCTACGCGCTCGACAACCGGCTGTCGGCGGCCGACCATATCGGGCTCGGCGAGTTGGAAGGGCCGGAAGACGTCATCCTCGACCGCGACGATCACCTCTATTGCGGCACGCGCCATGGCGAGATCGTCCGCTTCTTCGCGCCGGATTACGTTAAGTCGGAGGTGTTTGCCCATATCGGTGGTTTTCCGCTAGGCCTGGCCTTCGACAAATCGGGCAATCTGATCAGCTGCGTCGGCGCCATGGGGCTCTATTCCGTCTCACCGGATCGGGAAGTGAAGCGCTTGTCGGCCGAGACGTCACGCTCCTGGACCTCGATCGTAGACGATGCGCGGCTGCGCGACCCCAATGATTGCGACATCGCGCCGGACGGGCGCATCTATTTCACTGACTCCACCAAGCGCTATGACGCGCACGATTGGGCGCTGGACTCGATCGAGAACCGCGCCACCGGCCGGCTGCTGGTCTATGACCCGAAGGACGGTTCGACGAAGACACTGCTCGACGGCTACCGCTACACCAATGGCGTGTGCATGGCGCATGACGGTAAGTCGCTGTTCTTCGCTGAGAGCTGGGCCTGCCGCGTCCACCGCTACTGGCTGGAAGGGCCAAAGGCGGGCGCCGCCGAATGCGTCATCCGCGACATGCCGGGCTATCCCGACAACATCAACCGCGCCTCCGACGGCAATTACTGGATGGCGTGGCTCGGCATGCGCACGCCGAGCTTCGACCTGTCGCTGCGCCATCCCGATATGCGCAAGCGCATGACGCGCCGGCTGCCGCAGGACGAGTGGCTGTTCCCCAACATCAACACCGGCGGCGTGGTGAAATTCAACGACAAGGGCGGCATTGTCGAGGCGATGGGCGACCTCACCGGCGGCGCGCATCCGATGGTCACCTCGATGCGCGAGCACAAGGGTTTCCTGTTCGTCGGCGGCATCCTCAACAACCGCATCGGCCGCTACAAGATTGCGGGCGCGGACCCGACCTGGACCAGCTCCGCTTCTTATTGGGGAACGCAGCCATGATCCTCGATCCTATCTTGGACATGTTTCGCGGCAAGGCCGTCACCATCCCGCCGCTCGACGGCGCCTTCCGGCCCAACACGCGGCTGGACGAGGCGCCAGTGTTCGCCGATTTGACGGAGCCCGACAATCTTCTGGTTGCCGATGGCCGGCTGCTCGTTTCCAGCGGCAATGCGGTATATTCGCTTGCCGCAGGGGTGGAGCCGAAGGTTGTCGGGACCTTTCTTTCCCCCATCACGGCGCTGGCTCTATCACTGTCGGGCGAACTGACGGTGGGGTTGGAAAGCGGCAAGCTGCTGGTTGCCGGCAAGGAGGTTTCGCTGCCGGCCGGCGTCAGCTGCATCACCGCGCTTGCCTATGCAGACGACGGCACGTTGTGGCTGGCCAATGGCTCGGCTGAGCACACGCCGTCGCAATGGGCCGCCGACCTGATGAAGAAGGGCGCGTCCGGTTCGCTTTGGAGGCGGGACGCGGCCGCCGCCGAGTTCCGCAAAGTGGCCGGCGATATCGCCTTTCCCTATGGGCTGCATCCCATTGGGCGGGATGTGCTGGTCAGCGAAAGCTGGCGCCATCAGCTCGTTCGCTTCGATGGTGCGACCGGTAGCCGCTCGACCGTGCTGACGCATCTGCCCGGCTATCCCGCGCGCCTCGCGCCGGCCGGCGATGGCGGCGCGTGGCTGGCTCTGTTCGCGCCACGCAACCGGCTGATCGAATTCGTTCTCCAGGAAACCCACTATCGGCGCGACATGCTAGACCAGGTGGCGCCGGCCTACTGGATCGCGCCGGCTTTGGCCTCCAATCGCAGCTTCCTCGAACCGCTGCAATGCGGCGGCATCCGCACCATGGGCATCCACAAGCCCTGGTCGCCGAGCCGCTCCTATGGGCTGGTGGTCAGGCTCGATCAGAACATGCAGCCGCAATTCAGCCTGCACAGCCGCGCCGACGGCACGCGCCATGGCATCTGCAGCGTGGCGGAAACGGACGGCCGCCTGTTCATCGCCTCCAGGGGCGGCGATTGCGTGCTGGCCATCGACGCAGGAGGTCTCTGATGGAACCGATCGTGCGCCTGGAAAATGTCACCAAGAACTATCGCGGCGTGCCCGCGGTCAGACAAGTCAGCTTCGAACTGCGCAAGGGCGAAATCCACGCGCTGCTCGGCGAGAACGGCGCCGGCAAATCCACGCTGACCAAGATCATCGCCGGCGTCGTCGACGCCACCTCAGGCAAGATGTTCCACAAAGGCCGCGAGATCGCTTATGCGTCGCCGCATGCGGCGCTCGAGGCCGGCATCGCCATGGTGTTCCAGGAGACCAGCCTGGTGCCGTCGATGACGGTGGCGCAAAACCTCTATCTCGGCACCGAAAAATTCCTCAACCGGCTGCGCGGCACCTACATTTCGGCGCAGCAGTTTTTGCAGTCGCTGAACTTTCCGGTCGACCCCAACGCCATAGTGGCGACGCTGGGCGCGGCCAAGCGTCAGATGGTCGAGATCGCGCGCGCCGTTCACCACAATGCCGAGATCATCATCTTCGACGAGCCGACGGCGACGCTGACGCCGGAGGAGAAGCGGCACTTCTTCGCGCTGATCCGGCGGCTGAAGGCGAACGGCGTCTCGATCGTCTTCATCAGCCATGCATTGGAAGAGGCGCTGATGATCGCCGACCGCATCACAATCCTGCGCGATGGCGAGCTGGTCATAACCGACGACACATCGGCCTTCGATCGCGACAAGATCGTCGCCGCCATGGTCGGGCGTACACTGTCGGGACAGATCTATCGCCAGCGCGACGAGGCCAGGCTGCGCAAGGCCGGCAAGAAGGTGCTGTCGGTGCAGGACATTTCGATGAGCAATGTCGTGCGCAACACCTCCTTCTCGATCTTCGAGGGACAGATCACCGGCGTGTTCGGGCTGATCGGCTCCGGCCGCACCGAGACCTTCAAGATCGTCTCCGGCATCTACAAGCGCGATTTTTTGCGCGGTGGCGCGATTGAACTCGACGACAGGCCGGTGCGCTATCTCGTGCCCAGTGAGGCGGTCGCCGACGGCATCGTCTATGTTACCGAGGACCGCAAGAGCGAGGGCATTTTCGAGACGATGGGCATCGCCGAGAACCTGTTCGGCGGGCTGCTGGCGGCGGGCCGCGAAAAGGCCTGGGTGATCAACCAGCAGGAGATGCGCACGCTTTCCGCTGAATGGACGAAGACGCTGAACATCAAGGCGATCAACGACAATGCCCGCGTGGTCGAGCTTTCCGGCGGCAACCAGCAGAAGGTGGTGATCGGCAAGGGGCTGGTGCAGCAGCCGCGTATCGTGATCTTCGACGAGCCGACGCGCGGCGTCGATGTCGGCGCCATCGCCGAGATCCACCAGATCATCAACCGGCTGGCCGATGAGGGGCTGGCCGTGGTCGTTATCTCGTCCTACCTGCCGGAAATCATGAACCTGTCGGACCGGATTCTGGTGTGCCGGCAGGGCCGCATGGTCGAGGAGTTTTCGCCCGCCGAGGCGACGGAGGAGAAGATCATGTATGCGGCGGTTCATTAGGTTTCTGGTCGGTGTTTGAGGGTGCGCATACGTCGCCAATTGGCGAAGGCCTCAGCGCCTTCGTCATCCTCGGGTCTCCGCGACGGCGCTTCGCGCCTGCTTCGCCCGTGAATGACGAAGCTGAGATGCTTCGGCCAATCGCCATGGTTCTGTCAGCATCAAAAACCGAATCGGAATAGCCGGTTAGCCGCCCTTGCTCGAGACCTGATTCAACCCTGATCCACCGATTCAACGAAAGGAAACGCCATGGCCGCCACAAAACTCCTCAGCGATGCTGAGGTCGAAAAAATCCCGGTTGCGAAGGCTGTGTTCGATGACATCCGCGCGACGCGCAAGTCGGACTTCGTCAACAATTTCTGGCGCGGGCTGGCCAACGATCCGGCCTTGCTGAAACGGACATGGGACCAGGTGAAGGTGGTGATGGCTACGGAAAGCGCCATCGACCCGCTGACCAAGGAAATGATCTATATCGCGGTGTCGACCGCCAATGGCTGCTCCTACTGCGTCCACTCGCATACGGCAGCTGCCCGCGCCAAAGGCATGACCGATGCGCAGCATGGCGAGATGGTGTCGATCATCGGGCTGGCCGGGCAGACCAACCATCTGGTGACTGCGATGCAGATTCCGGTCGATCCTGAGTTTGAAGTGAAGTGAGGGGCGGCTTTCGCTTCTCCCCTGTGGGAGAAGGGAAAGGGTGCGCTATGCCGGTCTGTAAACCTTCTCTGCTGTATTCCAAAAGATATCCACTTCCGCCACCGGACCGTGCTTCGCCACGGCTGCACGATGCGCCTTGATCAGTTCGGCGTGGCTGGTCCAGAGTTTTTCGATCGGGAAGTTGGAGCCGAACATCAGGTGGTCAGCGCCCAGAATGTCGATTGCATTGTCGACGATGAAGGCAATCAACGCCGGATCGTTGCGGTGGACGAAGGTGCCGAGGCCCGACAGCTTGGCGTAGAAGTTCGGCGCTGTTGATAGAGTACTCAGGCCGGCTTTCCAGGCCTCGGTGGTTTCCGGCTCCATGCCGGTCAGCATGCCGGCATGGGTGAGGATGAAGTTGGTCTCAGGATTCTCGCCGACCAGCGTCAGCCCATCCTTCATCTGGGCAGGGAAAAGCTGCAGGTCGAAGGACAGGCCATAGTCTTTCAGCCGCGCCACATTAGCGCGTACCTTGGGGTCGATGACTTGATCGGCCGAGGCAGCGAAGCGGAAGGCCGGCGTCTCGTGCCAGTGTAACTGCATGCGCACGCCGCGCAGCAGCGGGTACTTTTTCAATCGATCGATCTGGGGCCGGACATCGTCGACAGTCATATCGGTATAGCCGACGATAGCGTGCGGCCAGCCGGTCTCGTCGGCCGTCTTCTGCAGGAAGGCCACCTCCTTCTCAAAATCCTCCTTGGCCCAGTTGGTCTGGACATAGACGGCCTTTCCGACACCGGAGTCTTTCTGGTCTTGGAGGAATTCCGTAATTGGGTAGTCGCGGCGGATCGGCTCGTAGGGGCCGAAGATGCGCGGCACCATCGGCCCGACCAGCCATGGCTGATCCTGCTGGCGCCAGATGTGGAAATGCGCGTCGATGGCTTTCTGCATCACGATACCCTTTTCCAGATAGCCGACGCCGCCGGGGCAGGGCGGGCGAGCGACAGGATGAAATCGGTGAGACTGCTGAGCGACGAGCCGTCGATGAGATCGTCGAGATCAGGCAGGATGGCGCGGAGTGCTGCCGTGGCTGGGCGAAAGCGCGGATCGCCGGCCAGCGGTGTGGCCAGCGACAGCCGGAAGGCGCGGGCGCTCAGCCGGCGCATTGCGGTCTCGAGATCGGCATGGTCGCCGCGCTCCAGCGCGTCCGACAGGATCACCACCGCGGCACCGCGCGCGAAGGCTGAGAAGCGCGGCACCGAGAGGAAGGCGAGCAGGGTCGGTCCCATGCGCGTGCCGCCGTCCCAGTCGTCTACGAGTGCCGCCGCTCGGGCGAGAGCCTGGTCGCGATCGCGGATACGCAGTGCGGACGTGATTCGGGTGAGCTGCGTGCCGAAGGTGAAGATTTCGGCACGGTCAGCACCTTGTACGGCGGCGTGAGCCAATTTGAGATAATCCGATGTATGCAGCTTCATCGAGCCGGAGACGTCGATCAGGATCAGCAGTTTGCGCGGCACCGTCTGGCGGCGGCGGAGCTGCGGCGAGGGGATATCGCCATCGGCGCTGACGATTTCCCTGAGCGAGCGGCGCAGGTCGAGCTTGCCGCGCGAATGGGTGCGCACGGTGCGGAAGGAGCGGCGCGCGGGGAGGGCTGAAGCGAGCTTGCGGCGGAAGGCGGTCAGCCTGTCATCGTCACGCTGAAAATCGCGCGTGCTCAGTTGCTCCAGGCCCGACGACAGATCGCCGCCTTTCTCCTGGCGCGTGGTCTGTTTCTCCTCCTGGCGCGTGCCGTGATCGTCTTTGATGCGGGTTTCCTCGTCTTCCTCGCCTTCGATCGAGGGTTGGCCATCGCCATGGAAGTGATTGCGAAAATGCGCCTCGAATTCGCCGCGGCGATCGGGCGGGGGGGCAAGCGTTGCGAGCGCCGCCTCGCGGATGTCGGCCATCGAGCGGGGACCGAGCAGGGTGACCGCCTGCATGAAGCTGGAGACCTGCTCGGGGGCGACGGCAAAGGCGTGGCGGCGCAGCAGCCGGGCGAAGTGGAGGAAGGGCGCGGAGGCGAGAGGAAGGGTTCCCTGACGCATCATTCCTTCGCGCCCCCCTCTGTCCTGCCGGACATCTCCCCCNGAGGAAGGGCGCGGAGGCGAGAGGAAGGGTTCCCTGACGCATCATTCCTTCGCGCCCCCCTCTGTCCTGCCGGCGTTGCGCATTGCCGAAGTCCCGGCTCACCCCAGCGCCTCCTCGACAATCTGGCCAAGCTCCGGCGCGATCGCGGACAAATCCTCCTCGTCCTTGATCAGCACGCCGATGGCGCGGCGGAAGGCTTGCGGCCATGGGCTGCCGCCTTTCTCCAGTATGGTGGCGGCGTTGGCCCATTCGACGGCCTCGGAGATGCCGGGCGGCTTGGCCAGCGGGCGGACGCGGATCTCCTGCACGGCATTCGCCACGGCGCGCGCGGTGGTCTCGGCGACATCGCCGGCGCGCAGCATGATGATGGCGGCTTCTCGCTCGGCGTCGGGATAGCCGATCCAGTGATAGACGCAGCGCCGACGCAGCGCCTCCGCCAGTTCGCGGGTGCGGTTCGAGGTCAGGATGACGATCGGCTGCGCTTCGGCGCGGATGGTGCCGCGTTCGGGAATGCTGATCTGGAAGTCGGAGAGGAATTCCAGAAGTAGCGCTTCGAATTCGTGGTCGGAGCGGTCGATCTCGTCGACCAGCAGCACGCGCTGCTCCGGCGCCCGCAGCACCTGCAGCAATGGCCGCGCGATCAGAAAGCGGTCGTCATAGATGTCGATCTCGTGCTCGCCGGCATGGCGGATGGCGAGCAACTGGCGCTGGTAGTTCCATTCATAGAGCGCGTGTGCTGCGTCGATTCCCTCATAGCATTGCAGCCGCACCAGATCGCGGCCCAGCAGCTGCGCGATCGCCTTGGCCGCTTCGGTCTTGCCGACGCCGGGCGCGCCTTCGAGCAGCAACGGCTTGCCCAGCCGTATGGCCAGGAAGATCGCCGTCGCCAGGCTGTCGTCGGCGAGATAGCGCGATCCAGCGAGGTGGCGTGCCACCGCCTCCGGTGAGGTCGCGACAGTCTCGGCGTTCACCTCTGGCATCCTCAGTTCGCCGCTTGCGCTTTCAGCGCGCGCAAGATGCGTTCCGGCGTGATCGGCAGCGTGTCGATGCGCACGCCGACGGCGTCGAAGACGGCATTGGCAACCGCGGGGATCTGCGGGTTCGCGCACATTTCGCCTGGCCCTTTGGCGCCATAAGGCCCGTCGGCCGAAGGCCGCTCCAGCACGATGATCTCGGTTTGGGCGAGATCGCCCGGTCCCGGCATCAGATACTGGTTGAAGTCGGTGCCGCCATGGTCGCGGTTGGGATAATAGGGCTCGGTCGTTTCGTAGAGCGCGTGGCTGATGCCCATCCAGGAACCGCCGACCAGTTGCTGCTCGACCATTTTCGGGTTCAGCGCGCGGCCGATCTCGAAGACGTTCTTGACGGTCAGCACCGTAACCTCGCCCGTCTCGTCATCGACCTCGACCTCGGCCACCGTGCAGGCATGGGCGTAGCAGGTCGACGGCTTCATCGCGCCGGTCTCTTTCTCCGGATAGGAGCGCGGGATCAGGAACATACCGCGGCCTGAGATCGAGCGGCCACGCTTGAAATGAGCCGACAGCGCGACATCGAAGATCGAGATCGACTTTTGCGGCGCGCCCTTGACCAGAATGTTGCCCTCGCCATCAGTTTCGAGATCGGAGGCGTTCACCTCCAGCTCTTCCGCCGCCACTTCCAGCATCACCTGGCGCGCTTCCTTGGCCGCCTGGATGACGGCGTTGCCGGCGCGGTGGGTGCCGCGCGAGGCGAAGGTGCCCATGCAGTGCGGACCGGTGTCGGTGTCGGCGGTGTCGATGGTAACCCGGTCCGTCGGCACGCCGATGGTCTCGGCGCAGATCTGCGCCATGATCTGCTTCAAGCCCTGACCGAGATCGACGCTGGAAAGCGTCACCATGAAATTGCCGGTCGGCGTCGAATGCACCAGCGCCTGCGTCGGGTCGCCGCCAAGGTTCATGCCCGTCGGATAGTTGATCGCGGCGACGCCGCGTCCGCGCCTTAGCGCCATCTCAAGCTCCCTTCTTGTAGGAGGACATCGCCATATACTTCTCCGCCACCGGCCAGTTGGCGGCGCGCGACGCCTCCTGCATACACTCGATCAGCGCCGCTCCTTCGGTCGGCTGGCGATGCGCCTTCATGTCGCCATCGCGATAGGCGTTGATGAAGCGGAATTCGAGCGGGTCCATGCCGATCAGCCGCGCCAGCTTGTCCATCTGCACCTCAAGCGCGAAGTCGCCGATGGTGACGCCGAAGCCGCGCATCGCGGAGGAGGGTGTGCGGTTGGTGTAGACGCAGTAGGTGTCGATCCAGACATTGGGAATGGTGTAGGGGCCGGGATAGTGCGCCGCTCCCTTCTGCGCGCCATAAGGCGAGTGACGCGAATAGGCGCCGGCATCGGTGTAGCCGGTGACCTTGCGCGCAACGATGCGGCCGTCGTTCATCACGCCGTCCTTGATGATTATCTTTTCGGCGGCGCGCGGTGAGGAGATCTGCATCTCCTCCTCGCGGCTGTAGATGAAGGAGACGGCACGTCCTGTGAGCTTGGCGCCAAGAATGGCGATCGGCTCGACGATGACGTCGACCTTGCCGCCAAAGCCGCCGCCGACAGTGCCGCCGACGAAATGCAGTTTTGAGCCGGGCATCTGCAGGATGATCGACGCGTTGTCGAGGGTGAAGAACATCGCCTGGGTGTTGGTGTAGCAGGTGAAGCGGTCATTGCCTTCCGGCACCACGACGCAACCCGTGGTCTCGGTCGGCGCATGCTCGATCGGCGAGGACTGGTAGCTCTGTTCCAGGATGTGGTCGGCGCCGGCGAAGCCCGCCTCGACATCGCCAAAGCGCACCTTGCGGCATTCGCCGCTGTCGTAGAGGTAATAATTCTGGCCGTGATATTCGTTGACCAAAGGCGCGCCGGGCTTCAGCGCTTCTTCCATGTCGAAGACGGCCGGCAGCACCTCATAATCGACCTTGACCTTGGCTGCCGCTTCCTGAGCCGCGCGCTCGGTCTCGGCCAGCACCGCCACCACCGCCTCGCCCTTCCAGCGTACCTTGCCGTCGGCCAGCACCGTTTCGTCTTCCGGTCCGACCTGGATCAGGATCAGGATGGTGTAGACATTGTGCGGCACATCCTTGGCGGTGAGGATTTTCACCACGCCGGGATGCTTCTCCGCTTCGGAAGTGTCGATCGAACGGATGCGGGCATGGTGGTGCGGACTGCGCACCATTTTCAGGTGAAGCATATTCGGGACGTTGCGGTCGGCGAAATAGGCGGTCTTGCCCGTCACATGTCCCGGCGAATCCAGCCGAGGCCGCCCATGGCCGATCTCGTGCAGGCCGTCCTTGCGCTGATCGGCGAAATAGTTTTTGCGCAGTTCCATTCTTTTGGTCCTTAGGCCGCGTTCTGCGAATTGGCTCGGGCCGCGGTCAGCACCGCCTGGATGATCGGCTCGTAGCCGGTGCAGCGGCAGATATTGCCGGACAGCGCCTCGATCACGTCCTCGCGGCTCGGATTAGGCGTGTGGTCGAGCAGCACCTTGGCGGCCATGATCATGCCCGGCGTGCAGAAGCCGCATTGCGTGGCGAAGGCGTCGAGGAAGGCACGCTGCAGCGGATGCAGGACGCCGGCCTCAGCGAGGCCCAAGGTGGTGCGGATGTCGGCGCCGCTGCAGGTCTCGGCCAGCGTCAGGCAAGAGAGCCGGAGTTCGCCGTCGATGATGACCGAACAGGCGCCGCAGGTGCCCTGGTGGCAGCCGCCCTTGGGCGAGGTGTCGCCGATCTTGTCGCGCAGCGCGTGCAGCAGCGTCGTGCCGCTGTCGACAAATTCGGCCTTCTCCGAGCCGTTGAGCGTGAACTGAACCGGAACCTTTGCCATGTTTTCCTCCCAGCGCGCCTGCCCGGTTGATCGGACAGACGCGCGCCCCCCAAGCGGTGGTTAAGTAAGCAGCAGCCGGCCGAGATGGACCGGCAGAACCTCGGCGCGATACCAGGCGCTGGCGATCGGGTCGGTGATTGGCGAGGTGCCTTCACCGGCTGCAGCCAGCGCCGCTGCGACGCCGTCCTGCTCGAGCCTGCTGCCGATCAGTGCCTTTTCCGCAGCACGGGCGCGCATCGGCCGGTCTGCCATGCAGCCGAGCGCGATCCGCGCCGAGGAGACAGTGCCGTCGCCGGCCTGTTCGAGAACGGCGGCGATGCTGAGCACGGAGACGCCCTTCGGCTTGACCCGCGACACTTTCAGGAAGCGGAAATTCTCGGCCTTCGGCAACGCGAAGGCGACTGATGTGACGATGGCGCGGCTGTCGTCCCGCCTGGCCAGAAAATCCTCGATAGGCAATTCCCCATCATCGGTGCCGACCGTCGCATCCAACGCCAGCAGGGCGACAGCGAAATCACCGTAGGGCGCGGGTGCGAACAGATTGCCGCCGACAGTCGCCATATTGCGGATTGCCGGGCCGCCGACGGCGCGTGCGGCCTTGGACAGCGCCGCAAGCTCCGGATGGCGGGCGATAGCCGCCATCGTCACCGAAGCGCCTATGCGGACCTTGCCGCCGGCAACGGTGATCCCGGAGAGGGTCGGATCGGTCGAGCGGACGAGGCCGGTGACGGAGACATCGCCTTCATTGGCGGCGCGCACGACCAGCGTGCCGCCGCCGAGATAGCGGGTGCCGGGCGCCTTCAGCGCCGCGTTGGCATCCCTGACGGCCGAAAAGGTCTGGAGGGCAAGCGCCATGGCAGTCTCCCCTGACTCAGCTCTGGCCAGAAAAATGGCTCTTCAACGCATTGAAGCCACCCTGGAAGACATTGGCGGCCATGCCGGCGGCGATCTTGTCGGCCTCTTCGGGCGCCGCGTCGAAAGTTGCGGTCCATTCAGCATAGGTGCGGTCGCCGTCGGTCACGCGGCGCAATTGCAGCGTTGCCTTGTGATTGGTCAGCGGCTGCGGCGTCTCCAGGATGGAGTAGCTGACGCGGAAATTCGAATCGGAGAAGTCGAGCAGTTTCTCGCGGATACGCGCGCCGCTGGCGAGCTCGAAATTACGCACGCAGCCGATGGTTTCGGCGCTCTTGCCGTCTTCGATATGGCTCTTGACCATGCGCGGATGCCAGCCCGGCAGGCCGTTGAAGTCGCGTATGCGCGCCCAGACCTTTTCGACCGGCGCGTCGATGACGCTGGAGACGGTGACTTCAGCCATATGATCATTCCCCTACGAATTCGATACGCTGCAGGGTAGGGCGGCGGCCGGCGTTGCGCTTATCAATGGGTCTTGCGGCCCTATCAAGGAGTCTGAAAAAGAACGGCCCGTTCAGGCCATGGCACGCGCCGCTTCGCGGTAAAGCGTCGGCGGCACGCCGACATGGTCGCGGAAGAAGCGCGAGAAATTGCCCTGGGTGGTGAAGCCGAGATTGCAGGCGACNCGGCACGCCGACATGGTCGCGGAAGAAGCGCGAGAAATTGCCCTGGGTGGTGAAGCCGAGATTGCAGGCGACCGAGATCAGCGGCTCCTGCGACCACTGCAGCTGCCGCACGGCTTCCTCCATGCGCAGCGTGTTCCAGTAGACATTGGGCGTCAGATTGGTCTGTTCCTTGAATAAAGCAAAGAAGTGCGGCCGCGACAGGCCGACGCTGCGGGCGACGTCGTCGAAGGAGATGCGTTCGCAGACATTGGCCTTCATCAGCTGGATTGCCTTGCGGACGCGGAAATCCTGCATTGTGTTGACCCGGATGCGCGCCTCCCGCGGCGCCGAGGCGTCGGCGGCGTCGAGCAGGCTATCGATGAAGCGCTCGATCTCGTAATTGGCGACGTCGTCGATGCTTTCATTATCGCTCAAATGCTCGAGCAGGTTGGCGGCGGCCTGGTGCAGCCAGGGTTCGAGCGTGATCGCAGCCTGTGCAAACAACGGCGCCGACGAAGGCAGGTCGCGGCGCCGGCGCGCCCAATCCGGATCGATGTAGAAAGCGAGGAACAGGCCGGGCCTGCCGTTCTGCGACAGAATGTGGCTGTGCGGCTGGTAGGAATTGATGCCGGCGGCGGTGCCGGGACCCAGCGGCACCGTCTCGCGGCCGACGGTCATCTCGCCGGCCGTGCCCTCCAGCCAGATGATGATGTGGGCCTCGACATGCGCATGGGTGACGAAGTCGCTGGCGACATTCAGGACAGAAACATGTCCGAACCGGCCCCAATAGAGCCTGATCGCGTCCGTCATGGGTTATACCTCCCGCAGACGACTGGCCTCCCTTCGCCTGCAACGGGATTGTGCGGCTGAGTTCGGGGTCGCGTCAAGGCGCGGGGCGAAAGCCGCTGTGTGCTGCCGGCGGCAGTGGTGGATTTTCAGACTGAGCGATAGGGTTTCCCGTCAAACCGAGGCCGTCATGCCGCCGTCGACATAAAGCGTATGGCCGTTGACGAAGGATGAGGCGTCGGAGGCGAGGAACACGGCGGCGCCGATCAGTTCGTCGACATACCCCCAGCGGCCGGCCGGCGTGCGCTTTTCCAGCCAGGCGGAGAATTCCTGGTTGTCGACCAGCGCCTGGTTCATCTCGGTGCGGAAATAGCCGGGGGCGATGGCATTGATCTGCAAGCCGTATTTCGCCCAGTCGGTGCACATGCCCCTGGTCAAATTGCGGATTGCGCCCTTGGTCGCCGTATAGGGCGCGATGTTGGGCCGGGCGAGTTCGCTCTGCACCGAGCCGATGTTTATGATCTTGCCTTTGCCGCGCGCGATCATATTGCGGGCGACCGCCTTGCCGGCATGGAAGGTGCCGGAGACATTGGTCTTGAACAGCCGCTCCCACTGCTCCTCGGGAAAGTCCTCGAGCGGAGCGCGGAACTGCACGCCGGCATTGTTGATCAGGATGTCGATGGCGCCGATCTCGGCCTCGATGCGGGTGACATCGGCATCGACCGCGCGAAAATCCGTCACGTCGAAGGTCGAGGGGTGCGCTTTGAAGCCGGCGTCGCGCAAGCCGGCGACAGCACCGGCAACCTTGCCGGCATCGCGGCCGTTGAGCACGACACTTGCGCCATGCTCGGCAAGGCCGCGCGCCAGCGCCAGGCCGATGCCCTGGCCGGAGCCGGTGATCAGCGCCAGCCGGCCGTTGAGCTCGAACAGGGATTTCGATGTCAAGGCAACGGTTTCCAGCCGAAAGGTTCAGTCCAAAAACATTCAGTCATTGCGCCTGAAGTTGCGGATCCGGTCGAACAGCACCGCGAGCAGGATGGCGCCGCCGATGAACACGCCTTGCCAGAAAGCATTGATGCCGAGCAGACCAAGGCTGTTGCGGATCACTTCGATGAGCGCGGCACCGACAATGGCGCCGAAGGCGGTGCCGACGCCGCCGGCGAGATTGGCGCCGCCAATGACCGTGGCGGCGATGACCTGCAGTTCCATGCCGGTTCCGAGATTGGTGGTGACGGCGCCCAGCCATCCGGTCTGGATGATGCCGGCAATGCCCGCCGCCAGCGCCGAGATCATATAGACGGCGACCTTGATCTGCTTGACGGGAACGCCGGTCAGCGTCGCCGCGTGCTCATTGCCGCCAATGGCGAAGATGTGGCGGCCAAACTTGGTCCAGCGCAGCGTGAATCCGGTGATCAGCGCCAGAAGGATCATGTAGAGGACCGGATTGGCGATGCCGAACACCCAGGCGCCGCCGCCCAGCGCCAGAAGCTTGTCGTGATCCGGGCCGAACTGGAAGACGACAGTGTTGTTGGAGGCGACCATGGCGAGGCTGCGGGCAATCGACAGCATGCCGAGCGTCACCACGAAGGGTGGAAAGCCGAGATAGGCGATCATGATGCCGTTGAAGGCGCCTATGGCGAGCGCAGTGGCGATCGAGGCGAGGATGCCGACTTCGATGGAGTAGCCGGCATGCATGGTGACGGCCAGCACCATCGACGACAGGCAGAGCACCGAACCGACCGACAGGTCGATGCCGCCGGTGATGATGACGAAGGTCATGCCGAGCGCGATGATGGCGACGAAGGTGATGTTGCGGGTGATGTTGTACAGGTTCTTCGACGTGGCGAAGGCGTCGGTGGCAAAAGACAGGAACAGGCAGGCCAGGATGACCGCGATCACCACCCAGAAGGTCTGGCTGGCAAACAGTCTTGCCGGCAAGGATTGCTGCTTTTGTTCGATCGGCTGGTCAATTGTCAGTGCCATCGTCGACCTTCATGTGCTGTGCGTGGTGAAATTCGCTGAGATCAAACCTGTTCGATGGCGCCGGTGATCAGCCCGGTGACTTCCTCGGGCGAACTTGACGCAATCGTCTTGTCGGCGACCTTGCGGCCGCGCCGCATGACGATGACGCGGTCGGCGACGGTGAACACGTCAGGCATGCGGTGGCTGATCAGCACCACTGCGATGCCTTGGTCGCGCAAATGGCGGATCAGGTTCAGCACTTCGGCGACCTGGCGCACCGAGATCGCGGCCGTCGGTTCGTCCATCAACACGATCTTGGCCTGCGACAGCATGGTGCGGGCAATCGCTACTGCCTGGCGCTGGCCGCCCGACATCTGCTTGACGAGGTCGCGCGGACGGGTCTCGGACTTCAACTCGGCGAAGAGCTGGCCGGCGCGCTTGTACATGGCGGCATAGTCGAGGATGCGTAAAGGGCCGAGGCCCCGGCGCAATTCACGGCCGAGATAGACATTGGCGGCGGCGGTCAGATTGTTGCACAGCGCCAGGTCCTGGTGGACGATCTCGATGCCGTGCTGGCGAGCTTCCGCCGGCTTGTGCAGGATCAACTCCTTGCCGTCCATGCGCATGACGCCATGGCTGGGGCGGAAATTGCCGGCGATCATCTTGACCAGTGTCGACTTGCCGGCGCCGTTGTCGCCCATCAGGCCGACCACCTGTCCGGGCTCGATCGACAGTGATACGTCGTTGACCGCCTGGATGGCGCCGAAATGCCTCGAGATATTGGTGAGTTCGAGAACCGCCACCAGTCTTTGCCTCCCCGTGTTTTGCGACCCGCTGCTGTTCCCGGCGTGAATGCCGGCGCTGCTTTGGCCCCGCTCTCCCCATCTCCTCCCGGAAACAGCGTCAGCGTTCTTTTACGCAAAAGCCGGCGCTCGTCAATCAATTGTCGGACGAATTGAAGCGTTGGTTATCCAAAAATCCGTTTTGTAGGACAAATAGCATTGACGTTGGCCGCAAGCCGATATTAGCTAAGCGTCGGAGGAGATTATGCCGATGCCGCTGGCGGTTAGCCGGGCGGAATCGGCGGAGGTTTATCGGTCGAGGTTGCGGCGCCACCCTTGTGTTGAGCCGGGCCAATGCCGCATCTGGAAATGCTTATCGATCTGTCTTGGCGACACGAGTGCTCGTGAAACGAACCTCGGTCATTAAGCATCCGGTCGATCTGTGTGGCGGGCACGCCGTGTCCGTCTGTTTCAAGGGAGGACTGACATGAGGAAAACACTTTTGCTCGCCGCCGTCGCCGCCATGGCGCTGGGCGCCGGGCCGGCTTTGGCCAAGAAACAGCTCGTCATCGTGGTGAAGGGTCTCGACAATCCATTCTTCGAAGCCATCCACCAGGGCTGCGAGAAATGGAACAAGGAAAATGCCAGCTCGGAATATGAATGCTTCTACACCGGCCCGGCGTCGACCTCGGACGAGGCCGGCGAGGCGCAGATCGTTCAGGACATGCTGAGCAAGGCCGACACGGTGGCAATGGCGATTTCGCCATCCAACGCGCCGCTGATCGCTCAGACGATCAAGACCGCCAATCCGACGATCCCGATCATGACGCTCGACGCCGATCTCAGCAAGGAAGATGCCGCACTGCGCAAGACCTATCTCGGCACCGACAATTATTTGATGGGTCACAAGATCGGCGAGTACATCAAGAAGGGCAAGCCGAACGGCGGCACGATCTGTACCATCGAAGGCAATCCCGCGGCCGACAACATCCTGCGCCGCGCGCAGGGCATGCGTGACGCGCTGTCGGGCAAGGAAGGCCTGGCGGCACTTGCCGGCGAAGGCGGCTGGACCGAAGTTGCCGGTTGCCCGGTGTTCACCAATGACGACGGCGCCAAGGGCGTGCAGGCGATGACCGACATCCTCGCCGCCAACCCCAAGCTCGACGCCTTCGGCATCATGGGCGGCTGGCCGCTGTTTGGCGCACCGCAGCCCTATCGCGACCTGTTCGGGCCGCTCAAGGACCGCATCGCCAGCAACGACTTCGTCATCGGCGCCGCCGACACGATCGGCGATGAAGTGGCGATCGCCCGTGACGGCCTTGTGACCGCTCTGGTCGGTCAGCGGCCGTTCGAAATGGGCTACAAGGCACCATCGGTGATGATCGATCTGGTCGAAGGCAAGGCCGTCGCCGATCCGGTGTTCACCGGCCTCGACGAATGCACCAAGGACACGGTCGACACCTGCATCCAGAAGTAGGTTCTCGATTTCGGGGCGCCCTTTGACGGGCGCCCCGTCTCTTCCCGAACGGACGCAACGGTTGGGGCAGCAGGCTCCGGCTTTGACGCGCCTGTTTTTGGATTTTCGGCAACGAGATCGGCGCGCCGTGCAGGTTCGGACCAGTCCGGGCGCAGACGGCCGACGCATTGGAACGTGAATGCCGGACGAGAAATCAAAGAAGCGAGCCGAGCGGGCCAAGGCACAAACCAGCCTCGGTCCGGCTGTGATGCGCAGGGCCGGTGCCGCGCATTTTCCGGGAGCGAGCGTCCATGTCTCGCTGGCCGGCGAGATCGGCCTCAGAATCGTGCGTGGCGACTATCCGCCCGGCACTATTCTGCCCAACGAGGCCAAATGGGCCGAGACCTTCGATGTCAGTCGTTCGGCGGTGCGCGAAGCCATCAAGATGCTGATGGCCAAAAGCCTGCTGGCTTCACGGCCCAAGATCGGCAGCTGGGTCGAGCCCAGGGAACGCTGGAACCTGCTCGACCGCGATGTGCTGGCCTGGTACGCGACCGGGCCGGACCGGGAGGCCTTCCTGCGCACGGTGCAGGAGTTCCGTCACATCATCGAGCCGGAAGCGTCGGCCTTTGCCGCCACGCGGCGCAGCGACGAGCAGATGGACGAGATCAGCCAGGCCTGTCGTGAGATGGGCGAGGCTCTGAACCTGCAGGAGCGTATCCGCGCCGATACGCGTTTTCACCTCGCCATACTGCGCGCCTCGGGCAACGATCTGCTGGTGCCGCTTGGCGTTCTGATCGAGTCGGCGCTCGATCATCTCTTTGTCTTCGTCACACGCGAGACCAGCGATCAGCGGCGGGCGCAGGCGCTGCATGAGGCGATCGAGAAGAACATCCGCCTGCAGCGCCCTGCGGCCGCGCGCAATGCGGTGCACAAACTGCTCGCCAACACCGACGATGTTATCGGCCGGTCGAGGCGCTGACACAGGCTTTTCGCCACCTCAAATCGTCTGCTTCTTGCCATCCTTGCTGGGCATCAGGTCGACGCCGTTGACCTTGCCGATATACGTCGCCAGCATCGGCACGAATTGCTCGGCCGGGCCGGTGGCATGGGCACCGGCGAAGGAGTTCTTGGTGGCGTTGCCGAGCGGGTTGGCGATGCCGGCCGCGCCCGCCATCGATTCCAGATAGGTCAGGTCCTTGAAGGCGTTGGCGATGGTGAATTTATGTGCGTCGCGGTCGCCCTCCAGCGTCCAGCGCATGAAGGTCTGGTAGAAGCCGCAATCCATGCGGCCGTTGCGGATGACGCTGTCGAAACGCGGTGGCGAGATGCCGACCTTCTTGGCCAGCGCCAGCGCCTCGGAATAGATCGCGGCATAGCCCAGCGAGATGAAGTTGTTGAGCAGCTTCATGCGGTGGCCGTCACCGGTGTCGCCAATATGGACGATGCGGCCGGCCCAGGTCTCGATGACCGGCTTCACACGGGCAAACAGCGCGTCGGGCGCGCCGACCATGGCGTCGAGCGTGCCTTCCCAGGCTTCCTTCGGGGTGCGGCTGAGCGGTGCATCGACGAAGTCGACGCCGATCTCCTTCAGTTCCGCCGCCAGCGCCACCGTCGAGACCGGATCGGCGGTCGAGCAGTCGACGACGACCGNGCCGATCTCCTTCAGTTCCGCCGCCAGCGCCACCGTCGAGACCGGATCGGCGGTCGAGCAGTCGACGACGACCGAACCCTTCTTCAAGCCCTCCTTGAGGCCGCCGGGGCCACGGATGATGGCTTCGACCTCGCGCGAGCCGGTGACGCAGATGAAGACGATATCGGATGCCGCTGCCACCTCACGCGAGGTGGCCACTTCCTTCGCACCGCGGCCAGCCAAGTCTTCCGCCGGCTTGCGGTTCTTGCGGCCGAGGAAGGTCAGGCCATAGCCCTTGTCGACGATGTTCTTGGCAATGCCGTGCCCCATCAGGCCAAGGCCGATAAAGCCGATCTTTTCGCTCGCGGCGGTCGTGGTCATGTCTTGAAGTCCTGTTGCGATGATTGATAGTGGGCGCCGCCGTCTGGCGGGCGAGGGTGGTTGCGGAATGCCATATTGTCTGACAATACACGGAAATCCTAGGCATTGGAGACGAAAATGACGAAGCGGATCATGTTCACCGGCGGCAGCGGCAAGGCCGGTCGCCATGTCGTGCAATATCTGGTCGAACAGGGCTGCCAGGTGCTCAACATCGACACCAGGCCGCTCGACAATCCCAAGGTACGCACGCTGATCACCGACATCACCGACAGCGGCCAGGTGTTCAACGCGCTGTCGAGCTATATGGGCCTGCATGAATTCGACCCGTCGCTGCGGCCGCAGCCGGTCGATGCCGTGGTGCATTTCGCCGCCATACCGCGCATCATGATCACGACCGACAATGAGGTGTTCCGCATCAATGCGATGGGCACCTACAACGTCATCGAGGCGGCGGTGAAGCTTGGCATCCCCAAGGTGGTGATCGCGTCCAGCGAGACCACCTACGGCGTGGTGTTCGCCAATGAACCGCGCGACCCCAAATATTTTCCCCTCGATGAAGAATACGACGTCGATCCGATGGACAGCTATGCTCTGTCCAAGGTCGTCAACGAGCACACGGCGCGCGCCTTTGCGCAGCGCAACGGCACCGATATCTATGCGTTGCGCATCGGCAACGTCATCGAGCCGCACGAATATTCGCTGTTTCCGAAGTGGTTTGCCGATCCGGGCTTTCGCAAGCGCATCGCCTGGAGCTATGTCGACGCGCGCGATCTCGGCCAGATCGCGCTGCGCGCCGTTGAAACGGACGGGCTCGGCTTCCAGGTGTTCAACGCCGCCAATGACGACACCTCGTCCGACCTGCCGACAGCGGAACTGTTGAAGCGGTTTTATCCCGACGTGCCGGTCAAGACGAAGCTCGGCGAATATGAAACGCTGCTTTCCAACCGCAAGGCCAGGGACATGCTCGGCTTCCGCCCCGAGCACAGCTGGCGCAAATACGTCAAATAGGACTGGCAAATTGGGCTTTGGGGCAAGGTTGTAACCTGATCTGTGCACAGGCGCAGGCTTTGCCGCCTGCGCCCGGCACTCTGCTTGACAGCTTTCGAAATCCGGACTTTGTGGACGCATGAGGGACGGAAAGCCGAATAAGGGAACGAAGCCTGAAAAGGGGGCATCCGCCGAGCGCCCGGCGGCCCTTCGCCGGGCTGACGCGACTCGGATGCCCGGCACCAGCGTGCATGCGTCACTGGCCAGCGAAATCGGGCTTCGGATCGTGCGCGGCGACTATCCGCCGGGCACTATCCTGCCCAATGAAGCCAAATGGTCCGAAACCTTCAACGTCAGCCGCTCGGCGGTGCGTGAGGCGATCAAGATGCTGATGGCCAAAAGCCTTCTGGCATCGCGCCCCAAGATCGGCAGCTGGGTGGAGCCCAGGGAGCGCTGGAACCTGCTCGATCGCGATGTGCTCGCCTGGTACGCGACCGCGCCCGACCGTGAGGTGTTCCTGAAGACGGTGCAGGAATTCCGCCATATCATCGAGCCGGAAGCGACTGCCTTCGCCGCCATGCGACGCACCGAAGAGCAGATGGCCGAGATCAGCCAGGCCTGCCGCGAGATGGGCGAGGCGCCGAGCCTGCAGGAGCGCACGCGCGCCGATACGCGTTTCCATCTGGCCATCCTGCGCGCCTCCGGCAACGATCTGCTGGTGCCGCTCGGCGTGCTGATCGAATCCGCCTTCGATCATCTGTTCACCTATACGACGCGCGAACTCGACGATCTGCAGCATGCACAGCAACTGCACGAGGCGATCGAGAAGGCCATCCGCCTGCAGCGGCCGGAGGCGGCCCGCAACGCGGTGCGCAAGCTGCTCGCCAATACCGACGGCGTCATCAACACCCGGTAGGATATGCTGATATTCAGGTGAGGCCGGCCTGCAAACGCCGGCTTTCTGCGCTTCCGATGCTCACTTACTTAAGTACGCTCCGCTCCGGTTCTCGAAATCCAACGTTTTCGGCGCGGCCTGACCTGAATCTCAACACATCCTGCGAGCGCTCAGCCGGCCTGCGAAGTAGCCAGGTGCTGCCTGGTCAGCGCGACCAGCAGCGCCTGGTCGCGGGCGGCGTGCTCGGGGCGGTTGACCACCTCGTCGCCATTGACGATCGCACCCCAGAAGCCGCGCAGTTCCTCGACGAAGGCTTCGCCGTAGCCGGCACGCAGATCCCTTGTCGACAGTGTGTGGCCGTCCGAGGTCTTCACAGTCAGCCGGGTCGGATGATGGTTGAGCCAGGGCGAGGGGAATTCGAGCTCAAGGCTGGCATCGTCGAAGAAGAGCGTGATGCGTTCCTTGTAGTCGGCGAGCTTCGGCACGGTGAGATGCGTCATCGTCCACAGCGCCTGGCCGTCGAGCAGTTTTACCGCGCCCTGGCCGCCATCGCCATTGGCGAAGATCTGCGCGCCGACGACCTCGCCATCCGGCACGCTGAGCGCGTCGAGCAGTCCGTGCACGGCATTCACATCGTGAATCAAGGCGGAGCTGTAAGCGACGGTAAATCCACGGAAAGCCAGATCGTTGAAAGGCTGGCCGATAGCGCGTTCGACCTGTTGTTTCTGCCTGGCTTGCGCGGCGGCAATCAGCTCCTCGGGAATGTCGTTGCCGCGCTTGTAGCGCTGGTGGGCGATGAACGGCCAGGCGTCGGGATCGTTGACCTCGACCGAGACGGACCGCAGCGTCTTTGCCGTGCCGGGCAGCGAGGCCAGCGCCAGCCGGTAGCTCGGATCGAAGCGCTTCATATAGCCGACCTGCATGACCTTGCCGGCCTTGTCGCGCGCGGCGATGATCTCGGCGATTTCCGCCGGGGAATAGCAGAGCGGCTTTTCGCAGAAGACATGCAGGCCGCGCCCGAGTGCGGCCAGTACCTGCTCGTGATGCAGCGGGTCGGGCGAGCCGATGACGACGGCGTCGAGCTTCTGGCCGAACAGTTGCTCCGGCGTTTCGAAATTGGCGATGCCGTGGATTTCGCTGACATATTCCCGCGAAATCCTTGACGGGTCGGCGACGCCGACCAGTTCGAACAGGTCGCCGAGCCGCAACAGATTCGGAACATGCTCGACCTGCGAGATCATGCCGGCGCCGATAACGCCAACCCGTATCCTGCTCATGCTGCTAAAACTCTCTGCAAAGTGTTCCAGGCTCAGGGTGCGGCGGCCGGCCGATTGCCGATCTGCGCCAACAGCCCGGCAATCTCAGCTTCCACCGCCTTCAGATCCTCGCCGCCCGACATGATGGAAATCACCTCGTCGCGCGAGATCTCGGACTTTGCGTATGTGCCGCGATTGCGGCCGCGGTTGAGCAGCGTGAAAGTGTCACCGACAGGGTAGGCGTGGTGGATGTTGTGGCTGATGAAGATCACCGCCAGCCCGCGCATGCGCGCCTCGATGATGAATTTCAGCACCATGGCCGCCTGATGCACGCCGAGCGCCGAGGTCGGCTCGTCAAGGATCAGCACCTTTGCGCCGAAGTGGACTGCGCGCGCGATTGCCACCGATTGGCGCTCGCCGCCCGACAGCGTGCCGACGGCCTGCGTCGGGTCGCGCACGTCGATGCCGATATCGGCCATCGCCTGGCGGGCAATTGTGTTGGCGCGCTCCTTGTCGAAGCGCGAGAAGGGCAGGCGGCTTCTGGTCGGCTCGCGGCCGAGGAAGAAGTTGCGCGTGATCGACATCAGCGAGATCATGCCGAGGTCCTGGAAGACCGTCGCGACGCCGAGGTCCTGCGCGTCGCGCGGGCTGCGGAAGCTGACGGGCTTGCCGTCGACGAAAATCTCGCCCTTGGTCGGCCGGTGCACGCCCGACAGAACCTTGATCAGTGTCGACTTGCCGGCGCCATTGTCGCCGAGCAGGCAGTGCACCTCGCCGGGATAGACCTTGATGTCGATATCCTGCAGCGCGCGCACCGAGCCGAAATTGACCGACACACCACGTAATTCCATGGCTGGCTGAATGGCCGGGGATGGGTTTGGGTAGGTCATTTGCCGCCTCCGCGTCCGAGCGCCTTGAGGCGGATGTAGTTGTTGACCAGCACGGCCATCAAAATGACGATGCCGAGGAAGACCTTGAACCAGTCGGTGTCGATGCCGGTGTAGAAGATGCCCATCTGCACAAGGCCGAAGATCAGCGCGCCGAACAGCACGCCATAGACGGTGCCGTAGCCGCCGGTCAGCAGCACGCCGCCGATGACCGCGGCGATGATCGCCTCGAATTCCTTGAGCAGGCCGCGCGTGGTGTCGGCGGAGCCGGCCTCCATCACCTGGATGGTGGCAAGCAAGGTCGCGGCACAGGCGGTGTAGATGAACAGCGCGATCTTAACCCGGTCGACCGGCACGCCGACATTGCGGGCGGCATTGAGGTCGCCGCCGGTGGCGAAGATCCAGTTGCCGTATTTGGTCTGGGTCAAGACATAGCCGGCAAGCGCTGTCAGTCCGAGCCACCAGACGATCGACATCGGAATGCCGACGACGAAGGGAATGCCGTCGGTGCGGGTGGCGATCCAGCCTTGCGTGCCCATCCATTGGAAGAAGCCGGTCAGGAGGTGGCCGTTGAACAGGCCCGCGGTTGCCGGGTCCGGCGCGCCGTCGAGGATGTAGGGGATCTGCGTGCGGCCGGTAACGGCGCGGGTGATGCCGATCGACAGGCCGCGCAGGATGTAGAGCGACGCCAGCGTCACGATGAAGGAGGGCAGGCGGGTCTTCACCACGATCAGGCCGTTGACGTAGCCGGTGAGGATGGCGACAGCGAAGGCGCAGGCGATGCCGCCCCACAGCGGCAGGCCCCAATATTTCACCGTCAGTCCGATGACGACGCCGGCGAAGCCGACCATCGAGCCGACCGAGAGATCGAACTCGCCGGCGATGATGAGAAGGGCTGCGGCCGTGGCGATGATGCCGAGTTCGGCCGCCAGCGTCAGGAAGGTCATCGACCCCTGCAGCGAATAGAGGTTCGACGCACCCGGCAGCAGGGCGAAGATGATGATGGTGGCGATGAGGCCGCCGGCGGCACCGGCTTCGGGCCGGCGCAGCCATTGAGTCAGCCGGCCGGTGCTGGCCAGCCGCTCGTCAGCGCCGGCCGCCCGTTTCGACGTCATGCCGAAACGGTCCTTGCCCAGTACCCCGGGGGCCGGCGCTTCTGGAGGTATCGCCTTGTCTTCCACAACAGCCATTAGGCTCCCCAATCGCTCACTTCGCAATCTCGACCAGAGACGGGGAGCGCATGGCGGCTCCCCGATCCGTTTTGGTGTTGCCTTAGCGGATGCCGTCCTTGGCGAGCGCCAGGATCGCCTTGGCCTTGTCGGGCGAGTCGATGAACAGCGGGCCGGTGTAGGCGTTGTTCTGCGGCCAGAAGCCATGTGTGGCATGCTCGACCAGATAGATCACCGGCAGGTATCCCATCAGATATTGCTGGGCGTCCATGCCGAAGCCCATTTCGCCGGCGACGACGGAATCCAGGACTTCGGGGCTGATGTCGAAGGTGTAGAGCTTGATCTTGCCGAACAATTCCTTCTGCCGGAAGAACGGGATCAGCGGATTGGCGGCGGTGGCGCCGAGCGCGAAGACGGCCTGGGTGTCGGGATGCGCCGACAGATAGGCCTCGGTGCGGCGCTGGATGTCGGCCGGATCGGGCGACACGGTAAGCACTTCGGTGCCGCCGCCTGACGGCTTCAGCCCATCATTCAACCCCTGGCAGCGCTGGTCGAGGCTGACATTGCCGACCTCGTGGTTGATGCAGACGACTTTGAGCGTGCCTTCCTTGGCCAGCCGCTCGCCGGCCTTCTTGCCGGAATCATATTCGGAGACTGTGCCGACGTAGAGAGAGGTGCCGAGTTCGGCGCCTTCCTTCTCGCCGGAATCCAGGACGACCATCGGAATATTGGCGGCAAGGCCGGCCTTGACCGATTTACCAAGCGCATTGGCGTCGGCAATGGAGACGGCGATGCCGTCTGGATTGGTGGCGATGGCCGCGTCGAGCAGGCGGGCCTGCTCGACCACGTCGAACACTTGCGGCGCATAATATTCGACCTTGGCGCCGGTGAGCGCCGCCGCATCGTCGACGCCGCGCTTGACCACCGACCAGTAGGGATCGGAGGCCGAGCCATGCACCACGAAGGTGATGCGGACATCCTTGGGATCCTTCAGGCCGGCCGCTTGCACGACGCCCGCCAGCATACTCATCGAGACAAGCGCGCCGAGCGCCAGTTTCAGAACAGTCTTCATGTCATTCTCCCATTGTCGTTGCAGTTCCAATTCCCTCTTTGCGCCTCGGCCGACGGATCGGCTTACGGCGCTGACCGGGTGGCCGCTTTGCGGGCCTTTGCCGGTGTCGATGCCCCGAGCCGTGCACGAAGCTCCTCGCGCAGCGGCTTCATGCCGATGATGTCGATGTCCTGCGCGCCGAGCCAGTCGCGAAAAGCCTGGTCGCGGAAGAGTTCATATTCCTCGGTGCGGATATAGGCGGAGCGCGGCTCGATCAGTTCGAGCTCGCCCGGCGCGTTGAAGTGCAGGCAAAAGAAGGTCAGGCCTTCACGGACCCCTTCGACCAATGCCTTGTAGGCTGGCTCTATCGGCTTGGAGCGTGGACGGCCCCAGGTCGTCTGAATGGCGGCGTCGAAGATGACAAAGCCTTTGGCGCGGGCTCCAGTGACGCCGCGCTGGAACGCCGCTTCGGTGACGCCGACCAGATTGTCGTTGGGCGAATAGGCCGACAGCGTTTTGGTCAACAGCACCGGCAGCCGATATTCCAGGCCGAGCTTGATGTAGACGTCGCAAAACTCCGGCGACAGCGCTGCCCCCATATGGGCGTCAAGATGAGTGACGTCGATGCCGGCGCGGTAGGCGGTGTCGATCTGCGCGCGAAGCTCGGTTTCCACCGCTTGCGGTGCTGCCTTGCGGCGGGTGGTCGCTACATCGGGCCAGAAATAGCCGAACTCGTCCGTCAGGCCGGCCGCGCGCGACGGCGACGTCAGCGGCCGCCATTTGTAGTGCTGCTTTTCGCTGTTCAGCGTCAGGTGGACGCCGAGATCGAGCCGGGGATCGGCGGCTGCCGCTTCGGCCATCTCAGGGAACCATGGGCACGGCACCATCACGGCGCCGGAGCTGCAGGCGCCGTGTGCGGTCAGTTCGAGGAAGGCGCTGTTGGCGCCATGGCACATGCCGACATCGTCTTCATGCAGGACGAGCTGTCGCGTCATGGACGGCCACCGTCTTGCCGGCCACCATCTTGCCGGCCACCATCTTGCCGGCCACCATCTTGCCGGCACGCCGGTTTCGAGGGTCTTCCAAAGTGTGTCCCGTGCTGCATGGAACCGACCGTTTGCCCAACTGGACGCGATGGAACGCCCAATGCCGGCTTTCCGACAGGGCCACTTCGACGAATTCGGATGGGTACGATTTTTCCGCGGGCCTGCATTCTGGAATGTCGATTTCATTCGATATGCCCACATTCGGCGTCAAACCCGGCCATCAAGCAACCGGGATGGCTTGGTCAGATCGCAGCGGAGTGGTTCTTTCAAACAGCGGCCGCAGGCGTACTGCTTTCATACCATCAGCGATGTGGAGACTTGCCATGTACACTGCCGGCGAAGAAGAGATCGAAGCCATTGCCAGGGTGATCCGCTCGGGTGCGCTGTTTCGCTATGGCGAGAACAGCGAGTGCAACCGCTTCGAGGCCCGCTATGCCAGGCATCTCGGCGTCGAGCATTTTGCGCTGGCCGCCAGCGGCACCTATGGGCTCGCCGCCGGCCTGATCGGCCTCGGCATCGGCCCGGGCGATGAGGTGCTGGTGCCGGCGCACACCTATATGGCGACCGCAACGGCAGTGCTGTCGGTCGGCGCCATTCCGGTCATTGTCGACATCGACGAGAGCCTGACTATTGACCCGGCCGCTCTGCGCGACGCCATCGGCCCGCGCACCAAGGCGGTCATCCCGGTGCATATGTGGGGTGCGGCCTGCAACATGAACGCGATCATGGATATCGCTAAAAAACGCGGTCTGCTCGTGCTGGAAGATGTCTGCCAGGGCATTGGCGGCGGCTATGAGGGCAAGAAGCTCGGCTCCATCGGCCATGCCGGCGCCTACTCCTTCAACTACTTCAAGAACATCACGTCGGGCGAGGGCGGCGGCATCGCCACCAGCGATCCGAAAGTGGCCGAGCGCGCGCGCTGCGCCATCGACCCCTGCCACTTCTACTGGCAGGGCCGCAGCGACAGCATCAAGCCGTTCGCCGGCATCGGGGCGCGCGCCTCGGAACTGATGGGTGCAATGCTCAATGTCCAGCTCGACCGTCTGGACGGCATCATCGAGGCGATGCGGGCGGAGAAGAAGAAGGTGCTGGCCGGCACGCGCCATCTCGGCAATCTCGGCCTGACGCCGTCGCCGATGAACAGCCCCGACGACGATTGCGCGGCACAGGTAATGTATCTGCTGCCCAGCGAACAGGCGGCGCAGACTTTTTCGAAGACCATTCCGAGCGTCATTGCCGGCAAGACCGGCCGCCACAATTTCACCCAGTGGGACCAGGTGCTGATGCATGAGGGCGCGCATCATCCGGCGCTCAATCCGTACACGCTGCCGGAAAACAAGGGCCTGCGGCTGACCTATGCCGACGACCTCGGCAAGGGTTCTCTCGACATCCTCAACCGCACGGTGATGATCGCGATGAATCCGGCGCATGGCGACGCCGACATCGACGACATGATCCATAACATCGATGCGGCGGCCCGTGTGGCGCTGGAGAATGCCTCGCTGGACGATGTCGAGGTGCGCAAGGCAGCACCGGTGGACCTGCAGAAATTCGACAGCGTGAATTGAAGAGCCGCGTTGGACCGGCTTATTGCCGGTCCAGTCGCATAAAGGCGGCGCGCAGCGCCAGCACTGCGCGCAGGATCTGGCGTTCGTCCATCGCGGCATAGCCGAGCAGCAGGCCGTGTTCCGGCTCGCTCGAATGGTAGTTGATCGAGATGCCCTGCACGTCGAGGCCCTCCTTGACGGCAGCGGCGACGACGTCACTGTCCTTGTAGGGTCGGATAAAACTGGCCAGCAGCTGCATGCCGGAATCGTTCTCGGTCACAGTCAGCCATTCGGCCAGATGCTCCTGGCACAGTTTTACGAAATTGGCCTGCCGGCGCGCATAGAGCCGGCGCATACGCTTCAGATGCGTGGCGAAATAGCCTTGCGTGATGAAGTCGTTGACCGTCGCCTGCAGGATCAGCGGCGCGAACTGGCCGGTGATCGAGACGGCGCGGTCGAAGGGGACCGACAGTTCGCGCGGCACGATGAGATAGCCGATGCGGAGCGCCGGGATCAGCGTCTTGCCGAAGGAGCCGATATAGACGACCCGGTCGGCGTGATCGAGGCCGCGCAGCGCCGGTACCGGCCGGCCACGGTACCGGTACTCGCCGTCATAATCATCCTCGACGATCCAGGCGCCGTGGCGCTCGGCGATGTCGAGCAGCTGCAGCCGTTCCTCGATGCGCATGATGGTGCCGAACGGCCACTGGCAGGATGGCGTCACATAGATCAGGCGCGGCGGCGGCAGCTCTGGGTCTGCGAGATGCCATCCAAGGCGATCGACCTTCAAGGGCGCAAGCTGCGCGCCGCTGGCGAGAAAGGCGCTCTTGGCGCCGAGATAGCCGGGCTCCTCCATCCAGACATGGTCGCCTTCGTCCATCAGCACGCGCGAAGCGAGGTCGAGTGCTGCCTGCGCGCCGGTGACGATGATGACCTGGTCGGCGGTGCAATTGATGCCGCGCGACAGGCTTATGGTCGAGGCGATGGCCTGGCGCAGGCCGGGATGGCCGGCAAAGGAGATATAGCCGAGCAAATTCTCATCGCGGCTGCGCGCATTGCGCACCAGAAGGCTCGACCAGATGGTGAAGGGAAAGGATGCCGATTCCGGCACGCCCGGATGGAAGTTGATGACGCCGGCATTGCGTGGCGGCTGCGGGCCGTTGACGATGGTCTGACCGCGCCGCGAGAGTTTTTGCGGGGCGGCGAGGCCGGCGCGCAGCGCGGCCGGCGGGCGTTTCTGCTGGATCGGCGCCACCCAGGTGCCGGACCCGGCGCGCGCCTCTATAAACCCTTCGGCGAGCAGCTGGTCGTAGGCGGCGATCACCGTGTTGCGGCCGACCTTGAGATCCTCGGCCAGCGAGCGTGTCGATGGCAGCAGCGTGTTCTGCTGGATCTGGCCGTCGAGGATGAAGCGCCGCAAGGCGCCGTAGATCTGCCGGTGCATCGGTTCGTCCGAGCCGCGGTCGACCGACATGATGTCGAGGGAAAGGCGCATATGGTCGGCCAAGCTAGTCTCCGACCAACCTGGCGGCGCGGGCGATCTTCTCTTCGTTAAGCAGGCAGACAGTCTCCAGCACCAGCCGTCTGGTTTCGGGACGGACCTCGCGGCTGTTCTTCAGCGCGCGGTGAACGGTTGCCGCGCCGAGTTCCGCCTTCTCGGCGATCTCACGGATGGTGCAAAGCCGTTCCATGCCGAGTGCCGCCTCGAATGCCATGTCGCTCCTCCATCTGCATCAAGGCATGCCTCGTCCCCAGCCTCAAGCTGGAAACGCCGGGCCGGCAACTCGGGGGCAAAAATTTCGATGCCAAGAACTGTGCGATCCGCGCCGCCAAGGGAGGGCGGCGGCGCGGATCGCCGGGCGCTTTCGCGTCGCTACCCCTACCGAGGCGCGCGCCCAACCGGCCCAACCACCAGCCCCCCGGCGGTGGTTAGGCCATGTCTCGTATTGCCACGTCGAACCCGGCCGCGCAGGCCGTTTTGAGAAGCGAAGCGTAACCTTTCGTGGCATAGGTCAAGGGGTGTGCCTTGGCCGGATCCTGCTCGGCCTCGACGACGATCCAGCCTTCGAAGCCATGGCTGGCCAGAGGCTGCAGCAGCGACAGGAAATCGACGGAGCCATCGCCGGGCACGGTGAAGATTCCTTCCATCACTGCCGCCATGAAACTCATGTCCTCGCGCCGTGCCTTCTCCAGCACGGCCGCGCGGACGTCCTTGCAATGGAAATGCACGATGCGGTCGAGATGCCGGTTCAGGAGGGAGGCCGGGTCGCCGCCTGAGAACAGACAATGGCCGGTATCGAACAGCAGGCCGACGCTCTTGCCGGTTGCGGCTATCAGCCTGTCGACCTCGTCATCGCTCTCGACGATGGTGCCCATATGGTGATGGAAAGCCATGCCGACGCCGAAGGCAGCCATGCGGTCGGCGAGTTCGGTCAGCTTCTCGCCATAGGCGGTCCATTCGCCGTCAGCGAGGCGCGGACGCTGTGAGATCGGCGCGAAAATGCCGTCATGACGGCCGCGCGAGGTGTCGGCATAGACGACGACCTTGGCGCCGAGGTCGCGCAGCAGGGTCAGATGCGAGGTGAGGGCGGCGAATTCCTCGTCGACCGTGCGGTCCAGAATGCGGCCGTCATACCAGCCGGAGACGAGCTCCAGTCCGTAAGAAGACAGGATCGGTCCAAGCTCGTCGCTTCGCCTGGGGAATTTGCCGCCGAGTTCGGTGCCGCGATAGCCGGCCTGCCTGGTTTCCGACAGGCATGTCGCGAGCGGCGTATCGCCGCCGAGTGCGGGAACATCGTCATTGCTCCAGGTGATGGGATTGATGCCGATCTTGACCGTCATGCCGCTACTTCAAAGGGCTCGGGGAAACACAAAGCCGAGGCCGGCAAACTGAGGGGAAAGAGGACCTGTCACTAGGTCCAGTTGAGGTGAATTTGGTAGAGCCAATCGGGAGCGCTAAAGCGCGTCCCGTTTGAACGGACTAAGTCGACGCGCTTAGGTCTTTGCATGTCGTTGTCTCAAAACCGGCGCCACTTTTGAGCGACATGCATTAATCCTGCTGCGGCCTTCCGAAGGCCGCGCGCAGTTCGTCCTTGGCGTCCTCGAGCACTTTCCGGCGCGCCTGCGGCAGGTTCTTGCCGGCGCGGTTGATGTAGAAATTCAGCATCGACATGGCCGACTGAAACGGCTCGGCCTTGCGGCGGTCGCTGTGCTCGGCCGAGCGCTTGAGCGAGGCCGCGATCTTCCTGGCGTCGTCGGCTTCGAAGATGTGGTCCTCGAGGTCCATCGCATCGCTGTGCTCGGTCACCTCGGCCGACCATTTCTTTTTCGCGGTCATGACAAACTCCTTCCTGTCGCAAAAACTCGGGCAGGCCGCCGCCGGTTCCCGAGAAAGTCGCCGGGCCGCTGGAGCCACGGATCATGGCCCTGTGGCGCTGCCCGTCGCGGTGAATGCGCCGATAGTGGCGACACAACGGTCGACTTCCCAGGACCGTAGACAGGAAACGCCTTGACCCCGATCGTCGCCAATCAGGCGGATAGCCCCGGCATCGACAGCAGCTACGCCTGGATGCGGCTTGCCATCTCCATGCTGCTGGCGACGATCGGTGCAGTCGGCATGTGGGCCGTCGTCGTCGTGCTGCCGGCCGTGCAGGCCGAGTTCGGCGTTGACCGCGCCGCGGCATCGATGCCCTACACCGCAACCATGGTCGGCTTCGCCGCCGGCAATGTGCTGGTTGGCCGCGCGGTCGATCGCATGGGGTATTGGATCCCGGCACTGCTATCCTCGGTGGCTCTCGCCGCCGGCCTGCTGCTCGCCGCGCTGTCGACCTCTATCCTGCAATTCACCCTTGCCCAGGGCGTGCTGATTGGTGTCGGCACATCGGTGATCTTCGGGCCGCTGATCGCCGACATCTCGCACTGGTTCAACCATCGGCGCGGCGTCGCCGTCACGGCGGCGGCTGCTGGCAACTATCTCGCCGGAGCGCTCTGGCCAACCATCATGCCGACACTGATCAAGGCGGAAGGCTGGCGCTTCACCTATGCCGGCATCGGTGTCTTCTGCCTGGTCACCATGGTGCCACTGGTGCTGTTGTTGCGGCGCGCTGCTCCGACGGCGGCTGCCGCCGGTTCGCCCGGAAGCCGGCCAGTGCAGTCGATTTCGCTGTCGCCGGCGGCGTTACAGGTGCTGCTGATCGTTGCCGGTCTCGGCTGCTGCGTGGCGATGTCGATGCCGCAGGTGCACATCGTCGCCTATTGCATGGATCTTGGCTACGGCATTGCGCATGGCGCCGACATGCTGTCGATCATGATGGCGGCGGGCGTCGTCAGCCGGCTTGCCTCCGGCTTTGTCGCCGACCGCATCGGCGGCGTGAAAACCCTGCTTATCGGTTCCGTGCTGCAATGCCTGTCGCTTTTGTTTTACATCCCGTTCGACGGGCTTGCCTCGCTCTATGTGGTGTCGCTGGTGTTCGGCCTGTCGCAAGGCGGCATCGTGCCTTGCTATGCCATCATCGTGCGCGAATACCTGCCCGCCAAGGAGGCCGGCCAGCGTATCGGCATCGTCATGATGGCGACCATCTTCGGCATGGCGATCGGTGGCTGGATGTCGGGCTGGATCTACGACCTGACTGGCTCTTACGCCGCCGCGTTCCTCAACGGGATCGCGTGGAACTTGCTGAACATAGTGGCCATCGGGCTGCTGCTGTGGAAAGCAAAACGCAGTGCTGCCCTGATGGCTTAGGAAGGCAGGATTGCCCTGTTGCTTGACAAGGGCGATTGGCTGCGCGACGCCAGCAGGCGAGTGGGTGCGGCAGCAGCCGGTTGGCATGGTGGCAGTGGAAAAGCTGGACATGGTTTCGCAAGGGCGCAGCGGCCGGGGCCCGGCACGTGGAGGATGTCCATGACCAAGCCGCGCTCGCGTCGTGGGGGCGGCCGCCCGACCCTATCAGATGTGGCGCGCAAGGCCGGCGTCGGCGCCATCACCGTGTCGCGGGCGCTGCGCGAACCGGAACGCGTCAGCCAAGATCTGCGGCGCCAGATCCAGGCCGCCGTCGACGAACTCGGTTATGTCCCGGATCCCAATGCACGGGCGCTGGCCTCGGCGCGCGCCGATGTGTTCGGCGTGCTGGTGCCGTCGCTGACCAACAACGTCTTCGCAGAAGTGGTGCGCGGCATCTATGACAGCCTGTCGGACGGCCCGTTCCGCGTCCAGCTCGGCAACACCCATTATTCCGGCCTCGAGGAGGAGCGCCTGCTGCAGGTGTTCGCACCGCAGCGCCCGGCGGCGCTGATCGTGGCCGGCATCGACCAGACGCCGACCTCGCGAAAGCTGCTGGAGAGCGCGGGCTGCCCGGTGGTGCAGGTGATGGAGACCGGGCCCGATCCGGTCGACATGCTGGTCGGCTTCTCGCATTTCGACGGCGGCCGCACCGCGACCGAGCATCTGATCGAGGCGGGCTACCGGCGGATCGGCTTCATCGGCGCACGCATGGACCCGCGCTCGCAGCGGCGGCTTGCCGGCTATCGCGCGGCAATGGAGAAGGCCGGCCTGTTCGACCCGCGGCTGGTCACCACCACGCCGCTACTGTCCAGCGTGACGCTCGGCCGCGAGCTGCTTCGCGATGCGCTGGCCAAGATGCCGGCGCTCGACGGCGTCTTCTGCAACAATGACGACATCGCGCTCGGCGTTTTGTTCGAATGCCATAGCGCCGCGCTCAACGTGCCGAAAACAATCGGCATTGTCGGCTTCAACGACCTCGAAATGATGCAGGCGGCGTTCCCGCCGCTCACCAGTATCCGCACCCCTCGCTATGAAATCGGCCGTCGGTCTGTCGCCATGGCGCTGGCGGCGATCGCAGGACGAAGGCCTGAGCAGCGGGTCGTCGATCTTGGTTTCGAACTCAAGCCCCGCGAGAGCACCGCACGCTGAACACGCTTTGGCCGGCCTCAGCAAATGGTGCTTTACACAACGTCATGGTAGCGCTACCATTTTCGTCGGGCAGACGTTTTGATGAAAGGCCGCCCCTGTTTATTATACATAAGCAACAGCTCATGCTTGTTTATTATGTATAATATGCTAGTTTCGTTTCTCGCCTGTGAAGCGGCGAGGGGGAGGGGATCGGGCCGGCTTCGGCCCTTGAGACGTGGCGCCGGCCAGGCTGGAGGGCCTTCGGCAGGCGTGGAAACACACCACGACAAACAGCATCAAATAAACAAGCAGCAGCAAACAAAACTACAACTGGGAGGAATATCGATGATCAAGTCACTTGTTGGTGGCATCGTTGCCGCCACTGCATTCGTCATGCTGAGTTCGTCGGCCATGGCCGACCCGGAAGTTGTCAAGGGCCCGTCGGCTGAGCCGGATTGCTTTGCGCCCTGGGCGGCCGATACGCAGTTCTTCAAGTTCCCCAAGAAAGACGGCCCATACCGCATCGCGCTCGCCAATGGCTATATCGCCAACACCTGGCGCATCCAGATGGTGCAGACCGCCAAGGCCTATGCGGCCCAGCCGGAGGTCGCCGCTAAACTGAAGGAATTCAAGGTCGTCTCGACCGGCGAGGACGTGCCGGCTCAGATTTCGGCGATCAACAACTTCATCGATTCCGGCTATGACGCGATCGTCGTCAACGCCCAGAACCCGACCGCTTTCGGGCCGGTCATCAAGCGCGCCAAGGAAGCTGGCGTCATCCTCGTCGCCTTCGACAATATTCTCGATACCAAGGACGCCATCAACGTCAATGTCGACCAGAAGGGCCTTGGCGAATTGTGGGGCAAATGGCTGGTCGGCCATGTGCCGAATGGCGGCAAGGTGCTCGAAGTGCGCGGCGTTGCCGGAACTTCCGTGGACACCGACCGTCACAACGGCATCCATGAAGCGCTCGATGCCTCCGGCAAGAAATGGGACGTCACCGAGGTGGTCGGCAAATGGGACGACGGCGTGGCGCAGAAAGCCACGGCCGACGCCATTGCCACCAACGGCCCGTTCGACGGCATCACCGGGCAAGGCGGCGACACCGGCATCGTGCAGGCGATGATCGATGCCAAGCATGCTTTCGTGCCGTTCGGCGGCGAGACCGAGAACGGTTTCCGCAAGTTCTGCGCGGCACATGCCGGCGACGGGCTGAAATGCTCATCGGCCGGCACCGGTCCGGCGCAGGTCGCGGTCGCCATCAAGACGGCGATTGCCGCGCTCGAAGGCAACGTTGTGCCGCAAGCGGTGAAGCTGCCGCTGGCGATCGTCGAGGACCCGAACTTCAAGGCCGGTCAGGATTTCTTCCCCGACCAGTCCGACAATTTCTTCGTCGGCAATTCCTTCCCGACCTGCGGCATCAATTTCACCGCGCAGGAAATTATGGGCCAGACCAAAGCTGACCAATAGGGCTGACCAATAGGCGGCATATCCGGCGCCGCGGGATCTCCGCGGCGCCGGCCACTCGATATCCCTTGAAGTCAAACTGCCTCGGGAGGGCCGATGGACGGTGCGGTTCCGCTCTTCCGGATGGAAGGCATATCCAAGCGCTATGGTGGTGTGCGGGCGCTGGAAAAGGCCGAGCTTTCGGTCTCGTCCGGTAGCATCCACGCCATTCTCGGCGAAAACGGCGCCGGCAAATCGACGCTGATCAAGGTCATGGCGGGCGTCGTCGCGCCCGACGAAGGCCGCATGATGCTGAACGGCAGCGAGGTGACGTTCGCTTCGCCTGCTGCTGCAAACAAGTCCGGCATCGTCTGCATCTTCCAGGAGCTGTCGCTGGTTCCCGAACTCAGCGTTGCCGACAACATCGTCATCTCCGATCCGCCGAAGCGTTTCGGCATGATCGACCGCAAGGCGCAGCGCCGCATTGCCGAGGATGCGCTGGCACGCGCAGGTGCGGCCGACATCCATCCATTGGCGCTGGTCAAGGATCTTCCGCTTTCAAGAAGACAGATGGTCGAGATCGCCAAGGCATTGGCCAGGAAGCCGCGCATCCTGATCCTCGACGAGGCGACCTCGGCCCTGACCGCGACGGACGTCGCCAGGATATTCAGCGTGCTCAAGCGATTGCGCTCGGAAGGGCTGGCGCTGCTTTACATTTCGCACCGCATGAACGAGATCGCCGAGCTTGCCGACCACTGCACGGTGTTTCGCAACGGCCGCAATGTCGCCAGCTACAAGGCAGGCACAAAGAGCGACAACGAAGTCGTCGAACTGATGATCGGGCGCGAATACAGCCATATTTTCCCGCCGAAACCCGCGCGCGCTGCCGCCGCCGCCGTTCCTGTGCTGGAGGCGCGCAAGCTGTCCTGGACGGACCGGCTGGACAATGTCTCGCTGACCGTCGGGGCAGGCGAGGTCGTCGGCCTTGGCGGCCTGGACGGCCAGGGCCAGCGCGAATTGCTGCTTGCCTTTTTCGGTGTGCTGCGCGGCCTCGGCGGCCAGATCCTTATCGACGGCAAGCCTGTTTCGATCGCCAGCCCCCAAGCGGCGCGCGACGACCGCATCGGCATGGCGCTGATCCCGGAGGACCGCAAGACCGAAGGCCTGATGCTGCCGATGACGGTGCGCGAGAACCTCTCCTTTGCCGCCCTAGACCGGCTGTCCAAGGCCGGCATCATCGACCGCGCCGCCGAACAGCGGCTGATCGACGACATGGTCGGGCTGCTGGCGATCAAGACGGCCGGCCTCGACATTCCGGTCGGTGCGCTGTCGGGGGGCAACCAGCAGAAGGTGGTCATCGCCAAATGGCTGATGCGCCAGCCGCGGATCATCCTGCTCAACGATCCGACGCGCGGCATCGACGTCGGCACCAAGCAGGAACTCTATCAACTGATGCGCAAGCTGGCGGATGCGGGGGCGGCGATCCTGTTCTATTCGACCGACTATGACGAACTGATCGGCTGCTGCGACCGCGTGCTGGTGCTCTATGACGGCGCGGTCAAGCGCGAGCTGGTCGGGGCCGAGATCACCGAGCGGGCGCTCATTGCAAGCGCGCTCAACATCCACGGCGATGACGGCGGCGCGAGAGACGATGCCGGCGCAAGACAGGGAGCGGACGCGTGAAAGAGTGGCGCTACTGGCTGGCCGAGCAGCGCGGAACACTGATGGCACTCGGCATATTCATTGTCATGTTCGTCATCTACACCTCGAACCATCCGGCGGGCTTCACCGCCAATGTCGTGCAGACGGCGTCCAACAAGGGCGTGCTGCTCGCCTTCGTCGCCATGGCGCAGACACTGGTCGTGATCACCGCCGGCATCGACCTCTCCGTCGGCATGATCTTCACGCTGACCAATTGCCTCGCCTCCTGGCTGGTCATCGGCACCGGCCTCGAGACCGCTTTCGGCGTCATCGCCGTGCTCGGCACCGGGCTCCTTTGCGGGGCGATCAACGGCGCCATCGTCATCTACGGCCGCCTGCAGCCGATCGTCGCCACGATCGCCACGGGTGCGGTCTATTTCGGCATCGCGCTGCTGCTCAGGCCGTTTCCCGGCGGTTCGGTCAACGAAGGTCTCGCCGACGCGCTGACCGGACGCCTGTTCGGCGTGATGCCGGCGAGCCTGGTCGTGCTGCTCGCCGTCGTGCTCGTGGTCTGGGTACCGTTCAGCCGCTCGGTGCTCGGGCGGGCGGCCTATGCGGCCGGCTCGTCGGAGACGGCGGCCTACATGTCCGGTGTGCCGATAAGGCGCGGCAAGTTCGCTGCCTACGCGCTCGCAGGCCTGTTGGCCGCGATCGGCGGACTGTTCCTGACCTTCTTCACCTATACCGGCGATGCAGCCTATGCCAGCGGCAACGCCTATACGCTGTTTTCGATTGCCGCCGTGGTGCTGGGCGGCGTCTCGCTGTTTGGCGGCAAGGGCAGCGCCATCGGCGCCATCTTCGGCGCGCTGGCCTTCCGCACCATCGGCGACCTGTTGTTCGTTTTCGATTTCGATCCGCTATGGCAGCCGCTGTTCCAGGGCGTTATCCTGCTGGTCGCGGTCAGCCTTGGCGCCTTTGCGCTGTTTCGGGTCCGCAACCGGCTGGAGTGGTTCCTGTGAGCGAAACGACATTGGGCGGTATCGCCGGCCGCATGCCGAAATTCATCCGCCGCGCCGATCCGGCGGTGCTGACGGCCTTCGCCTGCATCGTGCTGTTGCTGTTCCTAGGCAGCCTCTATTCCAGGAGCTTTCTGTCGCCTGAATATCTCTTGCAGCAGCTCAAGGTGGCCTCGTTCCTCGGCGTCATCGCCACAGGCATGATGCTGGTCATCCTGCTAGGCCAGATCGACCTGTCGGTGCCGTGGGCGGTGGCGGCGGGCGCGATGATGGCGTGTGCGGCCGCGGCCTATGGCCCGATCGGTGTGGCGCTGGCCATCCCGTTCGGCATCTTCTGCGGGGTGCTGATCGGCATCGTCAACGGCTTTGGCGTCGCCTATTTGCGCATACCCTCGATGATCATCACGCTCGCCACCAACGCTGTCGCGCAAGGGCTCATGGTCGTTTATACCGGCGGCTACTCGCCACAGGATTCGGCCACCGGCGCCATGCGCTATCTTGCGACAGGTTTTACCATTCCTGGCGTGCCTAACGCCGTCATCATCTGGGCGCTGATTGGTGCCGCGATGGTGTTCGTGCTGTCCCGCACCAGCTTCGGCCGCACCGTCTACGGCATCGGCAACCGCGAGCGTGCCGCCTATCTCTCCGGCATCGATACAAGGCGCGTGGTGATGATCGCCTTCGCTATCTCAGGCGGGCTGTCCGCCTTTGGCGGGGTGCTTCTCGCCGGCTATGCCTCCAAGGCGGCGCAATCGATGGGCGATGCCTATCTCTTGCCGTCGATCGCCGCCGTGGTTCTGGGCGGCACCTCGATCCTGGGTGGCCGCGGCTCCTATCTCGGCACCGTCGCCGGTGTCATCCTGATTACGCTCCTGCAGTCCATCCTCTCGGTCATGCAGATGCCGGAGGCGGGGCGGCAGATCGTCTATGGCCTGGTCATCGTTGCCATGCTCCTGCTCTACGGCCGCGCGCCGGCAAGCCGCTGACCGTGGACGAAAAGACGGCACAGGCGCCAATGGGCGCTACCGGCTCAGTGCCTCGGGCCATTGTGGTGATGGGCGTCGCCGGCTGCGGAAAGTCGGCTGTCGGCAAAGCATTGGCAGCAGAGGAAGGGGCCGTCTTTGTCGAAGGCGACAGGCTGCACCCGCCCGAAAACGTCGCCCGCATGGCGAGCGGTGAGCCGCTCACAGATCAACTGCGTGAGGGCTGGCTCGATGCCATTGGCGAGCGGATCGCGGACCTGACCGGCAGCGGCCAAAGCGTGGTTGCCGCCTGCTCGGCGCTGAAGCGCAGCTACCGCGATCGTCTGAGCGGCTTCCGCCGGGACATCGTTTTCATCTATCTGAAGATCGATCCCGCTACCGCCAAGCAGCGTGTCGCCAGCCGCAAGGGGCATTTCATGCCGGCAAGCCTGGTCGAAAGCCAGTTCGCCATCCTTGAACCGCCTGGCGCCGACGAGCGGGCGCTGACGGCCGACGCCACACTTCCAGTGGCTGAAATCGTCACCGCCGTTGCCAGCCTGCTGGCCGGCGCAAAATCATGAACCACCCTCGTCGGGCAAGGCGGTTTCCGGCCGTTCGGTGAACCGGTCATGGCCTGACCAGACCATCATTTGCTCGGGATAGAGTTTCAGCGCCTCCAGCAAGCGGTCGCGCTTGAGCAATATGTACTCGGCCTGAAGCGCCATGTTCTTGGCGCCGCCGGCTCTGGTCGCGGGCTCGCCGGCCTCTGCCGGGGCCGGCACCAGTTCGGGACTTAGGACGGCGCGGTATTGGCGGAACGGATCGGTCTCGAAGGTCGACATGGAAAACAGCGCCGCCTTGCCTCTGGCAGCGAAATTCGTCGGCGCCGAAGCCAGGTGGGTCCAGCCGCTCTCGCCAAGGCCGACTTCGGTGAATGTCGAGCCGGCATGCACCGTGTTGGTCACCAACACCACGCCGTTGCTGCCAAGGATCTTCTGGATCCGGCCGGTGACCTGGTAGGCGTCACTGCGGTCGAACACGATCCGGCTTTTCAGGAAACGGTTCTCGACCCGAACCATCGGCGGGTTCAGGAAGCGCAAGCCGAAGGTCGAATCGGATATGCCGTGAGCCCTGACGCTGAGCTGGTGTGTCTCGATGCCGGCTTCATGGAGAGCGCGTTTGCCGATGATGGTCTGGGTCGTGAACTGATCGCACCAGATGATAGCGCCGTGGCCGCGCTTCAGCGCCGCTTGCAGGCCTTCCAGGCCCTCCAGCCGGATATCAGGTGACCAGCGGCGGCCGATGAGATGCGCGGCAAGTAGCAAACGCCGGCGGTGGTTGGCGCAGAGCAAGGCCCTGAACTGCCTTTGCGCATCGATGCCATTGCCGAGCACGGCGCGCGTCGCGGCAGCGTAGCGCACGAAATCCTTGCGGATATGGCGCTTGAGGCGCAGCCCCGATACGCGGCTGCAGATCGCAGCCCACCAATTGACCGGTAGCAATGCCGCGACCCCGAGATAAAAGGCGGCCAGCAGCAGCTCGCGGAGATCCCTGTTGTTGAAGGTGCGCAACTTGCCGGCGCGGACCTGCTTGCGGCTGAAGAAGCGAACATTCTCGGCGCGTTCGGGCACCAGGATGTCGGCGATGATTTCCGTATGATAAATGACGGCGGAAGATGGTGTCCGGTCGGCTTTCCGGGATTTTCCCAACCACGGCAGCCTCATCCGATCGGTGTCCACCTGTTCTTGCGTGCGTCCGGAAATCGCTTTACTGCGTCTGCCACGGGCGCGCAATCGGCGCCGACAAGGCCATGGTGAACGCCATTCAGGGTTCGAACTTGAAACAGGCCCTATCGGTAGCACTTCCCCAACTGGCGCCCTGGCGGCCGGCTGCGGTGGCGCTGATGGCGCCGGACCGGCCATCCCTGAGCTTTGCCGGCCTCGCCAATCTTGTCGACAAGCTCTGCGGCGATCTCGCCAGGCGTGGCGTTGCCCGCGGCACGGCCGTCGGCATCGTCTTGCCCAACGGCCCGGAAATGGCGGCCTGTTTCCTGGCGGTCTCGGCGTTGGCGACGGCGGCGCCGCTCAATCCGGCTTACGGCGAAGACGAATTCCGCTTCTATCTCGGCGATCTCGATGTGAAGCTGCTGCTGTGCGGACAAGGCATGGGCGATGCGGCGCGCAACGCCGCAAAGGGGCTCGGCATTGCGGTGCTCGACGTCGTCGTGACTGACGGCGCCAAGGCCGGCGAGTTTCTGCTGGCGGGCGACGCCGAGGTGGAGGCTGCCAGCGAGGCTCGCCTCGACGATATGCAGCTCAACGGGCCGGACGATTTCGCGCTTGTCCTGCACACATCGGGAACCACGGCGCGGCCGAAGATCGTCGGCTTGCGGCAGCGCAATCTGCTGGCATCAATGGCCAACATCGCCCGCACCTTGGCGCTTTCGGCAGACGATATCTGTCTCAACGTGATGCCGCTGTTCCACATTCACGGGCTGATGGCGGCGCTCAGCGCACAGCTGGCAGTCGGCGGCGCTGTTGTCTGCACGCCGGGCTTCAACCCGCTAAAATTCTACGGCTGGCTGGGCGACTTCAGGCCGAGCTGGTACAGCGCGGTGCCGACCATGCATCAGGCGATCCTGGCGCGCGCCGCCCGCAATGGCGAAACCATCGCGGCTGCGCGGCTGCGCTTCATCCGCTCGTCTTCGGCAGCGCTTCCCGACACCGTGTTCCGCGACCTCGAGCGCGTCCTCGGCTGTCCGGTGGTCGAGGCCTATGGCATGACCGAGGCGGCGCACCAGATGACATCCAATGGCCTGCCGCCTGCGCGCCGCAAGCCAGGCTCGGTCGGCCTGCCTGCGGGTCCGCAGGTGACGATCCTGGACGACAAGGGGACGATCCTTCCGGCGGGTGAAAAGGGCGAGATCGCGGTGCGCGGCGCCAACATCCATGATGGCTATCTCAACAATCCGGTGGCCAATGAAGCTGCCTTCAGCGATGGCTGGTTCCGCACCGGCGACCAGGGCCTGATCGACGAGGATGGCGATCTGAAGATCACCGGGCGGCTGAAGGAGATCATCAATCGCGGCGGCGAAAAGATCTCGCCGCTCGAAGTCGACAATGTCCTGCTCGATCATCCGCTGGTGGCGCAGGCGGTGACCTTTGCCGTGCCGCACGCCATGCTCGGCGAAGAGGTGGGTGCGGCCATCGTGCTGGCCGAGGGCGCCACCGCCGATGCCGAGCAGATACGCGATTTCGCGCGCAGCCGGATCGTCGAGTTCAAGGTGCCGCGCCACATCCTGTTTCTTCAGGAGATACCCAAGGGTCCCACAGGCAAGATCCAGCGCGTCGGCCTGGCCGGCAAGCTCGGCCTGGTCTGAGGACTCTCATTTGAGCATGATCTTGTCCGAAAACCGGTTCCCACTTTTCGGGACTATGCTCTAATTTAGATCTGCGATGTCAGCTCGACCGGAAAATCATCATTGTCGGCGTCGCGCATGGCGGCGAGGCTGCGATTGTCCAGCACTTCGGCGATCGCCTGGCGCACTTCCAGCATCATGTGCCGGACCTGACAGGTCGCCTCGTCGCAATCCTCGCAGCGCTGGTATTGCGTGCGGCTGGCGCAGGGTATGGGAGCGAGCGGGCCGTCCAGCACGCGCACGACGTGGCCGATCTTGATTTCGGAAGCCGGCCGGGCGAGGCGATAACCGCCTTCCTTGCCCTTGCGGCTGAGGACGAAGCCGGCATTGCGCAGCTCGCCCAGAATGGCATCCAGGAATTTCTTCGGGATGTTGTTGGCGATCGCGATGTCGTTGACGAATGCAAGCTGGCCGACCGGCAGGCCGGAAAGATGCACGAGGGCCTTGAGGCCGTATTTGCCTTTTTTGGTAAGCATGCCCGCTTCAGTTCATGAAAACCCCAACCACCCGCATCTGGCGGTTGTTTGTGTGCAAATCATGACGTTTCGCCTGAACAACCCGGTTTCGCGTAGAACAAGCCGCCCGGTTGAGACGTTAGGCACAAAGGCGTTGATTCTTTGTAACGTTTTTCGCCGATCGCGACAGATTCCGCATGAAAGCCGTTTGTCGGCGCGCGAAATCAAAAAAGCCGGCAAAGCGCCGGCTTTCTTGTGAGGTGAGGTCGAACGCTGCTGATATCAGCGGCTGCCATAGGTCTGGTCGAGCAGACCGCCGGCGGCGAAGTGCTCCTTCTGTACCTTGTCCCAGCCGCCGAAGACGTCTTCCACAGTCAGCAGGCGGACATCGGGGAAGTCGGCCTTGTATTTTGCCGCGACTTCAGCGTTGCGGGCGCGCAGGCCATTTTCAGCCGCGATGGTCTGGCCCTCGGGCGTGTAGAGGAAATCGAGATAGGTCTTGGCGAGGTCACGGCTGCCGTGCTCGTCGGCGACCTTGTCGACGATCGCCACCGGGAATTCGGCGAGCAGGCTGACCGTTGGCGTGACCTGTTCGAACTTGTCGTTGCCATACTCCTTGCGGATGCCGCGCGTTTCCGACTCGAAGGTGATCAGCACGTCGCCGATCTCGCGCTGCACGAAGGTGGTGGTGGCGGCGCGCCCGCCGGTGTCGAAGATCGGCACGTTGTTGAACAGCTTGGTGACGAACTCCTTCACCTTGGCGTCGTCGCCCTTGAAGGCTTCCTTGGCGTAGGCGGTTGCGGCCAGATAGGTGTAGCGCGCATTGCCCGAGGTCTTGGGGTTGGGGAAGATCACCTGCACGTCGTCGCGCACGAGGTCGTTCCAGTCCTTGATGCGCTTGGGGTTGCCCGCGCGGACGAGAAAGGATGGGAGCGAATAGAAGGGCGAGGCGTTGTCGGGGAAATCCTTCTGCCAGTCGGCGGAGACGAGGCCTTTCTTGACCAGAAAGTCGATGTCGGTGACCTGGTTGAAGGTGACGACATCGGCGCCGAGGCCTTCGGCAATGGCGCGCGCCTGCGCCGAGGTGCCGGCATGCGACTGGTCGACGGTGACGCCCGGATGGCCGGCGACGAAAGCCTTGTTCACCTGGGCGAACAATTCGCGGCCGACATCATAGGAAGCGTTGAGCAATTTGTCGGCCGACCAGGCCGGCGAAGAGGCGAGGACCAGGCCGGTGGCGACGCTTAGCAAAAAACGCTTCATGAAAACAGGCTCCGATGTGCAATGCGTTGCCAGAACATAGCCGGGCCGGAGGGTGTACTGCGAGGCACACGGGGCAGACGTATGGCGTTGCAGCGAAAAAGAAATCGCTGAAGCAGGTTATCGGCGAAAATTCATTCCAGGCGAAATGCCGGTTCGTTGGGGTTTTCTGTGGTTTGCAATTCGAAGCCGAATGGCATATACAAATGGCATATACAAGTGGAACAGACAGGGGAGGCTGCCATGCCGCAGCACCGTCACTCGATACCACCGCCCAGGGAGGCGAAGTTGTTTCGCAACAACCGCAGTCAGGCGGTTCGCATCCCTGTCGAATTCGAGCTGCCTGGCGAGAAGGTCCTGATCAGCCGCGATGGCGACCGGCTGATCATCGAGCCGGTCCGCAAACCCGGCCTCGTCGCGCTCCTTGCCCAATGGGCGAAAGAGCCGCCGCTTGGTCCTGAAGACGACTTTCCCGAGATTCATGATGCGCCCGTGGGGCCCGAGGACATCTTCTGATGCGGTTCATGCTGGACACGAACATCATCAGCGACATGATCCGAAATCCGGCCGGCAAAGCCGCCAGTACGGCGGTTCGCGCGGGAGACGGTGCCCTGTGCACCAGCATCGTTGTCGCCTCGGAGCTGCGTTATGGCTGCGCCCGCAAGGGATCGGCCAAGCTGCTCGCCAAGGTCGAGCAATTGCTCGCCGAGTTACCTGTGCTGCCGCTCGATGTGCCGATGGATAACGAATACGGAGCACTTCGTGCCGAGCTGGAGGCCAGAGGCCAGCCAATCGGCCACAATGATCTTTTCATCGCTGCCCATGCCTGTGTGTTGGGGACGACACTGGTGACGGCCAACACCGCTGAGTTCCGTCGGATCAAGGGCCTGACGCTCGAGAACTGGCTGGAGTAGCGCCGGATCGATGTCTATGCCGCCGGGAAAAGCTTCCAGCGCCTTGGCCTGAACGCCACCCGGCTCTTCTGCGCCGCAGGATGGTCCACAGGCAGTTCGATCTCGACGCGCTGGCGCTCGCCGCCGATTTCCAGTTCGACGCGTCTTGTGCCGGCGACGCGGCGGCTGGCGGCGACCGTGCCGGCGATGCAGCCGCTGCAGCCGTCGAGCAGTTCGATATCGTGCGGGCGGAAATACAGCGTCGCATCGCCCTCGGGTGCGTGCGGCGCCGACACGCCGATCGGACGGTCGGCGAGCCAGATTTCGCCATTCTCAACCTTGACCGGCAGCATGCTCGATTCGCCGATGAAGGAGTAGACGAAGGGCGAGTTCGGCGTGTCGTAGATCTCGTCGGCGGAGCCGACCTGCTCGATGCGGCCCTGGCTCATCACCACGACGCGGTCGGCAAGCTCGAGCGCCTCTTCCTGGTCGTGGGTGACGAAGACGGTGGTGTGGCCGGTACGGTCATGGATCTCGCGCAGCCAGCGGCGGAGTTCCCGGCGCACCTGCGCATCGAGCGCGCCGAACGGCTCGTCGAGCAACAGCACCTTGGGCTCGATGGCCATGGCCCGGGCGAGCGCCACGCGCTGGCGCTGGCCACCGGAAAGTTGCGCCGGATAGCGCTTTTCCAGGCCGGAAAGCTGAACGAGATCGAGCAGTTCGGAGGCGCGTCGGCGGATTTCGGCCGCCGGTGGTCGCGACGGTCCATGCCGCACCTTGAGGCCGAAGCCGATATTGTCGGCGACCGTCATGTGCCGGAAGAGCGCATAGTGCTGGAAGACGAAGCCGACATTGCGCTCCTGGATCGAGCGGTGCGAGGCGTCCTCGTCGCCGAAGAAGATCTTTCCGCGCGTCGGCCGCTCCAGGCCGGCGATAAGCCTCAGCAGCGTCGTCTTGCCGGAGCCGGATGGCCCAAGCAGCGCGATCAGCTCACCCGATTTGATGTCAAGCGATACGTCATGGAGGGCCGGAAACCGGTCAAACTCCTTGCGTACGTTGGCAACGCGAACTTCCATCAAATGTCCCTTTTTAGTGGATGCATGTCGTTATCCCAAAACCGCTTCACACTTTTGGGCGACATGCATCTAATGTCCGCGCGTCGCGGCGATCTCGGCGCCGTAGCGCATCTCGAGAAGTGTTTTCAAGACCAGCGTGACCAGCGCCAGGCCGGCAAGCAGCGAAGCGACGGCAAAAGCGCCGACGGCGTTGTACTCGTTGTAGAGGATTTCGACATGCAACGGCATGGTGTTGGTCAGCCCGCGTATGTGGCCCGACACGACCGAGACCGCGCCGAATTCGCCCATCGAGCGGGCGTTGCACAGAAGCACGCCGTAGAGCAATCCCCATTTGACGTTGGGCAGCGTCACGTACCAAAAGGTCTGCCAGCCATTGGCGCCCAGAGAGAGCGCGGCTTCCTCGTCGCCGTTGCCCTGTTCCTGCATCAGCGGGATCAGTTCGCGGGCAACGAAGGGGAAGGTAACGAAGATGGTCGCGAGCACGATGCCGGGCACGGCGAACAGGATCTGGATGCCGTGCGCCTTCAGCCATTCACCGAACAGTCCCTGAGCGCCAAACAAAAGCACATAGACCAGGCCGGAAATGACCGGCGAGACCGAGAAGGGCAGGTCGATCAGCGTGGTTAGAAAAGCCTTGCCCTTGAACTCGAACTTGGCGATCGCCCAGGCAGCCGAAATGCCGAAGACGACGTTGAGCGGAACGGCGATCACCGCCACCAGCAGCGTCAGCCGGATCGCCGAGCGCGTATCGGGATTGGAGAGCGATTCCGTGTAGGCGCCAATGCCTTTCGCCAGCGCCTCGTGGAAGACGATGATCAGCGGCAGCAGCAGGAAGATGGCGAGGAAGGCGAAGGCCACCGCCATCAGCAGCAGCCGCACCGGCCGGCTTTCGGTCACCGCCGCCGACCGGCTCTCGTGATGCGGTTCGTAGGATTTGATCTCGGGGTCAGCCATAGCGCTTGCGACTCCATGACTGCGCCAGGTTGATGACCAGCAGCATCACGAACGACAGCAAAAGCATGATCGCCGCGATCGCGGTGGCCGCCGGATAATTGTACTCCTCGAGCCGGATGACGATCAGAAGCGGTGCGATCTCCGACTTGTAGGGAAGGTTGCCGGCGATGAAGATGACCGAGCCGTATTCGCCGACGCCGCGCGCGAAGGCGAGTGAGAAGCCGGTGATGATGGCCGGCGCCAGGCCGGGAAACAGGATGCGGGTGATGATCTGGAAGCGGTTGGCGCCGAGCGTCGCGGCGGCTTCCTCCACTTCCTTGTCGATCTCCTCCATGATCGGCTGCACCGTGCGCACGACAAACGGCAGGCCGATGAAGACAAGCGCCACGACAATGCCGAGCGGCGTGTAGGCGACCTTGATGCCGAGCGGCGCCAGGAGATGGCCGATCCAGCCATTAGGCGCATAAAGAGTGGTCAGCGCGATACCGGCCACTGCCGTCGGCAGCGCGAAGGGCAGGTCGACCATGGCGTCGACGACGCGGCGGCCGGGGAAGCGGTAGCGCACCAGCACCCAGGCGACGAGCGTGCCGAAGACGACGTTGACGGCGGCTGCGATGAAGGCTGTGCCGAAGCTGATTTCGAGTGCGTTGATGGTCCGGCGGTCGGTGGCGATCGCCCAGAAATCGGTCCAGCCGAGGGCTGCCGAGCGCCAGATCAGGCCCGACAGGGGGATGAGGATGATGAGCGTGAGGTAGGCAAGCGAGAAGCCGAGCGTCAATCCGAAACCCGGAATGACACTCGGCTGTCTGAATCGCCACCCCGCCTTGGCGGGTGCTATGGTCATGTCGTCCTGATCTAAATCCTACTGGGCCGGCTTGTAGATCTGGTCGAATATACCACCATCGCCGAAATGATAAGGCTGTGCCTTCTTCCAGCCGCCAAAAAGCGGATCGTCGATGGAGATCAGCTTGATTTCGGGCGTCTTCGGAATGTCAGCCGCATCCACCAGCTCGGGCTTGGCCGGACGATAGTGGTTCTTGGCGATGATCGTCTGGGCTTCCTTGGAATAGAGCCAGCCGAGATAGGCTTCGGCGACCTTGCGGGTGCCCTTGGCATCGACATTGGCGTCGACGATCGCCACCGGCGGCTCGGCCAGGATCGAGGTCGGGGGATAGACGATCTCGAAATTGTCGGCTCCGAATTCATTGAGCGCCAGATAGGCGTCGTTTTCCCAGCCGATCAGCACGTCGCCGATGCCCTTTTGCGCGAAGGTGACCGTCGAGCCGCGCGCACCGGTGTCGAGCACCGGCGCATTGGCGTAGAGCTTGCCGACGAATTCCTTGTTCTTGGCCTCGTCGCCGCCATCATTGGCATTGGCATAGGCCCAGGCGGCAAGGTAGTTCCAGCGGGCGCCACCCGACGTCTTCGGGTTCGGCGTGATCACCTGGACGCCGTCCTTGACCAGATCGCTCCAGTCGTGGATGCCCTTCGGGTTGCCCTTGCGGACCAGGAAGATGATGGTCGAGGTGTAAGGCGCCGAATTGTTTTCGAATTTCTTGCGCCAGTCCGGATTGATCTTCTTCGACTTGGTGACGATGGCGTTGATGTCGCCCTCCAGCGCCAGCGTGACCACATCGGCATCGAGGCCGTCGATCACGGCGCGGGCCTGGGCGCCGGAGCCGCCATGCGATTGCTGGATGGTGACCGTCTCGCCGGTCTCGGCCTTCCAGTGTGCGACGAAGGCTTCGTCATAGGCCTTGTAGAGTTCGCGTGTCGGGTCGTAGGACACGTTCAGAATGGTCGTATCGGCAAACGCGAAACCGAGCGTGCCGAACTGGATCGATGTGGCGACCAGTGCGCCGAGCAGTTTCTTGAAATGAGGTTTGGTCATTCCCGCCTCCGTTGATGACGGCTGAACTCTATCGATTTGATAGAAATTAGATGCATTCAACGTTGCCTTTTTTGTCTGCTCGAAGGAAATTTTCGCCGATATTGGGTCTCGGAAGGAAATATTTTCCTCATATTGGTCTAACCCAATTCCGGCCGGTTTGACGCTATCTAGGAGCTGACAGCGCAGAAGCAAGGCCGAGCGAGGGAAGGCTCGGTGTAGCACCGGGCGGTTCAGCCCGCAGTGATGGGAAAATCGAAGCGCAGCTTTGGATACGGCTCATCCCGAAGCGTGTAGTGCCACCACTCGCGCGCATAATTCTTGAAGCCGCCGGCGCGCATGGCGTCGAGCAGCCTTTTGCGGTTTGCCGCCGCTTCTGCCGCCAATGGGCGATGGGCGGTTTCGCTTGCCGGGTCGAAACAGTCGAAGCTGGTGCCGAAACCGAGCGTGCCGGCGCCGGCCGCGCCGCAAGCGGCGGATGACTTGTTCTTGCCGTCGCTGCGGGCGATGGCTACATCGACGGTCGAGCCGCGCGAATGGGTGGACAATTCGCCGATATAGCCCTTGGCGATGAGGTCGCCGCGCTGCACCTGAGGGTACCATTGCGGATCGGGCGGGCCGCCCTCTCTGGTCCATTTGCCCATGTCGGCAACGGCGCGGGCCGGGCGGTAGCAGTCGAAGACGACCAGCGTCAGGCCATCGGCGGCGAGCGCTTTCTGCACACCGGACAGCGCTTGCGCAGCTTGCTTCGTGAGTATGCAGACCGGCGCGTCATAGCCGTCGGCCTTGCGATGCAGGAAGTTTTCCAGGCCGGCATAGCGGATGTCCTGGCGGATCGAAGGATCGACATCGGCCAGGCGGACGAAGCCGGCGGGCAGGGGATCGGCGGCGGCGGGGGAGCAAGTCGAAACGAACATGGATACGGCTAAGGCCAATCCTCGATGCAAGCGCTTCGGCACACCCCCCTCTGGCCTGCCGGCCATTGGCCGGCAGGCCAGAGGGGGGTGCCTCGCGCCGGGTCTCGGGCGAAGAAGCCCAATCCCCTGAATCGCTTGGCGCCATCTATTCAACGAACACCTTCACGCTTGCCGCGCGTCCCACGGCGTCGATGACGGTGAGCGTCGAATAGCCGGCGCCGTCGGGCAGCCAGGTCGCAGTGCGGCGGCGGTCGATGCCGACGAGCGGCTTGCCATTGGCCAGCCAGCGGAACGGCGCGCGGCCGCCTTGCAGTTTCAGCACCAGCGGCGAGGCCTCGGCGGAATTGGTGGCGAGATCGACGCGGGCGCCGTTGGGCGGGAAAATGATCGTCGGCGCCGGTTCCGTCGGGCCTGCCTGCACCAGTCCGTCGGCGCCGGCGCCGAAGCGCCCCAATGTCACCGGCAGGTCTTCGCGCCTGGCCTTGAGGACACCGGCCGGCTGGCTGGGCAACGGGACGGCGGTGAGGCCGGAGCGGACGAAGCCCTCGAACAGGATGGGGGCGGCCGAGACATAGCCGGACAGGCCGGGCACCGCACCGGCATCGGCGCGGCCGACCCACACACCCAGCACGTAGCGGCCGTCGAAGCCGACCGACCAGGCATCGCGATAGCCGTAGGACGTGCCGGTCTTGTAGGCGATGCCACGCTGCAAGGCGCCCTCGGGCGGCTTTACGCCCGACAATATGTCGGTGATCTGCCAGTTCGCCTGGGCGTCGAGGATGGTGGCGGTGGCGCGCTCGTCGTTGGCCGGCTCGGTGCCGTCATGGAGCGTGTTTGCCTTGCCGCCATTGGCGAGGCCGGTATAGAGCTGGACGAGATCGCGCAGCGTTACGCCGACGCCTCCGAGGCCGATGGCGAGGCCCGGCGCCTCGTTGACCGGTAGCACCGGGCTGACGCCGGCCTGGCGGAAGCGCGCCATCAGCCGTGCCGGGCCGACAGAGTCGAGCACGCGGATTGCCGGCACGTTGAGCGACAGCTGCAGCGCCTGGCGGATCGAGACATCCCCCTGATAGCCCATGTCGAAATTCTTCGGCCGGTAGCCGCCGAAATCGACCGGGCTGTCCTCGATCAGCATTTCCTGCGCCACCAGCCCCTGCTCGAAGGCGAGGCCATAGATGAACGGCTTAAGCGTAGAGCCGGGCGACCGCACGATCCTGGTCATGTCGATCCAGCCGGAACGGCTGGCGTCGAAGAAATCGGCAGAGCCGACTTCGCCGAGGATGTCACCGGTGCGGGCATCGGCCATCACCATGGCGACGGAGAGGCGCGGACCAAGCTTGATCGCGGCATCGCGCGCCACCTGCTCCAGCCCTTGCTGGACGCTTTTGCGGATCGTCAGCTGCAATGGCTTGCCGGGTACGGCCTTGGGAAGCATGGCATAGGCGGCATGCGGCGCCAGCGCCGGCAGTTTGCGGCGCAAGCCCGAGACATCATCGAGCGCTGCGCGCGCGGCCTCGCGCTCGCCAAGCAGGTCAGCCGACACCATGCGGGTCAGCACGCGGTCGCGGGCGGCATGAGCGATGGTGAGATTGCGGTCGGGCCGGCGCTTTTCCGGCAATTGCGGCAGCGCAACCAGCAGGGCGGCTTCCGAGACCGTCAGCCGCTTCGGCTCCTTGCCGAAATAGGCGAGCGAGGCGGCGCGCACGCCTTCGAGATTGCCGCCATAGGGCGCCAAGGTCAGGTAGCGTTCGAGGATCTCCTGCTTGGACAGGCGCCGCTCGATCTGGATGGCACGCAGCATCTGTTTGATCTTGGAGCCGAGGCTGCGGCTTTCGCGCGGCTCGATCAGTCGGGCAAGCTGCATCGACAAAGTCGAGCCGCCGGAGACGATATGGCCGCTGGTGGCGAACTGGCCGGCGGCGCGCGCCAGCGCCAGCACATCGACGCCATCATGGTCCCAGAAGCGCTTGTCTTCATAGGTGACCAGCATGTCGACGAACTGCTTGTCGACCTGGTCGAGATCAGTGTCGAGCCGCCAGTAACCGTCCGGCGTGGCGAAGGCGCGCAACAGCTGGCCGTCGCGGTCCTGGACCTCGGTGGAGACGGTGAGCCTTCCGGGCAGGGGTGGCGGGAAGGCGCGGTCGAGCTCCCAGAGAGAAGCGGCAGCGATCGCCGCAAAGCCGACGAGGGAGGCGGCGGCGATGCCTGTTCGACGGAGAAATTTTCTGGAGAGCATGGTGGTGCCCTTCATCCGCCTGCCGGCTCCTTCTCTCCGCATAGCGGGGAGAAGGAGATGGTCGCGGACATCGGCGTGTTCATCTTCGTCAAGGCGCCTTACGGCGCCTTGATCTCCATCATGCCGGTGGCGGTGCGGGCCGAATATTGCGGCCGGTACATGTCCTCCACCGTGGCTGCCGGATGGGCATAGGTGCCCGGCGTTACCGCACGCACGACGTAGGCCAGCATGATGTTGCGGTCGCCATCGCCGTCATTGGGATTGAATGCCGCGACGAAACGGTCGTCGCGGAATTCGAGATGGGCTGCGTCCGTTTGCGCCAGCCAGGTGAAGTTCGACAATTGGGCGCTGGAGACAAGGCCCGGATTGTCGATCTCGAAGCCGGCCGGCAACAGGTCGGTGATCAGCAGGCGCGAAGGCCAGCGGTTCTGCTCGTAAACCTTGAGCACGACCACGTAGCGTTCGTTCTGCGTCGCCTCGGTGACGTTGGCTTCGGTGCCATCGAGCTTGTAGTAGGTGCGGTCGATGGTGAAGCCGTCGCCGCCGGCCGGCAAGGGCTCTACCGGCGAGGCGACCGTGGTGACGACCGCCTGCAGCGGCGTGGCGCCGGTGTTGGCGATGGTCAGCGGGCTGTCGGCAATGTCGGTGCCGCTGAGGTGGTTGGAATATCCACCTGCATGCGGCGCGCCGTTGACCGAGAGCGTGATCGAGTCGTTGCCCGACTTCAGCGCGCGGGCCGCCAGAAGCATCCAGGACTCGTCCTGCGTGCTGGTCCAGCGGGCATCGGCGCGTTCCCTTGCCACCAGCCGGATCAGCTCCGGCACGATGGTCGGCACCGGCTTCGATTCGGCGGCGAGCGCCAGGATCGCGGCGCCATCACGCAGCCGCGAGCCATAGTCGGACCGGTAGTAGTCGTATTCGGTGGTCGACTTGGCCAGCTGCAGCGCCGTCTGGAAGGTTGCTTCCGAACGCTGCGCGTCGCCGTAGAGCGCCAGGCTCGCCGCCAACTGGGCGACGGCCATCGGGCTCGAGAAGGCTTCGAGCTTGGTGTCGGCGTAGTAGCGCAGATCGCCGACCGAGGCCTTCTTGTTGCGGGCCAGAACATAGAGCGCGTAGGCGATTTCGCTGCCGCGATCCTGGACGTCCTGGTCGTAACCGACCGAGTTTTGCAGATTGCTCAGCGCCTGGCTCATCGCCAGCGCCGGCACGTCGTAGTTCTGCTCGCGCGCCCGGGTCAGGAAGTCGGTGACGTAAGAGTCAAGCCACAGATCGCCGGAGCCCGGACCCCACAGGCCGAAGCTGCCGGCCGAAGCCTGGTAGCTCAGCACCTTGTAGATGGCGGCCTGCACGCGGCCGTGCAGTTCGGGATCGCTTTGCATGCCAACGCCGGACGCCAGATCGTTGACGTAGAGAAGCGGCATGGCGCGGCTGGNCAGTTCGGGATCGCTTTGCATGCCAACGCCGGACGCCAGATCGTTGACGTAGAGAAGCGGCATGGCGCGGCTGGTGGTCTGCTCGGCGCAACCATAGGGGTAGCGGTCGAGCGTCATCAGCAGCGACGGCACGTCGAAGGCGGCAGCCTGCGAAACGCCGACACTGATCGAGGCGCCGTCGAGCAGGCTTGCCGCGAGCAGCTCCTTGTCGACGCGCAGCGAGCCGCCATTGCCCTTGAGGTCGACGACCAGACGGGTGGTGACCGGCAATTGCGCCGGACGCACCGGAACATACAGCGTCTGCTCGACGGCGGTGCCGTCGCCATGGGCGAGCTTGATGGTGATCGAGGCATTGCCCGCCGTCTGTGCAATCAGCGGCACGCTCAGCGTCTGGCGCTTGCCCTTGGCCAGCGTCAGCTTTTCGGGCAAGGGCTTGTCGCCGGTCGAGAGGTCGCCGGTCGTGGCGATCGACAGGGCATAGTCGCCCTCCGGACCGTCGGTGTCGGCGACGTCGAGCCGCATGATAGCTGCATCTCCAGGCGCCAGGAAGCGGGGCAGGCCGGCAGTGATCACCACCGGATCGCGCACGATGACATCGGTCGTGGCATGGCCGACGGCCTCCTTGGTCCAGGCGACGGCCATGACGCGCACGGTGCCGTTGAACTGCGGGATGTCGAAGTCGATCCTTGCCTTGCCGTCGGCGTCGAGCTGGACCGGGCCGGAGAAGAAGGCGACCAGCTTTTCGGTCGGCGGACTGCCTTGCGGCTGCATCGAGGCGCCGTCGCCGCCGGTCCTGAGCTTGCCGGTGGTGCCGAGCGAGCCGTCGATGAGACGGCCATAGATGTCGCGGACTTCGAGCCCGAGCATGCGCTGGCCGAAATACCAGCCCTCCGGATCCGGCGCCTTGTAGTTGGTGAGGTTCAAAATGCCGACATCGACGGCAGCGACCGTGACATAGGCATTGCTGCCCGGCGCTACGCCGGCGACCGAAACCGGGATCGACAGCTGCTGGCGCGGCATCGTCTTGTCCGGCGGCGTCAGGGTAACGGCGAGCTTTTTCGAGCCCGGGTCGACCGTCAGCCATTTTACGCCGATGGCGCGCGCCGGCATGCGGGTTTCCTGCGCATCGCCGGGCCGGAACAGGGTTGCAGTGATGTAGGCGCCGGCGCCCCAGTCGTCACCGACCGGGATGTCGACCGTGCTGCCGCCGGCCGGCACGGTTGCCGTGACGGTCTTGAGCAGCTTGTCGGCGCCGATGGTGACCAGCAGTTCGCCGGCAAAATGCGGCGACACCTTCAGCTTGGCCACGTCGCCGACGGCATAGCTGTCCTTGTCGAGAGCGATCTCGAGCCCATCAGGCGTTTCGGTGGAGGTCGAGGAGACATACCAGCCGGCGTCGAACTCATAGCTGGTCGCCGGGCCCTCGGGATCGGCAGTCTCGATCTCGAGCCGGTACTGGCCCCAGTCGACCGGCATCGTCACGGTCGCCTCGGCATCGGCGCTGAGATCGACCTGGCCGTTGGCGATCGACTTGGTGAAGGTGACCGGTTCGTAGTTCCACGAGTTGTTGTTGCGGTACCACTGGTAATTGCGTTCGACCTTGACCAGCGACCACTGCGCGCCCTTCAGCGTCTCGCGCTTGCCGTCGGGGTCGACCGCGATGAGGCTGAACTTGGCGGTGCCGCCCTGCGGCACCTCATTGTCGGCGAAATCCGGACGAATGCCGATCATGTGGCCTTGCGGTTGGATGCCGATGTTGAGCGAGCGTTCGATGGCGCGGCCGCCGGTTTCACGCATGCGAACCGTGACCTTGGCGTCGACCAGCTTGGTGGTCGCGGGCAACTGGTCGACCGTGACCGGGAAGGTCGCCTTGCCGTCGTCGCCGACCACCGGCAGACCGGTGAACGGGGTGACCGAAGGCTCGGCCGACTGCTCGTCGGCAAGGCCGAACGAATAGCCGGCGAAACGGTCCCAGTCGCGCGCCGTCGACAGCGTCAGCTCGCCTTCGAGCGCGAGGCCGGCGGCCGGCGCGCCATAGAGGAAGCGGCCGTCAATGTCGATGTTGGCGGTTTCGCCCTGGGCGATCTCCTGCTTGTCGGACTTCATGTCGAACTCGATGCGATCCGGCACGAAGTCTTCGACCAGGAACATCTGGCTGGAAACGGCCGCCTGCTTGGGATCGGTATAGATCGACACCGTCCAGGTGCCGCGCATGGCGTTGGCTTCCAGCGGCAGGTCGACGGCATAGCCGCCGGCCGAGACGCCATCGGCAACGATGCGGCGGTTCTCGACGCCGTCGGGACGGGTGAAGATGAAGGTCAGCGGCAGGTTTTCCACCGCTTTGGAGGCGCCGTCGCGGGCAAGGGCTGCGACATGCACATCCTCGCCGGCGCGGTAGATGCCGCGTTCGGTCCAGGCATAGACATCGAGCGCGCCCGGTGCGGCGCGTCCGGCGACGCCGCGATCGGACAGATCGAAGCCGGCGCGGCCCATGTCGAGGAAGACGAAATCGTTGTCGCCCTGCTTGGCCATCAGAACGGCCGGCACCATGCCGCCGTCGCCGCGCGTCAGGCCGGGGTTGAAGACAGCATGGCCTTCGGCGTCCGACGTGGCTGTGCCGAGGATTTCATTGTTCCTGGCCAGCAGCGTCAGTTCGGCGCCGGCCATCGGCTTGGCGGTTCCGAGCGAGCGGGCAAAGACATTGAGGCCATCCTGGCCGGTATAGGTCGACAGGCCGATGTCCGAGACGACGAACCACTGCGTGGCAAGCGAATTGTAATTGTCCTCGTCATTTTCATTTACCGCTTGCGCGGTCAGCACGTAGACGCCGGGCTTGCGCTGCGGCAAGGCTTCGTCGACCGGGAACGAAGTCGTGACGTCCTTGTTGAGGTCGTTGGCGATATCGAGCTGCCCCTGCCAGACCGGCTCACCCATCTGGTCGGAAATGCTGGAGATATCATAGCCGTCGAGCTGCTTTAGGAACTGATAGCCGGACAGAAGCTGCGCCAGCGAACGATCGCCGATGCGGTAGAGCTTCATCTGCGCGGCATTCATGTTGACGGTGACGACCGGGATGCCGCGGCGGGCGCCGGCGGGCAGCACGAAGCTGTCGCCGGTGAAGCGGGCGGACGGCGCGCGGTCCTGCACATAGATCGACAGCACGACCGGAGCGGCGGTGACCTCGCCAATGGCGGCCGGCAGGCCGGCGCGGAAGGTCACTTCGTAATGTTGGCCGTGCTCCAGGCCTTCGACGCAGATCTGCTTGTCCTTTGCCTCGACGCCCTTGGGCGGCTGGTTGTCGACGGTGACGAACTGGGCGTAGTCGACGCCGGTCTTGACCAGCTCCTCGGAAAACTGCGCGCAAATGCGCGGCGCGCTGGTGTCGGCGTCGATCGAGTGATCGATGACGCGGAAGCCCTTGCGGGCCTTGAGATCCTCATATTCGGCCTTGACCGCCGGCGAACTGACCAGCGCGAGGCTGGCTTCATAAGCCTGCAGGGCTGGACGGTAGAGATCGCGGCGGTCGAGGCCGTTGCCGAGCAGCGCCAGCACTTCGGCGCGGGTCTTGGTGGTGCGCAGCAACTTGTAGGCGTTGATGGCGGCGGAGGTGCCTTTGACCGGCAGATTGTAGGATTCGGAGGTGCCGCTGGCCGGCTGTATGGCAAGCGTTTCACGCGCCAGACCGAGCCAAAGCTGACCGTCGTCAGGCAGGACCGAGACCGCGGCCTCGTATTTGTTCATGGCCTGCCCATGGTCGCCGGTCAGTGCAGCCTGTTCGGCGGCGGCGCGGAGTGATTCCAGCCCGTCGGTCGGCTTGTCATAGGCCGGATCGGTCAGCTTGTTGCGGTATTGCTGGGCCTGGTCGGCCATCCAGTTGGGGAAGAAGGCGAGTTCCGGCGGGGCGCCGATATCGGGGTCGCCATCGACATTGACGACCTTGCCCGCGACCGCGCCGCTGAANGAGTTCCGGCGGGGCGCCGATATCGGGGTCGCCATCGACATTGACGACCTTGCCCGCGACCGCGCCGCTGAAGGGTTTCAACTGGTTATAGTCGGACTTTAGGAAGCACCATTTGGCCTTGTTGTTGTAAGTAAAGGCGCGGCAGGCGGCGTCGCCGAGGCATGTCGTCTTGCACTGATCGAGGCTGACATTCTGGTCCGATCTGAGATCGAAGCCGAAATAGTCGGAATTATTTGAGGTCACCACCCGGCGGGCTTCGGCCGCTTGCGCTACAGACCCCCAGGCGAAAATGAGAAGAATCAAGATCGACAGACCACGAGCCGCCGCGCGCATCGCCATAACACCCTCCAGACACTGCTACGTCCGCGGCATGTTCAAGCTTCAGTCAAGCTTGTCAACACGAGGACGGGCAGGTTTCCGCCCGCCAACGGTTCCCAAACCGGCCAATGACCGGTATGCCGATAGTTCATCCACGGGAAAGGGATCACGCTTTCTTGCGAAAACGCAGAAGGTGTGAATTCCAAGCCCTGCCTATTTCAGACAATTGGATTGTGGCCCCTTTACGAGCGCTTCAAAACTTCATTCCAATTTTAGTTTTGTAACCTAGGTTGTCCTGATGCCGGCGTATGAAGCGCAGATGTCGAAGGTAAGTGCGCCACGGCGCACGCTTTCGCGTGCGCTGATTGTGGCGTTGGCGTGCTCGACCGTGCTCGTTGCCGAATCGGGGTCGGCGGCCGCCTTCGAGCTCTTCGGCATCAAATTGTGGGGCTCTTCGAATGACGAGGACGCCGATATCGTCGACCCGCTGCGCTATGTGGTGACCATCGAAGCGCCCGATGCCGACAAGGACCTAGTCAAGAAGCTCGAAAACGCCTCGTCGCTGAAATCCGACGAAGACCGCCCGGTTTCCGGCTCGCTCGGCCTTTTGGCAAAGGCGCGTAGCGACCGCGAACAGCTGGTCGCCGCGCTTTATGCCGACGCCCGTTATGAAGGCGTCGTCACCATCACCATCCAGGGCAAGGCGCTCGACGATTTGCCGCCCGATGCCGAATTTACGGGTCCGCAGCCGATCCCGGTGGTGATCAGCATCTCGAGCGGGCCCAAATTCACGCTCGGCAATATTCGGCTGGAGGGCGATGCCGCCGGGCTGGCGAGCGCCGATTTCGGCCTGATAGCCGGCGGCGATGCCGGCTCGGGCGCCGTGCTCAAGGCCGAGGCGCTGATCGTGCGGGCGCTGAAGCAGGAGGGCCGGCCGCTGGCCCGGATCACCGACAGGCAGGTCGTGGCCGAGCACACCACCTCGACGCTCGACGTGACGCTGACGGTGGCCGCCGGGCCGGTTGCCGGTTATGGCGACACCACCGTCGATGGCACCGAGAAGGTCAATCGCGAGTTCACCGAATATATGACCGGGCTGAAACGCGGCCGGCAATATTCGCCCGACGAGATCGACGATGCCCGCGACCGGCTGCTGAGGCTCGAAGTGTTCAACAGCGTGACGCTGAAGGAAGCCGACAGTCTCGACGCCGACGGCAACATTCCGATCGGCGTTCAGGTCAGCGAGCGCAAACCGCGCTATTTCGGCGTCGGCGGCACTTTCTCCAACACCGAAGGGCTAGGCCTGGAAGGCTATTGGGGCCACCGAAATCTGTTCGGCCGGGCCGAAAAGCTGCGCATCGAGGGCAAGATCAGCGGCATCGGCAGCAACGATCTCAGCGAGCTCAACTACAATGCCGGCATCATGTTCGAGAAGCCGGGCGTGATCGGGCCGGCTTCGAAATTCATCGCCAGCGTCAAGACCGTCCTCGAACATCCCGATGCCTACGACCATTTCTCGGTCAAGGGCAGCACCGGCCTGTCCTATGAGATCGACAAGAAGCAGACGGTTTCGGCTGAAATCGCGCTGGACTATTCCAGGATCACCGACGCCTTCGGCAAGCACAAATACCTGATCGCCAGCATTCCGCTGCAATATGTCTATGACAACAGGGACAACCGGCTCAATCCGACCAGCGGCTTCAGGGTTCTGGCCTATGCCGAACCGAGCTACGACATTCTGAGCGGCGCCGCCTTCCTCAAGCTCAGGGGCGAGGGGTCGGCCTATCAGTCGCTCGACACGGCCTCGAAATTCGTGCTTGCCGAACGCGTCGCGCTGGGTTCGATCGTCGGCACCGGCCTTCAGAACGTTCCAGCCGACAGGCGCTTCTATTCCGGCGGTGGCGGCTCGGTGCGGGGCTATGCCTATCAGGGCATCGGACCGAAGGACATCGACAATCAGCCGATCGGCGGGCTTTCCTTCTTCGAAACATCGGTCGAAATGCGCATTGCGCTGACCGACACGATCGGCATCGTGCCGTTCGTCGACGCCGGCACTGTCTCGACCACAGCGACGCCGGACTTTTCCGACGTGAAGGTCGGCGCGGGCGTTGGCCTGCGCTACATCACGCCGTTCGGGCCGCTGCGCATCGACGCCGCCGTGCCGCTCAACCGCGACCGTGGCGACCCGCGTTTCGGCATCTATGCCGGGATCGGACAGGCGTTCTGACGATGAAGATTTTGAAACGCATCCTTCGCCTGTTTTTCTACACGCTGCTGATCGTGGCGGCGGCGGGCATCGGCGCGCTGGTCGTGCTGACCAAGACCGAGCGCGGCCGCGAAAATCTCGCCGGCATCATCTCTGACATGGCCTCGTCAAGGGACAGCAAAGTCACGGTCAGCGGCATTAACGGTATCTGGTCCGGCGCGCTGACGGTCGACCATGTCGTGCTGGAAGACCGCGAGGGCGCCTGGCTGGTGGCCCGCAAGGTGGCCATCGACTGGTCGCCGCTGGCGCTGCTGTCGAAGAATTTCAGCGCCGACCGCATAGCGGCCGAACGGATAGAATTGGCACGGCTGCCTGTGGCGAGCACCGAGCCGAGCAAGAGCGGGTCGGGCGGCCTGCCGGTTTCGCTTGATATCAGAGCGATCGATTTGCCGGAGATCGCGTTCGGCCAGCAACTTGCCGGCAGCGGCATTGCCGAACTTGCGGCCAAGGGATCGGCCAAGGTCGATGCGTCGCCACTGGCGATCCAGACGGTGCTCAACGTTACCCGCCATGACGGCAAGCAAGGCAATGTCGACGCCAACATCCACTTCGCGCCGGATGAAAACAAGCTTGACCTCGATCTCAAGGCTTCCGAGCCGGCCGGCGGCATCATCGCCAACCTCCTCAAACTGCCCGGCGCGCCGCCGGTCAACATCATCGTCTCAGGCACCGGGCCGCTGGCCAACTGGAGCGGCATCGGCACCTTTATGGTCGACGGTCAGATCGTTACCCAGCTCACCGGCCGGCACCAGCTCACCGACAAGGGCAACCGGATCGAGGCCAAGGGCGACGGTTCGTTCGAAGGCTTCCTGCCGGAACGGTTCAAGTCGCTGTTTGCCGGCAAGACCAGCTTCGACCTAGCCGGCACGGCGACCGCGGCCGGCGGCGTCGACATCGAGCGCGCTGCAATCGAGAGCGACGCAGTTCATGGTACCGCTGCCGGCATGGTCGACCCCAACGGCGCCAGCGACCTTTCGGTCGAACTCGTGGCCAAAGCCAAGCCGGTCACGGTCAATGTCGGTACCCAGGCGCAGCCGATCATGGTGGCCATCAACAATGTGACCGCGCGCGCCTTCGGTGACGGCAAGGCGCCGATGATTGACGCCAGCGCTTCACTGGTCCCGGTGGTGGCGGGCGGCTCTCAGGTGAACAATCTGGATGCGCGGATCCATTCCGACGGTTTCGACATCGAGAACCGCAGCGGCCCGCTCAGCGTGTCGCTGGCGGCGGCCGGGCTGAAGACCGACGTCGCGACACTGGCCCCGCTGGTCACCGGCAAGCTGACGGCCTCTCTTTCCGGCTCGATCAGCAAGGATGAGATATCGCTCGATGAGGGTACGCTGCGCAGCGATGCGCTCAATGCCGGGCTGACGGCCAAGGTGGCGCTGGCCGACCTCGCCATGACGCTCAAGATGAATGCCGATGCTGTGTCGACGGCGCTGCCGCCGCAGATCAGTTCGCTGCTTGGCGAACGGGTCAAATTCTCGGCGACCGCGACGCGCGATCCGCAGGGCTCTTTCGCCGCCAACTCGATCGAACTCACTTCCGGTTCGCTGAGCGCCAGCGGCACCGCCAGCGCGCAAGGCAGCGATATCCAGGCCGACATCAAGGGCAAGCTCGGCGACGTCTCGGTGCTGTCTTCGCTGGTCGGCGTGCCGGTCGCCGGCGGGGTCGATTTCGCGCTGACGGCAAGCGGCGCGCGCAACGCACCGGATTTCTCGGTTTCGGCCGACAGTGCCAGCCTGACGGCCTCCGGCCGCACGGTCAAGGACATCAAGCTGACCGCATCGGGCAAGGCTGACATTGTGAGCCCGGCCGCAGATATCTCGCTGACCGGCGCGGTCGACGAACAGCCGCTCGCCATCAAGGCGGCGCTGGTGACGAGCGATGGCAAGCGCTCCATCAAGGGGCTCAGCGTAGCGCTGGGCGACAACAAGGTGTCGGGCGACCTCACGCTCGATGAAAAATTCCTGCCGCTGGGGACGCTGACGATCTCCGCCCCCGATATCGCGCCGCTGGCGTCGCTGGCCGGGCAGACGGCGGCCGGCGATATCGGCGGCACCGTGGTGTTCGCCAAAGACGGCGAGGCTCCCACTGTCACCATCAATGCAGCCAGCGTGTCGATCGCGCGCGGTGATGTGGCAGCCAAGGCAGTCACCGTCAGCGCACTGATCGCCAACTATCTCAACAGCCCTGCGATCTCCGGCACGATCAAGGCCGAGAGCGTGACCTCGGGAACGACCGTCGTCAGTGGCATCGGCGTCGACCTCAAGCGTGACGGCGACTGGACGAATTTCACCGGCGGCGCAACCATATCAGGCATTCCGGCGACAGCTGCCGGGCGGGCGAAGATTGCCGGCGGCGCGACCAGCGTCGAGATCGCGTCCGGCGAGGCGACGGTGCGCGGCATCAAGGTGGCGATCGCCGAGCCGTCGAGCCTGACCATTGCCGATGGCATAACCAACATTCAAAGGCTGGTAGTCGATCTCGGCGGCGGCTCGGTGACGCTGTCGGGCACGGCGGGCCAGACGCTCGATCTGGCGGCGACCTTCTCGGCGCTGCCGGCTGCGCTTGCCAATGGCTTTTCACCCGGCCTCGATGCCGGGGGCACGCTCGACGGCACGGCGCAAATCACCGGGCCATCGGCAAATCCCGACATCCACTTCGATGCAAAGCTGGCCGGCGCCGAGACCAGCCAGACCCGTCAGGCCGGGCTCGGGCCGCTCGATGTCGATGCGGCCGGCAGCTATTCCGCGGCCGGCGGCGTCGTGCTCGACCAGGCGACGCTTTCGGGTGAGAAAATCTCCGGCAACGCGGCCGGCACCCTCAACCCGAACGGCGCCAGCGATTTTGCGCTCGACCTGACCTCTTCCGGTCCGAGCCTGCCGCTGGCGTTCGGGAGCGTGGAAGGCCCGATCAAGCTCGAACTGCAGGCGCTGTCTGTGAAGGCGGCGGGGCAGGCTGCGCAAGCCAAGCTCGATATCTCGGCGGTGTTGCCGTCGGTGGCGACGAATTTCACCAAGGTCGAGGGCATCTCGCTGGCGCTGCATTCCGACGCGTTCGATGTGAGAAGCCGCACCGGTCCGATCTCGGGCACGATGACGGCGGACAAGATCGGTCTGGACAATCCGACCATCGCGCCGCTGATCGCCGGCAAGATCACCGCCAAGATCGCCGGCACCCTGGCGGCGGACGCGATCACCATCGACAGCGGCTCGGTGCAGGCCGATGCGCTGGGCAGCGCCTTCAATGGCCGTGTCGGCTTTGCCGATGGAGCAATCGACCTCAACCTCAACGCCGACGTGCTGTCGGCGGCGTTGCCGGCGGCGGCGCGCAGCGTGCTGGCAGAGCGCACGCAGCTCAGCGCCACGCTGAAGCGGGATGGCAATGGCAATGTCAGCGCCAATCCGGTCAAGCTGGCGTCGGGCGCACTGACCGCGGACGGTCAGGCCAGTCTCGCCGACAACAAGCTCAGCGCAGATATCAAGGGTGCACTGGCCGACATCTCACTGTTGTCGAAAGATGCCAAAGGCGCGATCAGCTTCGCACTCAGCGCGCAGGGGCCTAGCCTGGCGCCGGACCTGTCGCTGACAGTCAACAGCGACCGGCTGCTGGTGGCGGAACGCGAAATCACCGGGTTGAAGCTGACCGCCACCGGCAAGGCCGACGCCGCCAATCCGGCGGCCAATGTGCAACTGACCGGCAATGTCGCAGGGCAGGCGCTGCAAGGCAGCGCGGTGCTGGCGACGGCCGACGGCAAGAGCGCCATCAACGGCCTGCTGTTGTCACTCGGCAAGAACAGGATTTCCGGCGACCTCGCCCTCGACGAGGCTTTCGTGCCGGTCGGCACCATCGCGCTCGACCTGCCGGATATCGGGCCGCTGGCGGCGCTGGCGCTGGAAAAGGCCGAAGGCGATGTGCGCGGCACTATTGCATTCTCCAAGACCGCGGATGGCCCGAACGTCGCGGTCAAGGCTGCGACCGCTTCGATCACGCGCGGCGACCTGCAGGCGAAGACGGTGTCAATCGATGCGCTGGTCGCCAACTATCTCGCCGCGCCGGTCATCTCGGGCAAAATTCGCGCCGACAGCGTCATTTCCGGCGGCACCGCCATCAGCGGCATCGATGTCGATTTGAAGCGCGACGGCGAATGGACCGGGTTTTCCGGCGGCGCCACCGTCAAGGGCATTCCGGCGAAGGCTGCGGGCAGGGTAAAGGTGGCTGGCGGCACCACCACCATCGAACTCGCTTCCGGCCAGGCCACGGTGCAGGGCATCAAGGCGGCCATCGCCCAGGCCTCGACCGTCAGCATCGCGAACGGCACCACGACGCTGGACAAGCTGGTGCTCAATCTCGGTGGCGGCACGGCGACGGTGACCGGCAAGGTCGGGCAGGCACTCGACATCAGCGCCGCGCTGTCGAAGGTGCCGGCCTCACTCGCCAACAGTTTTTCGCCGGGCCTCCAGGCCGCCGGTTCGATTTCGGGAACAGTCAAGGTAACCGGCGCGCCGGGCAATCCGACTGTCGCTTTCGATATCGATGCTGGTGGGGTGCAGACCTCGCAGACGCGCAGCGCCGGTCTTGGCGGCATGAATATCTCTTCGTCGGGAACATTCGCCGGCAAGAAGCTCACCTTCAACGCCGGCATCAGCGACGGCGCCGGGCTTGGCCTCAAGGGCGGCGGTACGGTGACGACGGCCGGCACACCAGCGCTGGTGCTCGACTTCAACGGCAAGGTGCCATTTTCCTTCCTGGCCGCCAAGCTTGCGGCGCAAGGGCTGTCGCTCAGCGGCACCGCCAACGTCAATATCCAGATGCGCGGCCCGGCGGCGTCGCCGGTGATCGGCGGCACGGTCAGCACGTCGGGCGCCCGCCTGGTCGACGCGCGTTCCGGCCTTGCCGTCAACGACATTGCCGCCGACATTTCGATCGGCAACGGCGTTGCCCGGATCAACCGGCTGACCGGCACGCTGTCGACACGCGGCAGCCTGTCGGCCTCCGGCACCCTCGGCATCAATCCGGCGCAAGGTTTCCCAGCCGATTTGTCGATCAAGCTGGTCGACGGCCGCTATACCGACGGCAGGGTGGTGACAGCCAATCTCGGCGGCGACCTGACCATCAAGGGGCCGCTCACCTCGGCGCCGGTGATTTCGGGCACCGTCAACCTGGCCAAGACCGTCATCACCGTTCCCGATAAGCTGCCGGGCTCGCTGGCAGCGCTCGGTGTCAAGCACAAGAACGCGCCCGCCTCCGTGCGGGCGCAGGACAAGGCCTTGCGACCGGCGGCGGCCAGCGGGGGTGGCGGCAGTGGACTTGTCCTCGACGTCACGGTCAATGCGCCGAACCAGATCTTCATCCAGGGCAGGGGGGTCGATGCCGAGTTCGGCGGTTCGCTGAGGCTGACCGGCCCGGCGGCTTCGCCGCAGGCGGTCGGCACCTTCACCTTGCAGCGTGGGCGGCTGTCGATCCTCGGCAAGCGGCTGACCTTTACCGAAGGCACGGTCGGCTTTTCGGGCTCGCTGGTGCCCTACCTCAACTTGACCGCGACATCGACCACGACCAGCGCCACCGTCACCATCGTCGTCTCGGGCGAAGCGACCAATCCGAAATTCGACTTCTCATCGGTGCCGGCGCTGCCCGAGGACGAGGTGCTGGCGCAGCTGATTTTCGGCCGCTCTATGTCGAACCTGTCGCCGCTGCAGATCGCGCAGCTGGCCGAGGCCGCCGGCCAACTGGCCGGCGTCGGCGGCTCGACCTCGCTGCTCGAAAACCTGCGCAGTGCAATCGGCGTCGACGACCTGGATGTGACCACCGATGACCAGGGCGGGACGGCCGTGTCGGCGGGCAAGTATCTCAATGACCGCACCTATGTGACGATCCAGAAAGGCGACAGGCCAGGATCGGGCAAGGCGACGATCGACCTCAATGTCGGGCGCGGCGTCAAGCTGCGTGGCGAGGCTAACGATGGCGGCGAGGCCAAGGGCGGCATATTCTACGAAAAGGAATATTGAGTTCCTGGCGCTTACCGCCGCCGGAACTGGCGCTGTCTCAACCCGCCCAAATGTATCAGTTACTCGCCTAAGCAGATTCCGGCGGAATCTGGGCGCGCTAGCACTTTTGCGCCAAGTCTGTCGTTATCACGCGAACCGCTCCCTTTTCAAAGTTGCACATTCCCTAACAGGTTCCGTAGCCATGCCGTCTTTGACATCACGGCAGGGATGCGGAATGTTAAAAGGCGGAAAGCCAACAATGGGAGTTAAGGTATGACAAATTACAAGAGTAATGGCGATCGCGTTCCCGATCACATCCTGGCCATGGCCGAAGAAGCCAAGGCAGGCAAAGTCGATCGCCGCGAGTTCCTCGCCATGGCCAGCGTGTTCGGCGCGTCGACTGCGATGGCCTACGGCATGCTCGGCGTAGCCGTGCCGACCCAAGCCAGGGCCGAAGAGGTGCAGGGCAAGAAGGGCGGCATCCTGAAAGTCGCGCAATGGGTCAAGGATCCCAAGGATCCACGCAAGGCCGATTGGTCGGAAATCGCCAATGCCGAGCGCCAGGCGCTTGAGCCGCTGGTCAAGTACACCAGCGAATACACGTTCCGCCCGTACCTTCTGGAGAGCTGGGAGGTCAACGACGACGCCACCGAGTACACGCTGCATGTGCGCAAGGGTGTGACCTGGTCGAATGGCGATGCCTTCACCGCCGATGACGTCATCTTCAATCTCAAGCGCTGGGCCGACAAGAAGGCCGAGGGCAATTCCATGCCTGGCCGTCTCGGCACGCTGGTCAAGGACGACAAGCTCGACGAAAGCGCCGTGACCAAGGTTGACGACCACACCGTCAAGCTGAAGCTCGGCAAGGCCGACATCGCGCTCATTCCGAACATGTGCGACTATCCCGGCCTCATCGTGCACAAGAGCTTCGACGAGAAGGGCGGCGACTTCAAAGCCTGCCCGATCGGTACCGGCCCGTTCGAGCTCGTCTCCTACGATGTCGGCCAGAAGGTGGTCTACAAGCGCCGCGAGGACAACAAGTGGTGGGACGGCGAGGTGTTCCTCGACGGCATCGAATTCGTCGACTACGGCACCGATCCGGCAGCCATGGTCAGTGCCTTCGAGGCCGGCGAAGTCCATACGAATTTCGAGACCTCGGCCGACTATGTGTCGATCCTCGACGGACTGGACCTTGTCAAGTCCGAAATCGTCACCGCGTCGACCATCGTGTGCCGCACCAACATCAACAACAAGCCTTACGGCGATCAGAAAGTGCGCAACGCGCTGCAGTTGGCGGTCGACAACAATGTCGTTCTGCAGCTTGGCTACGGAAATGCCGGCACGGTGGCTGAAAACCACCATGTCTGCCAAATCCACCCGGAATATTACGAGCTGCCCAAAGTCGCTCGCGATCCGGCCAAGGCCAAGGCGCTGATGGCGGAAGCCGGCCAGGCCGACTTCGAGCATGAGCTGATCACGGTCGACGAAGACTGGCACAAGAATACCGGCGACGCCATCGCCGCGCAGATGCGCGACGCCGGCCTCAAGGTAAAGCGCACGGTGCTGCCGGGCTCGACGTTCTGGAACGACTGGACCAAGTACCCGCTGTCGATGACCAACTGGAACATGCGCCCGCTCGGTGTTCAGGTTCTGGCGATCGGCTATCGCACTGGCGAGGCGTGGAACGAGTCGGCCTATTCCAACCCCGAATGGGATGCCAAGCTCAATGCAGCATTGGCCGTCGCCGATGCGGCCAAGCGCAAGGAAATGATGAAGGACATCGAGCAGATCCTGCAGGATTCCGGCATCATGATCCAGCCATACTGGCGCAAGCTCTACAGCCACTCGGTCAAGGCGGTGCAGAATTACAAGATGCATCCGACCTTCGAGCGCGACTACGGCAAGGTCTGGCTCGACCAGGCGTGATTGAACGTCAGGGAAGGGGCGCTTCGCTCCTTCCCGTCACGCCTTGCATCGTCCAGAACCGGAAGCCGCCGCAGCAAAAAGTTGCGGACTCTCCTGAAAGACCGTTCAATAAAACTGGGTTGATTGCATCCGAGTGCCGATTTGACGGCCAACTCTGCCGGCAACGGCAAAGCTGGTTTTTCGAACTGGCTCCAACCCCAACCAGACCGGCAGGGGACCGCCATGCTTTCTTTCGTAATCCGGCGTCTCGGCACCATGGCATTGACGATGCTGTGCCTGACGATGATCGTCTTCTTCCTGATCAACCTCGAGCCGAATTTGAAGAAGCTGGCGATCAGCCAGACCGAAATGCACACATCGGCCGAACAGCTCGAAAGCTGGCTAGTCAACCATGGCTACCGGCAGAACTTCTTCGTGCGCTACGGGCAATGGCTGGGCGTCGTCCCGAAGCAACCGGTGACCGATCCGGCGACCGGCAAGCCGACGCAGCGTTTCTCCTTCTGCAACGATCCGCTGGAGCCGAAATTCTCCGGCATCCTGGAAGGTGATTTCGGCTGCTCGACCAAGTTCAAAACCTCCGTTGCGTCAAAGCTCTTCCCCGCACTCGCCGCCACCGGTATCCTGATGCTCTGTGTGCTGTTGGTGATGGTGCCAATTTCGCTGCTGATTGGCATCCTGGCCGGCATGCGCGAGGGCTCGCGAACGGACCGAACGCTGTCCGTCGCATCGATCGCGTCGACGGCGACGCCCGAATATGTGTCCGGCGTCATCTTCACCGTCATCTTCGCCTCCTGGCTCGGCTGGCTGAACGGTTCGGCCGCCTCGGCAAGCCAGGGCATCACCTTCTACAATTTCACCCTGCCGGTGATGACGCTGGCGATCTACGGCATCGGCTACATCGCCCGCATGACACGCGCCTCGATGGTCGAGGTGATGACGCAGCAATATATCCGCACCGCCCGGCTGAAAGGGCTTTCCTTCGGCAGCGTCGTCGTCAAGCACGCGCTGCGCAATGCGCTGATTGCGCCCTTCACCGTCATCATGCTGCAATTTCCCTGGCTGCTTACCGGCGTCGTCATCGTCGAGGTGATGTTCCGCTACCAGGGCTTTGGCTACACGCTGGTCGAGGCCGCCGGCAACAACGACATCGATCTGCTGCTTGGCTGTTCACTGGTCTCGGTGTTCATCGTGCTGATCACGCAGCTCATTTCGGATGTCGGCTACGCGTTCCTCAATCCGCGTATCAGAGTTCAATAGGGGGCTGGGGCAGATGCAGGTCGAATATATCGGTGCCTTCAATGTCGTGCTCGGCGTGATTGGGCGTTTCTGGCCAGTCTGGTTAGGGCTTGCCCTGGTGATGGGGGTGAGCTTCACCTACAAGAAAAGGCTCGGCCTCTACGGCCAGTTGTTCGATAGCGGCGTCGGCATAGTCGGTGTCGGCATCTGCCTGTTCTGGCTGTTCACGGCAATCTTCGCGTCGACCGTCGCGCCCTTCGATCCGCTCGCCCAGGTCCCGATCATGAAGGATGCGCTGCCGGGCGCGCTCGAGCCGGTATCGAAACTCATCTACTATTTCGGCGGCGACAAGCTCGCCCGCGATGTCTTTTCGCGCATGGTCTATGGCAGCCAGATCGTGCTGATCATCGCACCGGCTGCGACCGGTTTCGCGCTGATGGTCGGCATTACGCTCGGTCTGCCCGCCGGCTACTATGGCGGCCGGATCGACACCGTGCTGTCCTTCCTGGCCAATCTGGTGCTGGCCTTCCCGGTGATCCTGCTGTTTTACCTGCTGGTGACGCCGGGCATCATGGATACGCCGATCCCATACGCCATGGCCGGGCTGTTCTTCCTGTTCCCGATCATCTTCTTTTCGGTGCTGTTCTGGACCCGCTACAAGAACCGGCCGGACCGCCTCTATATATTGCTCGGGCTGACGCTGATCATCGGCGGCTGGGTCTATGCCGGCCTGGTGTTCGACGCCGATCCGTTCAAGATCATCCACATCGATCCCAACCAGCTCAACATCTTCGTGGCGGTGGTGTTCGCCTCCAGCCCCGGCGTATTCCGCATCGTGCGCGGCCTGGTGATGGACATCAAGACGCGCGACTATGTGGCGGCGGCGCAGACGCGCGGTGAATCGCCCTGGTACATCATGCTGTGGGAGATCCTGCCCAATGCGCGCGGACCGCTGATCGTCGATGCCTGCCTGCGCATCGGCTACACCACGATCCTGCTCGGCACGCTCGGCTATTTCGGGCTGGGCCTGGCGCCGGAGAGCCCGGATTGGGGCACCGCGATCAAGGACGCCAGCCGCCTGCTGCGCTCGTTCATCCACCCGGCGCTGCCGCCGACGATCGCGCTGATGTCGTTCGTGCTGGGCTTGAACCTGCTTGCCGACTCGCTGCGCGAACAATCGATGAAAGACTGATCTGCGGGTTTCGGCCCCGCGAGCATGAAAATAGGATTGGAGCGACCCATGAATGAGGCAGTTCGAAATCCCGGCAACCCGACCCTTGGGCCAAGCGCTGCGCCGATCATCGAGATCGAGAACCTGTCGATCTCCTTCTTCACCCGCAAGGGCGAGATCCCTGCCGTCATGGACTTTTCCTGCACGGTGATGCCGGGCGAAGCCATGGGCATCGTCGGCGAGTCCGGCTGCGGCAAGTCGACCGTGTCGCTCGGCATCATGCGCGACCTCTCCAACATCGGAAAGATCGTCGGCGGCAAGATCAAGTTCCAGGGCAAGGACATGGGCGAGCTGTCCGACGAGGAGTTGCGCTCCATCCGCGGCAACAAGATCGCCATGATCTACCAGGAGCCGATGGCGAGCCTCAATCCGGCGATGAAGGTCGGCCAGCAATTGATGGAAGTGCCGCTGATCCACGATAAGGTGTCGAAGGAAGAGGCTTACAAAAGGGCGCTCGAAATGGTGCGCTCGGTGAGATTGCCGGATCCCGAACGCATGATGCGTTCCTATCCGCACCAGCTGTCCGGCGGTCAGCAGCAGCGCATCGTCATTGCCATGGCGCTGCTGTCGAAGCCGGCGCTGCTTCTGCTCGACGAACCGACGACGGCGCTCGACGTGACGGTGGAGGCCGGCATCGTCGAACTGGTCAAGGGGCTGGGCGAGAAGTTCGGCACGTCGATGATCTTCGTGTCGCACAATCTCGGCCTCATCCTCGAGACCTGCGACCGCATCACGGTGATGTATTCGGGCGAAGCGGTCGAGACCGGCAAGATCAAGGACGTGTTCGACCGGATGCGTCACCCCTATACGCAAGGGCTGTTCCGCTCGATTCCGCTGCCGGGCGCCGACAAGAATTCACGGCCGCTGATCTCTATCCCCGGCCAGTTGCCGCTGCCGCATGAGCGGCCCAAGGGCTGCAATTTCGGGCCGCGCTGCCACCATTTCGTCGAGGGCGTCTGCAATGCCGCCGAAATCCCGATGATCGAAGTCGCCGGTCACGAAGGGCATTTCTCGCGCTGCGTGCGCTTCAACGAGATCGACTGGGAAGCGCTGCCGCCCGGCGCCAAGAAGGTCAATGAGAAGGTTGTGCCCGGCGCGCCGGTGCTCAAGATCGAGGATTTGAGAAAATACTACAAGGTCGGCGGCAGCGAAGTGTTCGGCTCCAGCGAAGGCCGCGTCGTCAAGGCCAATGAGACGATCTCGTTTATGGCCCGCGAATCCGAGACCGTCGCCATCGTCGGCGAGTCCGGCTGCGGAAAGTCGACACTGGCCAAGGTCCTGCTGGGGCTGGAGACGGCAAGTGCCGGCACAGTGACGCTGGGCAACAAGGAGATCCAGTCGACCGGCATCGAGAAGCGCAGCGTCGAAACGGTGTCGTCGATCCAGATGGTGTTCCAGAACCCGTTCGATACACTCAATCCCAGCCACTCCGTCGGTTCGCAGATCATCCGCACGCTGGAAAAATTCAAAGTCGGCAACAATGTCGCCGAGCGGCGCAAGCGCATGCTGGAGCTGCTCGACCTGGTGAAGCTGCCGCGGGCCTTCGAGACGCGCAAGCCGCGTCAGCTCTCAGGCGGCCAGAAGCAGCGCATCGGCGTGGCGCGTGCCTTTGCCGGCGATGCCAAGGTGGTGGTGGCCGACGAGCCGGTGTCGGCACTCGACGTCTCGGTGCAGGCGGCGGTGACCGAGCTGCTGATGGACATCCAGCGCAAGAACAAGACGACGATGCTGTTCATCAGCCACGATCTGTCCGTCGTGCGCTACATCGCTGACCGGGTCGTCGTCATGTATCTCGGCTACATCGTCGAGCAGGGCACGACCGACCAGATCTTCGCGCCACCCTATCACCCCTACACCGAGGCGCTTCTGTCGGCTATCCCGATCGCCGACACCAGCGTGGTCAAACGGCACATCGTGCTCGAAGGCGATATCCCGTCGGCGATGAACCCGCCGAGCGGCTGCCCGTTCCAGACGCGCTGCGGCTACAAGAGGCTGGTGCCGGACAATCTGTGCGAGACCAAGGTGCCGCCGGTGAAGCATCTCGGCGATGGCCATGTGAGCCTGTGCTGGCTGTCGGACGATGTGCTGGCGACGATGGAGCCGGTGATCAAGTTCGACAGGGAACACGCAGCGCATGAGGGCGTGCCGGAAGACGCACCGGATGGGATCGGCCCCGGTTTCGCCGGCGAACCGCCGAAGCGCCCGCATGGCAAGAAGCCGAGCTGACCAGCCATAGAGGCAATGCCGCTCGTTGGCGCATTGCCGCAGCGTCGCCATAGCTCAAGGAACGACAGCTACGTTCGCTTGAATATTGCTGTCCATTGCTTTATGTGATGCGTGATGTTTGATGCGCGGTAGGGAGCATGTTGTGAGAACCACACTTGCAATCGATGACGATGTCCTACTTGCGGCCAAGGCCATGGCGCGACAGCAGGATCGCAGCGTTGGCGACGTCATTTCCGATCTGGCTCGCCGCTCACTGCGCAGGCCCCCGACCGGCGGTGAACGCAACGGCATCCCCTTGCTTGCATCGCGGCCCGACGGCCCGATGGTCGATCTCGAAATGGTCAATGCGCTTCGCGACGAATTGCCGTGACCTTCCTGCTCGACGTCAATGTGTTGATTGCGTTGATCGATCCGGCTCACGTCGCGCATGAAGATGCCCATCGGTGGTTCCAATCCACCGGGCATTTATCATGGGCAACATGTCCCATTACCGAGAATGGCGTCATCAGGATTGTAAGCAACCCGAAATACCCCAATTCTCCGGGTTCGCCCGCCGTGGTGGCGCAGATTGTCGGCAAGCTGCATGCCCTTTCAGGACATCAGTTCTGGCCTGACGAGATCAGCCTTGTCGGTTCCAACGACATCGATGCAGCCAGGATCCTCACCCCGGCACAGGTAACGGATAGCTATCTGTTGGGACTCGCCAAGGCGCGTGACGGCCAATTGGCGACGTTTGACCTAAAGCTGTCGACGGCAGCGGTAAAGGGAGGGAGGTCGATCCTCCACCTGATCCCAAGCGAATGAATGGCTGAGTTCCGCTTCGATCGCAAACTGCGTGGCTGCAAGACCGCTTGGCAACGTCAGCTGCCGCATTGCTGCAGCTGTTCGGCATAGTCGCGGGCCATCTTTTCGGTCGCCCTGGCATAGCCCTGCACGCCGGCGTCACCACGGTTGCCACGGCCGTAGGCCGTCCAGCCGAGATAGTAGGCGAGGTAGAGATTGTAGGTGTCGTTGCGGGCGACGCCGAACGTGCCTGATGTCTTGGAATGATACCAGCCGACGAAATCGACGGCATCGGCAAACTTGGTCCGCCTCGCCGCCCAACTGCCGGTTTCGCTCTGATATTGCGACCAGGTGCCGTCGAGCGCCTGCGAGAAACCGGTGGCTGACGAGACATGTTTCCACGGAATGAAGCCGAGCAGTTTGGTACGCGGCGGCCTGGCATTGCTCTTGAAACCGGATTCCTTGCGTACCGTCGCCATCAGCACGGGGACAGGGACGCCGTATTTCTGCGAGGCGCGCTCGGCGGCCGACTGCCAGTTGTCGAACCAGCCGTCGTTCTGGTCGAAGACGGCGCAGACATTGTTGATATGGTTGGGCGGCGTCGCGCAGGCCGGCAAAGCCAGCAGCACGCCAACCGCTACAATTTTACTCAAACTCGAACTACGCATTGGAAAACGAATAGGCCGAAATCATAAAGGGAATCTTGCGGCGTTTCTTAACGGCTTGCCGGCCTGGCTGCGCTCGGTGGGCCTGTATCATTATTCCGACCTTTTGCGTCGCCTCTGTCTCCATACGAATTCAAAAATGCCGCCTTGGCTAAAATCACGCCCGCGAAGGGCGGATTTCTGACAGCGATATCCGGATGCCGGCGCTCTGATGCCAGGCATGAATGAACCAAGACGAAAGCGCGGCGCGGAGCGAACCAGCAACCGGGGGCCCGCCGCCATCCCGCAACTTCCACTGCGGCGGGTGACCAATCCCTATCCGCCGATGGCGATGCTCTCAGTCGACCAGGTCGAAGCGATCCACCAGGCGTCGATGCACATTCTGGAAAATTTCGGCATCGAGGTGATGTCTCAGCGGGCGCTGGCGCTGTTCGAGAAGGCGGGCGCAAAAGTCGACCATGCGACCGCGAATGTCCGCATCGACCGGGGCCTTGTCGCCGAGGCGCTGAAGACCACGCAGTCCAGCTACCGGCTGACGCCGCGCAACTCCGCCAACACCATTCATCTCGGCGGCAACACGATCAATTTCACCCTCGTCGCCGGGCCGCCCAATGTGCACGACATGGAGCGCGGCCGGCGCGCTGGAAACTTGCACGACTATGCCGATCTGACCCGGCTGGCTCAGCATTTCAACTGCATCCACATGCTCGGCAACCAGGTCTGCGCGCCGGTGGAACTGCCGGCGAACACCAGGCACATGGATACTTATTTCACCAATCTGACGCTGACCGACAAATCCTTCCATGTCTCGGCGATCGGACGAGGCCGGGCGCTGGACGGCATCGAGATGATGGCGATCGCGCGCGGGCTGACGCTGGACGAGATGCGCGATGATCCCGGCATCGCCACCATCATCTCGGTCAACTCGCCGCGCCGTTTCGACGAGATGATGGCCGAAGGGCTGATGACCATGGCCGAGTTCGGCCAGTCGGTCGCGGTGACGCCGTTCACGCTGATGGGCGCGATGAGCCCGGTGACGCTCGCCGGCGCCCTGGCGCAGCAGAATGCCGAGGCGCTGTTCGGCGTGGTGCTGACGCAACTGGTGCGCCCCGGCGCGCCGGTGATGTACGGCGCCTTCACCTCCAACGTCGACATGAAGTCGGGCGCGCCGGCCTTCGGCACGCCGGAGAACACCAAGGCCAATATCGCCTCGGGGCAATTGGCGCGGCGCTATTGTCTGCCCTACCGCACGACGCCGGGGTCGGCATCGAATGCGGCGGACGCGCAAGGCGCCTACGAGACGCTGATGGCGCTGTGGGGCGCTGTGCTCGGCCACGGCAACCTCGTCTACCACGCCGCCGGCTGGCAGGAGGGCGGGCTGACGGCATCGTTCGAAAAGCTCATCATCGATGTCGAGATGATCCAGCACATGATGGAATTCCTGCGCCCGATCGTCGTCGACGAGGCGGAGCTTGCTGTCGAGGCGCTGGGCGCGGTGCCGACCGGCGGCCATTTCTTCGGCGAACCGCACACGCTGGAACGCTATGCCACCGCCTTCTACCAGCCGATGCTGTCCAACTGGCAGAATTACGAGGCCTGGCAGGAAGCCGGCGGCCTCGACACCACGGCGCGCGCGACGCGGCTGTGGAAGAAGGCGCTGGAAGATTATGTCGAGCCGGTGATGGACATCGCCGTGCGCGAGGCGCTGGAGGCGTATGTGGCCAGGCGCAAGGAAGCGATCGGGCAGGGCGACCCGTGACTTTAGCGTCGGCGCGCGGCGCTGCCTTTCTGATTCACCTTATCTCCTCAACTCATTGATAACAGAGCAAAACTCATGAAATCGCATGCAAAGGTCGTGGTCATTGGCGGTGGCGTCGTCGGGTGCTCCGTGCTGTTCCATCTGGCGCGTCATGGCTGGACCGATGTCGTGCTTTTGGAGCGCGACGAGCTGACCTCCGGCTCGACCTGGCATGCGGCCGGCGGCATGCACACGATCAATGGCGACCCCAACGTCGCCAAGCTGCAGAAATACACGATCTCGCTCTACAAGGAGATCGAGGAGCTGTCGGGACAGGCGACCGGCGTGCATCTGACGGGCGGCGTGCTTCTGGCGGCGACCGAGGCGCGGCTCGACTGGCTGCGCGGCGTCGTCGCCAAAGGGCGTTACCTCGGCATCGAGCTCGAAGAAATATCGGCCAATGAAGCGGCCGAGCTGATGCCGCTGCTCGACCCGAAACAATTCGTCGGCGCCGTCCGCAACAAGGAGGACGGCCATCTCGATCCCTCCGGCGTTACGCATGCCTATGCCAAGGCCGCGCGGAAACTGGGCGCCGAGGTCGAGCGCTTCACCAAGGTCGAGGACATTGTGCGCCGGCCCGACGGCATGTGGCGCGTCATCACCAACAAGGGCGAAGTGGTGGCCGAGCATGTCGTCAATGCCGGCGGGTTATGGGCGCGCGAGGTCGGCCGCATGGTCGGGCTGGAACTGCCGGTGCTGGCCATGGAGCACATGTACCTGATCACCGAGGATATGCCCGAGGTTGCGGCGTGGAACGCCAAGACCGGCACCGAGATCATCCACGCCGTCGATTTCGATGGCGAGCTTTATCTGCGCCAGGAGCGCGGCGGCATGCTGATGGGCACGTATGAGAAGGCCAACAAGGTGTGGTCCGAATTCCAGACACCGTGGAATTTCGGCCATGAACTGCTGGAGCCGGATATCGACCGCATCGCGCCGTCGCTCGAAGTCGGCTTCAGGCATTTCCCGGCCTTCGAGAGGACAGGCATCAAGCAGATCATCAACGGGCCCTTCACCTTCGCGCCGGACGGCAATCCGCTGGTCGGGCCGGTGCGCGGCCTCCCGGGCTTCTGGGTCGCCTGCGGGGTCATGGCGGGCTTTTCACAAGGCGGCGGCGTCGGTCTGGCGTTGTCCAACTGGATGATCGAGGGCGATCCAGGAGCCGACATCTGGGCCATGGATGTGGCGCGCTACGGCGACTGGGCGACGATGGCCTACACCAACGCCAAGGTGCGCGAGAATTATTCGCGCCGCTTCTCGATCCGCTTCCCCAATGAGGAGCTGCCCGCCGGACGGCTACTGAAGACGACGCCGATCTACGATCTGCTCTCGGCCAAGGGCGCGCAATGGGGTGTGTCCTATGGGCTGGAAGTGCCGCTCTGGTATGCGCCCGCGGGTGTCAAGGACGAGTTCTCGTGGCGGCGGTCCAGCGATTTTTCCCATGTCGCCAATGAGGTAGCGACGGTTCGTGAGAGCGTCGGCATGGCGGAGATTTCGAACTTCGCCAAGTACAAGATGACGGGCGAGGGGGCGGCCGCCTGGCTCGATCGGATTTTCGCCTGCAAGCTGCCCAAGCCCGGCCGCATGACGCTGGCGCCGATGCTGAAGGATGACGGCAAACTGATCGGCGATTTCACGCTTGCCAATATCGGCGACGGCGAATGGTTCATCGCCGGCTCCGGCATTGCCGAGCAGTATCATATGCGGTGGTTCGAGGCGCATCTGCCTGCGGATAGCTCGGTTCGTTTAGAGGCGCTGGGGCAGAAGCTGACCGGCCTCGCAATCGCCGGCCCGAAGGCGCGGGATGTCTTGGCGAAAGTCAGCCGCGCGGATGTCTCCAATGCCGGGTTCCCGTTCATGGCGGTCGCGAAAATGGACATCGGCACGGCGCCATGCCTGGTCGGCCGCGTCAGCTACACCGGCGATCTCGGTTACGAGATCTGGGTGGCGCCGGAATATCAGCGCGCTGCCTTCCGGGCATTGATGGCGGCAGGCGAGGAATTCGGCCTCGGCCTGTTCGGCTCGCGCGCGCTCAATGCGCTGCGGCTGGAGAAAAACTACGGCTCATGGGCGCGCGAATACCGGCCGGTCTACGGGCCGCTGGAGGCCGGGCTCGACCGTTTCGTCGCCTATGGCAAGGATGCCGATTTCATCGGCAAAACCGGCGCTCTTGCCGAGCGCAAGCAGGGCGGCAAGCTCAGGCTGCGCACATTTATCCTCGATGCCGACGATGCCGATGTCATCGGCGACGAGCCGATCTGGTACGATGGCGCGGTGCGCGGCTGGGTGACGTCGGGCGGCTATGCGCATCATTCAAAAAAATCCGTCGCCATCGGCTATGTGCCGAAGGAGATCGCAGACAAGAGCGACGGCTTCGAAATCGAAGTTTTGGGCAAGCGCCACGCGGCGCGCGTTCAGGCAGCGCCGCTCTTTGACGCGAACTTCGAGCGAATGCGCGCCTGAAGCGCTTCGGCTTCGCCGAGGCGCTTCAGATTCTTGTTTTGTGCAAGTCGTTTTTGTGCAAGTCGTTATCCCAAAACCGCTGCGCACCTTTGGGCGACATGCATTGCGCGTCAGGCGTTGCGGCGGTTGTCGAGCGCGAAGGCGCCGGCGCCGGCAAACACCAGATAGAGGAAGATGAAGCAGAAGGAGATTGCCGCGTCGCCGCTGTTGTTGACCGGGAAGAAGTCGCGCGGGTAGTGCGCCATGAAATAGGCGATGGCCATCTCGCCGGCCAGCAGGAACGCGACCGGGCGGGTGAACAGACCGAGCGCCAGCAGGATGCCACCGGCGAACTCCAGGATGCCTGCCGTCGCCGTCAGGCCGGTAAGAGCGTGAGGCTCGGCGCTGACCGGAAAATTGAACAGTTTCTGCGAGCCATGCTCGATGAACTGCAGGGCTGTGATGACGCGCAGGAGGCCGAGCGCCTGCGGCTGAAATCTGGCGAGACCATCAAAAAGCTTCATCTAAACTCCATTTTTCCAACCCTGCGGCCCGGCCATAAATTATCACCCGGCGCTGGACCATTCACTTCGCGTGGCCTGTCATCAACAATCGGTGATTAGAAATCACTTCCAGTCTGGACTTCGAAATTTGTTCTCGTTATGGTTGCATACAGCTCGTTTAAGTTGTATGTCTGCGTGTAGACACTCCAAACCAAACGGGTTCCTAGCCATGAAAAAAGTCGCCGTCAGCCTGTTCGCAATTCTCGCCAGCACCAGTTTCGCCGTGGCCGCTGATGCTGGCTGCGATGCCTTCAAATGGCCGGTGACACGCGAGCAGGAACTGTTTCCGGCTGCGCCCGCCGCGCAGTCAGGTGCCTCTCTTGCTTTCGGCGAAGCCGCGGATATGGCGCTGGAGCCGGTCGATGCGGTCAGCTTCACGGTCTCACCGCAACGCGCGCCGGCAGCCGGCACGTTCGGCGCGACGGCAAACGTGGCCGTGCCAACGGAAGGAGAGCTCCAGATCAGCCTGTCCGATGAGGCCTGGGTCGACGTCATTCAGGATGGCCAGGCCGTGAAATCAGCCGGTTTCAGCGGCGTGAAGACCTGCCCCGGCATCCGCAAGAGCGTGCGCTTCAAGCTGACGCCTGGCGCAGCCACGATCCAGCTCAGCGGCGCCAGGAAAGAGAACCTCAAGGTCGCGGTGCTGGCGCCGGAGTGACCGCGCCCGGACGCGCCTCTCATCGCACCGGCAGTGCGATGAGAGCAGTTTCCGTGCAGGCGAGTACCGGAGGGGATCAGCGGCCCGGCGCGATCAGCGCGAAATAGGCGCCTTGCGGATCGGTGAACTGGGCAATCCATTGGCCGGTCGGCACCGGCATCGGACCCATGACAATCTTGCCGCCATTGTCGGTGACGCGTTTGGCGGCTGCGTCGATGGCGTCGACATTGAAGTAGAACAGCCAGACCGGCACCGGCAGCTGTTGCGGCTTGTTCATGATGCCGCCGCCGGATTCAGGGCCGGCTGAGAAGGTCTGATAGATGCCCATCTCGCCGACGTCCATGCTACCGGCATCAGTCCAGCCGAACTGGCTTGAATAGAAATCGAAGGCCTTCTGGCGGTCGGCCGCATAAAGCTCGTGCCAGCCGACATGGCCCGGCGTCGTTGCCGGAAGGACGGGCTGGTCGGGGCCATTGGGCTGCAGGAACATGAAGGCGGCGCCTTGCGGGTCGGCGACGACGGAGAAACGGCCGACGCCGGGAATGTCGTCGGGTTCGCGGTGAACAGCCCCGCCGGCGGCTTTCAGTGCCTCGGTCGAGGCATCGGTATCGCTGGTGTGGATATAGCCGAACCAGGCCGGCTTCAGACCCGTCCTGGCTGCTTCCTCGGGCAGGGTCATCAGCCCGCCGACGCCACGCTCGGCGGAGTTCACCACGATATAGCGCGGCATGCCGGGCGCCTTGTCGAAGGGCTCGGCCCGCCAGCCGACCACGCTGGTGTAGAACGCTTGCGCCGCATCGAGGTCGCTGGTCATCAACTCGTACCAGAAGAAGGGCATTGGGGATTTCGGCATTTTCGGTCTCCTCACCTTCATGCATAGATCGTCGTCCGATCCATCAAAGGACGTTTCAGCGACGCGAATCCGACAGCGAAGCGGAGAAAGTTCAACGGCTGCGTTGACACATCGTTCCGCACTTCGTCCCGCTCGACGCCTTGCACGTGCGGCGGTTTTCGACTTTCCTTGGGCAAACGAGGGGTAGTCGTTTCATGCGCCTTATGTCGCTCACGCCTGAGCTTGTGTCACTGTGTCATCGCGAAGAGGTCGATCCCGGGCCGGACGGCAGCTGGACGCAGCTGAACGACGAGGATTTTCGCACGCTTGCCTTACAGCTCTCCGACGAAGCCGATGCGGGGCCGTTATGGGTGTTCGCCTATGGCTCGCTGATCTGGAAGCCGGCTTTCGAGTCCGTCGAACGCCAGCGCGCCACTGCGTTTGGCTGGCATCGCTCCTTCTGCCTCGACATGGTGCGCTGGCGCGGCAGCGTCGCGCAGCCGGGGCTGATGATGGCGCTCGAACGCGGCGGCCGATGCGACGGCGTCATCTACCGCCTGCCCGACGGCGACAAGCCGCAGCAGATCGAAAGACTGCTGCGGCGCGAGATCGACGACCATGAGAGTGTCAGCTCGGTCCGGTGGGTTCCCGTGCGCACGGAGCAGGGCCGGATACGGGCGCTCGGCTTCTGGGTCGGGGTGACCGGCAGGGGAACGTCGCTCGGGCAGCCGCTGGACACGGTGGCGGGGGTGCTTGCCAGAGCCTGCGGCCATGTCGGCTCGGGCGCGGAATATCTCTACAACACCGTCAGCCACCTCGAGGAATTCGGCATCCGCGACCGCAATCTGTGGCGGCTGCAGCAACTGGTTGCCGACGAGATCAGGTCGATCCATGGCGGCCGCTCAGATGCCAGCCTACAGCTGGCACCTTCGTAGCGAACAGCCACCAATCTTGGCCTGTGCCGGAGCGTATGCGGTTTCAAGGCGTTTCGCTCCCCGGGTGATCAGATCCAAGAAGGAGTGGCTTCACGAGCAATGACCTCAACCGTGCATTCGAGACTGAGCAGCAGAAAATGCGTACAGTCTTCTGTCGGGCCAAGTGTCGATCGCAACCAGTGCGAGTTCTCCACTCGCAGGATCGGCCACCTGTAGGAGGCTTGCCTGCCAGATCCAATCAATGGGATCGAGGTGTCCGCACGGATTTTGGTCAGTCCCAGCATGTCATCATGGGCAGCCAGGGCTACTACCCCTTGAAAATCGATCTTGAGAGTTCGTTCCGATGTCCCGAAGTCGCCTTCGACGGTCAGCTCAAAGTTATTGTCGGATTCTAGACGCCACACCTGACAGGCAGCCAGAGGTAAATCTCCCACGGGCTCCCACCGGTGAGCCGTCTCCCTATCATCGGTCATCGCCTTCTCCGTTGAATGAAAGCCGCGCATCGTGCTCAAGCGCCCTATCATTTCGCGCTGGCCTGGAACAGCTTGCCGCGACTTGGAGCTTGTCGCGCTCCCCTCTTTGAGGACGCAACCGTCACTCATAACATGAGCAACTAAATCATATTATCAGCTAATCTTTTCAGCGGCTTGGGTCGAAAATTGACCAATTGATAAAAAAATAAAACGTGCTAGCCTTCCCCAAAACGAAAACAGGGGAACTGACGATGCCAGAAGGCCAGTTCAAGGACGGCATTGCCGGCGGCCGGCTTGCCGCCGACCAGTACGCCGAGAATTTTTCCGATCTGCATCCGCCGCTCGATCACCACGAAGCGCTGGTCGAATCCGATCGCTGCTATTTCTGCTACGACGCGCCGTGCATGAATGCATGCCCGACCTCGATCGACATTCCGCTGTTCATCCGCCAGATATCGACCGGCAACCCGATCGGTTCGGCCAAGACGATTTTCGACCAGAACATACTGGGTGGCATGTGCGCCCGCGTCTGCCCGACCGAGACGCTTTGCGAAGAGGTCTGCGTGCGCGAGGTGGCGGAAGGCAAGCCGGTGCAGATCGGCCGCCTGCAACGCTACGCCACCGATGTCGCCATGGCCGAGCACAAGCAGTTTTATCCGCGCGCTGAATCGACCGGCAAGTCGGTCGCCGTCGTGGGCGCCGGACCGGCCGGTCTTGCCGCGGCCCACCGGCTCGCCCGCCAGGGCCATGACGTCACCATTCTGGAAGCCCGCCCGAAGGCCGGCGGCCTCAATGAGTATGGTATCGCCGCCTACAAAAGCATCGACAATTTCGCCCAGGCCGAGGTCGACTATGTCACGGGGATCGGCGGCATCGATATCCATAACGGCAAGGCGCTCGGCCGCGACTACCAGCTGTCGGACCTGATCCTGAATTACGATGCCGTCTTCCTCGGCATGGGGCTTGGCGGCGTGAATGCGTTGCGCACGGATGGCGAGGACGCCGATGGCGTTGTCAATGCGGTCGAGTTCATCGCCGAGCTACGCCAGGCCAGCGATTTCGCGAGCCTGCCGGTCGGCCGGCGCGTCGTCGTCATCGGCGGCGGCATGACGGCGATAGATGCCGCCGTGCAATCGAAGCTGCTCGGCGCCGAGGAGGTGACGATCTGCTACCGGCGCGGCCAGGAACACATGAACGCTTCCGAGTTCGAGCAGGATCTGGCTGCCGCCAACGGCGTCACCATCCGCCACTGGCTGCAGCCGAAGCGGGTCATTGCCGAAGGTGGCAAAGTGTCGGGCATCGAGCTCGAATACACCGCGATGAACGGCGACAGTCTTGTCGGCACCGGCGAGCGGCTGACGCTGACCGCCGACCAGGTGTTCAAGGCAATCGGCCAGAGCTTTGTGCCGGCAGCCCTCAACGGAAGCGGTGCCTCGATCGACCTCGAAGCCGGCCGCATCAAGGTCGATGCGGAAGGGCGAACCTCGCTCGCCAATGTCTGGGCCGGCGGCGACTGCATTTTTGGCGGCGATGACTTGACGGTATCGGCCGTCGCGCAAGGCCGCGACGCGGCGGAGAGCATCAACCGGAGTCTGGCACAGGGATAGAGATCATGGCCTCAGTGGAATCAGGCATCGCGCGTCACTACGACGTCTCGGATCTTGAGCAGCACATTCTTGCCGTGCTCGCCGATACCGGCGTGGAAATTGCCCATCTACGCGCTGGCGATCTCGAAGCGGTCGACGAGTTCCACATTGGCGGTATCGCCGCCACCAGGGAACTCATCGGCCAGATGGGTTTGAAGCCGGGGGCCAGGCTGCTCGACATTGGTTCCGGCGTGGGTGGTCCAGCCCGCTTCGCCGCCAACAATGCCGGCGCCGATGTCACCGGCATTGATCTGACGCAAAGCTATGTCGACATCGCGACCAGCCTGTCGAAGCGGGTGGGAATGGCCGACAAAGTCCGGTTCGTGCAGGGCAGCGCGCTGGACATGCCGTTCAGCAACAAAAGCTTTGATACGGCCATGATCCTGCATGTCGGCATGAATCTTCCCGACAAAAAAAAGCTGATGAGCGAGGCGGCGCGTGTGCTCAAGCCGGGCGGCGTCTTTGCCGTCTACGATGTGATGCGGCTCAAGGCAGGTGCGCTGACCTATCCGCTGCCATGGGCATCCGACGAGAGCATGTCCTTCGTTGCCACGCCCGACGACTATCGTTCGGCTGCCGCCGCCGCGGGGTTCTCTGTAACCGCCGAGCGCCCTCGTGGCGCCTTCGCCATCGAATTTTTCGACACGATACGGGCGCGCATGGCTGCGGCGCAGGCGGAAGGAAAAAAGCCGCCGCCTGGCGTTAATCTTATCATGGGCGAGAACGCCGGCACCAAGATCGCCAATCTCACCCCCGCGCTTAAAGGCGGCATTCTCGCACCCGTGGAAATGCTCCTTCGTCTCGGTTGAAAGGGACCTGTCATGGCAGACATCCGCAACAATTTCGTCGGCATCAAATCGCCCAATCCGTTCTGGCTGGCTTCGGCGCCGCCGACCGACAAGGCCTACAATGTCATCCGCGCCTTCAAGGCGGGCTGGGGCGGCGTCGTGTGGAAGACGCTGGGCGAAGAAGGTCCGCCGGTGGTCAACGTCAACGGCCCGCGTTATGGCGCGATCTGGGGGGCCGACCGGCGCCTGCTCGGCCTCAACAATATCGAGCTGATCACCGACCGCGATTTGCAGGTCAATCTGCGCGAGATCAAGCAGGTCAAGAAGGACTGGCCCGACCGCGCCATCGTCGTCTCACTGATGGTGCCATGCGTCGAGGAAAGCTGGAAGGCGATCCTGCCGGTGGTCGAGGAGACCGAAGCCGACGGCATCGAGCTCAATTTCGGCTGCCCGCACGGCATGTCGGAACGCGGCATGGGCGCGGCTGTCGGCCAGGTGCCGGAATACATCGAAATGGTGGTGCGCTGGTGCAAGGCCAACACCCGCATGCCTGTCATCACCAAGCTGACGCCGAATATCACCGATGTGCGCAAGCCGGCGCGCGCCGCACTCTCCGGCGGAACCGACGCGGTGTCGCTGATCAACACCATCAACTCGATCACCGGCGTCGACCTAGACAGTTTCGCGCCGCAGCCGACCATCGACGGCAAAGGCTCGCATGGCGGCTATTGCGGCCCGGCGGTGAAGCCGATTGCCATGAACATGGTGGCCGAGATCGCCCGCGATCCGGAAACGCGCGGCCTGCCGATCTCCGGCATTGGCGGCATCACCACCTGGCGCGATGCGGCTGAATTCATGGCGCTCGGCGCCGGCAATGTGCAGGTGTGCACGGCGGCGATGACATACGGCTTCAAGATCGTGCAGGAGATGATCGCCGGTCTCGAAAACTGGATGGACGAGAAAGGCCACGCCTCGCTCAACGACATTGTCGGCCGCGCCACGCCCAACGTCACCGACTGGCAGTATCTCAACCTCAATTACATCGCCAAGGCGCATATCGACCAGGACGCCTGCATCAAATGCGGCCGCTGCCACATCGCCTGCGAGGACACTTCGCACCAGGCAATCACCAACATGGTCGACGGCGTCAGGCATTTCGAGGTGATCGAGGCCGAATGCGTCGGCTGCAATCTGTGCGTCAATGTCTGCCCGGTCGAGAACTGCATCACCATGGAGCCGCTGGCCGCCGGCGTCATGGACCAGCGCACCGGCAAGCCGGTGTCGCCGGTCTATGCCAACTGGACGACGCACCCGAACAACCCGATGGCCAAGGTGGCCGCAGAGTAGGGAACGGGTCGAAGAAAAAAGCGGCGCTTTCGAGCGCCGTTTTTCATTTTCCTATTGCAGATAAAAATTATCCACGATATAAGATATCCATGAATCGGAGATCAACATCATGAAGCTGGGCGAGGGCGTTGAAGCGGCCATCCATTGCGCGGCCACACTGGCCAGCGTGGAGGGCAACAGCACGATGCCGGGTGCTGCTTTGGCAGAGTCCTTCGGCCTGTCGCCGAGCTATCTGCTGAAACATCTGAACCAGCTGACTGCTGCGCGCATCCTGGAATCGGTGCCGGGACCGGCGGGCGGCTACCGGCTGGCGCGTCCGGCCGAGCGCATCACGCTGCTCGATATCGTGCTTGCGGTCGAGGGTCGCGAGCCGGCCTTCCGCTGCGGCGAGATCCGCCAGCGCGGCCCGGTCAAGATCGATGCTTCGGCCTATGTGAAGCCGTGCGGCATCAATGCCGCGATGCTGAAGGCCGAGCGCGCCTATCGCGCGGCCCTCGCGGAAACCCGGTTGTCCGACATCGTGGCTGATTACAAGGCCGAAGGCGATCCGCGATCGTTTGCCGCCAGCTGTGCCTTTGTCGCGCGCCATCAGCGGCCGCAGAAACCCGCTTCGACCAAACAGATTTAATCCCCCGCCAAACAGATGTGAAAGGAAAGACGATGAAACAGAGACTGCAATTCTTCGCCAAGGCGCCTGAGATCATGAAAGCCGTGTCGGCGCTCAACAAGGCGGTCGACGAATGCGGGCTTGAAGTGAGCCTGCTGCATTTGATCAAGCTCCGCGCCTCGCAGATCAATGGCTGCTCCTACTGCGTCGAGATGCATAGCCGCGAGGCGAGGCGCGATGGCGAAACCGAGACACGGCTCTATCTGGTTTCGGCTTGGAAGGAATCGCCGCTGTTTTCCGAGCGCGAACGCGCGGCGCTTGCTTGGACCGAGGCAACGACCCTGATCGCCAACAATGGCGTTTCGGACGAACTCTATGCCCGCACGCTAGAGCACTTCTCGGAAGAGGAACTGGTCAAGCTGTCGGTCGCGATCGGAATGATCAACACCTGGAACCGGCTCTGCATCCCCTTCCATGCCATCCATCCGATGCCGGCGGCCAAAGCAGCCTGACCGTCCGGTTTAGTCATGGAGCGCCGTCGGAGAGGGCGGCGCTCCAACTATTTTTCAAAGAGGAGGATTTCATGCCTGTCGATTTGCCTTCGAGCTTGTTGTTGCTGGGCCGCCTGTTGCTTGGCGGCGCCTTCGTTTTCGCCGGCCTACGCAACGTCCAGAACGATGCCTTCCTGACCGGGCTGATCGCTGCGCGCGGCGTGCCGCAGGCGAGATTGGCGTTGTGGGCCGGCATCGTCCTGCAGACCATTGCCGGCGCGCTGTTGATGGCCGGCCTGTGGACTGCGACCGCCTGCGCCGTGCTGCTGCTGTTTCTCATCGTCGCCACGCCGATGTTCCACAATTTCTGGGACCATCAGGGCCCTGACCGGGCCTCGCGCATCAACGGCTTCGTCGGCAACGTCGCACTGGCCGGAGGATTCCTGACGCTGATCGCGCAGTCGCTGTAAGGTCACGCCGCGTAGCGCAGGCCGCCGTCGCAGGTCAGCACCTGGCCGGTCATGAAGCCGTTGGAGACGAGAAAGGCGATTGCGCCGGCGACGTCTTCGGCGCGGCCGATCCTGCCCACCGGGGTTTTGCCGGCATATTCGCTGAACACCGCCTGCCGCTGGTCTTCGGCCAGGAAATCCCACCACGGCGTGTCGATGACGCCGGGGGCAACGACATTGACGCGCAGAGGCTTCAGTTCGACCGCCAGGATCGGCACCACCGTCAACAGCATGCCGTTGACGGCGGCAATGCCAGCCACGCCGGGCGCCGACAATTGTGCCGACACCGCCGAGATGAAAGTGACCGATCCCGATCTGTTGAGCGTCGGCAAGGCAGCCTGCAAACAGGACAGCTGCGGCCTGACTTTCTCGTCGACGCCGCCGGCGATGTCTGAGAGATCGAGGGTTTCGAACGGCCCAAGTCCCTTGCCGCCGCTGGCAGCCAGCACGAGGTGATCGAACGGTCCGAGTTCCCCAAAGAACTGGCGGACTTCGTCCGGCTTCGAAGCATCGAAGCCCGCTTTTTCGGCGGCGCCGCCGAGGCTCTTCCAGGCGCTGGTGAGCTTGTCCTGGTTTCGTCCGGTGATGGTCACCTTCATGCCTGGGCCCAGCAGTTTTCGCGCCGTTGCCAGGCCGATGCCGGATGAGCCGCCGACGACGACCGTGTGTTCGATCTTGCCGGTCATGAATGCTGTTCCTTCGATTGTGGGGAAGCCTGGCCGACGAAGTCGAGGCTCAGGGTTCGCAATTGCTGTCTGGCCTTGGCGTCATAGGCTTGTGCTTCGGCGCGGGATTCCTTTTGGCCATGAAATAGAGGCCACTGCGGCCCTCCAGGGCGGGCGATGTCGCGAGGTTGAGAATGGCGTCGGCGCCGGTCTCGACCGAGCTCCATGGCGTCACGCCGGCTTGGCGGACCATGGTGGTGTTCATGTAGCTCGCTGGATGCAGAGCGTTGACGGTGACGCCGCTGCCTTTCAACTCTCCGGCCAGGTCGATGGTGAACAGGATCTGCGCCAGCTTGCTCTGGCAATAGGCGCGCACGCCGTCATAGGAACGTGTCAGCATGACATCGCCGAAATCGATCGCCTGCTGGCCGGCCGAAGCGACGTTGATGATGCGCGCCGGCGAACTCGCCTTGAGCAGCGGCAGCAGTTCCGAGGTCAGCAGGAAACCGGCGAGATAGTTGACCGCAAAGCGCAGTTCGAAGCCGTCGGCGCTGAGCTGTCGCTTGGCGCCGGCCGTGCCGATGCCGGCATTGTTGATGAGGATGTCGAGCCGGTCGGTTTTTGCGCGTACGGCCTCGGCGAGGCGGCGGACCTCGGCTAGCGACGCGAGGTCGGCAGCAAGGAACTCGGCTTTGCCGCCGGCGGATTCGATTTCTGCGACGGTTGCCTTGCCTCTTGCTGCATCGCGGCCATGCACCAGCACGCGCGCGCCGCCGGCGCCAAGCTGTTGCGCGACGACACGGCCGACGCCATCGGTCGAACCGGTGATGAGGATTGTCTTGTCTTTCAGATCCATATTCAGAGCCTCCATCTTTCTGGATGGAAGATGGGGCGCCTGACGCAGCCCAAACAGTTCAAACTTTATCCTGGTATCAATACTGCTATAATAGCTCTCATGGATGCCCCCACGCACTCCGCTGAAGACAGCCGCCGGCGCGAGCTTGGCGCCTTCCTGCGCTCGCGCCGCGAAAGATTGACGCCGTCCGCCACCGGCATCGCGACCGGTCTGCGGAGACGTACGCCCGGCTTGCGTCGCGAGGAAGTGGCGATGATCGCCGGCGTCGGCACCACCTGGTACACATGGCTAGAGCAGGGGCGCGAGGTCAGACCCTCGGTGGAGGTGCTAGCGGCGCTCAGCGAAGCGCTGCGCCTCGACGCCGTCGAAAGGCGGCATCTGTTCATCCTGGCAGGCCGCCAGCAACCGGAGAACCGCGTGGCTGCGCCGGAAAAGGTCGATGGCCCGCTGATGCATATGCTGGAGAGCCTGGTGCTGCAGCCGGCCTATGTCGTCGGGCGGCGCTGGGACGTGCTGGCCTGGAATCCGGCGGCGGTAGCGGTGTTCGGTGATTATGGCCTGCTAGAGGGCGACGCCCGCAACATCGTCCACATGGTGTTCACCAATCCGCATCACCGGCGCCTGCTGGTTGACTGGGAGCAATTGGCGCGCACCGTGCTGGCCTCGTTCCGGGCGGAAAGCGCCCGCTATGTGGGCGATGCGGATTTCGAGCGGCTGATCGTGCTTATGACGCGCTCAAGTCCGGAGTTTCGCGACTGGTGGCCGCAACGCGACGTGGCACGCCGATTGTCGGGGGTGAAACATGTCCGACATCCGAGCGCCGGCGCCATGACGTTCGAGCATATGAGCCTGTCGATCGACGACGGCTCGGACATGAAGCTGATCGTCTACACGCCGCTGGCCGAACAGAATTCGATCGAGAAGCTGCAGAATTTGCTTGAGGCGATGCCGGCGGAGCGCCGCAGCGCCTGACGCCCAAGGTCAGCCCTTCGGCTTCAGCCCATCAATGAACAACTGCTCCAGAAACCGCGCCGCATCCTCGAAGCGGCCGTCGCCGCCGCGATCGGGCCCAAGCACCGCGCGGACCTGGACATCGAAATCGGCATAGTGCTGCGTCGTCGCCCAGATCGAAAAGATCAGGTGCCAGGGATCGGTGCGGGCGATTTTTCCTGCGCGCATCCAGCCCTTGATGACGTTGGCCTTCTCGTCGACCAGCGTTTTCAGCTCACCCGCCAGCAGCGGCATGATGCGCGGCGCGCCTTGCAGGATCTCGTTGGCGAACAGCCGGCTCTCCCTGGGAAAATCACGCGCCATTTCGAGCTTGCGCCGGATGTAGCTCCTGAGCTCGGTCAGGGGGTCGCCGATGTCGTCGAGTTCACGTAGCGGCGCCAGCCACGTCGCCAGCAGCCGCTCCATCAGCGTTTCGTGGATGTCTTCCTTGCGGCGGAAATAATAGAGCAGGTTCGGCTTCGACATCCCCGCGGCCTCGGCGATCTGGTCGATGGTCGAGCCGCGAAAGCCGTTGGTGGAGAAGACTTCGAGCGCTGCTTCCAGGATCAGTTCGCGCTTTTCCTGCTGGATGCGGGTGCGGCGAGGGGCTGAGCCTTCCATGGCGCCGCTCACCCCTGCAAGCCTTGGCCGAGCGGGTCATCTGGACCAATTCTCTGGACCAGTTTTTCTCTTACCCGTGGAGCGCACTTCGCAGGCCGCATTTCCGCTAGTAATCCCTTGACCGCCGACAGGGCGGTGCTAACGTTTGTCCAATCGGTCAAAAATTTGCGTAGCATGAAAACGCAGCAAAGACCAAGCTTTGGAAAGACCAAGCGTTAGCCGCACCGAAACAGGTTACAAGGGGAAGTCTTGGTCATGTCCAACCGGCTGAAAGTCACGCCGAACGATCTCAGCGCATTCTGGATGCCGTTCACCGCGAACCGGCAGTTCAAACAGGCGCCACGCATGTTCGTGTCCGCCAAGGACATGCACTACACCACCAGCGACGGCCGCAAGGTGCTCGACGGCACCGCCGGCCTGTGGTGCGTCAATGCCGGCCATTGCCGTCCCAAGATCACGGAAGCGATCCAGCATCAGGCGGCCGAACTCGACTATGCGCCGGCCTTCCAGATGGGACACCCGATCGTGTTCGAACTGGCAAACCGCCTGGTCGATCTGGCGCCCAAGGGCATGGACCATGTCTTCTTCACCAATTCCGGTTCGGAATCGGTCGAAACGGCGCTGAAGATGGCGATCGCCTATCACCGTGTGAAGGGCGAGGGCGCGCGCACCCGCCTGATCGGCCGCGAACGCGGCTATCACGGCGTCAATTTCGGCGGCATCTCGGTCGGCGGCATCGTCACCAACCGCAAGATGTTCGGCACGCTGCTCGGCGGCGTCGACCACATGCCGCACACGCATCTGCCGGAAAAGAACGCCTTCTCCAAGGGCGTGCCGGAATATGGCGCGGAACTCGCCAACGAGTTGGAGCGCATCGTTGCCCTGCATGACGCCTCGACCATCGCCGCCGTCATCGTCGAACCGGTCGCCGGCTCCACCGGCGTCATCCTGCCGCCGAAGGGCTATCTGCAGAAACTGCGCGAGATCTGCACCAAGCACGGCATTTTGCTGATCTTCGACGAGGTCATCACCGGTTTCGGCCGTCTCGGCGCGCCGTTCGCAGCGGATTATTTCGGCGTCACGCCCGACATCATGACCACCGCCAAGGGCGTCTCCAACGGCGTCATCCCGATGGGCGCGGTGTTCGTGAAGAAGGAAATCCACGACGCCTTCATGACCGGCCCCGAGCACATGATCGAGTTCTTCCACGGCTACACCTATTCGGGCAATCCGATTGCGTGCGCCGCGGCACTCGGCACGCTCGACACCTACAAGGAAGAGGGCCTGCTCACCCGCGGCGAGGAACTGGCGCCGTACTGGGAAGATGCGCTGCATTCGCTGAAGGGCGAGCCGCATGTCATCGACATCCGGAATATCGGCCTGATCGGCGCGATCGAACTGGCGCCGATCGCCGGCAGCCCGACCAAGCGGGCCTTCTCGGCCTTCGTCAAGGCGTTCGAGCGCGGCGCGCTGATCCGCACCACCGGCGACATCATCGCGCTGTCGCCGCCGCTGATCATCACCAAGGGCCAGATCAACGAATTGATCGACCATGTCAGAGAAGTGCTGAGGGCGATCGATTGACAAACCGGGCGCGGATAGCCCTCCCCCTCGAGGGGAGGGTGGCCGCGAAGCGGTCGGGTGGGGTCGGTGCGACCGGACGCCGACCTGCTCTTTTGTTCCGAGGCCGCTCCTGATGCCCCGTACCCGCGTGAGCTTCGAAATGCGCCAAAAGGCGCGAGCGCTTCGAATTCACGCGACCAAGGGAGAATCGCTGCTGTGGTATGAACTGCGGGACCTGAAATCAGCCGGCATCAAGTTTCGCCGTCAGTGCCCGATTGGCCCGTACATCGTGGATTTTGCCTGCTTGGCGGTGAAGCTGATCGTTGAGGTCGATGGCGACATGCACGAACACGACAGGGGTAGTCGGCACGATGCCGTTCGCGATGCTTATCTGCGATCGCTCGGATTTGAAGTCTTCCGTGTTGACGAGCCCGATGTCATAAACAGCGCTTGGCACGTCGCGCAGGTGGTCAAAGAGAAGGTCGCGCGCGTCGCGGGCGACCCCACCCGACCGCTTCGCGGCCACCCTCCCCTCGAGGGGGAGGGGGACGCCGCCGCCCCGCAACCGATGAGGTTTTAGAGCATGGCCGCCCCAGGCGAGAATCTGCGANACCATGTCAGAGAAGTGCTGAGGGCGATCGATTGACAAACCGGGCGCGGATAGCCCTCCCCCTCGAGGGGAGGGGGACGCCGCCGCCCCGCAACCGATGAGGTTTTAGAGCATGGCCGCCCCAGGCGAGAATCTGCGAATCAATTCAGACCGTTTGTGGGATTCCATCATGCAGATGGCGAAGATCGGCCCCGGTATTGCCGGCGGCAACAATCGCCAGACCGTGACCGACGAGGACGGCGAGGGACGGCATCTGTTCAAGCGCTGGTGCGAGGCGGCCGGGCTCGAAATGGGGCTTGACGAAATGGGCACCATGTTTGCCCGCCGGGAAGGCGCTGATCCCAGCCTGCCGCCGGTTTATGTCGGCAGCCATCTCGACACGCAGCCGACCGGCGGCAAATATGACGGCGTGCTCGGCGTGCTCGGCGGGCTGGAGATTATTCGCTCGCTTAACGATCTCGGCATCCAGACCAGGCATCCGATCGTCGTTACCAACTGGACCAATGAGGAAGGCTCGCGCTTTGCCCCGGCTATGATGGCGTCCGGCGTGTTCGCCGGTGTGCTCGAGCAGGCGGACGTGTATCAGCACACCGATAAACAGGGGAAAAAGTTCGGCGAGGAGCTGGAGCGCATTGGCTGGAAGGGAACCGAGAAGGTCGGCGACCGCAAGATCCACGCCTTCTTCGAACTGCATATCGAGCAGGGGCCGATCCTCGAGGACGAAGGCATCGACATTGGCGTCGTCACCCACGGCCAGGGCCTGAAATGGCTGCAGGTAACGCTGACCGGCAAGGAGGCGCATACCGGCTCGACGCCGATGCCCAAGCGCCGTAATGCCGGTCTAGGCATGGCGCGCGTGGTCGAGCTGGTGCATGAGATCGCCATGGACTACCAGCCCGACGCCGTCGGCGCGGTCGGCCACATGGAGGTGTTTCCGAACTCGCGCAACATCATTGCGGGACGCACCGTCTTCACCATCGACATCCGTTCGCCCGAGAAGGAAGTGCTGGACGCGATGGATGGGCGCATACGCGAAGGCATCGACACGATCTGTGAGGCGCTCGACATCCAGTACAAGGTCGAGCAGGTCGGCGCTTTCGATCCGGTCACCTTCGATGCCGGCTGCGTCAAGGCGGTCCGCGACGCCGCCGAGCGGCTCGGCTATTCCCACCGCAACCTCGTATCCGGCGCCGGCCACGACGCCTGCTGGATCAACCGCGTCGCGCCGACCGCCATGGTGATGTGCCCCTGCGTTGACGGGTTGTCACACAACGAGGCCGAGGAAATCACCAAGGAATGGGCCGGCGCCGGCGCCGACGTGCTGTTCCATGCGGTGGTAGAGACAGCGGGGATCGTGGCGTGAACTAAGATCTGTATTCAAAACGACGCTCACAAGAAGCGCGAAGAGAACAAGGGAACACGACAATGACCAAAGTCATCCGAAACGGCACCATCGTCACCGCCGACCGCACCTGGAAGGCCGATGTGCTGATGCAGCACGGCAAGATCGTCGCCATTGGCTCGAACCTGCATGGCGACCATGAGTTCGACGCCAGCGGCTGTTACGTCATGCCGGGCGGCATCGATCCGCACACCCATCTCGAAATGCCGTTCATGGGCACCTATTCGGCCGACGATTTCGAGTCCGGGACGCGCGCGGCCCTTTCCGGTGGCACCACGATGGTGGTCGATTTCTGCCTGCCGGCGCCGCAGCAGTCGCTGCTGGAAGCGTTGCAGATGTGGGACAACAAGACCTCGAAGGCTGCCTGCGACTACTCCTTCCACATGGCGATCACCTGGTGGGGCAAGCAGGTGTTCGACGAGATGGCCACCGTCGTCGACAGAGGCATTACCTCGTTCAAGCATTTCATGGCCTACAAGGGCGCGCTGATGGTGGACGACGACGAGATGTACGCGTCGTTCCAGCGCTGCGCCGATCTCGGCGCGCTGCCGCTCGTTCATGCCGAGAATGGCGACGTGGTTGCGGCGCTGTCGCAAAAGCTGCTCGCCGCCGGCAATAATGGCCCCGAGGGACACGCCTATTCGCGGCCGCCGGAAGTGGAAGGCGAGGCGACCAACCGCGCCATCATGATCGCCGACATGGCCGGCGTGCCGCTCTATGTCGTGCATGTGTCCTGCGAGCAGAGCCACGAAGCCATCCGCCGCGCCCGCCAGAAGGGCATGCGGGTTTTCGGCGAGCCGCTGATCCAGCATCTGACGCTGGATGAAAGCGAGTATTTCGATAAGGATTGGGACCACGCGGCGCGCCGCGTCATGAGCCCGCCCTTCCGCAACAAGCTGCACCAGGATTCGCTCTGGGCCGGCCTGCAGGCGGGATCGCTGCAGGTGGTGGCGACCGACCACTGCGCCTTCACCACCAAGCAGAAGCGCAACGGCGTCGGCGATTTCACCAAGATCCCGAACGGCACTGGCGGGCTTGAAGACCGCTTGCCCGTGCTGTGGACGACGGGCGTCAACACCGGGCGGCTGACGATGAACGAGTTCGTCGCGGTGACTTCGACCAACATCGCCAAGATCCTCAACATGTATCCTAGGAAGGGCGCCATCGTCGAAGGCGCGGACGCCGACATCGTGGTGTGGGACCCCAGCGCCAAGAAGACCATCACCTCGAAGAAGCAGCAATCGGTGATCGACTACAACGTCTTCGAAGGTTTTGAGGTGACCGGCCTGCCGCGCTTCGTCTTTTCGCGCGGCGAATTGTCGGTCGAGGAAGCGGAGGTCAAGGCCAAGCCCGGCCATGGCGAATTCGTCGCCCGCGAGCCGAACGCGGCGGTCAACCGGGCTCTGTCGACCTGGAAGGACATTACCGCGCCGCGCAAGGTGGAACGCACCGGCATTCCGGCGACAGGCGTTTGACGTTGCGGAGCCCGGGGGCGCTCATTTCACTGGTCGTGGCGATGGTGGTCGCTGGTCCGGCAACAGGGGCCGAGAGGCTGGCCGGCTCCTGGGGCAACGATACCGGCTGTGTCTTTGCAAAGGCCGGTTTTCAGGGCCGGGACGATTATATCGTGCTGACCGCCGAAGGCATCGAGACCTATGGCAGCGGCTGCCGGTTCGCGCAGCAATTGACGTGGGCGCCGGGCACGCAATCGCTTGATGCGACCTGTTCCGCCGAAGGCGAGGCGGGGACGACGGCTGAAACCGTTGTGGTCACCAACAAGGGCGAGGGTGGGTTCTTCGTGACCATTCCCGGTCTTGAAGAAATGGGGCCGTTGCAACCGTGTTCGTGACGTTGGAGCTGGGGGAATGAGCGCGCGCGGTTTGGGGCCGTCTGTTGCGATGGTAGTCGTTCTGGCTGCGGGTCAGGCCCTTGCGGCAGGCATCGACCTGACGAAACCCTATGGGGACAAATATGGCTGCATCAACCGCAACGGCCAGGAAGTCGCCGCCGATCGGATGCTGCTTTTGACCGACGAGGCATTGGTCACCGCCGCCAGCGCCTGCACCTTCACGGACAAGCAGGCGCAGGCTGATGGGTCGCTGGTGGTGACGGCAACATGCGAGGCGGAAGGCGAAGAAGGACAGGCGCCGACCAAATTCACCATCAAGCGCAGCGCCAAGAACGCCAAGAAGCTGACGGTCGCCGACGACGACGGCAATGTCATGGGCGAAGTGGCGCGGTGCAAATGACGGCAGTCCCGTCAGCGTCAGGCCACCAGCGCATCCAGTTCCGGCAACAGGACGACGCTTTCCTGTTCATTGGGATCGGTGCGGGCGATGACGGCCGAGGACGGGGCGTTGCTCAGATTGGCCGGCAGATGCGGTACGCCGGCCGGGATGTAGAAGAGGTCGCCGGCCTTGACGACGATGTGGTTCTCGAGCCTTTCGCCATACCATGTGTGGACCTCGCCCGAGAGCACATAGATCGCCGTCTCATGGCTTTCATGCAAATGCGCCTTGGCGCGGGCGCCGGGCGGCAGGGTGAGCAGATGCATGCAGATGCCGGACGAGCCTACCGTCTCGGCGGCAATGCCGGCAAAATAGGTCAATCCCTGCTTGCCTTCATAAGTGCTTTCAGGACGGATAAGGTGACAAGTGGGTTTGGGCGACATCGGCAAGGCTCCGGGCGTCGATTGGGTGGGATTGGACGAGTGGAAAGCAACATCAACGCGAATGCAACGGCATTTCATCCTGGGCGGCTGCGAGAAGCAGGCAGCAAGCGATGACGGGACGATCGCCAGCCGTTGTCTCGGCAAGCAAACTTGGCCTTACCTTTCAGACCAATGACGGTCCGGTAGAGGCGCTCTCCAATGTCGACCTGACCATCGGCAAGGGTGAGTTCGTCTCCTTCATCGGCCCATCGGGCTGCGGCAAGACCACCTTGCTGCGCGTCATCGCCGATCTGGAGAAACCGACATCGGGCACGATCTCGGTCAACGGCATGACGCCGGAACAGGCGCGCGAGAAACGCGCTTATGGCTACGTCTTCCAGGCGGCAGCCCTTTTCCCGTGGCGCACGATCGAGCGTAACGTGGCGCTGCCGCTGGAGATCATCGGCCTTTCGAGAGCGGAGCAGGCCGAGCGCATCAAGCGCACGATGGAGCTCGTCAACCTCTCCGGCTTCGAGAAGAAATACCCCTGGCAGCTTTCCGGCGGCATGCAGCAGCGCGCTTCGATCGCCCGCGCGCTCGCCTTCGACGCCGACCTGTTGCTGATGGACGAGCCCTTCGGCGCGCTGGACGAGATCGTGCGCGATCATCTCAATGAACAGCTTCTGGAATTGTGGGCGCGCACCAACAAGACGATCTGCTTCGTCACCCATTCCATCCCCGAGGCGGTGTATCTGTCGACGCGCATCGTCGTCATGTCGCCGCGCCCAGGTCGGGTTACCGACATCATCGAATCGACGCTGCCAAAGGAGCGGCCACTGGACATCCGCGAGACGCCGGAATTTTTGGCGATCGCGGCCAGGGTACGCGATGGCTTGAGGGCAGGGCACAGCTATGATGATTGAGGGGGCGAACGACCGGCTGGCTCCTCTCCCCAACGGGGAGAGGAGGGCGCCCCGCTGGCGAGGCGCGCTAGATGGACACCTTCCGCGAAAAACTCATCCCCGTGACCTNCTTGAGGGCAGGGCACAGCTATGATGATTGAGGGGGCGAACGACCGGCTGGCTCCTCTCCCCAACGGGGAGAGGGTGGCCGGAGCGAAGCGGAGGTCGGGTGAGGGGGCGGCGCCGACGGATCCGACCAAGAGAAATGTCGGGGCAACCGCTCGCGCCCGAAAGCTGCGGTTTGACGAGACCGAAGCTGAATACCGGCTTTGGGGGGAATTGAGAGGACGTCATCTCAACGGCTACAAATTTGTGCGGCAAGTGCCGCTCGGACCTTTCATCGCGGACTTCGTCTGCCGCGAGCAGGGGCTGATTGTCGAACTTGATGGCAGCCAACACGCGGATTCACTGACCGATCCCGCCAGGACAGCCTGGCTGAACGGACAAGGTTATTCGGTTCTGCGCTTCTGGAATCACGAAGTTTTGGCTGAGCGCCGAGCGGTCCTGGATACGATCTTGGCTTGTCTCGACGGAAAGATTTCTACCCCCTCACCCGACCTCCGCTTCGCTCCGGCCACCCTCTCCCCGTTGGGGAGAGGAGGGCGCCCCGCTGGCGAGGCGCGCTAGATGGACACCTTCCGCGAAAAACTCATCCCCGTGACCTNGGGGAGAGGAGGGCGCCCCGCTGGCGAGGCGCGCTAGATGGACACCTTCCGCGAAAAACTCATCCCCGTGACCTCCATCCTCCTGGGCGTGGTGGTGCTCTGGTATGTCTTCGCCGTCGTCCTCAACGCGCCGTTCCAGCGCGACCTCGACCGGCGCGCCGGGGAAACCCACGGCACCGTCGAATTCATCGGCAAGACGCTGTCGCAGCCCAAGCCGACGCTGCCGGCGCCGCATCAGGTGGCGGTGAACTTCTTCGAGAACACCTTCCTGCGGCCCATCACATCGAGCCGCAGCCTTGTCTACAATGCCTGGGTGACCCTGTCGTCGACGTTGCTCGGCTTTGCCTTCGGCACGGCGCTGGGCATCGTCATCGCGGTCGGCATCGTGCATGTGGCGACGCTCGACCGCAGCCTGATGCCGTGGATCATCGCCTCGCAGACGATCCCCATTTTGGCGGTGGCGCCGATGATCATCGTCGTGCTGGGGGCGATCGGCATCAGCGGTCTGATCCCAAAGGCAATGATCTCGACCTACCTGTCGTTCTTCCCGGTGACGGTGGGCATGGTGAAGGGCCTGCGCTCGCCCGAACTCATGCATCTCAACCTGATGCACACCTACAATGCCAGTGTCTCGCAGACCTTCTGGAAGCTGCGGGTGCCGGCCTCAATGCCGTTCCTGTTCACGTCGATGAAGGTGGCGGTGGCGGCGAGCCTCGTCGGCGCCATCGTCGGCGAACTGCCCACGGGTGCTGTCGCCGGCATCGGCGCCAAGCTTTTGGCAGGCGCCTATTACAGCCAGTCCATCGACATCTGGTCCGCCCTTGTGGCGGGCTCGGTGGTGGCGGCCCTTCTGGTCATGGTGGTCGGCATAGCCGGGCGCCTCGTTGACCGCGCGATGGGCGGGAGGCCGGCATGAACTGGCTGAAGCCCTCCTGGCAAGCCGTGCTGGCCGTTGCGCTGTGCCTCGTCGCCGTCGCGCTCGGTGCGATGTCGAAGCCGGAAGGGGCCGCCCTTGCAGACCCGGCGGCAAGCTTCGACTACCCCTATTTCGGGATAAAGACCCCGATGATCGGCCTGGCCGTGCTGGCAGGGCTGATCTCGATGATCAGAATTTCGCCGCTGGCCGAGGCTGCGGTGCTGTTCATCGGCGCTCATCTCGTCGCCTGGATGCTGATCTCGGGCATTACAGGTTTCGAAGGCACGGCATTGGCGCCGTATTTCCTGCTGGTCGCCGCTGCCTGGCTGCTGGCCTGGCGCTGTGTGGCGGTGCTGTCGGGGCTTCGCCCGATGGCAAAAGGGGCGCGGATGGCGCTGCGCCTCATCATCCCGGCGATCTTCGGCGCCTGGATCCTGATCATATGGGAAGCGGTGACGCGTGGCGCCGGCATTCCCTTCATCCTTTTGCCGCCGCCGAGCGCCATCGGTGTGCGCATTGCCAGTTCCCTGCCGGTGCTCGGCGCCGATATCAGGCAGACCATCTTCAAGGCGGTGATCTTCGGTTATGTCATCGGCAGCGGCGCCGGCTTCCTGGTGGCGATTGCGGCCGACCGCGTGCCGTTCCTGCGCCGCGGTCTGCTGCCGATCGGCAATATGGTCTCGGCGCTGCCGATCATCGGTGTGGCGCCAATCATGGTGATGTGGTTCGGCTTCGACTGGCCGTCCAAGGCCGCGGTCGTCATCATCATGACCTTCTTCCCAATGCTGGTGAACACGGTTGCCGGTCTTGCCGCCTCCGGCCATATGGAGCGCGACCTGATGCGCACCTATGCGTCGGGCTACTGGCCAACACTCTTGAAGCTCCGGCTGCCGGCGGCAGCGCCCTTCATCTTCAACGCGCTGAAGATCAACTCGACGCTGGCGCTGATCGGCGCCATCGTCGCCGAGTTCTTCGGCACGCCTGTGGTCGGCATGGGCTTTCGCATCTCGACCGAGGTCGGGCGGATGAACATCGATATGGTCTGGGCCGAAATCGCAGTTGCAGCACTGGCGGGTTCGGTCTTTTATGGCGTGGTCGCTCTCGTCGACAGAGCCGTCACGTTTTGGCATCCCTCTGTCCGTGGTGGATAGGGCGGTGGGTTCGGGTGTTAACTTCAGAGGGTAAAAACATGAAAAGACTGATCATTCCGATGCTGGCCGGCGCGATGTCGCTGGCCGCGTTCCAGGCAATGGCCGCCGACAAGGTGACCTTGCAGCTGAAATGGGTCACGCAGGCGCAGTTTGCCGGCTACTATGTCGCCAAGGCCAAGGGTTTTTATGAAGCAGAAGGCCTCGACGTCGACATCAAGCCGGGCGGTCCCGATATCGCACCCGAGCAGGTGATCGCCGGCGGTGGCGCCGACGTCATCGTCGACTGGATGGGCGGGGCGCTCGCCGCGCGCGAAAAGGGCGTGCCGCTGGTCAACATCGCCCAGCCGTTCAAGAAGGCCGGCATGGAGCTGGTCTGCCCGAAGGATGGCCCGATCAAGACCGAAGCCGATTTCAAGGGTCACACGCTCGGCGTCTGGTTCTTCGGCAACGAATATCCTTTCTACGCCTGGATGAACAAGCTCGGCCTGAAGACCGAAGGCGGCCCGGATGGCGTCACGGTTTTGAAGCAGAGCTTCGACGTGCAGCCGCTGATCCAGAAGCAGGCGGATTGCATTTCGGTCATGACCTACAACGAGTACTGGCAGCTGATCGATGCCGGCTACAAGCCGGACCAGCTCACCGTGTTCAACTACTCGGCGATGGGCAACGACCTGCTTGAGGACGGGCTCTATGCCTCGGAAGACAAGCTCAAGGATCCGGCTTTCGAAGACAAGATGGTGCGTTTCGTGCGCGCCTCGATGAAGGGCTGGAAATATGCCATCGACAACAATGACGAGGCCGCGGGCATTGTCATGGACGGCGGTGGCCAGGACGAAAACCACCAGAAGCGGATGATGAGCGAAGTCGCCAAGCTGATCGACAATGCCGACGGCAAGCTCGACCCGGCGACCTACGAGCGCACCGCCAAGGCGCTGCTCGACCAGAAGATCATCACCAAGGCGCCGACCGGCGCCTACACCACGGCCATCACCGACAAGGCGATCAAATAAGCCTGGCCAGGCAATTTCGACCTCGAGAGCGGCGCCTTTGACCAAATGTCAGAGGCGCCGTTCCTTTATGGTGTTCATGACGAAGCTGGTCTCGATCGAAGCGACGCATTTAAGCCGCGCGATCTTTTCCTTGATGAAGCGCTCGTACTGTTCGAGGCTGCCGGTCACCACCTTCAGCACATAGTCGCGCGACCCGGTGACGAGGTGGCATTCCAGCACCTCCTCCCAACCGCGGATGGCGTCCTCGAACATGACGATCTCGTCCTCGTTCTGGCGGCTGAGCCGAACGGTGGCGATGGCGACCATGTTCCAGCCGAAGGCGGAGGGATCAACCAGCGTGGTATAGCCCCGGATAATGCCGGCCTCCTCCAGCCGGCGTACCCTCCTCAAACATGGCGACGGCGACAGGCCGATGCGCTCCGCCAGCTCATTGTTGGTGATGCGGGCGTCGGCCTGCAGCTCGCGCAGGATCTTGCGGTCGAAATCGTCGGCTATCTTCTGCTGCACTTTTGCTCTCGCTCGGCAATTTGTTGCCGGGATGCAGCCATGCGAGGCCGAAAATAGCAAGGACTGGCGGACCGGGATCGCATAAATTGCTGGACGAGACTCCTCCAGATGCAGGAAAAGCCATGACCGCGCCGCGCCCGTCGAAAACCCACATCGGCAACCACAAGCTCCATCCGGAAACGTTGATGTTGAGCTATGGCTTCGATCCGCAACTGTCGGAAGGCGCCGTCAAGCCGCCGGTGTTCCTGACCTCGACCTTCGTGTTCAAATCGGCGGAGGAGGGGCGCGACTTCTTCGACTACACATCCGGCCGCAAGGAGCCGCCGAGCGGCACGGCGTCCGGCCTGGTCTATTCGCGCTTCAATCATCCCAACTCCGAGATCGTCGAGGACCGGCTGGCGGTCTATGAGGGAACGGACGCCTGCATCCTGTTCTCGTCCGGCATGTCGGCGATCGCCACCACGCTGCTCGCCTATGCCCGTCCGGGCGATGTCATCTTGCATTCGCAGCCGCTTTACGGCGGCACTGAGACGCTTTTGACGCGCACGCTGTCCGGCTTCGGCATCGGCGCTGTCGGCTTCGCCGACGGCGTCGACGAGAAGGCGGTGCGGGCCGCTGCTGATGCAGCGGTGGCGAAGGGGCGTGTCTCGGTCATTCTCATCGAAACGCCGTCAAATCCGACCAACAGCCTGGTCGACATCGCACTGATCCGGAAGTTTGCCGACGAGATCGGCGCAAGCCAAGGATCAACGCCGATCATCGTCTGCGACAACACGCTGCTCGGCCCGGTGTTCCAGCGGCCGATCGAACATGGCGCCGATGTCTCCGTCTATTCGCTGACCAAATATGTCGGCGGCCATTCCGACCTGATCGCCGGTGCGGCGATGGGCAGCAAGGCGGTGACCAAGCCAATCAAGGCGCTGCGCGGCGCAATCGGCACGCAGCTCGATCCGCATTCCTGCTGGATGCTCGGCCGCTCGCTGGAAACGCTGTCGATCCGCATGGAGCGCGCCAACGACAATGCGCGGCTCGTGGCTGAATTCCTGCGCGATCACGCCAAGGTGGGAAAGGTGCATTACCTGCCGTTCCTGGGCGAGGACACGGCAGCGGGACGGGCCTACAAAGCGCAATGCAGCGGCGCCGGCTCGACATTTTCTTTCGATATCAAGGGCGGAGAGAAGGCGGCCTTCGCCTTTCTCAACGGGCTGCAAATATTCAAGCTGGCGGTGAGCCTTGGCGGCACGGAGTCACTCGCCAGCCACCCGGCGGCGATGACGCACTCCGGCATTCCCTTCGACGTGCGCCAGCGCATCGGCGTGCTGGAGACCACGGTCAGGCTGTCGATCGGCGTCGAGCATCCGGACGATCTTATCGCCGACCTGACGCAGGCGCTGGCAGCGGTCTGACTGCTGACGAAAGTCGGCGGGACAGCACCCCCCTCTGTCCTGCCGGACAACTCGGCCTATACCTTTTGTCGGCACTCAGCTCTTGTCGCGGATCTGCGTCATCGTCCGCGTCGGCGTGATCGCCTCGGGATCGAGCCTGATTTCGACGATCGCCGGCTTGCCGCTGGCGCGGGCACGCTCGAAGGCAGGGGCAAAATCTGCCGTGTTCTCGACCGTCTCGCCGTGGCCGCCATAGGCGCGGGCAAGAGCGGCAAAGTCAGGGTTCTTCAGATCGGTGGCGACGACACGGCCGGGATAGTCGCGCTCCTGGTGCATGCGGATGGTGCCGTAGATGCCGTTGTTCACGACGATAACGATGATCGGCAGGTCGTGTTGCACGGCGGTAGCGAATTCCTGTCCGTTCATCAGGAAGCAGCCGTCGCCGGCAAAGGCGATCACGGTGCGGTCGGGATGGAGCGCCTTGGCGGCAACCGCGGCCGGCGTGCCATAACCCATCGAACCGGAGGTCGGCGCGCCCTGCGTGGCGAAGCGGCGAAAGCGGTGGAAGCGGTGCAGCCAGGTGGCGTAATTGCCGGCGCCGTTGGTGAAAATGGCGTCGTCGGGCAGAACCTTTTCCAGGTAATTCATGATCGGTCCCATCTGGACCGTGCCGGGGCCGGTCTCAGGAGGCGTCGACCAGTCGAGGTAGGCAGCGTGTGCTTTCGCTGTCTCATCCGCCCAGGCTGGCGCGGAGGCTGGCTTGCGCTTGGCGAAGGCTTCGACGAAGGCTGACGGCGCAGCGTTGATCGCCAGGGTCGGCCGGTAGACACGGCCGAGTTCGCCGGCATCGGCATGGACATGGACCAGCGTCTGGTCGGGATAGGGGCTTTTCAGCAACGTGTAGTCGGAGGACGGCATCTCGCCCATGCGGCCGCCGATCAGCAGCACCAGGTCGGCCTGCTTGATGGCGGTGGCCAGCGTCGGGTTGATGCCGATGCCGACATCGCCGGCATAGTTCGGGTGCAGATGGTCGAACAGCATCTGGCGGCGGAAGGAGCAGCCGACCGGCAGCGACCAGGCCTCGGCAATGGTGCGCATACGTGCCACCGCTTCCTCGTCCCAGCGTGTGCCGCCGAGGATGACGAAGGGACGCTTGGCTTTGGCCAGAAGCTTTTCCAAAGCATCGAGTTCGGCTTCGCCGGGCCGGGTTTCGACCGGCGTGTGCGGCAAGGCCGCGGGCGCGTCGACAAGACTGGTCAGCATGTCCTCCGGCAGCGAGACGACGACGGGGCCGGGGCGGCCCGATGTCGCGACAGCAAAGGCGCGGGTGACGAGTTCGGGGATGCGCGCGGCATCGTCGATCTCCACCACCCATTTGGCGATGTCGCCGAAGAAGCGCTTGTAGTTGACCTCCTGGAAAGCCTCGCGCTCCTTGGCGTGGCTGGCGACCTGGCCGATGAACAGGATGACGGGTATCGAATCCTGCATGGCAATGTGAATGCCGGCCGACGCATTGGTGGCGCCGGGGCCGCGGGTGACGAAGCAGATGCCGGGCTGGCCGGTCAGCCGCCCCTGGCAGTCGGCCATCATGGCGGCGCCGCCTTCCTGTCGGCAGACAATGGTGCGGATGGGCGAGTCATGCAATGCGTCGAGCACCGCGAGATAGGATTCGCCGGGCACGCAGAAGATGCGGTCGGTGCCGTTCGCCTCGAGTGCGTCGACAATCAGTTGTCCACCGGTCTTCATCGTCCAGACTTCTCCAGTTCGGCAAGAATTTCTTCGGTATGTTCGCCAAGGCGTGGCGAAGGGCGTTCATAGACCAGCGGTGTGCCGGACATCACCATCGGCGCGCGCACCGAGGGCAGACGATTGCCATGGCCATCGTCGAGGTCGAGGCGCATGCCGCGTGCGATCGTCTGCGGGTCGGCAAACATCTGGCCGATATTGTTGATCGGGCTCGCCGGCACGCTTGCCGCTTCGAGCTTGGCCAGCAACGGGTCTCGGTCCCAGTTCTTCAGCGTCTCGATCATGTGCTCGCGCAATTTCACCCGGTTGGCGACGCGGGCCGGATTGGTGGCGAAATCGGGATTCGCTGAGAGATGGTCGAGTCCGACGGCGGCGCAGAATTTGGCGAACTGGCCGTCATTGCCGACCGCCAGGATGATATGGCCGTCCCTGACCGGGACAACCTCATAGGGCGCAATGTTCATATGCGCATTGCCCATCTGCACCGGCGCCTTGCCGGAGACGAGATAGTTGAGGTTCTGGTTGCCGAGTGCGGAAATCTGCGTGTCGAACAGGGCCATGTCGATATGCTGGCCTTCGCCGGTCTTTTCGGCATGGCGAAGCGCTGCCTGGATGGCGATCACCGAATAGAGGCCGGTGAAGATGTCCGATATGGCGACGCCGGCCTTTTGCGGCTCGCGCCCGACCTCGCCGGTGATCGACATCATGCCGGCCATGGCCTGGATGATGAAATCATAGCCGGCGCGTGGGGCGTAAGGCCCGTCCTGGCCGAAGCCGGTGATCGAGCAGTAGACGAGCTTTGGATTGATCGCCTTCAGGCTCTCGTAATCGAGCCCGTATTTCTTCAGGCCGCCGAGCTTGAAATTCTCGATCAGAACGTCGGCCGTGGCAACCAGCCGGCGCACCGTCTCGGCCCCTTCCGATGTTGAGAAATCGACGGCGATGGAACGCTTGCCGCGATTGCAGGAATGGTAATAGGCGGCCGACAGGTTCTCGCCATCATGGCTCATGACGAAGGGCGGACCCCATTTGCGGGTATCGTCGCCGCCGTCGGGGCTCTCGACCTTGATGACATCGGCGCCGAGATCGGCCAGCAATTGTCCTGCCCAGGGGCCGGCCAGGATGCGGGCGAGTTCGACGACGCGGACGCCTTTCAGCGGAGGTTCAGCCATAAATCACCTAAAACGGGTCGGAACCGCAGCCTCTATCAACCCGGGATGCCGCTGTCACGGGCCTTGCGGTGGGCCAGCGATGTCAGCGTTTCAACACACCATCGGCCCACGCGGCAAAATCGTTCATGACGGTGTCGCGGTTCACCTCGTTCAGGCTTTCGTGGCGGGTGTCGGCGTAAATTTTTGAAACCAGATTCGAAAAGCCCATCGCGCGCATGCGTTTGGCGAGATGATCGATGCCCTTGCCATACTCGGAGGCCGGATCCTTCTCGCCGCCGACGATGCTGACGGGCAGGTCGCGCCTGATGCCGGCAAAGCCCGCATCCATGCCGCCTTTCTGCGTCATCTCCACGACGTCGCGCCACATCGAGATCGAGGCATCCCAGCCGCACAGCGGGTCGGCAATGTACTTGGCCACTTCAGCCTCGTCGCGCGACAGCCAGTCGAACAGCGTCTTGTGGTTGGGCACCGCCTTGCCCCAGGCCTGGAAGGTCAGTTTGGGCAAGACGCGTGAGGGAACATCGGAGCCGAGCCTGAAGCGCTCATAAGCGAGGATGGCGAGTGCAAGCTGACCAAGCAGGCCTTGTGAGAAATTGCCGTTCCAGATCGCCGCGGCGTGGACGCGCGGCGAGTGCGCCAGCAGGTAGTTGAGCGCCACCGACGCACCCATCGAATGGCCGAACAGGATGACCGGCAGGCCGGGCTGCTCCTTCGCAATCAAATCGTGGACTGCGTCGACATCGGAGATCACCTTGGCCGGGCCGCTTGTGCCGGCGAATCTGCCGAGCGGGGCATCGGGCGCCTTGGTCGCGCCATGGCCGCGATGGTCGTGGACGTAGACATGAAAGCCGCGGGTGCTGAGGTAATCGGCGAAGCGGGCATAGCGCGCGGCGTGTTCGGCCAGGCCGTGATTGACCTGGACTACCGCGCGTGGAGAGCCCCCCGCGTGCTTCACATAGAGATTGAGCGTGGCCCCGGTCGGTGAGGCCAGCGTCGTCTGCTTGTCAAATGCCATGTCTCGCTCCCTTGGCGACTGTTGGGCGACGGCGTGACCGACGTCAAGGGGAGGTCGAAATCAGCCGGCGTCACTATTGACAGTGTGCTGTCAATTTGGCTATATGACAGCATGCTGTCAAATTACATCGGGAATATGAGCATGAAAACCGTTTCGACCGTTTCGCGCCGCGCGTTTCTGCTGGCGAGCCTTTCATCCGCAATGCTCCTGCCCGGCATTGCTTCCAGCCAGACCAGGGAGACGACCATGAAGACCTCAACCATTGCCGGCCCGCAGGGCCAGCTTGCCGGCTACGACATCAAATCCGGCGGCGGCCTGCCGATCCTGTTCGCGCATGGCGATTGCAGCCGCGCCACACAGTGGAACCGGGTGATGCAGCTCACCGTAGGTGGCCGTGAGGCGGTCGCCTTCGATTTTCGCGGCCATGGCGCATCGGCGCCTGCAGCTGATGCCGACTACGGCTATGACGGCCGTGCCGACGATATTGGTGCGGTGGCCGATGCGTTCGGCCTGAAGCGGTTTGTCCTCGTTGCACATAGCGGCGGCAGTGGGGCCGCGCTCGCCTATGCCGCCGGCCATGCCGACCGTGTTGCCGGCATCCTGCTGGTCGATCCGGCGACCGATCCGCGCGCCCTGCCCAAAGAGATTCGCGACGGGTTCGTGCGCGATCTGGCGGGGCCAAACGGCGGCGATGTGCTAAGCGCTTATTACACCTTGATCGCCGGCTCCAACCCAGATGTCCGCAAACAGGTCATCGCCGATGCGGCGGTGGTCGATCCGGCGGCTCGGGCAGGCGTCGGCAAGGCGCTGGCGGAATGGAATCCCGAACCGACGCTCGACGCCTACCACGGGCCGATCTTCGTGCTGGCCACGGAGGCCAATGACAATGCGGCGGCCCTGTTTCGGCTGCGCAGCCGAATTGGCCACAGAACCGTCGCCGGTTCCGGCCATTGGGTGATGCTTGACGAGCCGGAGGCGGTGGCGGAAGCCGTCAACACCTTCGTTTCCACCATCGAGGCCGGCCAGAAATGACAAGCAGGACCGAAGCGGGAGATGTGCTCACCGAAGTGGTGCTTGCCGTGTTCCGGCTGAATGGCGGGTTTCTCGACGCGGCCGACCGGCTGGCGGAGCCTGCCGGGTTGACGGCGGCGCGCTGGCAGGTTCTGGGCGCGGTGCTGAAGGAGCCAAAATCGGTGGCCGACATTGCCCGCGACATGGGGCTTGCCCGTCAGAGCGTGCAGCGCCTTGCCGACATTCTGGCCGCCGAAGGGCTCGCCGCCTATGCGGACAACCCGGCGCACCGCCGCGCCAAGCTCCTGGCGATGACCGATGCGGGCCGGGCCGCGATCAGGGATATCGGCACGCGCCAGCATGTCTGGGCCAACCGCATCAGCGAGGGCATCGAGCCTCGCGTGCTTGAGACCGCGCTTGATCTGCTGCGTATGTTGACGAAGCGGGTCGAGGAGGGCGGGGTCTGATCGACCGAGCGATTGTTTTTTGCGGCGGACGAAAGAAATCGTAATTCTGACATGTCACACGTTTCTAGCTTGCGCTATGAAACGCTAGGAGTGCTGGAATGCGGATATCGGCGATATGGGGTGCGGTGTTGGTGGCGCTGGCCGGTGTCGGCCTAGCGCGCGCCGATGTGAAGATGAGCGGCTCCTTCGTGGCCGATGCTGCCTGTCCAGCAACCCAGGCAATCAAGAGCGGCAAGAACCCCGGCAATATCGCGACAACGGCTGGACAGAGCTACGACCTCCTGGCCGGCAACAAGGATGCGCCGACGCATTACCTCATCCGCGTGCCGGGCGCCGATCCTGAGCGTCGCTGGGTCAAGATCAGCTGCGGTCACGTCGCCGGCGGCAGCGCAGCCGCCCTGCCGGCCGCGCCCGCCGATCAGGGCAAGCCTGCGGCGCCGGCTTCAGGAAAACCCGAATATGTTTTCGCGCTGAGCTGGCAGCCGGCCTTCTGCGAAACCAAGTCGAGCAAGCCCGAATGCCAGGCGCAGACGGCGGGCGGCTTCGACGCGTCGCATTTCACGTTGCATGGGCTCTGGCCGCAGCCTAACGGCAATTTCTATTGCCAGGTGCCGGCGAGCGACAAGGCCAATGACAATCCGGCCCATTGGGCAGACCTGCCGCCGGTCGATCTCGATGCCGCTACGCGCGCCGAGCTCGACCAGGTTATGCCGGGCACCGCCTCCAAGCTCGAACGGCATGAATGGATCAAGCACGGCACCTGCTACGGCAAGAGCCAGCAGGAGTATTTTGCCGAGGCGCTGAACCTGATGCGGGCGGTGAATGCCTCGCCGGTGCGCGAGCTCTTCACCAGGAACGTCGGCAAGCAGCTGACTTCGGACCAGATCCGCAGCACCTTCGACAGCGCCTTCGGCGCCGGGGCGGGCGCGCGGGTGCGTGTCTCCTGCCTGGTCGATCCGTCGAGCGGCAGGCGGCTGATCGGCGAGCTGACGCTCGGCCTGACCGGCCCGATCGGCCCCGACAGTTCGCTGGGCACTCTCATGCTCGCCTCTGCGCCGACGACCAAGGCGGGCTGTCCGAAGGGTTCAGTCGATGCGGCCGGGTTCCAGTAGGATATCCGTCTGTCGCTTGGCAGTGACGCGGTGATATGGTCTGGATGTGTTTCATTCGGCGGGGGTGGCGATGAGTGGCATGACATCAGGCGCGCTGGCGCGGCTGGCTTTCTGGGCCAGGGGATGACCGCCATAAAAGACGGCCGCATGGAATGGCCGGGCTTTTCCTATACCGATGCCGAGTGGGCGCGCATGCGCGTGCTTGCCGCGCCGATCGGGGCAGGCCGCTACCAGCTGTTCACTTGGGTCAATGCCGCGATCTTCATCGCCATTGCCGCGCTCGGCATCGGCTGTGTCTTCCTGCCGCTGGCGACACTTTTGTTTCCGGTGCCGGCCGAGACCAGCGCGCTCAAATTCTCGGCTCTGCTGGCGGCGTGTGCCTTCCTCATAATCGGGCTCGGCTTGCCGATCTCCATGCGCCTGTCGAGCGCGTTGGCCATCTCCCGGGAGATGCGCGCCGGTCTTGTCGGCGAAGCCGGTGACGAAGCGCTGGCAGCAAAAGTGTCTTGGCAGATCAACCGCATCATGCTGGTCATGTGCGGCCTGCTGGTGCCCGGCATTCTGTTGTTCATCGCTTATGACATCGACGCCAGTCCGATCATCACCACGCTGAAATGGCTGGCCATCGCGCTGATAGCCGTTTCAGTTGCGGTCGGCGCGTTGCAGCAGCGCAAGCGGAGCTGACAACCTTATCCGCTGACGCCACGTGTGGACAATGTCCAGGCACTGAGGTCTTCGGCATCGTCATGCGCTTCGCCGACGACGCGGTCACGCCCGGTGGATTTGGCCCTGTAGAGACGCTCGTCGGCAAGGGCGAAGAGATCGGCAAGCGAGGCTACGGTCTCGTCGACAGTGGCGATGCCGGCGCTGACGCTGATGTCGAACCGGTTTACGCACGCCTTGACGGCCTGGCGGAGGTTTTCTCCGAGCAACCTGGCGACCGCATGCGGCTGCGAGCAAAGGATGGCGAACTCCTCGCCGCCGATCCTGAAAACCTGATCGTGCGCGCCGGCCGCCTGGGTCAGTACCTGGGCGATGGATCTCAGCACCCTGTCGCCCTCGGCATGGCCGAAGCGATCGTTGATCGACTTGAAATGGTCGACGTCGACGATCAGCAGGCTGAGCGGCTGGGCCGTGCGCAGGCTGACAGCAACCAGACGTTCGCCGTCGCTGTCAAAGCGTCCCCTGTGCAAGAGGCCGGTGAGGCCGTCGCGGCCGACATGTTCGACCAGGGCTTCGTAGCGCTCGCGATAGGTCAACGTGTCGAAGACGTCGGACAGCCCGCGGGGTGCCACGACCTGACGCGTTTCGAACCATCTGAGGTAGGCGACAAGCATGGCGCTGTAGGCAAAAGCGGCACCCATCTTGGCCAACCAGCCGCCGAAGAAGACCGCAATCGGTGCGCCTGCGACGAAATGCAGGGCGGTGAAAAATCCGGCCTGGTCGAAGGTGAGCACGCAGGCGACGCAAATCAGGATGCGGGAGAACGGCGCCTTGCGCAGATAACGCCCGAGCTTTTCGTAAAGCAGGATGATCAGGATGGCGTCGATGAAGAGCAGCGTCGTGCCCCACACCATCAGCCAGCCCAACTGGTCGATGAAACCGATATCGGGAAGCTTGCCGTCGGAAAGGGCTGAAATATCGTGCAGGCGCAGGATCAGGACCAGCCCGATCATCAAGGCGTTGCCGAGCAAAAGGCCATAGATCGGCTGGCGCACCGTGGCCGCATCTTCCTTCATGTAGAGCAGAAGCAGCATCACCAGCTTGCCGGAAAACAGCACCGCCGAGCCTGGCGAGACCATGCCGAAGGGCAGGGCGACATAGAAGACGCTGGCGAGATAGGTTTCGAGGAAATGCATGGCGCCCAGCGCGCAGACGAAGACGCCGAGGCCGATGCGATCCCTGAAGCGGAACAGCGTGACCATGACGCTGAAGTAGACGACCGCTTCGGCAAGGAGCAGGAAACTGTTCAGCACTACCTTCGGTCCGATCTCTACTTTCGATCGCGACAGGCCAGCGATCGATCCTGTTTTGACGCTGAAGGGTTAACCGGGGATTTCAACGCTCCCTACAACCGGCGGAAAACTTAACGTGCGGTGTACACCCGGCTTGAAATGGCAAAAGCGATTGCCGTTCGGCCCGGCATCGCCTACATAGCGGCCAACCTCCATTCAATCCGACATTTTCGGTCAATCATCAAGGAAAGCGCGCGTGGCACGCCAGTTCATCTATCACATGGCCGGCCTCAACAAGGCCTATGGCACCAAGAAGGTGCTTGAGAATGTCCATCTCTCCTTCTATCCCGACGCCAAGATCGGCATCCTCGGCCCCAACGGCTCGGGCAAGTCGACGATCCTCAAGATCATGGCCGGGCTCGACAAGGAGTGGAACGGCGAAGCGTGGCTCGCCGAAGGCGCCACCGTCGGCTATCTCGCGCAGGAGCCGGCGCTCGATGCCAACAAGACGGTGTTCGAGAACATCATGGAAGGCGTCGCCGCCAAGACCGCCATCATCGAGCGCTACAACGAATTGATGATGAACTACTCCGACGAGACGGCTGACGAGTCGGCCAAGCTCCAGGACGAGATGGACCGGCTCAATTTGTGGGATCTCGAACAGCAGGTCGAGATGGCGATGGAAGCGCTGGGCTGCCCGCCCAAGGATTCCGAGGTCACCAAGCTTTCGGGCGGTGAGCGCCGCCGCGTCGCGCTCTGCCAGCTGCTGCTGCGTCAGCCCGACCTCTTGCTGCTCGACGAACCGACCAACCATCTCGACGCCGAAACCACGGCGTGGCTCGAAAAGCATCTGCGCGCCTATCCGGGCGCCGTGATGATCATCACCCACGATCGCTACTTCCTCGACAATGTCACGGGATGGATCCTCGAGCTCGATCGCGGCCGCGGCATTCCCTATGAGGGCAACTACACCAAATACCTCGAAGCCAAGGCCAAGCGCCTCAAGCAGGAAGGTCGCGAGGACGACGCCCGCCAGCGCGCCATCGGCCGCGAGCGCGAGTGGATCCAGTCCAGCCCGAAAGCCCGCCAGACCAAGTCCAAGGCGCGTATCCAGGCGTTCCAGGAGCTGCTGGATGCAGCCGACAAGCGGCGTCCGAGCGATACGCAGATCGTCATTCCGCATGGCGAGCGGCTCGGCAATGTGGTGATCGAGGCGGAAGGCTTGTCGAAGGGCTTTGGCGACACGCTGTTGATCGAAGGCCTGGAATTCAAGCTGCCGCCAGGCGGCATCGTCGGCGTCATCGGCCCGAACGGCGCCGGCAAGACGACGCTGTTCCGCATGATCACCGGCCAGGAAACGCCGGATGCCGGCTCTGTCCGCATCGGCGAAACGGTGAAGCTCGGCTATGTCGATCAGAGCCGCGATGCGCTCGATCCGTCAAAGACCGTCTGGGAAGAAATCTCGGGCGGCGCCGAAGTGGTCAAGCTCGGCAAGTTCGAAGCCAACACCCGCGCCTATTGCGCATCGTTCAACTTCCGTGGCGGCGACCAGCAGCAGAAGGTCGGCAACCTCTCCGGCGGCCAGCGCAACCGCGTGCATCTGGCAAAAATGCTGAAGACCGGCGGCAATGTGCTGCTGCTCGACGAACCGACCAACGATCTCGACACCGAAACGCTGGCGGCGCTCGAAGACGCGCTGGAAAACTTTGGCGGCTGCGCCGTCATCATCTCGCACGATCGTATGTTCCTCGACCGGCTGGCCACCCACATCCTGGCCTTTGAAGGTGACAGTCATGTCGAATGGTTCGAGGGCAATTTCGAGGACTACGAGCAGGACAAGATCCGTCGTCTCGGCCCCGAAGCCGTCAACCCGCACAGGATGACCTACAAGAGGCTGACGCGGTAAGGGAGCAACCGGGGCGGCGAATTTCTCAACTGATACGAGGAAAGCTTGAATGACCGACTGGTCAGCCGCCCAATATCTGAAATTCGAGGATGAGCGCACACGGCCGGCGCGCGATCTTGTTGCGCAGGTGCCGGTGGATTTCCCGCGCCGGGTGGTCGACATCGGCTGCGGCCCGGGTAATTCGACCGAGCTGCTGGTCGAGCGCTGGCCGGATGCTGATATCAGCGGCTTCGACACCTCTCCCGACATGATCGAGAAGGCGAAGGCGCGCCTGCCCAGCGTCAATTTCGACCTCGCCGATGCCTCGACATGGCGACCGGCCGAGCCGGTCAACGTCATCTTCGCCAACGCGGTATTCCAGTGGCTGCCCACCCACCCGGTAGTGTTTCAGCGGCTGATGGGCTTTCTCGCCCCCGGTGGCGCGCTCGCCGTCCAGATGCCCGACAATCTGCTTGAGCCGTCGCATCAGGTGATGCGCGAGACGGCCGCCGAAATGCCGTTCGCCGCCAAGATGGCAGGTGCTGCGCGCGGACCGCTGCCGGCGGTGTCGTTCTATTATGATCTCTTGTCGCCGCTCTCCGACCGGGTGGATATCTGGCATACGGCCTACAATCATCCGCTGACCGACGCCGAGGCGATCGTCGAATGGGTGAAGTCGACGGGGCTGAAGCCTTTCCTCGATCCGCTGGACGCCGACGAGCGCAAGATCTTCCTCGACAGCTACACGGCCAAAATTGCCAAGGCCTATCCGAAGACCGCAAACGGCAAGGTGCTGCTGCGCTTCCCGCGCATTTTCATCGTCGCCAAGCGGGCCGGCTAGCACTCCCGATGACATCCGGCCACAGCCTATGGTTTAAGCCGGCGTAAACCGGTGGGGTGAGAAAAGTGTTGTGTCGCGCCCCCTGGTCGTTCACATGAGAACGACAACGCCTGCGCATGGACGGACTGGATATGCATCGCGTCATCATCAGCGGCATCGGCGTTGAAATCCCTGAAGCCAAGATCACCAATGAAGAACTGGTCGCCAGTTTCAACGCTTGGGTCGACACGGAGAATGCGCGCCGGCAAGGCCCGGATGAGACGCTGCTGCAGAAATCCGACAGCGCCTTCATCGTCCATGCCTCAGGCGTCCAGACCCGGCATGTCATCGAGCGCGAAGGCATTCTCGATCCGACCCGCATGGCGCCGCGCATTCCGGCGCGGCCCGATGATGCGCTGTCGCTGCAGGCCGAGTTTGGAGTGGCCGCGGCCCGGAAGGCGCTCGACCATGCCGGCCTGAAGCCGTCCGACATCGACCTGGTGATCTGCTCGGCCTCGCACCAGCAACGGCCCTATCCGGCGATCGCCATCGAAATGCAGGAGGCGCTGGGCACCAAGGGCGCCGGCTTCGACATGGGGCTTGGTTGTTCATCGGCCGCGGCCGCCTTGCACATTGCGGCCAATCTGGTCCGGGCGGGCGCGCACAAGCGCGTGCTGGTGGTCACGCCGGAGATCATCACCGGCCATCTCAATTTCCGCGACCGGCAGACGCATTTCATCTTCGGCGATGCATCGGTGGCGATGGTGGTCGAGGGGCTGGGCGAGGGCGAGAGGCGGCCGGGGCGTTTCGAGGTGCTGGACACGCGCACCTGGACGCAGATGTCGAACAATATCCGCACCAATCTGGGCTATCACACCCGCACCGCCCAGGACGATCCTTACATGATCAACCTCGAAGGCAATCTGATCAAACAGGTCGGCAACAAGGTGTTCAAGGAAGTCACCGTCGCCGGCCACAAATTCATTGTCGAATTCCTCGCCGAGCACGGGCTGACGCCGCAAGCCATCAGGCGATTCTGGCTGCATCAGGCCAATGCGCGAATGAACGCCATGATCCTGAAACTAGCCTTCGGCCACGAGGTCGACCATGACCGCGCGCCGATGGTGCTGGAGCGGCTCGGCAACACCGCCGGCGCTGGCGCCATCATCGCGCTGTCGGAAAACCACGCCGACATGAAGCCCGGCGATTTCGGCGTGCTGTGCGCCTTCGGCGCCGGCTATTCGATCGGCGGCGCGCTTTTGCGGATGCTGTAATCAGGCCGGCATGAACGGCACCAGCATCGGTACGCTGCGGGCATAATCGTCATAGGCGTTGCCGAGTTCTCCGCGCAGAAAGCGTTCCTCCAGCCTTGCCTTCATGACGATGCCGATGGACGCTATCAGCCGGTTTGATCGAATCATCATCGCTTTCGACTGGACCCGAGCCCACGGCTACGGCTATTTGCGACGTCATCCTGCAGAAGGAACGAAGCCATGCTGGACCTCTTCCCGGAGTCTGAGAAGCCGGTCGACATCATCCCCGCCAGGAAGCTGTCCGCCAAAGTGGCCGCTTTGTACGTCGCACCGTCGAATCACTTCCAGACGCGCCCGGTGGAAGCATTGCAGCTCGGTTTCGAAGGCATCGACGGCGACTTCCACGCCGGCGCCACCCGTCGTTCCGGCGGTCGCGAACCCTGGTATCCGCGCGGCACCGAAATCCGCAACGAGCGGCAGATATCAATCGTAGCAGCGAATGAACTCGGCGTCGTTGCCGAGCGGATGGGGCTGGCCGAGATCAAGCCGGAATGGATCGGCGCCAATCTGCTGATCGAAGGCGTGCCGCATCTCTCGATGCTGCCGTCAGGCACGCTGCTGTTCTTTAGAGGTGGCGTGACGATCAAGGTTGATGCGCAGAACGGGCCTTGCCGGCTTGCTGGACGTTCGATCGCCGAAAACGCCGGGATGGCCGATCGGGAGGCCGGCGCGCTGGCCTTCCCGAAGGCGGCGAAACGGCTGCGCGGCCTCGTTGCCTGGGTCGAGAAACCGGGTCGTATGACAACAGGGGAAGAGATCTCGGTGCGCGTGCCCGAGCAGTGGATTTATCGATCCTAGTACCGGGCTAGGGCACGGGCTGCGCCGCCGGGGCGACGCAGCCGAATTTCAAGACGCGCTCAGGCCGCCTTGCGGTTCTTCTTGGCGCCCTGCGCCTCGACGGAAAGGTGGTCCCACTTTTCCCAAAGCGCGATGCGGTTGGCGTATTCCTGCTTGATCATCGGCAGGCCACCATCGCCGAAGAAGACGCGCAGCGGCGGCTCGGCCGCGTCGACGATTTCAAGCATCGCCGGTCCGGTGGCCTCGGGGTCGCCGGCGACCGAGTTGGCGCGGCGTTCCGCCATCTTGGCGCGGGCCGGCGCGTAAGCCTCGATCGCTTTGGAGACCTTGGCCGAGGCGCCGGACCAATCGGTGGAGAAGCCTCCCGGTTCGACAAGCGTCACATGGATGCCGAATTCGGCGACCTCGATGCTGAGCGACTGGCTGAAGGCTTCGAGCGCCCATTTCGAGGCATGGTAAAGGCCGAGCGACGCAAAGGCGTTGACGCCGCCGATCGACGAGATCTGGATGATATGGCCGGAGCCCTGCGCCCGCATGATCGGCAAAGCCGCCTGGGTGACCCAGAGCGCGCCGAACACATTGGTTTCGATCTGGTCGCGGGCTTCCTGTTCGCTGACTTCCTCGATGGCGCCGAAATGGCCATAGCCGGCATTGTTGATGGCGACGTCGAGCCGGCCAAAGCGCTTGTGCGCCTCGGCGATGGCCGCATCGACAGCCTTCTTGTCGGTGACGTCGAGCTTGATCGCGGCGACATTATCGCCGTATTTCGCGACGAGATCGGCGAGCGTGCCGGCATCGCGCGCGGTTGCGGCGACACGGTCGCCGCGGGCGAGTGCGGCCTCGGCCCAGACTCGGCCAAAGCCTTTCGACGATCCGGTGATGAACCAAACCTTGCTTGTCATGACGTGGAATCCTTGCCCATGCGGGCCGTGAACTGGGAAGCGGAGGCTTCTCCGCTTCCGCGATATACGGTGCGTCGAGCGATTTTCCAGAGGCGAGGGGGAATCTTTTTGGTCACGACATCGTGTGGAGCAGGACCTTCGCCGGTCAGGGATAGCGCACCGGGCTCGACCAGGCCGGGTCGTCATGCTTTTGCCAGTAGAGCGCCATCAAGCGCTTTGTGATCCCGCCTATCTTGCCGTCGGCGACAGCAGCGCCGTCGATCACTGTCACCGGCATGATGCCGCCGGCGGTGGAAGTGATGAAGACTTCGTCGGCAGCCTTCAGCGCGGCAACGCTGACGTCGACGGCCGTGGTGGGAAGCGCTGCCTCGGCGCAGAGGTCGAAGACGGTGCGCCTGGTGATGCCGGGCAGCACGCCGGCGGCTGGCGTCGACAGCCTGCCGTCCTTGACGCAGAACACGTTGAAGCCGGGGCCTTCGGCGACATTGCCGTTGAAGTCGAGAATCAATGCGGTTTCGGCCCCACGGTCATAAGCGTCGTAGAGGCCGCGCACGAGGTCGAGCCAGTGGTAGTTCTTGATCGCCGGATCGATCGAGACCGGCGGAATGCGCACCTTGTCGCTAATGGCGACATGCAGGCCGCGCCGCAACTGCTCGGCATTGGCGACCGAGCCGAAGGGAACTGCGAAGGCCATGAAGCGGTTGACCGCCTGGCGCGGATCGCGGCTGAAGGTCGGCGAGGCGCCGCGTGTGCACAGCATTTCGACATAGGCGGCGCGATGGCCCGACAGCGCCACGCAATTGTGCAGAATCTCGGCCACACCATCGCGGTCGGACGGGATCGTCATGCGCAGTTTTTGCAAGCCGGCGAAGAAGCGGTCGAGATGCAGGTCGAGTCGGAAGAAGCTCCCGTCCCAGACATGCACGGTGTCGTAGGTGGCGTCGGAATGCAGAAAGCCCCAATCCAGCACCGAGATCTTGGCTTGCGACATCGGCAGATACTGACCATCGAGAAAGGCGATGCCGTCGGGATAAGAATGCGGATCGATATGGCGATCCGACAAAGCCGGCAATGGCACAATGCTACCGGCTGCTGCGCTTCGGTTCATGGCGATTGGTCCCTTCGGCTTGATGCGGCAGATTCAAGCTAGTGGTCCCCTGCAGGCGGCATAGGGCCACCCAACCATCGCTGTTTGTCCTAGGTAGCACATTCGATATGCCCTATGGTCCGGCTTGAAAATATCCGGCCGGGAGGGGCAAAATGGGCAGATCTTTTCGGACCATCAGCTTTGCAATTTTCCTCGTCTTCGTCACTGGCCATGCCTTCGCGCAATGCGCTCGCGAGGGCGAGGCGCTGTGCCAGAACGGCCAGACCTATCGTTGCGAGAAGACGGGCAGCGAGCTGACGCCGATCTTTCAGAACGTGCCTTGCGAGGTCAACGCGGCGGGGCTCAACGGCGTCTGGACCGGCAGCGGTCATCAAAGTCCGGCCGGTGCTGCCGGCGCCGATTGGGCGATCGCAATGACAATCGGCGATGGCGCCGCGTCGATCGACTATCCGTCGCTCGGCTGCGGCGGATCGTTGACCCAGATTTCTCGCGACGACAGTTCGGCGGAATACCGGGAAAACATCAGCTACGGCCAGGACAAGTGCATCGACGGTGGCGGCATCACCGTCCGATTTTTCAAAGGGAACCTGTCCTGGACCTGGGTTGGCCAGGCCGACGGCCAGCCCTACAATGCGGTTGCCGTATTGAAGCGACGGTAGCTGAAGTTATTCCTCTTCGTCCTCTGCATCGAGCAGGCGCGTGGCGCGCCAACGGGTCAGCACCATGTTTGTTTGCTCGATGACGAAGAACCGCGCCGAGTCGCGGTCATAGCCCTCGGCCAGCAGCTTTTCATAGTCGGTATGGCCGTGCCTGATATGGGCGATCGTCGCCAGCCAGACCGCGATGCCCGGCGGCAGCGTCTTCATGTGCACGGCGCCGGCCTCGGTGCGGATTTTCTCCATATCGGCATAGGGCGCCAGGGGCAGCAGTGCGGTCAGCGCCTTGGCGATGGCGCGGCGGCGGCCGGTGGGCGCGCTCATTTTTCGTCACGCCCGGCAATGGTCGCCTCGGGAAAGGCGTCGGTCGAGGCGAAATAGGGCTTGATGTCGATCACCGGGGTGCCGTCGAGCACATCGATGGCGTCGATGGCGATGCGGCCGTGGTCGATGTCGACGGCGATCAGGCCGGCGATATGCAGCCCGACTGGGTTCGGCCGGGCAGGGGAGCGCAGCGAGAAAACGCCTTTCGGCTCAGCCGCATGGCGGGGTCTCTGGACAATCAGTGCCCGCGGCGCGTGATGCAGCCAGGACAGGATGACGATGTGGCTGGCCCGCTCCAGCGCAAGCAGGCCGTCGCGATAGGCAGGGTCGATGAGAACCGTGGCCGCCTGTCCGGCCTCGCGCGCCGCGCGCATGTTCTTTGGGCAGGTTTGCCTGGATGTCCATGGCGAGGCGATGCGGCCGATGAACACGATATGGCCATCCGCCGGCATGTCAGCCGGGTCAGTCTGCCGGAGCTTTTCGCCGTCGCGCTTCTCGAACATGGCTTTCGCCCTAGCACAAGTTTCCAGCCGATCGTCAGGGAAAAGCGGTTCTCTCAGGCGGGGATCATCTGTGCGGCATTTTCTTGTCAGGAAGCGACATAGGCCTTGCCATGTCGTCAAAGCTGACATAAACATATGTTTATATCTTTTTCAACGAGAACGCGCCGATGCATGTTTCGCTCGATACGATGGTTGATACGTTGAAGGCTGCGGCCGAATCGAGCCGGCTCCGCATCCTGGCGCTGCTGTCGCGCGGCGATCTCACCGTGTCCGACCTCACCGAGATCCTCAGCCAGTCGCAACCGCGGGTGTCGCGGCATTTGAAGCTGCTGCTGGAGGCCGGGTTGATCGGCCGCTACCAGGAGGGCTCGTGGGCCTTCTTCCGGCTGTCGGATACGGATTCCGCGCGCGACTTCGTCATGGGGCTGGTCTCTGGCATTCGCGGCGCCGATCCACAGGTCGAGCGCGATCTCGAGCGGTTGGCATCGGTCAAGCGCAAGCGCCAGGACCGTGCCGCCGAGTATTTCTCCGAGAACGCCGCCAGCTGGGATCACATCCGCTCGCTGCATGTGCCGGACCGCGCGGTGGAAGCCGCACTCCTCAAGCTGGTCGGCAAGCGGCCATTCCAGTCGATGCTAGACCTCGGCACCGGTACCGGGCGGCTGCTGGAGATATTTTCGCCGCTCTACCGGCGCGGTGTCGGCATCGACATGTCGCGCGAAATGCTGACGGTGGCGCGGGCCAATCTCGACAAGGCAGGCATCGCCAATGCCCAGGTCCGCCAAGGCGACATTTTCGCGCCGCCGGTCGAGCGCGACGCCTTCGACCTCGTCACCATCCATCAGGTGCTGCACTATCTGGACGATCCCGCCCGCGCCATCCGCGAGGCGGCAAGGNGATCGTCGATTTCGCGCCGCATGCACTGGAATTCCTGCGCGACCAGCATGCGCATGTCAGGCTGGGCTTTTCCGACCGCCAGATCTCCGAATGGTTTGCCGATGCCGGGCTCGATCTCGAGGATGCCCAGGAATTCGAGCCGCGCGGCGGCAACGAAGCCAGGCTCACCGTCAAGCTGTGGCTCGGCCGCGACCGCCGCATGCTGATGGCCGAGCCTTCAAATGACACCCAACCCACCAAAGCGTACCCTATGGGGGAAATCGCCTGATGAACCAGTTCCGCTTTTCCCGCCGTCCCGACATCGGCGACAAGGTGCGCGTTTCCTTCGAGTTCTTCCCGCCGAAGACCGACGAGATGGAAGCCAGGCTCTGGGACACCGTCACCAGGCTGGAGCCGCTGAAGCCGAGATTCGTCTCGGTGACCTATGGCGCCGGCGGCTCGACGCGTGAACGCACGGCGCGCACGATCAAGCGCATCCTGAACGAGACGACGCTGACGCCGGCGGCTCACATGACCTGCGTCGACGCCGCCCGCCATGAGGTCGACGCCGTCGTCCGCGAATTCGCCGATATGGGCGTGAAGCGCTTCGTCGCCTTGCGTGGCGATCCGGCGGCCGGCGTCGGCACCGCCTACCGGCCGCATCCCGATGGCTATGCCAATGGCGCCGAACTTGTCGGAGCGCTGAAGGACGCCGGCGATTTCGACATCTCGGTCTCGGCCTATCCCGAAAAGCATCCGGAAAGTCCGGACTTTGCCACCGACTTCGACATGCTGAAGCGCAAGGCCGACAATGGCGCGACGCGGGCGATCACCCAGTTCTTCTTCGACAACGATCTCTACGAGCGTTACGTCGAGAAGGCGCGCCGCGCCGGCATCTACATCCCGATCGTGCCCGGCATCCTGCCGGTGCACAATTTCACCCAGGTCGCCAATTTCTCGGCACGCTGCGGCGCCCTGGTGCCGGCATGGCTGGCCGAGCGGTTCGAAGGGCTGCACAAAGATCCGCAGACGCATGCGCTCGTGGCGTCTGCCGTGGCGGCCGAGCAGGTGCTCGATCTCGTCGAGCGCGGCGTCAGCGACTTCCATTTCTACACCATGAACCGGGCCGACCTGGTGTTTGCCATCTGCCATATGATCGGCATCCGCTCCCACGAAACAGAGGCAGCTGGATCCGCCGCCGCCTGAGCTTCATCGTGGTATGAAATCTGAAATGCAAAAGGCCGGGCGAAACACCCGGCCTTTCGAATTTGTGGGCTATTGCTGCTGTTCTTCCGCTCCGGCGGTTACGGAAGAACACCTATGATAAGGGCGCCAATGAAGGCAAATGCAGCACAGATCATCAATGCGTTGATTGGCCTCGTAAGTCCCATGTCATAGTCTCCTCTTCAAGAGCTATGGGTGGAGTCTAGGGGCATTTGTGCCACAGGCAAGCGGAAAATATGCTGCAATGCGACGCGATTGTGGAATTTGCGACCTGCCACCTGGCGTTAGGCATTGAAACTCTTCGGCAAAACCCGCTGGTAGCCTGTGAATAAATTGTGACGTGGCTGTGACGAAAGCGAGGCATGGCAGCGCTACCAGACCTAAAGCGCGTCGTTGTTCCAAAACCGCTGCGCACTTTGGTCGACAGGCATTAGCGCCGACCAAACAACCGCCCGTCGATCGTCACCAGGCCAAGCGCGATCAGTGCCATGCCGCAGAACTCGAACAGAGCGAGCCGCTCGCCGAGGAACAGGAGGCCGAGCAGGATGGCGCTGGCCGGGACGATGAGCGTGACCAGCGAGGCGTTGGTGGCGCCGGCCGAGGCGACGAGGTTGAAATAGAGGATGTAGGCGAAGGCGGTGGAGAGCAGCGCCAGCGCCAGCACCGCCGTCCAGACCGGCGGCGAGGCCGAGAACAGGCCGGCCGGGCCATAGGTGAGCAGCACCACCGGGATCATGATGATAGTCGACGCCGTCAATTGTCCGGTGGCGATGACCGGCGAGGGCACGCCCTTGAAGCGGCGGGCAATCATCAGCGCGACGGCGTAAGACAGCGAGGCGCCGATCAGCGCGAATTTCGCCCAGACCGGGCCGCCGAGCCCGGCCAGCAGGCCGGGGCCGATCATGACAGCGGTGCCGGCGATGCCGAGCCCGATGCCGGCAAGCTTGTTCCAGGAGAGCTTTTCGTCCGCTGTCAGCGCGTTGGCGAGGATCAGCGTCCAGAACGGCGTCGTCGCATTGAGCACCGAGGCGACGCCGGCGCCAAGCGCGGTCTGGCCGGCAAAGATCAGCGAGAACGGGACGACATTGTTGGCGAGCGCCAAAAGGAAAAACAGGCCGGCATGCGGGAAGGCGAGGCGGAAGGACGGACCGCGAATGCCGAGATAGAGCTGCAGTGCAATGGCCCCAATGGCAACGCGAAACAGAACCAGCACCAGCGGGTGCATTTCGGCAACGGCGATGCGGGCAAAGAAGAACGAGCCGCCCCAGATGGCGCCGAGCAGCAGAAGCTGTCCCCATTCGCTTGCCGTCATCGGTCCGCGCTGCACGGCTGTCGTGGCTATTGCCATCGTGAACGTCCTTCCCCGCGGCATCAATGCCAGCCACTCAGACAGAAGGCATATCGGGTTCGGCGGCAAGGGCCACCCGAAACGTGATTGCTGGCAACAGTGCTGCCAGGAGGGTGCGCTGCTGCGTCAGTGCCCGCCAGACACAGAATTGTTTTCTTTGGCCGCTAGCTTGGATTAATTGTGCGCAGCCGAGAAGTCAGGGGATTCGTCCATGCAGCGATTCGAGAATGCCCGCGAGGCGGCGCTGGCGCTTCGGCCGGACGATCCGGTCTACTGCTTTCGCCCGCAGGTGCTGAAGGCGGATGCCAAACAGTTCATGGGCATGTTTCCCGGCAAGACCGCCTACGCAGTCAAGACCAATGGCGAGCAGATCGTGCTGAAGGCGCTGGTCGAAGCCGGCGTCACCGCTTTCGATGTGGCCTCGCCCGGCGAGTTCGCCGCAGTGCGCGCCGTCTCACCCGACGCCGAGATGCTCTACATGCATCCGGTCAAGGCGCAGTCGGACATCAAGCTTGCGCTGGAAAAATACGCCATCCGGGTCATTTCGCTCGACCATGAGGACGAGATCACCAAGCTGACGCGGGTGGTGCGGGCGCTTGACATCGATCCGGGCTCCATCAGCGTGTTCGTGCGCATCCAGACCAAGGGTTCGGCGGCCTATGAACTGTCGAAGAAATTCGGCGCCGGGCCGGCCTATGCGGTGGAACTCGCCGAGCGGCTCAACCGCACCGGCTACAAGGTCGGCCTGTGCTTCCATGTCGGCAGCCAGATCGAGGATCCCGACACCTATGAACGGGCGCTGGCCTCCGCCGATTGGGTGCGCAACCGGCTGACCTTCGACATTGCGGGCCTCGATGTCGGCGGCGGCTTTCCCGCCGAGTACGGCCATGACCCCAATCGCAAGCAGATCGAGATGCCGTCGCTCGGCCAGATCATGTCGCGGCTGTCGGGCGACCTGAGGGAATACCAGTTCGACCAGATCCCGTTGGTGGCCGAGCCCGGCCGGGTGATCGTGGCGCGCTGCCTGTCGCTGATCGTGCGGGTGCTGCTGCGCAAGGGCAAGCGGCTCTACATCAATGACGGCATCTGGGCGTCGCTGTCGGATTCTTGGACCGGCAAGATCACACTGCCGGCCCGCTTCATCCCCGATCCGGCGATCCGCTCGCGCAATGGCGAGGAGAAGAACATCGTGCCGTTCAAGGTCTGCGGCGCGACCTGCGATTCCGTCGACATCCTGTCGCGGCCGTTCTGGCTGCCGGAAACCGTCGACACCGGCGACTGGATCGAGATCGGCCATATCGGCGCCTATTCGCTGTCGCTGAGAACCCGCTTCAACGGCTTTTATCCCGATACCTTCGTCGAGGTGACGACGCCGTTTGACGAAGGCGATGCGCCGCAGGGATTCGCCAGCCTGGAGACGATGGCGGACTAAGCGACCCCGCCACCGGCCTGGATATTCTCGCCGGTCAGCCAGCGGGCCTCGTCGCTGGCCAGGAAGACCGCGACATCGGCAACGTCGCGGGGCGCGCCGATCCTGCCAAATGGAGACATGCCGGCCGCCACGGCGCGATCGCGCTCGGGAAGCAGGTCCGTGTCGGTGAAGCCAGGCGACAGCGCATTCACGGTGATGCCGCGCGGTCCGAGTTCACGCGAGAGCACACGGACGAATTGTTCGACGGCGCCCTTGCTGCCGAGATAGAGCGCCGTTTGCGTGAAGAACATCTTGGTGCCGCCGGTGGAGACCGCGATGATGCGGCCGCCGTTTCGCACACGGCGCGCTGCTTCCTGAAGCACGAAGAACGTGCCCTTGGCATTGGTGCCGAAGACATGGTCGAAATCGGCTTCGGTTGCCTCGGTCAGAGGCTTGATGACGGCGACGCCGACATTGGCAACCACGATGTCGATCGCGCCGAACTCACTCTCAGCCTCGTCAAACAGGCGATGAATATCCGAGACGCTTGATATGTCGGCCTGGACGGCGATCGCCTTTCCTCCCTTGCCGGCGATGGCGGCCACGACCTCGTCAGCGGCTTCGTGGTTGCCGACATAGTTGACGACGACGGCAGCGCCCTTGGAGGCGAGGCCTTCGGCGATGGCTCGCCCAATGCCGCGCGAACTGCCGGTGACGAGTGCGGTTTTGCCTTGCAAGGACTTGGGCATGATACGTTTCCTTCAATCATTCAGGCCCGTGCCGGATTCATCCGACGGGTCCGCTAGTCGAGAAATAGGGCCATGCAACTGATCAGATAATGGCCTATTATCTGACTAGCTTGTTAATCTAGGGATACACAATGCGCGGTTCTGAATTCGCCGAGCTCAAGGCATTTGCCGCAATCGTGGAAGAGCGTAGTTTCGTCCGCGCCGCCGCCCGGCTGCGTGTTTCCCCGCCGGCGCTCAGCCAGTCGATCCGGCAACTGGAGGCTCGCATCGGCGTCAGGTTGCTGAATCGCACGACGCGTAGTGTTTCACCCACTGGTGCCGGCGAGACGCTGTTTGCGCGCCTTGCCGTTGCGTTCGAAGAGCTAGAGGGCGCCGTAGCGGACATTCATGCCGCGCGTGATCGGCCGGCGGGTTCGCTACGAATAAACGTGCCGCGTGTTGCCGCGGTGCGGTTCATCGGCCCGATCCTTGGCGACTTCCAACGCGCCTATCCTGATATAGCGCTGACCGTCATCGTCGACGATACGCTGACCGACATTGTTCGAGGACGGTTCGATGCCGGAATCAGGCTTGGCGAGCGGCTGGAGAAGGACATGGTGGCAGTGAAACTGAGCGGGGATTTGCAGATGGCGGCGGTGGCCGCTCCCGTCTATCTCGAAAATCGGGCCATACCGCGCCATCCGCAGGAGTTGCATCAGCACCAATGCATAAAATTCCAGTGGCCTGGTGGCGGCAACCTCTATCGATGGGAGTTCGCGCGCGGCAAACGGTCTCTGGAAATCGCCGTCGAGGGCAGCCTGACTGTCAACGACACCGAGCTGATGCTGAACGCGGCGCTGGGTGGAGCAGGCGTTGCCTACATGATCGACTATCAGGTCCAGTCCTGGATCGATGCGGGCAGGCTGATGAGATTTCTAGAGCCCTGGTCGCCCAGCTTTCCAGGCTTCTTCCTGTATCACCCGAGTTCGAGGCACGTCCCCCCGGCTTTGCGGGCATTTATCGACTTCTTCCGGGCAAGGAGTAGGGAATAAGGAACCCAGCTTGGGCAGATTCTACTCACAGTTTCCCCAAAAGCTCCGGCGTCGGCCAGCCGTCTACCGGCATGCCGAGCCGCATCTGTTCCTTGCGGATGGCTTCGCGGGTGTTGGTGCCCAGAATGCCGTCGACGGTGCCGACGTCATAGCCCCTGGCTTCGAGCTTAGTCTGCAATTCCTTCATCTGGTCGCCATTGAGCCCGGTTTCGGGATTGCGCGGGTCGAACTGCTTTGCCCCGGCCAGCCGGCTGGCGAAGTTGGCGGCGGTTAGCGCGTAGGTGAAGGACTGGTTCCATTCGAGATAGACGTCGAAATTGTCGTAGGCGAGGAAGGCCGGACCTTTGCGGCCCATCGGCAGCGCCAGGCCGGCCTTCAGGCCATTGTCGATCAGCGGCGTGCCATCGGGATTGGTGACGCCCCAGGCGGCCCATTGCGACAGCGGCAACTTGTTGGTGCGGCCGGTCTGCTCCCAGGGCATGTCCTCGGGCACGCGCACTTCCTCGATCCAGGGCTGGTCGCGTTTCCAGCCGCGCGACAGCACCTTGTTGGCCGTGGTCATGATCACGTCGGGTACGCTGCGCCTGAGGTCGACGATGCCGTCGCCGTCGCCGTCGACTCCGCGCGCGAGATAATCGGAAGGCAGGATCTGGGTCTGGCCGATCTCGCCGGCCCAGGCGCCGGTGACGTCGGCCGGAACGACGCCGCGATCGATCAGCGTCAACAGCGGCACCAGTTGCGGCCGAAACAGCTGCGGGCGGCGGCAGTCATGCGACAGCGTCACCAAGGCGCTCAGCGTGTGGAAATCGCCCTGTACGGCGCCGAAATCGGTCTCCAGCCCCCAGAAGGCGGTGATGATCGGCGCCTGGACACCGAACTGCTGGTCGGCGCGCGCAAAGATTTCGGCGTATTTCTTCAGGTTGGCCGCGCCCTGCTTCAGCCGGTAGGCCGAGATCATGCGGTTGGAGAACTGAATGAAGGTCTGGGCGAAGACGCCCTGGGCGCGGTCACGCGCCAGCACCTTGTCGTCGATGGTGGCGGCTTCCAGCGCGTCAAGGCCGACAGCGCCGACACCGGCTGCCTTGGCTTCCGCCGCCACGCCTTGCTTCCAGGTTTCGAAGTCGCCGCCGCATTCCTGCGCCCCCGCCGGCATCGCCGTAGCGCCGAGCAGCAGAGCCGCGAGCAGCCCGGAGCGCAGGCGGCTCTTCGATCGTTTCCGGCGTAAATATCCCAGTGGTTGCAGGTAGGTGCGCATGGGACGTCGAAAAGCAGGCGGCAGAGCCGGTGTCAACGGGTGTTCTGCCGCAGCCACTTTTTCCAGGCTGCCTCAGTGCCGTTGAAGACGTTGATATCGGACTTGCCGGTCATGCCGGGAACGATACCGGTTCCGGTGTATTGCCAGAAGGTGAAAGGGTGGCTGCCGTACTTCTGGCGGGGGTGGCCGGCCACCGAGCGCAGCCAGTAGGGATAGCCGCGGAAGGTCGAAAGGTCGTTATCGTCGAAGAAGTCGACCGAGGTGTAGATGATCGGCTTCTTGCCGTAGTGCCGCTCGATCATCTCGAGAAAGGTGGTCATTTCGGCCCGCACCGTCGCCGAATCCGGGCGCAGCCGGCAGGTCGGCGATTGCGGGTTCCACTCCATGTCGAGCACCGGCGGCATGGCCGAGCGGTCGATGGGCACGTTCTGGATGAACCAGCGCGCCTGGGTGGCGGCAGGCGTGCAGAAATAGAAGAAATGGTAGGCCGCGCGCGGAATGCCATTGGCCTTGGTGCGCGACCAATGCTCGTTGAAATACTCGTCGAAACGGTCGCCGCCCTCGGTCGCCTTGATGAAGGCGAAGGAGATGCCGCTGGCCTTGGCCGTCGGCCAGTCGACCGAGGTCTGGTATTTGGAGACGTCGGTGCCGTGAACGGCATAGTTCCAAGGCGCGCCGCTATCCCATTCATGCGGCTTGGAGTCTTCGAAACGCGGTGCGCGCACGGCAACCGTCGGGCTGCTGGATGGCGACATCGAGGGCACGAGATCGCCGGCGGTCGAGCAGGCGGCCAGCAGCGTCAACGTGATGAGGGCCGCGAAACGGCGCATCGCATTTCCCGAGCCGGAATCAGCCGGTCGCTGTTGGGTTGTCGTTGCAGGTGCCCCTCAGGCGATCGCCCCACAGCATCGCCTGATACGCTATTTTCGTGCATGTCGTTGTTCCAAAACCGCTGCGCACTTTTGGGCGACATGCACCAGTGATCGCCGATCATGGTTGATAACAGGTTGACGGCGCTCGACAAGAACACCGATTTTGCGGAAGCAATGGCGGCAAATCGATGACATAAATCGGGCCGCAAGCCACGGGCAGCGGAAAAGCAGGGACGGAAAGATGCGGATCGCCGTGAAGATCATCAAATGGCTGCTCGGCCTGGTCGTGTTGGCCATAGCCGCCCTGTTTGCCTGGCTCTACGTCGCGCCGCCCGAACTGATCCGCGTCGGTTCCGGCTATTCCGCCAAGATTGTCTGCTCGAATGTTTTTATCGCCGGCCGTGATCCCAATGAGGTGCTGGCCATCGACGTGCAGGCGCCCGGCCATCCGCTTCTCAGGCTGATGAAGGTGTCGGTCGACAAGAACAGGGGGACCGTCTCGGCCGGGCTGCTTGGCTTCCTCGGCAAGAGCGTTGCCGTTGCGCGCGCCGGCCTGGGTTGCGCCTCGGTTCCAGATGGCGACGTCGGCAAGGCACGGCGCACGTCAATCCCTGCCGAGGCGTCGGCGGCCACCAAGGGCGATCTGTGGCCCGAGGGAGATCGAGTCGATGCCTCGCAAAATCCCGAAATCAACAAGATCCTCGACGGTGCGGCGATGACCGGCATCGGCATGCGCGCCGTGGTGGTGGTCAAAAATGGCCGCATTGTTGCGGAGCGTTATGGCGACGGCTTTTCGGCGAAAACGCCGCTGCTGGGCTGGTCGATGACCAAGACAGTCAACGCCGCGCTCGTCGGCACGCTGGTCAAGGACGGCAAGATGGCGGTGACCAATCAGGGCCTGTTCGGCTCATGGAAGGCGGACGGCCGCGCCGCCATCAGCCTTGCCGATATGATGGCGATGTCGAGCGGACTCGAGTTCAACGAGGATTATGGCGACGTTGCCGATGTGACGCGCATGCTCTACCTCGAACCGGATATGGCGGGCTTCGCCGAGGCCAAGCCGCTGACCGGCCACGTCGGCAAGGTCTTTTCCTATTCGAGCGGCACGGCGGTGATGCTGTCGCGGCTGTGGCAGGATGCTATCGGCGACAAGGACAAGGCGCTGATGTGGCCAAGGGCAGCGCTGTTCGGGCCGCTCGGCATGCAAAGCGCGGTGCTCGAAACCGACGAGGAGGGTACCTTTGTCGGCTCATCCTACCTCTATGCCACGGGGCATGACTGGGCGCGGTTCGGCCAATTCCTGCTGCAGGGCGGCGTCTGGAACGGCAACCAGATCCTGCCGGCCGGTTTCGTCGACTGGATGCGCGAACCGGCACCGGCCTCGAAAGTCTACGGCAAGGGGCAACTTTGGATCGAAGCCCCGGGGGACGAAGGAAATCCCGGCGCCGGCGTCGCCGCCGGCCTGCCCAACGATACCTACTGGATGGAGGGCCATGACGGCCAGACGGTCGCCATCATCCCGTCGGAGCAACTGGTGGTGGTGCGGCTGGGGTTGACGCCGGCCAAGCTCGGCTACCGGCCGCAGGTGATGGTCGGCGCACTGGTGAAGACGCTGCATTAGCTCCCTTTACCCTCCCCTTGATGGGGAGGGTCGGCGCGCAGCGCCGGGGTGGGGTGCCTAGCGTTTCANCCCGCGCCTTCGGCGCGACCTCCCCCATCGAGGGGGAGGTGAGGTCGTGCGACTCGATCACCGCCAGCCAGGCATAGCCGCGATAAAGCGTGCGGAAACGGAAGCTTGCGCCGGTTCGCCGAGATTCCGATTCCAGGACTTCACGCAGAGATTCACGTGGCGCGACGTGGAATTTTTTGAGCCAGCCGCGCAGCAATGTCCGGAACCAGTTGGGCAAGCCTTCCTGCTGGCCGAAATCGACGACATGCAGCGAGCCGCCGGGTGCGAGTGCCGCAAGGGCTGCTGAAACCGTCTTTTCCCAGCCGGGGATCATCGACAGCGAATAGGACACGAAGATGCGGTCGAAGCGCTCGATGCCGAACAGCGTCTTGGCGTCGAAATCGGTGGCGTCGCCGCGCGCCAGCACGACGCGGCCGGACAGGCCGTCGCGGCCGATCGCCTTGCCGGCGGTCTCCAGCATCTCGGCCGAGATGTCGAGGCCGTAGAGGCGGGCGTCGGGATAGCGGCGGGCGGCAAGCGCGATGTTGCGGCCGGTGCCGCAGCCAAGTTCGAGCACTCTGCCATTCGCCGGCACATCCAGCCCGGATATCATCTGGTCGCGGCCGAGCAGGTAATATTTGCGAGTCAGGTCGTAGATGTGGCGCTGCCAGCGATAGACGCCGTCCATCAGTTCGGCATGGTCGGCCGGCAGCTCGCTCGCGCTCATGCCGCGCGCTTCACATAGAGGTGGAAGCCGCCATAGATGGCCGAGCGGTCGCGGGCCGAACAGTCGCGCGAGGCCTCGTCCTCGTAGGTCCACTGGTCGAGCAGCGAGATCGAGACGCGGCCCGGCAGCAGGCTGGGCTCGGCGGCGGTACGGAAGATGACTCGGGCGCCGACCGAGGCGGTGCGGGTGATCTCCGACCAAAGGGCATTGAGCTGGTCGTTCGTCATCCAGTCCTGCGCGTCGAGCAGGACGAAACGGTCGACGGTGCCTGCGTCCTTGCCGGCCAGAAATTCGATCAGATTGGCGTGGTGGATGCCGACGCGATCGACATTGTTGCGGATCGCCTTGTAGTTGGCCTCTTCTAGATAGGCGGGCAGGGCGGCCTCACCCGGATTGGGATAGCGACGGGCGAAGGCTTGCCAAGCGAAGTAGTTGTTCTTCAGCGGAAAATCGCAAGCGAGCTTTTCCAGCCGGGCCTTCAGCACGCTGGCCATCGAACCATCGCCCGAGGTGATCAGCGAATCGTACTGCGCCGGCGGAATGCCGAGGCCGAACAGCGAAGCCTTGCGCGAGGTAGCCCAGCGCAACAGCTTCTTGTCGAAGACCGGCGCCAGCTCTTCGTTGAAGAAGCGGCGCTGGTCGGCGAGGCTCTTCGACGCCATGATACCGGCGGGATCGACGCCGAAGAATTTGGCGATGCGGTGGCCCATGGCGATGAACAGGCCGAGCAGGCCGGTCTGGTAGAAATTGCGGTCGAAGACGGTGATGCGCCGGCGGCCGCGCCAGCTGCGACGCTCCCAATAGTGGCGGCTGACCGGGTCGAGATGCGGCGCGATGAAGCGGTCATAGGCTTGCGAATTGTGGTTGGTGTCGGCGGCGCCGAAGAAACGGAACAGATCGCCCTGCGAGGGCAGATGCCGCACCGCCTCCAGCTTCATCCGGTTCAAGGCGATGTGGGCGGCGTTGAGGTCGACCGCATCGACGCGTTCAGGCGAGCGGGTGAGGTAGGCGAGGATGTTGCAGCCGCCCGACGCTATGGTGACGAGGCGGTGGCCCTGGCCAAGCTGCATGGCCTCCATGTCGACTTCAGGGTCTTCCCAGATCTGCGGATAGACAAGGCCGGAAAACAGCAGCGCAAACAGTCGTTCGGAAAGGCCGGCCTGCGAAAGCGGGCGGTTCTGGTAGACGGCTTTTCCAACTTCCTTGCCGCGGCGAAAAACGAGATCCGAGGAGACGTCCGTCATGGCAAAGTGATTCCCCATTTGCTTTGCCGCAAGCGGGTAACTCAGGGGCATGACAGGCGGGTGACAGCCTGTTGACGCGAGTTCAGGCCTTGCCAAACCCGCCCGGCGTCGGCGTCGTCAGGATGACGGCGTCGCCGGCGTCGAGCACGGTCTGGTCGCAGGCCTTCAGCGTCTCGACGCTGCCGTCCTGGCGGCGGACCTTGGTCGAGCCGACCTCGCCGTCACCGCCGCCATCAAGGCCTTGCGGCGGGCGGTTGCGGTGCGAGGACAGGATGGCGCATTCCATCTTTTCGAGGAAACGGATCGTCCGCCTGGTGCCGTCACCGGCATCCCATTTGCCTTTGCCGCCGGAGCCTTCGCGAATGTGAAAATCCTCGAGCAGCACGGGAAAGCGCAATTCCAGCACCTCCGGGTCGGTCAGGCGCGAATTGGTCATGTGGGTGTGGACGCCGGATGTGCCGGCAAAGCCGCGGCCGGAGTTCATCCGGCCTGCCGGCGAACCGGAGCAGATGGTCTCGTAATACTGGTACTGCTTGTTGCCGAAGGTCAGGTTGTTCATCGTCCCTTGCGCATTGGCCATGGCACCCATGGCGCCGAACAGGGCGTTGGTGACATGCTGCGAGGTCTCGACATTGCCGGCGACGACCGCGGCGGGGTAGGCGGGCTTCAGCATCGAGCCGTCGGGGATGATGATGTTGATCGGCCGCAGGCAGCCGGCATTCATCGGGATCATGTCCTCGACCATGACACGGAAGGCGTAGAGCACGGCTGCGCGGGCGACGGGCTCGGGCGCATTGAAATTGTTCTTCTCGACCTTCGAGGTGCCGGTGAAGTCCACGGTCGCCTCGCGCTTTTGCCGATCGACGGTAATCTTCACCTTGATCACCTGGCCGGTGTCGGTCGGGTATTCGTACTCAGAACTATCGGGCAGCCGCTCCAGCACGCGGCGCACGCTTTCGGCAGCGTTGTCCTGGACATGGCCCATATAGGCTTCGACGACGTCGAGGCCGAAATGTGTGACCATCTTGCGCAATTCCGCCACGCCCTTTTCGTTCGCGGCGATCTGCGCCTTGAGGTCGGCGATGTTCTGGTGCGGGTTGCGGGCGGGGTAGGGGTGGTCGGTGAGCAGCGTTTGCAACTCCGTCTCGCGGAATTTTCCACGATCGACAACGCGGAAATTGTCGAACAGCACGCCTTCCTCGTCGACCGTGGTGGCAAGCGGCGTCATCGAGCCGGGGGCAGTGCCGCCGATATCGGCATGATGGCCGCGTGAGGCTACGTAGAAGATTACTTCCTCCCCCCTTGAGGGGGAGGTGGCGGCGGAGCCGCCGGAGGGGGTCGTTGCGGCAGTGCTCGACGCTCTTGTGGTGCCTTCTGAGAGAACCCCACCCGGCCGCTGCGCGGCCACCCTCCCCTCGAGGGGGAGGGAAAACACCGGCGTCACCACGGTGATATCAGGCAAATGCGTGCCGCCATTGTAAGGGGCGTTCAGCGCAAAGACGTCGCCGGGATGGATGTCGCCGGAGTTCAGCCTGATGACGGTTTCGACCGAGCGGTCCATGGAGCCGAGATGCACCGGCATGTGCGGCGCGTTGGCGACCAGCGCGCCATGGCGGTCGAAGACGGCGCAGGAAAAGTCCAGCCTTTCCTTGATGTTGACGGAATAGGCGGTGTTCTGCAGGGTGACGCCCATCTGCTCGGCGATCGACATGAAGAGGTTGTTGAAGACCTCCAGCATCACCGGATCGGCTTCGGTGCCGAGGGCAGCCGTGCGCACTTTCCGTTCCGTGCGGCGGATGACGACGTGATTGACATCAGTGATTTCGGCCTGCCAGCCCGGCTCGACGACGATGGNGACGATGGTCTGGTTCGGCTCGATGATCAAAGCGGGGCCCGGGACCAGATTGGATGGGCGCAGGTTTTCGCGGCGATGGATGCCGGCTTCATGCCAACGTCCCTCGGTATAGATGCGCCGCGTTCCGGACGCACCGGCTTCAACCCTTGCCGGTCCGGCGGGCGCAACGGCTTCGGCCGTGGTCTCGACGATCTCGGCGCCTTCCACGCCAACGGTCTCGACGATCATCGGCTTGTCGTCATAGACGAACCCGAACTGCGCCTTGTGGGCCACTTCGAAATCGCGCCTGGCCTGGAAGATCGAGTCGCCTTCGAAATTCACCGGCAGCGTGGTGTCCGTGCCGTCATAGCGGATGTGCAGCACCGGCTTTGCCGCAATCTTGTCCTCGGCGATGCCTTGCGCTGCCAATTCGGCGATGACGGCTTTTTTCAACGTGCCGATGAGGCTGCCGATCTCGGTCCTGGATTCTTCGGCAAGCGGCTTCAGGAGTGCCTGCTGGCGTGACGCGAAAACCGACGACAGGCCGATACCATAGGCTGAGAGCAGACCGGAAAAGGGGTGGATCAGTACCGCCTCCATCCCGAGCGCGTCGGCAACCAGGCAGGCATGCTGGCCGCCAGCGCCGCCAAAACAGTTCAAGAGATATTCGGTGACATCGTAGCCGCGCTGCACGGAGATCTTCTTGATGGCATTGGCCATGTTTTCCACCGCGATGGTAACGAACCCTTCGGCGACGGCTTCCGGCGTGCGGCCATCGCCGATTTCGGCGGCGAGCGCCGCGAATTTTTTATGCACGGCGGCGACGTCCAGCGGCTGGTCCTGGCCTGGGCCGAAAATTGCCGGGAAGAAATCGGGCTGCAGCTTGCCCAGCATGACATTGGCGTCGGTGACGGCAAGCGGGCCGCCGCGCCGGTAGGCGGCGGGGCCGGGATTGGCGCCGGCGGAATCCGGCCCGGCGCGGAAGCGGCCGGCTTCGTAATGCAGGATCGAGCCGCCGCCGGCAGCGACGGTATGGATGCGCATCATCGGCGCACGGATGCGCACGCCGGCAACCTCGGTGTCGAAAGCGCGCTCATACTCGCCGTCAAAATGGGCGACATCGGTGGAGGTGCCGCCCATGTCGAAGCCGATGACTTTCTCGAAACCGGCGAGTTTCGCCGTTTCGACCATGCCGACGACACCGCCGGCCGGGCCGGACAGCAGCGCGTCCTTGCCCTGAAACATGTCGGCGGCGGTGAGCCCGCCCGACGACATCATGAACATCAGGCGAGGGTTTTCCCTCCCCCTCGAGGGGAGGGTGCCGGCGGAGCCGCCGGGTGGGGTTGGATCGACCGGGCTCAGCGCATTGGCGGTGCCTTCCGAGAGGACCCCCTCTGTCGGCTTTGCCGACTGCCCTTCGCTATGGCTCCGGGCGTTCGTCGCTGAAAAAGCCAAATCGTTGGCTTTTTCTCGGCCTTTGGCCGACCGCTCCTCACCCCCCACAAGTGGGGAGATTGGCGTCGCGCCCAGTTCTCCCGCCACCCTTTGCACATAGCGCGACAGGATCGGCGACAGATAGGCATCGACCACGGTGGTGTCGCCGCGGCCGACCAGCTTGATCAGCGGCGAGACCTCATGGCTGACCGAGACTTGGCTGAACCCGATCTTGCGGCAGACTTTCGCCACCGCCTTCTCGTGGTCGGGATATTTCCAGGCATGCATGAAGACGATGGCCACCGCATCGATGCCGTCAGCCTTCGCCTGTTCGATGGCGGGGCGGCAGGCGGTGATGTCGAGCAAGCGCTCGACCTCGCCATTGGCGCGCACGCGTTCGTCGATCTCGATGACCCGCTCGTAGAGCTGTTCCGGAAGGATGATCTCCTTGGCGAAGATGTCCGGCCGGGCCTGATAGGCGATTTTCAGCGCATCGCGAAAGCCCTTGGTGATGAGCAAAAGCACACGGTCGCCCTTGCGCTCCAGCAGCGCATTCGTGGCAACGGTGGTACCCATCTTGACGTCACCGACCAGGCCCGGAGGAATAGCGGTGCCGGATTTCAGCCCCAGAAGCTCGCGGATGCCGGCTATGGCCGCGTCGGGATAGGCTTCGGGATTTTCCGACAGGAATTTCCTGGGATGCAAACCCCCTTGCGGATCACGTCCGATCACGTCGGTGAAGGTGCCGCCGCGGTCGATCCAAAAATCCCATTTCTTGTCCACGCAGAACTCCGGCATTGCATTTGGGTCCAGACTGTTAGTTCGGCATCGCCCGGCCCGCAATCGATAGTGCGCGGATGTTACATCAGGAAACGCAACGTTACGAAACTCATGGCCGTTTGATGCATTTTGCCTCCGACCGTTCACCGCAACGTGAGCGTGTGTTGAAGGAGAGATGTCATGAAAAAGCTCATTCTTGCTTCCGTTTCCGCCCTGGCCCTGTTCGGCGTTGCCGCCTGCAGCGACAGCGGTACGGATAACACCACCACCCAGAGCACCAATCCGCCAGCCGCCGAGCCCATGAAGCCGGCGACGCCGGATGCACCGAAGCCTGCAGAACCGGCTCCGGCAACACCTGCTCCTGCCCCCGCGCAGTAGCAGCAGTCTCGGTCACTTTGACGTGACGAGAGAGGAGGCCGGCTTCGCGCCGGCCTTCCTGCGTTTAGGTCGATTCGGGGCTCAAGGGCCTTGAACCGGCTCTTTCCTACGGTTTGGGATCTGGCGCGTCGGTTGCTTGCGTAAATTCGATCCACTCTGCGGCGCTGTCTTGGCTTGATAGCAATGGCCGGCGGCCCTAATAAGCGCTCATGTCGATTTGGGATCGCCTCGGCGACTTCATCACCCGCGTTTCATCTTCAGCCACGTCCGGCGTAGCCGATGTGGTCGAGGCCGTGCGCACGGTTTTCTCCGGTGACGCTGATCTGCGCCGGCGTGTCGCCTTCTCTGTGGCGATGATTGCGCTGTCAGCCAAGATGGCCAAGGCCGATGGCATCGTCACCCAGGACGAGGTTCGCGCGTTCCAGGAAATATTCGAGGTGCCGCGAGAACAGACCCGCAATGTGGCGCGGCTTTACGATCTGGCCAAGCGCGACGTCGCCGGGTTCGAGACCTATGCCGAGAGTATGGCGCAGATGTGCGGCTCGGGCCATTCGAACTGCGTCATGCTGGAAGACATACTCGACGGTCTGTTCCATATCGCCAAGGCGGATGGGCTGGTGCATGAGCGCGAAGGCGTTTTCCTGCACCGTATTGCCGAGATTTTTCGCATCGACGAGGTGCACTACGAGGCCATCATGGCCAGGCACGTCAATCTCGGCGCCGGCGATCCCTATATCGTGCTCGGCATTGAGCGCGGCAAACCGTTCGAGGAGGTCAGGAAGCGGTACCGCAAGCTGGTCTCCGACAATCATCCGGACCGGCTGATCGCGCGCGGCCTGCCGCAGGAATTCATCAAGATTGCAACGACCAGGGTCGCGGCGATCAACGCGGCCTATGAAATGATCGAGCGGGGCCTCAGGCACGCATGAGCGGCTTCCCGCCCGACGAGCCAAGCGCGGAGGTCAGGGTATCGCCGAATTTCGGCCCGCGGCGCGAAACGCTCAGGCCCGACATGATCGTGCTGCACTATACCGGCATGGCGACGGGTGCTGCCGCGGAAGCCTGGTTATGCGACCCCGCAAGCGAAGTCTCGTCGCACTACCTCGTCCATGAGGATGGCCGCATTATCCAGATGGTGCGCGAAAGCGACCGCGCCTGGCACGCCGGTGCAAGTTCCTGGTTCGGGCGTCGCGACATCAACTCCTGTTCGGTCGGCATCGAAATCGTCAATCCCGGCCATTCGCTCGGCTATTCGGCCTTTCCCAAGCGGCAGGTGGAAGCGGTGATCGGGCTTTGCCTTGGTGTCATCGAACGCCATTCCATTACGGCGCAAAGGGTGCTTGCCCATTCCGACATCGCGCCGGGGCGCAAGATCGACCCGGGCGAGAAATTCCCCTGGAAGGCGCTGTTTGCGGCCGGGGTCGGCCATCTCGTGCCTGCGGCGCCGGTCCGGCGCGGCGCGGTGCTGAAAGCCGGCGATACCGGCGCCGAGGTCGAGGCACTGCAGTCGATGCTGGCGCTCTATGGCTATGGCGTCGAGATATCAGGTGTCTTCGACCGCCAGACCGAAATCGTCGTCGAAGCTTTTCAACGGCATTTCCGACCACGCCTGGTGGATGGCGTCGCCGACGGCTCTACGTCTAGCACGCTGCAAAGCCTGCTGACTTCCCTTAGGTCAGTTGCGTCTAAATAATCTTTTCCTGATATTCAAGTTACAGCCTGTCACTGAAAGTGAATTGCCTCGCCTTGTTCGACACAAATTCCGCCCTCAAAGGCAGTTCGTGCAAGTTATCGGACCTCCAGCCCCCCGGATGCTCCGATATTGATTAGGCGTTGCTGCGTGAAGATCTTCGCGCGGCCAAACAGAACGGGACCACATGCAGAAATTGACCGTTGTAACGGCAGCTATTGCTGCCGGCGTAATGACTTTTACCTTCAGCACGGCCGATGCCGCACCACTGAGCCAGAGGGCAGACCAGGGCTTGATCGCCGCACCCGCCAAGGCCACCATGACGAAAGCAAACCCGAAAGCAAAAAGAGCAACCACCGCGAATGTGCGCAAAGCAGCCGTGGTGAAGGCCAGAAAAGCCACGGCCAAGAGGCATTTTAAGCGCAACAGGAAGAGCGTCGACCTGACGACGACCGCATCGATCCGCCCAAGCACCGCTGCGGAGTCGACTGCGGCAGCCGCGCTTGGCGGCCAGTATTCGGCAATCATTGCCCGCTATGCTGCGGCCGAAGGCGTGCCGGTGTCGCTGGCCCAGGCGGTCATCAAGATCGAGAGCAACTACCGGCCGAACATCGTCGGCAGCGCGGGTGAAATCGGCCTGATGCAGATCAAGCCGGCAACGGCGCGGATGATGGGGTATAGCGGCTCCGCCAAGGGTCTGTTCGATCCCGACACCAACATCAAATACGGCATGAAGTACCTTGCCATGGCGCGCAATCTCGGCGGCGGCACCACCTGCGGCACGATCCTGAAATACAATGCCGGCCATGCCGCGACGAGGATGAACCCGGTGTCGGCGGCCTATTGCGGCAAGGTCAAGGTGCAGTTGGCGGCATTGGGATCGCCGGCATAAGTCTGCTTTTTCATTTGCGTTTTGGAACGTGAACCCCTTTATACGCTCTGCCAGCTGGCCGGGCGGCCGCACCCGCAAAGCCGAAAGGCTGCGGGTGAGGAAAGTCCGGGCTCCATGGAAACACGGTGCCGGTTAATGGCCGGCGGGGGCGACCCCAGGGAAAGTGCCACAGAAAGCAAACCGCCACGATTTATCGGGGCAAGGGTGAAAGGGTGGGGTAAGAGCCCACCGCGCGACTGGCAACAGGAGCGGCACGGTAAACCCCACCGGGAGCAAGACCGAATAGGGACGGTGCGAGGGGAAACCTTCGAGGGCTGTTTCCGGCTCACCGTCCGGGTAGGTTGCGTGAGGCGCATGGCAACATGCGCCCAAGATGAATGGCCGCCACGTTCTCGCCCCGAAAGGGGCGAGGGCCATACAAAACCCGGCTTACAGGCCAGCTGGCAATTTTCTCCCCCATATCGCGATTAATCCTTTGGATCAGCAGTCTGCGCCTTCGGGCGCAGCTGGCGATTCAGGTGCTTGAGCGATTGAATCAAGTACGCATGCTGGGGTCGAGACAAACGCATCCTTGAAGCTGGTACGATTTAATCGTACCATGATTGTCATGGTTTGATCAGGAGCGCATCATGGGTCACGTCGACAAACGCAGCATCACGCTTTCGCCGGAACTGGCGGCGGCGGTCGACGATGTCGTGGCCGCCGGCGAATATGCCTCGGCCAGCGAAGTCATCCGTGATGCGCTGCGGCAATGGAAAGACCGCCGCGATCTTCTCGGCTACACGGTCGAGGAATTGCGCAGGCTGGTTCAGGAGGGGATCGACAGCGGACCGGCGGTGGACGGCCAGCCCTTCATGGACCGGCTGCGAGCCAAATATCACAGGATGTCGGAAGCTGCAGGCTCGGAAGAGTGAAATATCGGCTGCTTCCTCAGGCGATATCAGATGTCGAAGGCATCGGTGACTACATTGCGGAACATAGCCCAAAGGGAGCCATGCGCCTTGTGGACGCTTTGGAGAGGCGCTGGACACTGCTCACCTTGCACCCGTTCTCAGGTGCGCCGCGCGATGATATCGCGCCCGGCATTCGTCATCTGATCGTCGGCGAATATGTCACTCTGTATCGCATGGGCGAAGACGCGATCGAGATCGTCCGCGTTTTGCACGGCAGGCGCGATATTGGCGCCGACGACTTGGTGACCTAACCGCCAGCTCAGATGCCGATCTTGTCCAGCGATGCCTCGATCGCCTGCCAGAGTTCTTCCACCGGCTCGCAGCCCACCGACAGGCGCACGAAGCCGGGCGGAACCGAATCTCCTCGCTTGGCCCGCCGCTCGGCGGAGGTGTGGACACCCCCGAACGACGTTGCCGCCTGCATCAGCGTGCAGTTGTTGATGAAATCCTCGGCCTTCTCCTGGGAAGCGAGTTCGAAGGACACGAGGAAGCCGAAGCGCTCCATCTGCGCCCGGGCGAGGTTGTGCAACGGGTCGCCCTCCAGCCCCGGGGTAGCGCAAGCCGCTAACGGCGCGATGGTTTTTCAGGCGCTTCGCGATCACCTCGGCAGAAGAACACATGCGGTCGAAGCGTACCTCCAGCGTCTCCAGGCCGCGATGCACCAGCCAAGCCTCGAACGGGCCGGGAATGCCGCCCGCGGTCTCGCGCCAGCCGGTGACGTCCGCGATGATGTCTGGATTGCGGCTGGCGACATGGCCGAACAGCACGTCGGAATGCCCGTTGGCCGCCTTGGTGTCGGCAGCAACGACGATGTCGGCGCCGAGATCGAGCGGGCGCTGGCCGAACGGCGTCATCGTGGTGTTGTCGACGACGACGATCGCGCCCGCTTGGTGCGCGGCCTCGGCGACCGCTGTGATGTCGCAAATGTCCAATCGCGGATTTGACGGGGTTTCAACGTAGACAAGGCGGTAGCCGTCGAAGCCGCCGTCGAGGAATGTAGCTGTCGGCCGCAGATCATAGGCGACGCCGAAGGGCTTGAGGAAACGTTCGGCCAGCGCGCGTGTGGCATGGTAGCCGTCCGAAGGCAAAAGCACGCGGTCGCCGGATTTCAACAGGCCGAAAAACACCGCCGAGATTGCCGCCATTCCTGAGGGGAAGCCGACGCATGGCGCGTCTTCGAGATGCGCCAGCATGTGCTCGACTGCATCCCAGGTGGCGTTGCTGTAACGGCCGTACTGACTGTAGCCGGCGCCGTCGCCCGGGTTGTGGAAAATAGCGGCCATGGTCAGCGGCAATGGGATGGGGTCGCCTTTGGCAAGTCCGTCGCGACGCAGATGGGCAAGGGAGGCCGCGCGGGACCTGGCTGTTTCGGACATGGATTTCTGACCTTGTTGCTCAGCGAAAAGACTGACGACGCTATTCGCGGCAGTGATGCGCGGCAAGCCGCTTCCGCTTGGGCCAGCCCGCTCTAAACGGTTCGTTAGGCTTAATGGGAGATAAAGACGGGAGTGTTGTCAGAGCTGCTCTCACCGGTTGTGGCGCGCGCGTTTGTGAAGCCTGTTCCCGTTGACGCCCATTGTGCCCCATGATATCCCATTTCGATACCAAAGCCTTCGTTCCGCGTCAGGGTAAAGCGTACGCCAATCGGGCAGCCGCGGCGGCTGTGCGTTTGCGGCGTTTTGCCGCTGGGATCGAAGCGGATTTTCGGCAGGGGACGCGCTTCGGCGCGGACGAAAACATGGAGAGGGGTGCGGCGGCGGAAGCGGCTGCAGCGTGTCATGGACCGGTTTCTGTCAAGCGCGGTGAACAGGATCGATGCGAAGGGGCGGGTCTCCGTTCCGGCGCATTTCCGCGCGGTCGTGCAGAAGCGCGGCTATTCGGAACTCTATGCGCTGCGCGGCCTGGACGTGCCTGCGATGGATGTCGGCGGGCTCGATCTGCTCGACCGCTACGAGCAGCGCATCGCGCTGGAAGACCCTTTTTTGCAGACGGCGGACGATATGTCGTTCTTCTGCCATGGCGACGGGACGTTCCTGAAGCTCGATCAGGATGGCCGCATCACGATGAGCGATTTCATCCGCGAGCATACGGGCATCACGAGCGAAGTGGCCTTTGTCGGCCGTGGCAATTTCTTTCAAGTTTGGGAGCCTGGACGGCTGGCCGCCTATGGGGCGCAGGCGCGCGCTCGGCTTTTGCAGCTTCGGCAGGGGACGAAGGCTCACGAGGCCAAGGCTGGGGAGCGGCCGGAATGATGGCGGATCACGGCGATGATCTCAGCGCCGTTGGCGGACCGGTCCGCCACATTCCGGTCCTCCTCGCCGAAGTGCTGGAGGCGCTCTCACCCAAAGCCGGCGATGTGATCGTCGACGGCACGTTTGGCGCCGGCGGCTACACCAAGGCGATCTTGGCGAGCGGCGCCTCGGTGGTGGCGATCGATCGCGATCCCGATGCGATTGCCGCCGGGCGCGGCCTGGAACAGCAATCCGGCGGCAGGCTAAGGCTGGTGCAGGCGCCATTTTCGACGCTGGACGAGCAGGTCGAAAGCGCCGACGGCGTTGTCCTCGACATCGGCATTTCCTCCATGCAGGTCGACCAGCCCGAGCGCGGCTTTTCGTTCCGCACCGACGGGCCGCTCGACATGCGCATGGCGCAGGCGGGCTTGAGTGCTGCCGACGTCGTCAATTCGTTCAAGATAGGCGACCTTGCCCGCATCTTCGGCTTCCTCGGCGAAGAGCGGAATGCCGGCCGCATTGCCCGCATGATCGAGTCACGCCGCGAAAAACGTCCGTTCGAGCGCACGCTCGATCTCGCCGACGCCATCGAAACGCATATCGGCCGCGCGCCGAAGGACAAGATTCATCCGGCCACCCGCGTCTTCCAGGCGCTGCGCATTTTCGTCAATGACGAGCTGGGCGAATTGGCCAAAGCCCTAATGGCATCCGAGCGGGTATTGAAGCCCGGCGGGCGGCTTGCGGTGGTGACGTTCCATTCGCTGGAAGACCGCATCGTCAAGCGCTTCATCGCCGACCGCGCCGACGTCGCCACCGGCTCACGTCATTTGCCCGAGGCGCACGCGCGCGCTGCGACCTTCCGCAAGGCTGGTGGCGGCGTGACGGCAGGCGATGCCGAGGTCGCTGCCAATCCGCGGGCGCGCTCGGCCAGGCTGCGTACCGCCATCCGCACCGAGGCGCCGGCGCGCGCCGGTGATCTCACCATTTTTGGCCTTCCAAAGCTTCCCGGCATCCAGGCGCCGCGAGAGAGGTGAATACGTGTTTCGAACCAGCGACATAGTCCTGATCGCCGTCATGGTCTCGGCTGCGGCCCTGACCTACAAGGCCAAGCGCGAGGCCGAGGAACAGCTGGCTTCGGTGCAGAAGATCGAGGCGCAGATCCGCTATGAGGAGGACACGATCGACCTGCTCAAGGCCGACTGGAGCCTGCTGACCCAGCCGTCGCGCCTGCAGAAGCTGGCTGAAATCTACAAATCGCAGCTCGCACTCGAGCCGGTCAACGCGCGGCAGATCGTCGGGCTCGACGACCTGCCGGCAAAACCGCTCAACATCGAGGACCTGTCGTCTCAACGGCTTGGCGGCATGGCCGACAATTCCGGCAAAGGACCAGCCGACAAGGATCCCGTGGTCACCGGAGCCATCGTCCAATGATCGCTGGATTTCCAATGCGCGCCAAACTTCCGTCGGTCGGCAAATTGCTGAAGCGCCGCGCACGGACCGGCGAGGACGGCTACATCGTGGTCGAAGGCGCGCGCAAGGCGACCGGCGGCAAGGCCAAGACCCGCATCGTGATGACGATGGCGGTGTTCTTCGGCATTTATTCGACCATCGCCGGGCGGCTGGTCTATCTCGGTTTCCAGTCCCCCGACATGTCGAATGGGCCGCAAAGCCGGGTGACGGCGTCGCGTCCCGACATCGTCGACCGCAACGGCGAGGTGCTGGCGACCGACATCAAGACGGCATCGCTGTTTGCCGAGCCGCGCCGCATCGTCGATGCCGACGAGGCGATCGAAAAGCTGTCGACCATTCTGCCAGATATCGACCCCGAGCAGACCTATCACAAGCTGAAAAGCGGCGCCGGCTTCGTCTGGCTGCAGCGGCAGCTGACGCCCAAGCAGCAGGCCGACATCATGCAGCTCGGCATTCCCGGAATCGGCTTTCGCACCGAAAAGCGCCGCTTCTATCCTGCCGGCGTGACCTCGTCCTACATTGTCGGCCTCACCAACATCGACAATCAGGGCATCTCCGGCATGGAGAAGTACATTGACGAGCAGGGCCTGAGCGACCTGCAGGCCTCAGGCTTGGCGATCGCCAAGGATCTGAAGCCGGTTCAGCTGTCGATCGACCTGCGCGTCCAGCATGTGGTGCGCGACGAGATTGCCGCCGGCCTCGAGCGCTATCGCGCCATGGGCGCCGGCGCCGTCGTGCTCAACATCAAGACCGGCGAAGTGGTGGCGATGGCCTCGGTGCCGGATTTCGATCCGAACAATCCCTTCAATGCGCAGGACAAGGACCGCCTGAACCGCATGTCGGCCGGCCTCTACGAGATGGGCTCGACCTTCAAGAGCTTTACCTCGGCCATGGCGCTCGATTCCGGCAAGGCGAACATGAACAGCCGTTTCGACGCCTCGCATCCGATCCGGGTCGGCCATCAGGCCATTCACGATTTCCACGGCAAGAACCGCGTGCTGTCATTGCCGGAGGTGTTCCTTTACTCCTCCAACATCGGATCGGCCCGTGAGGCCGAAATGGTCGGCATCGAGGGGCACCGCGAATTCCTGCATCGCCTTGGCCTTCTGGACAGGATGCAGACCGAACTGCCTGAAGTCGCCCGCCCGACCGAACCGAAGGTCTGGAAGCAGGTCAACTCCTTCACCATCGCCTTCGGCCATGGCGTGTCGACGACGCCGCTGCAGGCGGCCGTCGGCTGCGCGGCGCTGATGCAGGGCTATTTGATCCCGCCGACTTTCCTGGTCCGCAGCGAGCAGGATGCCATGGCGGTGGCCAAGAGAGTGGTCAGCGAAAAGACTGTGGAGGGCATGCGCTACCTCTACACGCTCAATGCCGAGAAGGGCTCGGCCAGAAACGCCAGGGCCCCCGGCTACCGCGTTGGCGGCAAGACCGGAACCGCCGAGAAGGTGATCAATGGCCGCTACTCGAAGGAACTGAATTTCAACACCTTCGTCGCCGCCTTCCCGATGGACGATCCGCAGTATCTGGTGTTTACGATCGCTGACGCTCCGCACCCGGAAAAGCCCGGAATGACCGACGTCGCCGCCAACAATGCGGGTGTCATGGCCGGAAACATCATCAGGCGGGCAGCCGCCATGCTTGGCGTGAAGCCAGATTTCAGCCATGAAAATGGCGCAACGCTGGTTTCCTATCAGTGATTCTTAGGGCGCGCCGGCAACTGCGCGCCATTTTGTTGAGATAAACGGGGTTCGATGCACCTGAGAGATTTAGCCGGTATCCTGCCTGTCGAGGGAACATCTTCCCGCGATGTGGAGGTAACCGGGATTTCGTCGGATTCCCGCACGGTCAAGACCGGCGTGGTCTTTTTCGCGCTCGCCGGCAGCAAGGCGGATGGTTCGGCCTATGCCGCCGATGCGGCAAAGCGCGGCGCAGCGGCGGTTGTCGTTGGCAACGCCAGCGCCGTTTCCGGCCTGTCCGTCCCGGTGCTCAGCGTCGACGACCCACGCCTGGCGCTGGCGCTGAGCGCGGCACGTTTCTTCGGCAGCCAGCCGGAGACCATGGTCGCGGTTACCGGCACCGCAGGTAAGACCTCGGTCGCCGCCTTCATCCGGCAGATCTGGGAGCAGGCCGGCTTTGCCGCCGCGTCCATTGGCACCACCGGCGTGGTGGCGCCGGGCCGCAACGACTACGGTTCGTTGACCACACCCGATCCAGTGGCTTTGCACCAGTTGCTCAAGGAATTGGCGGAGGCCGGCGTCACCCACGCCTCGATGGAGGCTTCCAGCCATGGTCTCGACCAGCGCCGCCTTGATGGCGTCAAGCTCGCCGCGGGCGGTTTCACCAATCTCGGCCGCGACCATATGGACTATCATCCGACGGTCGAGGACTACCATCGCGCCAAATTGCGGCTGTTCGACACGCTGCTGCCGAAAGGCGCGCCGGCGGTCATCTTTGCCGACGATCCGTGGTCGGCGCCGACCATCCAGGCTGCGCAGGCCGCCGGGCTCAAGGTGCTGACGGTCGGCCGCCATGGCGATTTCCTGCGCCTGAAGCGGGTCGAGCACGAGCGCCACCGCCAGCGCGCCGAGGTCGAAGCCGACGGCGTGCTCTACGAGATCGACCTGCCGCTCGCAGGTGACTTCCAGATCGCCAATGCCCTGGTTTCGGCCGGGCTGGCCATTTCCACTGGAACGCCGGTCGCCAAAGCTTTGATGGCATTGGAGAAACTTCAGGGGGCACCGGGACGGCTCGACCTTGTCGGCGCCACCGCCAATGGCGCGCCCGTCTATGTCGACTATGCCCACAAGCCGGATGCGCTGGAAAATGTGCTGGCCGCCGTGCGCCCGTTCACCACCGGTCGCGTCATCGTCGTGTTCGGCTGCGGCGGCGACCGCGACCGGGGCAAGCGGCCGATCATGGGCGAAATCGCCACGCGGCTGGCCGATGTCGTCATCGTCACCGACGACAATCCGCGCTCGGAAGTGCCGGAAACGATCCGTGCCGCGATCCTGGCAGCCGCGCCCCGCGCGATTGAAATCGGCGACCGCCGCAAGGCGATCCACGAAGCGGTCGCCATGCTCAAAGCGGGCGATACGCTGATCGTTGCCGGGAAGGGCCATGAAGAGGGCCAGACCATCGGCGCCGAGACGTTTCCCTTCTCCGACCACGAGGAAGTCCGCTCGGCGCTGCGGGAGCGGGCCGCATGAGCGTGCTCTGGACTTCCGAGGCGCTGGTCGACGCCATGGGCGGTCGGCCGCTCGGGCCGATGCCGGAGGGAATTTCGGGGATCTCGATCGACAGCCGCAGCCTGCAGCCGGGCGACGCCTTCTTCGCCATCAAGGGCGAGGCGATGGACGGCCATGACTTCGCGACCGCGGCGATCAAGGCCGGCGCCGGCGTGCTGATCGTCGCCGAGGGCAAGTTGCCGTCGCTTGGGCGGCTGACGGCGCCGATGATCGTCGTGCAGGATGTGCTGGCAGCACTGGAGAAACTCGGTGTTGCCGCCCGCGCCCGTTCCAGCGCAAAAATCATCGCGGTGACCGGATCGGCCGGCAAGACCACCACCAAGGAGGCGCTGCGTCATGTGCTGTCGGCCGTCGGCACGGTGCATGCTTCGGCGCAGTCCTTCAACAATCATTGGGGCGTGCCGCTGACGCTGGCGCGCATGCCCGGCGATTGCGACTATGCGGTGTTCGAGATCGGCATGAACCATCCCGGCGAGATCCGGCCGCTGGTCAAGATGGTCCGGCCACATGTGGCCATCGTCACGATGATTGCCGCCGCGCATCTCGGCTTCTTCAGAAATCTCGACGAGATCGCCAAGGCCAAGGCCGAGATTTTCGAAGGCATCGAGCCCGGCGGTGCGGCCTTGCTCAACCGCGACGATGCGCGCTGGAAGCTGCTCGACAAGATGGCGCGGGCCGCCGGCGTCGAACATGTCTTTGGCTTCGGCGAGAATGCACGGTCGACCTACAAGCTGACCAAATGCGAGCTGCATGCCGATCATTCCGACATCACCGCCAGGATCGGCGGGCAGGATGTGACGGCGCGCATCGGCGCGCCCGGCCGCCACATGGTACAGAACGTCCTGGCGGTGCTCGGCGCCGCGCATTTGGTTGAAGCCGACATCGGCAAGGTGGCCTTGGCACTGGCCGATCTGTCGGCCGAGCGTGGCCGTGGGAAGCGCCATATGCTTCGCCACCCCAAGGGACCGATCACACTGATCGACGAGAGCTACAACGCCAATCCGGCCTCGATGGCTGCTGCCATGGCGCTGCTCAACGCGACGCCTGTCACGGGCGAGGGCCGGCGCATCGCCGTGCTCGGCGACATGCTCGAGCTCGGCGACCATTCGGCCAAGCTCCATGCAGGCCTGGCCGAACTGATCGTCGGGACCGGCACGCACACGGTCTTTCTCGGCGGCCCGGAAATGCGGGCGCTGGCAGACATCCTGCCCGACGAGATCAAAACGGAATACCGCGCCGGCGCCGAGGAATTGAAGCCGCTGCTGTTGTCGACGCTGAAGGCCGGCGACGTGGTGATGATCAAATCGTCGAAAGGCATCGGCTTTTCAAAGCTGGTCGAGGCCTTGCTCGGCAAATATCCGGCGGAAGCCGCAGGCACGAAACAGAACTAGTCCGGGGAACGGAATCGTATGTTTACATTGCTCGTCGATTTTGCGGACAAGGTCTCGGTCTTCAATGTCTTCCGCTACATAACTTTCCGCACCGGCGGTGCGCTGATCACCTCGGCGCTGATCGTCTTCATCTTCGGGCCGACCATCATCAATTCGCTTAGGCTGCGGCAAGGCAAGGGCCAGCCGATCCGCGCCGATGGCCCGCAGACGCATTTCAAGAAGGCCGGCACGCCGACGATGGGCGGGCTGATGATCCTGTGCGGCATCGTCGGCTCGTCGCTTCTATGGGCGAACCTCTCCTCGATCTATGTCTGGGTGGTGCTCTTGGTGACGCTGGGCTTCGGTTCGATCGGCTTTTACGACGACTATCTCAAGGTAACCAAGCAGTCGCATCTCGGCTTTTCCGGCAAGGCGCGGCTGGCGTTGGAATTCGTCATCGCCGGCATCGCCGCCTGGGCGATCATGCATAATGGCCAGGCGCCGTTCTCGTCGTCGCTGACCTTTCCCTTCGCCAAGGAATTCATCATCAATCTCGGCTGGTTCTTCGTGCCGTTCTCCTGCTTCGTCATTGTCGGCGCCGGCAATGCGGTGAATTTGACCGATGGCCTCGACGGGCTGGCGATCGTGCCGATCATGATTGCGGCGGCATCCTTTGGCGTCATCGCCTACCTCTCCGGCAATGCGGTGTTCGCCGAATATCTGCAGATCCATTTCGTGCCCGGCACCGGCGAGCTGGCTGTCGTGCTTGGCGCCGTCATCGGCGCCGGCCTCGGCTTCCTCTGGTTCAACGCCCCGCCGGCGGCGATCTTCATGGGCGACACTGGTTCGCTGGCCATGGGTGGCCTGATCGGTACAGTCGCGGTCGCCACCAAGCACGAGATCGTGCTGGTCATCGTCGGCGGATTGTTCGTCGTGGAAATCCTGTCGGTCATCATTCAGGTCGGCTACTTCAAGATGACCGGCAAGCGCGTGTTCCTGATGGCGCCGATCCATCATCATTTCGAAAAGCTCGGCTGGACCGAAAGCCAGGTGGTGATCCGCTTCTGGATCATCGCCGTCATCCTGGCGCTGGTCGGCCTGTCGACCCTCAAGCTGAGATAGGAACCCGCTTGATTCCCGCCGCATCCTTTTCGGGCAAACGCGTTTCGCTCTTCGGGCTCGGTGGCTCGGGGATCGCCACGGCGCGCGCGCTGATCGAGGGCGGCGCCGACGTGCTGGCGTGGGACGACAATCCCGATAGCGTCGCCAAGGCCGCTGACCAAGGCATTGCGACCGCCGATCTGCGCGGCGCCGACTGGTCGAAATTCTCGGCCTTCGTGCTCTCGCCCGGCGTGCCGCTGACGCATCCCAAGCCGCACTGGACGGTGGAGCTGGCGCGTGGCTCCGGCGTCGAAGTGATCGGCGATATCGAATTGTTCTGCCGCGAGCGGATTGCGCGCGCGCCTGATGCGCCGTTCATCGCCATCACCGGCACCAACGGCAAGTCGACGACCACGGCGCTGACCGCGCATATCCTCAAATCGGCAGGGCGCGACACGCAGATGGGCGGCAATATCGGCCGGGCCATCATGACGCTCGATCCACCGCAGGCTGACCGGGACTATGTCGTCGAGTGTTCGTCCTACCAGATCGATCTCGCGCCCTCGATCAACCCGACGGCCGGCATCCTGCTCAACCTGACGCCCGACCATCTCGACCGCCACGGCACCATGCAGCACTACGCTTCGATCAAGGAGCGGCTGGTCGCCGGCAGCGAGACAGCCATTGTCGGCGTCGACGATAGCTGGTGCGCGCAGATCGCCGACCGGCTGGAGAGGGCGGGCCGACAGGTGATCCGCATATCCAAGCGGCTGCCGCTGACCGACGGTTATTTCGCCGATGGCTCCGATCTGATGGAAGCCGTGCATGGCCGTTACAGCCGCGTCGCCTTCCTCGAAGGCATCGGTTCGTTGCGCGGCCAGCACAATGCGCAGAACGCGCTTGCCGCCGTCGCCGCCTGCCTCAGGGTCGGCTTGAGCCTCGGCGAGATCCAGGCGGGACTGGAAAGCTTTCCCGGGTTGGCGCATCGCATGGAGCAGGTCGGCCGCAAGGATCATGTGCTGTTCGTCAACGATTCCAAGGCGACCAATGCCGATGCGGCGGCACCCGCGCTGTCGAGCTTCCCGCGCATCTACTGGATCGCCGGCGGACTGCCCAAGGAAGGCGGGATCGAGCCGCTGCGCGGTTTCTTCCCGCGCATTGCCAAGGCCTATCTGATCGGCGAGGCGGCGCCCGCGTTCTCGGCGACGCTTGGTGAAGCCGTGCCTTATGAAATCTCGGGCACGCTGGCCGCCGCGGTCGACCATGCCGCGAAAGACGCGGCCAAGGATGACAACGGCGAGGTCGTGGTGCTGCTGTCGCCGGCCTGCGCCAGTTTCGACCAGTTCAAGAATTTCGAAGTTCGCGGCGAAGCCTTCAGGCAAGCTGCGAATGCTATCGAGGGTGTCAAACCCATCGGAGGGGCACGATAATGCAAAGCCGTCTCGACAAAAGCCCGGTTGCAACCTGGTGGTGGACGATCGATCGCTGGTTCCTGGCGGCGTTCCTGTCGCTGATGGGGCTTGGCATTGTCTTGTCCTTTGCGGCAAGCCCGGCGGTGGCCGAGCGCATCGGCCTCGACAGTTTCCACTTTGCCACCAGGCAGATCATCTTCACCGTGCCGGCGCTCGGCGTGATGCTGGCGGTCTCCTTCCTGGAATCGCGGCAGATCCGGCGCATGGCGCTGATCATCCTGGGCATCATGCTGGTGCTGATGGTGGCCGTGCTCTACATCGGCGTCGAGGTGAAGGGCGCGCGGCGCTGGGTGTCGTTTGTCGGCATGTCGATCCAGCCGTCGGAATTTCTGAAACCCGCCTTCGTCATCGTTTGCGCCTGGCTGTTCGCCGAACACAAGCGCCAGCCCGACATCCCCGGCAATTTGTTTGCCATGCTGCTGCTGATCCTGGTCATCTCGCTTCTGGTGGCGCAGCCCGATCTCGGCCAGACCATGCTGGTGACCGGCACCTGGGGCGTCATGTTCTTCATGGCCGGCCTGCCATGGCTATGGATCATCGCGCTTGGCGCCACCGGCGCCGGCGGCCTGTTTGCCGCCTATACGGTGTTCCCGCACGTCGCCGCCCGCATCGACAAATTCCTAACCGGCGAAGGCGACACGTTCCAGGTCGATATGGGCCGCGAGGCGCTGATCAACGGCCACTGGTTCGGAGTCGGCCCGGGCGAGGGCACCGTCAAGCGCGTCATCCCCGACGCGCATGCCGACTTCGTCTTTTCGGTCGCCGGCGAAGAGTTCGGGCTGATCATGTGCTTCTTCATCATGTCGATCTTCGCCTTCATCGTGCTGCGCGGCCTCAGCACGGCGCTGAAGGAACATGATGATTTCACCCGCTACGCCGTCGGCGGTCTCGTCACCGTGTTCGGCCTGCAGTCGGTCATCAACATGTGCGTCAACCTGCAGCTGATGCCGGCCAAGGGCATGACGCTGCCTTTCATCTCCTATGGCGGCTCCTCGCAGATCGCCATTGCCATCTCGATGGGCATGGTGCTGGCGCTGACGCGCAAGCGACCGGAAAAGCGCAAGCAGATGGGCTTTGCCCTGTCGCAGCGCGCCCTGCCGGCGGAGTGATATGGCGCGGGGTGTCATCCTTCTCGCGGCGGGCGGAACAGGCGGACATTTGTTTCCGGCCGAGGCGCTGGCGCATGAGCTGATCGAGCGCGGCTGGGGCGTGCATCTGGCGACGGACGACCGCGCCGAGCGCTTTGCCGGCCATTTCCCGGCCGCCGCCATCCATCCGATCCAGTCGGCGACGATGGGCTCGAAAAACCCTGTCGCGCTGCTTGGCGCGTTCTGGAAGATCTGGCGCGGCGTGCGCCAGGCCTCCGCCGTCATCGCCAGGATCAAGCCTGATGCGGTCGTCGGCTTTGGCGGTTATCCGACCTTGCCACCGCTCTATGCCGCGACGCGGCGCAAGCTGCCGACGCTGATCCATGAGCAGAACGCAGTGATGGGCCGCGCCAACCGGGCGCTGTCCGGGCGCGTCGATGCGATTGCCGGCGGCTTCCTGCCGCAAGATGAAAGTGCCACAGGCGCCAAGACGGTGACGACAGGCAATCCGGTCAGGCCGCCAATCCTGGAGGCGGCCAAGACGCCCTACACCGCATCCAAAGGGGCGGATCCGTTCAGGCTCCTGGTGTTCGGCGGCAGCCAGGGCGCGCAGTTCTTTTCCGATGCCATGCCGGCGGCGATCGCACTTCTGCCGGAGGCGCAGCGCAAGCGGCTGGTGATCACCCAGCAGGCCCGCGCCGACGACGTGGCGCGGGTGAAGGCTGGCTATGCGGCACTCGGCGTCCATGTCGAGGTCTCGCCCTTCTTCACCGATATGGCACAGCGCATGGGCGCGGCGCATCTGGTGATCTCGCGCTCCGGCGCCTCGACGGTTTCGGAGATCGCCGTCATCGGCCGGCCGGCGCTGCTGGTGCCTTATCCCTATGCGCTGGATCACGATCAGGCTGCGAACGCAGCCGCCCTTGCCGCGGCGGGCGGCGGCGAGGTGCATCCGCAATCGTCACTGTCGCCGGAGCGCATCGCGGCTCTCATTGGCGGGCTGATGGACACTCCCGAGCGGCTGACGGCCATGGCTGCCGGAGCGAAGTCGGCTGGCCGGCCGAACGCGGCACGGTTGCTCGCTGATCTCACAGAGGCTATTGCGTCCAGAAAAACCGTTTCGGATTTCAGGAAAGGGACGCATTGATGAAGATGCCGCAGACCATCGGCCTTGTGCATTTCATCGGCATTGGCGGCATCGGCATGAGCGGCATCGCCGAGGTTCTGCACAATCTCGGCTACAAGGTGCAGGGTTCGGACCAGGCCGACAGCGCCAATGTCCAGCGGCTGCGCGACAAGGGCATCGAATGCTTTGTCGGCCACAAGGCCGAGAATATCGGCGCGGCCGAAGTGGTGGTCGTCTCCACCGCGATCAAGAAATCCAATCCCGAGCTGAAGGCCGCGCGGGAGAAGTTGCTCCCAATTGTCCGCCGGGCCGAGATGCTGGCCGAACTGATGCGCTTCCGCCAGGCGGTCGCGATCGGTGGCACGCATGGCAAGACCACAACCACGTCGATGGTGGCGACGCTGCTCGATGCCGGCGGGCTCGACCCGACGGTGATCAATGGCGGCATCATCAATGCCTATGGCACCAATGCCCGTATGGGCGATGGCGAGTGGATGGTGGTCGAAGCCGACGAAAGCGACGGCACCTTCCTCAAGCTGCCGGCCGAGATCGCCGTCGTCACCAACATCGATCCCGAGCATCTGGACCATTATGGCAGTTTCGACAAGGTGCGCGAGGCCTTCCGGCAATTCGTCGAGAACGTGCCGTTCTACGGTTTTGGCGTGATGTGCACCGACCATCCGGAAGTACAGGCGCTGGTCAGCCGCATCGAGGACCGCCGCGTCATCACCTATGGCGAGAACGCGCAGGCCGATGTGCGTTTCACCAACCACCGCATGGCCGGTGCCGTCTCGGCATTCGACGTGGTGATCCGCGACCGCAAGACCGGCGGCCAGACGACGATATCGGATCTGCGGCTGCCGATGCCCGGCCGCCACAACGTCTCCAACGCCACCGCCGCAATTGCGGTCGCGCATGAACTCGGCCTGTCGGCCGAAGCGATTAAGAAAGGGCTGTCGTCCTTTGCCGGCGTCAAGCGGCGCTTCACCCACACCGGCTCGTGGAACGGCGTCGACATCTTCGACGATTACGGCCACCACCCGGTCGAGATCACGGCGGTGTTGAAAGCGGCGCGCAGCGCCACCAAGGGCCGCGTCATCGCCATTGCGCAGCCGCACCGCTTCACCCGGCTGCACGATCTGTTCGACGAATTTTCGGTCTGTTTCAACGATGCCGACACGGTGATGGTGGCGCCGGTCTATGCGGCGGGCGAGGAGCCGATCGACGGCGTGACCTCGGAGGCGCTGGTGTCGCGCATCCGCTCCGGGGGCCATCGCGATGCGCGCTACGTCGAAACCCCTGCCGCGATTTCGCCCGTCATCCGCGCGTTGGCGAAACCGGGCGACTTCGTCATCTTCCTGGGCGCCGGCAACATCACCCAATGGGCCTATGCGCTGCCTGGGGAACTCGGCGGTACCGTCTCATGATGCGCGGCCAGGACCTGCTCGACAAACTTGGCGACCGGCTTGCCGGCCTGCGCGGCCGCATCACGCCCAATGCCGAGATGGACAAGATCACCTGGTTCCGCGCCGGCGGTCTGGCGGACGCCCTGTTCCAGCCGGCCGACGAGGAGGATCTGGCTGCCTTCCTGCGCGCCGTGCCGGAGGACATCCCGCTCACCATCGTCGGTGTCGGCTCCAACCTCCTGGTGCGCGACGGCGGCATTCCAGGGTTCGTCATCCGGCTTTCGGCCAAGGGCTTTGGCGAGGCCGAGGTGGTTTCGCCGACCGTCATCAAGGCCGGTGCTGCGACGCCCGACAAGCGCGTCGCGGCCGTCGCTTATGAGGCCGGTATTGGCGGCTTTCATTTCTATCACGGCATTCCCGGCGCCATCGGCGGGGCGCTGAGGATGAATGCCGGCGCCAATGGCGTCGAGACGCGGGAACGTGTCGTCGAGGTTCGGGCGCTCGACCGCAAGGGCAATCTCCACACCCTCAGCAATGAAGACATGGGCTATGCCTATCGTCACTCGGCCGCACCTGCCGGGCTGATCTTCACCTCCGCGGTTTTCGAAGGTGTTCTGGAAGACCAGGAGGCGATCAAGGCGGCTATGGACGCCGTCCAGACGCATCGCGAGACGGTGCAGCCGATCCGCGAGAAGACCGGCGGCTCGACCTTCAAGAATCCGGAAGGCACCTCGGCCTGGAAGGAAATCGACAAGGCCGGCTGCCGCGGGCTGATGATCGGCGGCGCGCAGATGTCGCCGATGCACTGCAACTTCATGATCAACACCGGAACAGCGACCGGATACGACCTCGAATATCTCGGCGAGACGGTGCGCGCCCGCGTGCTTGAAAATTCAGGCATCCGCCTGCAGTGGGAAATCAAGCGGCTCGGCAATTTCCGCCCCGGCCATGCCGTGCAGGAATTCCTCGGACAGCTTCTTTAGCGCAAGCTGAAGTTCATGTGATGCTTGAACTTCAAACGGTCTGAAACAACAGCGCCACCGTTGCTCCAAAGACTCACAACACGCTTTTTCCGGCCGTTTTCGCGGAAAGTGAATCTGTCGGAATCATAAGCACTTGCCAGCGAATCAACTCTCTGATTCTCTGCCTTAAAGCGTTTCCTGATTTGAGTCGTTCGACGCGTCGACCGCGTTTTCCGTCTGGGGGGCAACCTGCCGGGAGACTCGGACTCAATCTGATCGCTGAATGCGTGGTTGCGGGCCCGCCGTGAGAGGGATGACGGGATATGAAGAACAAGCATGTGGCTGTCCTCCTGGGCGGATTCTCGTCCGAGCGGCCCGTGTCTCTGTCTTCGGGAAAGGCGTGTGCGGATGCGCTTGAGAATGAAGGCTACCAGGTTACCCGCGTCGATGTTGCGCGCGATGTCGGCGCCGTGCTCACCGAACTCAAGCCCGATGTCGTCTTCAACGCACTGCACGGCCCGTTCGGTGAAGACGGCACCATCCAGGGCATCCTCGAATATCTGGCCATTCCCTACACCCATTCGGGCGTGCTCGCCTCGGCGCTCGCCATGAACAAGGAGCAAGCCAAGAAGGTCGCCAAGGCTGCCGGCATCGCGGTGGCGGAATCGAAGGTTGCCAGCCGCTTTGCCATCCAGAACAAGCATCCGATGAAGCCGCCCTACGTGGTCAAGCCGGTCAATGAAGGCTCAAGCTTCGGCGTCGTCATCGTGCATGAAGGGCAGTCGCATCCGCCGCAGGTCATCGGCTCGTCCGAATGGAAATATGGCGAGACCGTCATGGTCGAGCGCTACATCCATGGGCGCGAGCTGACCTGCGCTGTCATGGGCGACGTGGCGCTCGGCGTCTGCGAGATCATTCCGACCGGCCATTCCTTCTACGACTATGATTCAAAATACGTCGCCGGCGGATCAAAACACGAAATCCCTGCTAAAATTTCATCAAATATTTACCAAAAAATACAGACACTGGCGCTCAAGGCACATCTGGCTATCGGCTGCCGGGGCGTTTCCCGATCGGACTTCCGCTATGACGACCGTCACTCCGAAAACGGCGAGATTGTCTGGCTCGAGATCAACACTCAGCCGGGCATGACGCCGACGTCTTTGGTGCCTGAAATCGCCGCCCAGGCCGGGCACTCGTTTGGCGAATTGTTGAGTTGGATGGTGGAGGACGCTTCGTGTCTGCGTTGAAATGGGGACAGGACAAGGGCAGGGGCGGCGCCGGGCCGGCGCTGTTCGGCATGCCGTTGTCGTTCGACCATTTCGTGCTGCCGCGCGTGCTGCGCCGGCCGGTGCGCGTGCTGGCGCGCCTGGGCGGCGGCGACTTCGTCGCGCCGCGCTTTTCCGCGGCCATCCTGTCGGCTTCGCTCATTGCATCAAGCAGCCTCTATGGCGCCATTCTCGGCGGTCATGCCGACGACATCGTCCAGAGCATCACCGCCCGGACCGGCTTTGCCGTCGACCAGATCAAGGTGGTCGGCAACCGCCAGACTTCGGAGATCGACATACTGGACCGGCTCGAGCTCGACGGCTGGACGTCACTGATCGGCTTCGATGCCGAGGCCGCGCGTGAACGTATTGATACCTTGCCCTGGGTCGAAGTGGCGGCGGTGCGCAAGGTCTATCCACATACGCTGGAAGTGCGTGTCGAGGAGCGCGAGCCCTTCGCGCTCTGGCAGCAGGGCGCGGAGCTTTCGGTCATCGAACGCTCCGGCGCGGTGATCGCGCCGTTCTCCGGCGGCAAGCAGGCGCTGCTGCCGCTGATCATCGGCACCGGCGCACCGGCCAAGGCGCCCGACTTCGTGGCCAAGATCAAGAAATTTCCCGAGCTCGCGGCTCGGGTCAAAGGCTATATCCGCATCGGCGAACGGCGTTGGGACCTGAAGCTGGAAAACGGCATCACGATCAAGCTGCCCGAGGATGGCGAGGATCAGGCGATTGCCGACCTGGTTCGGATGGACCACGACAACGGGCTTCTGACGCGGGACATCGCCGCCGTCGACATGCGCATCTCCGATCGCCTGGTGGTGCAGCTGACGCCGGAAGCGGCGACGCAGCGCCAGGCCGCGCTCAATGAAAAGCCGCAAAATCTGAAGCGCAAGTCGGGGACGAAGATATGAGCTGGCTTGGCGGCAACAGCGATGCCTCTTCGCGGCGTTCCGGCACGCTCACCGTGCTGGATGTCGGCTCGAGCAAGGTTTGCTGCGTGGTGGCGAAACTGAAGCCGCGCGAGGACGGCAAGCTGTTGCGCGGCCGCTCGCACCGCATCCAGGTAATCGGCATCGGCCACCAGAAATCGCAAGGCGTGAAGTCGGGCGTGGTCGTCGATCTCGACCGTGCGGAGCACGCCATTCGCCTGTCCGTCGACGCCGCCGAACGCATGGCGGGACTGACGGTGGATTCGCTGATCGTCAACATGACGGCGGGCCGGCTGAAGAGCGAAACCTATTCGGCCACGATCAATCTCGGTGGCCATCAGGCCGACGAAGCCGACATCAAGCGCGTGCTTGCCGCCGGCGCCAAGCAGGCGCTCAAGGCCGAACGCGACGTGATCCATTCGCTGCCCGTCGGCTTTTCGCTGGACGCCGAGCGCGGCGTGCGCGATCCGCGCGGCATGGTCGGCGACCAGCTCGGCGTCGATATGCATGTGCTGACGGGCGATGCCGCGCCGCTGCGCAATCTGGAGCTCTGCATCAACCGCTCGCATCTTTCGGTCGAGCGCATGGTGGCGACGCCCTATGCCAGCGGGCTTGCGGCCCTGGTCGACGACGAACTGGAAATGGGTGCGGCCTGCATCGACATGGGCGGCGGCACGACGACCATCTCGGTGTTTTCGGAAGGCAAATTCGTCCACGCCGATGCCATTGCCATCGGCGGCAATCATGTGACGCTCGATATGGCCAAGGGCCTGTCGACCTCGCTCGACGCCGCGGAGCGGCTGAAGGTGATGCATGGTTCGGCGCTGCCTGGCAGTGCCGACGATCGCGACCTGGTCTCGATCCAGCCGATCGGCGAAGACGGCGAGATGCCGCTGCAGATCCCGCGCTCGGTGATGACGCGCGTCATCCGCGCCCGCATCGACGAGACGCTGGAACTGTTGCGCGACCGGCTGAACAAGTCGGGCTACGGCAATGCCGTGGGAAAACGCGTCGTGCTGACCGGCGGCGCCAGCCAGCTTGCGGGTCTCCCCGAGGCGGCGCGCCGCATTCTGGGACGCAATGTGCGCATCGGACGCCCGCTCGGCGTGGCGGGCCTGCCGGAAGCTGCCAAGGGGCCGGCTTTCTCGACGGCGGTCGGGCTGCTGATCTATCCGCAGATGGCGAGCTTCGAGAGCCATCCGGCGAAAGGAATTTCCGGCCTCAGGATGACCGGGACGGGCGGAAAACTGCATCGCATGAGTCAGTGGTTGAGAGACAGTTTCTAATTGACGGGGACAGCCCCATAGGCGGCCGCGGCGGCGAAGCGGCGGGAAAGGCAAAGGACGGAGACAATGACGATCAATCTGCAAAAGCCGGACATCACCGAGCTCAAGCCGCGGATCACCGTATTCGGTGTCGGCGGCGGCGGCGGCAATGCCGTCAACAACATGATCACCGCGGGCTTGCGCGGTGTCGAGTTCGTCGTGGCCAACACCGATGCACAGGCGCTGACCATGTCGAAGGCCGAGCGGCTGATCCAGCTCGGCGCGCATGTCACCGAGGGGCTCGGCGCCGGCTCGCAGCCTGAAGTGGGCCGTGCGGCGGCGGAAGAGTGCATCGATGAGATCATCGATCATCTCTCCAACACCCATATGTGCTTCGTCACCGCCGGTATGGGTGGCGGCACCGGAACCGGTGCGGCTCCCGTGGTTGCCCGCGCGGCGCGCGAACGGGGTATCCTCACCGTCGGCGTCGTCACCAAGCCGTTCCATTTCGAAGGCCAGCGCCGCATGAAGACGGCGGATCTCGGCATCGAGGAGCTGCAGAAATGTGTCGATACCCTGATCGTCATCCCCAACCAGAACCTGTTCCGGCTGGCCAATGACAAGACCACCTTTGCCGACGCCTTCGCCATGGCCGACCAGGTGCTCTACTCCGGTGTTGCCTGCATCACCGACCTGATGGTCAAGGAAGGTCTGATCAATCTCGACTTCGCCGACGTGCGTTCGGTGATGCGCGAAATGGGCAAGGCGATGATGGGCACCGGCGAAGCTTCGGGCGAGGGCCGCGCGATGGCCGCCGCCGAGGCGGCGATCGCCAATCCGTTGCTCGACGAGACCTCGATGAGGGGCGCCAAGGGCCTGCTGATCTCGATCACCGGCGGCCGCGACCTAACCCTGTTCGAAGTCGACGAGGCCGCGACCCGCATCCGCGAGGAAGTCGATCAGGACGCCAACATCATCCTCGGCGCCACCTTCGACGAGGAACTCGAAGGCGTCATCCGCGTCTCGGTGGTCGCCACCGGCATCGACAAATCGGCAGCTGAAATTGCCGCGGCGCCGATCTCGATCCGGGCCGTGCCGCCGCAGCAGAAGCCGGTCAGCCGCCCAGCGGCTCCGGGGGCGGAAGGCCGTCCGGCACCGGTCCAGCAGCAGACCTATGAGCAGCGCGCGGCCGATCCGGTGGCCGAGGCGATCCAACTTGCCGAGGCCAATGCGGCGGCAATGGCTCGTCCGACGCCGATGGCCCAGGCGGAAGATTTCCGCCCGCAGAGCAAGATCTTCCAGGCCCCGCCTGCCCAGCCGCAGCCTGTCGTGCAGCAGGTGATGCAACCGGCGCCGATGCGGGAAATGCCGCAGCCGGTGGCTGCCGCACCGCAGCGCATGCCGCGGGTGGAGGATTTTCCGCCGGTGGTGCGGGCCGAGGTGGAAGCCAAGGGCCGTCCGGCCGACCATGAAAACAGCGGGCCGATGGGGCTGCTCAAGCGGCTGACCAACGGACTGACGCGCCGCGAAGAAGAGCCGGCCCGGTTGCAGCCGGCACAGCCGCGCGAACCGAAACTGCGCCAGGCGGCGCCGGAAATGCGCCGCCTTGCCAGCCAGGATCCGCAGCTTTACGCGCCGCGCCGCGGCCAGCTCGACGATCAGGGCCGGTTGACGCCGCAGACCAGGTCGACCCAGGAAGACGACCAGCTGGAGATACCGGCTTTCCTGCGCCGCCAGGCCAACTGAGCCGTTAACGGTATGTAACACTTGTTAACAGGCAGACGAGAGGTTGTCTGCCTGTTAACGTTTAAAGGGGTTTAATAACAAGGCGTTACGATGTGACGCTCAAGGTCTGTCGCGGTTACACAGAGTAAGAAACCGTGATTTGGAGTCTCCCTGACAGACCATTATCTTTGCCGCAGCACTTTCGGTGTGCTGGGATTCGGGGAAGTGGCCCTGCCTGCCGATAAAAAAGAGCCGCGCCTTTTGGGTTAAAGCGGACTTAGGCGTTTGGGCTATGGGGTTTGTCTTGCAAGACTATCAGACGACACTGAAATCGCGTGCAACGCTGACCGGTACCGGCGTTCACAGCGGCAAACCGGTCACCGTCAATTTCCTCCCTGCGGACGCCGACACCGGCGTGCTCTTCCACCTTTCGAACGGAAGCGAGAGCCGCGAGTTCCGCGCGCTGGTTGCTGAAGTCGGCGCGACCGATCTCTGCACCATGCTCGGCGATCCGGCAGGCGAGCATATCGCCACCGTCGAACATCTGATGGCGACGCTTTTCGGGCTCGGCATNCATCGAGATCGACGGTCATGAGGTACCGATACTCGATGGCAGTGCGGTGGCGTTCGTGGAAGCCATCGACCAAGCCGGCATCGAGACGCTGGCGGTCAAGCGCCGCTACATCAGGGTGGTCAAGCCCGTCCGCATCGAGAATGGCGCGTCCTGGGCCGAGTTCAGGCCCTATAGCGGCACGCGCTTCGAGGTCGAGATCGATTTCGAAAGCCCGGCGATCGGCCGCCAGCTATTCGCCTCCGACATCAACCCCGACATCTTTCGCCAGGATATCGCGCGCGCCCGCACCTTCGGCTTCATGAAGGATGTCGAGCGGCTGTGGGCGGCCGGCTATGCGCTGGGCTCCTCGCTGGAGAACTCGCTGGTGATCGGCGACGACAACCGGGTGATCAACATGGGCGGCCTGCGCTACCCCAACGAGTTCGCTCGCCACAAGACGATGGACGCGATGGGCGATCTGGCGCTGGCCGGCGCCCGTTTCATCGGTTGTTTCCGCTCCTATCGCGGCGGTCACCGGATGAATGCGGCTGCTTTGCGGCGGCTTCTGTCCGACCGTTCGGCCTTCGAGGTCGTCGAGACCACGCGCCGCGAGCGCGGCCGCACCGCCGAGATGAGCGCCGTCACCGGCCCTGTCTTTGCACCTTGGGTGATCTGATTCTTAACGTATTTCTGGCTTTCTGAACGCTGGCCGGTGTTGCACGGATGCATCACCGGCCGTGAAAGTGCATAGCTTTCCGGGCAACACCAAGCCGCCACAAAAATGTGCGATTGGCTAGACATAGCGTTGCTGGGCAAGGCAGTTATGGTTTATGGCTGCTGCCGTCTGTTAGGCGCATGTCGCTCAAAAGTGGGGATCAGTTTTGAGGGAACGCCATGCGAAAGGCATTGAACTAACGCCGAAAGGGCGCAATCCAATCATGTTCTTCAAGCGAGTTGGTCAATCGAAAGCGCCGTATCGGGCTGTTTTCCTGGCGCTTTCGGTGGTTGTGCCATCGCTGTTCCTCTCGGCCTGCATGTCGTCCGAGAAAGACGTCGACCTGTCGACCTATGTCGACCAGACCGAACCGGCCGACGTCCTTTACAATCAAGGCCTTGCCAATCTCAATGCCGGCCGCCTGGATGAGGCGAGCAAGAAGTTCGACGCCGTCGACCGCCAGCACCCCTATTCGGAATTCGCCCGCAAGTCGATGGTGATGGGCGCCTTCGCCGACTACCGCGCCGGCCGTTATGACGAAGCGATCGGCTCGGCAAAGCGCTATCTGACGCTTTATCCGTCGACCGACGACGCGGCTTACGCCCAGTATATTATCGGGCTGAGCTACTACAAGCAGATCAAGGACGTCACCCAGGATCAGAAGGAAGCACGCCAGACCGTGCAGACGATGCAGGATCTGGTGACGCGCTGGCCGACGTCGGAATATGTCGACGACGCCAAGGAAAAGATCCGTTTCGCCAACGACCAGCTGGCCGGCAAAGAGATGCAGATCGGCCGCTATTATCTCGAGCGGCGCGAATACATTGCTGCCGTCAAGCGCTTCCGCAACGTTGTCGAGAACTATTCCAACACCCGCCATGTCGAAGAGGCGCTGGCGCGTCTGGCCGAAAGCTACTACGCGATGGGCTTGACCTCGGAAGCGCAAACCGCCGCTGCTGTGCTCGGCACCAATTATCCCGACAGCCAATGGTACAAGGATACCTACAAGCTGTTGCAGAGCAACGGGCTTGAGCCGCGCGAGAATGCCGGATCGTGGATATCCAAGGCCGGCAAGCTGATCACCGGCGCCTGACGCCCGAGCATCGACTGAGGCGGAACGCGCTTTTCGGATTGATCCGACGCTCAAACAAAAAGATAGTGCGGCGCTGCGACTCCATCGGTCGCATGCCGCTTCACAGCGGTTCAGTGGTTTGATTGAGGCGCTGAACCGTCCTAACTTTATGTTCTACGCAATTCAGGACGGAAAACCGCTACGCACTTTTCCTGGAATTGCTTGAGGTCCGGGTTCTGATGCTTTCCAGACTGTCGATCCGCGATATCGTCCTGATCGAGAAGCTGGATATCGACTTCCAGCCCGGCCTTTCCGTGCTGACCGGTGAAACCGGCGCCGGCAAATCCATCCTGCTCGACGCGCTGTCGCTGGCGCTTGGCGCGCGCGGCGACGCCTCGCTGGTGCGCCACGGTGCTGCCCAGGGCCAGGTAATTGCCGTCTTCGATGTGCAGCGCAACCACCCGGTGCGCGCGCTGCTGGCCGAAAACGCCATCGAGGATGACGGCGACATCATCCTGCGCCGGCTGCAGACCGCGGATGGCCGCACCCGTGTCTTCGTCAACGACCAGCCGTCCAGCGTCACCCTGATGCGCGACATCGGCCACGCGCTGGTCGAGATCCACGGCCAACATGACGAGCGCGCTCTGGTCGATCCCGGCGCCCATCGCGAATTGCTGGACAGTTTTGGCGGCCATCTGGGCGCTGCCCGCGCGACCGGCGAGGCTTGGCGCTATTGGCGCGACGCCGAGCAGGAGTTTGCCAGGCACCGCGCCAAGGTCGAGGCAGCGGCGCGCGAGGCCGATTATCTCAGGGCCTCGGTGGCGGAACTGGCAAAGCTCGATCCGCAGCCCGGCGAAGAGACGCAACTGGCCGAATTGCGCGCCACGATGATGCGGGCCGAAAAGATCGCCTCGGAAATACACGATGCGCAGGATGTGCTGTCAGGCCCGTCCTCGCCACTGCCGCAACTGGCCAGTTTGCTCAGGCGCCTGCAGCGCAAGGCCAGCGAAGCGCCGGGCCTGCTCGAGGATGTGGTGAAGTCGCTGGATGAGGCGATGCTGTCGCTGGATGCCGCGCAATCGGGCGTCGAGGCGGCATTGCGCGCCACCGAATACGACCCGCAGCGGCTGGAGAAGGCGGAGGAGCGGCTGTTTTCGCTGCGTGCGGCCTCACGCAAGCACAGTGTGGCCGTCGACGATCTGGCGCAACTGCGCGACACCATGTCCGCCGATCTCGCCGATCTCGATGCCGGCGAGGGGCGCCTGCATCTCTTGGAAAAGCAGGCCTCAGCGGCGCGCGAAGCCTACGATATTTCCGCAGCCCAGCTCTCCGCGCTTCGCCACGCCGCGGCGGTCGGTCTGACCAAGGCTGTGATGGCCGAACTGCCGGCGCTGAAGCTGGAACGGGCTGAGTTCATCGTCGAACTGGCCAGCGATGGCGAGAACCGCATGGAAGAAGGCATCGACCAGGTCGAGTTCTGGGTGCGCACCAATCCCGGCACCAGGCCTGGGCCGATGATGAAGGTCGCCTCCGGCGGCGAGCTGTCGCGCTTCCTGCTGGCGCTCAAGGTGGCGCTGGCCGACCGTGGCTCGGCGCCGACATTGGTCTTCGACGAGATCGACACCGGGGTCGGCGGCGCCGTGGCCGATGCGATCGGCCAAAGGCTGGCCAGGCTGTCGAAGCGCGTGCAGGTGCTGTCGGTCACGCATGCTCCGCAAGTGGCGGCACGTGCTGCGACGCATTTCCTGATCTCCAAATCCGGCGGCTCGGACAAGGTCGCCACCGGCATCGCCGAAATGGACCGGGCGGCGCGCCAGGAAGAGATCGCGCGCATGTTGGCCGGCGCTACCATCACCGACGAGGCGCGCGCAGCCGCGGAACGGCTGCTGCGCGAGAATATTGCTGCAGCGTAGTCGTCGCAAGGCTTTCGGACTGAGTCAAGATATGGCCCCATCCCGCTGTTCAGGAATGCTTTTTCCGAAATCCTGATTTATGGTGTCGCGCCACTGTCCAGGGACCGCTGCATGTCTGAAAAACCAGTCGAATCGTTGAGCGAAAGCGAAGCCGCGGATGAGCTCCAGCGGCTGGCCGAGGAGATCGCCGGTCATGACAGGCGCTATCATGCCGAGGACGCGCCGACGATTACGGACGCGGAATATGACGCGTTGCGGCGGCGCAACCTTGCCATCGAGGAGCGGTTTCCCGGTCTGGTGCGCGAGGATTCGCCCTCGCTGCGGGTCGGCGCCGCGCCGGCGGAAGGCTTTGCCAAGGTGCGCCATGCGGTGCCGATGCTCAGCCTCGCCAAGGCCTACACAGACGAGGACGTCACCGATTTCATCGAGCGTGGCCGGCGCTTCTTCGACCGCGACAAGGACCTCGACATCGCGTTTACGGCCGAGCCGAAGATCGACGGCCTGTCGGCGTCGCTGCGCTATGAACGCGGTGTGTTCGTGCAGGGTGCTACGCGCGGCGACGGCACTGTCGGCGAGGACATCNTCGGGCTGGCCCGAGACCATCGAGATCCGCGGCGAAGTCTACATGACCTATGCGGAATTCGAGGCACTGAAGGCCCGCTCGGCGGCGGTGGGGGGCCAGGACTATGTCAATCCGCGCAACACGGCAGCGGGCTCCTTGCGACAGAAGGATGCGTCCGTCACCGCCAGCCGCAATCTTAAATTTTTTGCCTATGCCTGGGGCTACACGACAGCGGATCCGGCGCCGACCCAATACGATTCGGTGCAGAAATTCGCCGAATGGGGGTTCAAGGTCAGCCCGCTGATGGTGCGGGCGAAGTCTGTCGAGGAGCTGATCGCGCACTACCACAAGATCGAGGAGCTGCGTTCGTCGCTCGGCTACGACATCGACGGTGTCGTCTACAAGGTCGACCAGCTGGAATTGCAGCGTCGCTGGGGCTTTGTCACCGGCGAGCCGCGCTGGGCGGTTGCGCATAAATTCCCGGCCGAACAGGCGATGACGACGGTGCAGAAGATCGACATCCAGGTCGGCCGTACCGGTACGCTGGCGCCGGTGGCGCGGCTGGCGCCGGTCACGGTCGGCGGCGTGGTGGTCGAAAACGTCACGCTGCACAATGAGGACTACATCAAGGGTTTTGACAGCAACGGCCTGCCGATTCGCGACGGCATCGATGTCCGCATCGGTGACACGGTTGTCATACAACGGGCGGGCGATGTCATTCCGCAGATCGTCAGCGTGGTCGTCGACAAGCGGCCGGCTGATGCGGTGCCTTACGAATTCCCGCACATTTGTCCGGTCTGCGGCTCGCCGGCGACGCGCGAAATCAACGAAAAGACCGGCAAGGAGGATTCCCGCCGGCGCTGCACCGGCGAGCTGATCTGCGCCGCGCAGGCCGTGGAGCGGCTGCGTCATTTCGTGTCGCGCGGCGCGCTCGACATCGAGGGGCTGGGCGCCGAGAATATCGACCTGTTCTTCAATTCGGGACTGGTCAAGACCGCCGCCGATATCTTCACCCTCAGGGATCGCCGCCCAGCCGTCACCAGGGCGCTGGCCGAGCGGCGCGAGGAGCAGGCCAGGCTGCGCGAGGCGGCATCGGGCAAGGCGCGCAAGAATGTGCGCGGTGTCGAGGACCGCAATTATGAAGGCCTCGACAAGCTGTTCGCGGCCATCGATTCGCGCCGCCAGCCGGAGCTCGACCGCTTCATCTTCGCACTCGGCATCCGCCATATCGGCGAAACGACGGCGGCCGTGCTTGCCCGGACGTTTTCGACCATCGAGGAGCTGATCCGCGTCGGCAAGGAAACGGCGGCGGCTGAGGATCCGCACAGCGTCTTCCCCTCCATCAACGGCATTGGCGACACGGTGATCGACGCGTTGCGCGATTTCTTCGGCAATGAACGCAATGACGATGTGCTCGACAGACTGCTCGAACAGGTCAAGCCGAAGCCGTATGTCGTCACCGTCTCGGCCGACAGCGAGGTTGCCGGCAAGACCATCGTCTTCACCGGCACGCTGGAAAAGATGACACGCTCCGAAGCCAAGGCGATGGCCGAACGGCTCGGCGCCAAGGTGGCGGGTTCGGTGTCGGCGAAGACCGATCTGCTGGTGGCCGGGCCGGGCGCCGGCTCCAAACTGAAGCAGGCCAGTGAACTCGGCGTCGAAGTCATCGACGAGGACACCTGGCTGCGACGGGTCGGCAAGGCGTGATGGCCGGTTCGTTCAAAGGGTTCGGGCAAAAAGCCATCCCGTTCCTCAAGGCGCTCGACTTCCACCAGAGCCGCGAATGGTTCCAGGAAAACCGCGCGCTTTACGACAGCGAGTTGCATGAGCCGTTCTGCGATCTGGTCGAGACGCTGACCGAGCGCTTCGCGGCGGCGGGTCTGGGCTTGCGCGGAGACCGCAAGAAGTCACTGTTTCGCATCAACCGCGACGTGCGCTTCGCCAAGGACAAGCGGCCCTACAACCAGCATTTGTCGGCCATGCTATCGCCGGATGGCACCAAGATGGAGCAGGGCGTGTTCTTCGTCTATGTCGGGATCGACCGCTGCTTTGCCGATGTCGCCTGGTGGAATCCGGAGCCGTCCCTGCTGCTGGCGATGCGCAAGGCGATCGTCGCCCGGCCGGCCGAGTTCCGAAAACTGCTCTCAACGCTGAAGAAAAACGGCTTCGAACTTGAAACCGAGGGCCGCATGAAGCGCACGCCGCGTGGCTTCGAGCAGGTCAACGAACCCGATCTTGTCGACGCCATCCGCAACCGGCACTTCTATGTCCAGCACATGATCGATCCGGCTGGAATTCACGCGCCGACGCTGGTCGACGAGCTTGTCGATTTCGCCTTGCGCGCCAAGCCGCTGCTCGACTGGGGCAGGGCGATCCAGGGCACGGCACCGCGGAGCTAAATCAGCCCGGCGCACTGCACGGCTACATCCGCATCAAAAGACCACCGTCGACTGCCAGTTCGATGCCGGTGATGTAGCTTGCCGCATCGGAAAGCAGGAATAGCGCGGCATTGGCCATGTCCTGCGGCGTGCCGATGCGGCCGAGCGGCGCATAATTGGCAACGGCCGCGCGTTTCTCCTCGGTGTCCCAGCGCGCCTGCAGCGGCGTCAACGCCATGCCCGGGCAGATGGAGTTGGAGCGGATGCGGTCACCGGCAAGCTGCATGGCGAGCGACTTCGACAGTGCACAGACGCCGGCCTTGGAGGCCTGGTAGGCATCCTGCGGGGTCGGGTCGCCGCGATACCACTGGATGGTGGAGAAGTGCACCATGGCGCCGCCGCGTCCGCCGACCCGCATCTGCGGAACCACCGCCCGCGCGGTGTGGACGAAGGACTTCAGATTGATGTTGAAGACCTCATCCCAGACATCGAGGTCCATCTCGAGGGCCGACTTGTCGCGGCCAAACCAGAGCACGCCTGCGACATTGGCGAGATAATCGATGCCGCCGCGCTTGCGGCCCGCGGCATTGATGGTCTGCTCGACAAAGGCGGCCTCGGTGAGGTCGCCCTGGGCAAAGGTGAGCCGGTCGTCATAGGCGGCAAGCGACGCCGGACGCGGCTTGACGTCGATGGCGGTGACCGAGGCGCCGGCCTCGAGCAGCGCCAGCGAGATCGCCTCGCCCATGCCGCCACCGGCGCCGGTGACGACTGCGTGCCTGCCGGTGAAATCATAAGCGATCATCCGAACCCCTCTGTGCTTCTTTCTGCTCGCCACCTTCATGACTCGCTTCCAGACGCCAGGCAAGGAAAGCGCACGTCTCGCACATCACCGACTTCGAATGGCGGCGTTATTTCGTCAGCTGAGGTGAGTAAAGCCAATGCCATCTTTGGCCTAAATAAGCCAAGCGATCACAGTTAGTGAGCGTTACAGAGCCGATAGATGATGATACAGAGTAGGGAAAGGTGTCGTAAAAAAAGACTGTAGGCTTGGGCGGCCAAAGGCGGGGGCTACTGATTTGAAAAAGGGAAACGAAATTACCCTTTCTGGTGTTAGCGATTCGGATGCCGAATTGTCCGGCGATCTCGCGATCCACATCCCTCGCAAAGAAACTTTTCGAGTTAGTCAAAACAAGACCCCACTTTATTTCATGCGTGACGTAATTATAGCTATCGTTGTCGCGCTTTTTGCGAATTACATTTTCCTAAGATATTCGGAATATCTCCATTAGCTAATGTACGGTTGGCGGCGATCATTTCCGCTGATCATTTGGCTCAAGCGAATTGGTGTGACAGCCCGCCGGCTCTCACCTACATACCGCGCTTCGTGAAGGAGCGGTCTATGGCGGTGGAAGCAATTTCCGAAAAAAGTGCGAAGAGCGAGTTCTGGGACGGCGTGCGGCTGTCGATGCCAGTGGTCGTTGCGGCGGCGCCGTTTGGGTTGCTGTTCGGCGCCATCGCCGTCGACAACGGCTTTTCCGTTCTCGAAGCTTTTTTGATGAGCGCGCTGATCTTCGGCGGCGCCAGCCAGATGGTCGGCATCGAATTGTTCGGTCAGCATGTCGCGCCATGGCTGATCGTGCTGTCAATCTTCGCGGTAAACTTCCGTCACGTGCTTTACTCCGCCAGCATCGGTCGGCGCATCGCGCATTGGCCGGTCATCCAGCAGGGGCTGGGCTATTTCGTGCTCACCGATCCGCAGTTCGCGGTGGCCGAGCGCAGGGCCGAAGCCGGCGAGTCCGTTGGATTTGCGTGGTACATGGGCCTTGGCCTGCCGGTCTATGTGTTCTGGGGGATTGAAAGCGCGCTGGGCGCGGTGTTCGGCAAGCTGATCCCGGACACGCATGCGCTGGGCATCGATTTCCTGCTGCCGATCTATTTCCTTGGCCTGGTCATGGGCTTTCGCAAGCGGCCGCTGTGGCTGCCGGTGGTGATTGCCAGTGCCGCTGCCTCGATCATTGCCTACAAGACGGTGGGATCGCCGTGGCACGTCTCCATCGGCGCCGTTGCGGGCGTGCTTCTGGCCGTCATCCTGCCGCCGCACCATAGCGGTGTGGAGGCAAAACGATGAGCGCCACCTTGTGGATCATCATTGCCAGCGCGATCGCCACCTATCTCACCCGCGTCGGCGGCCATCTGGTGATCTCGCGCTTCGACCACATCCATCCACGCGTCGATGCCGGCTTGAACGCCGTGCCGGCGGCGGTGCTGACGACGCTGGTGGCGCCCGCCGCACTCAGCGCCGGACCGGCGGAATGGGCGGCACTGGTCGTCGCCGCTGTGGTCTCGCTGCGCGCCGGCCTGATGGCGATGTTTCTGGCCGGGGCGGTGGTGCTGATCCTCGCGCGGCAGTTTGTGGCATAGGGCGCCTGCCGGCAGATCAGTTTCGAACGGTCGGCGCCGCCCCTCATTGCCCTGCCGGGCATTTCTCCCCGTATAGTGACGGGGAGAAAGAAGCTCATTTCAGATCTTGGCGTCGTGCGGCAGCGGCGCTGTTGCCTTCTCCAGCCAGGCCAGCGTCTCGCCGTCGAGCATCGGGCCGATCTCGGCCAGCACCCAGGCATGGTAAGTATCCAGCCAGTGCAACTCCTCGCGCGTCAGCAGGTCGGTGCGGATCAGCCTGATATCGATCGGCGCCAGTGTCAGCGTCTCGAAACCGTGCATGGCGATGTCGCCGCCCTCCACCTGTTCAGCCGGTGTCACCAGGATCAGGTTCTCGATGCGGATGCCGTAGGAGCCTTCCTTGTAATAGCCGGGCTCGTTGGAGAGCATCATGCCGGCCAGCAGCTTTTCGGTGCCGGTGCGGGCGATGCGCTGCGGCCCTTCATGCACGGCCAGATACGAGCCGACACCATGGCCGGTGCCATGGGCAAAGTCGCAGCCATGCTTCCACAGCGCCATGCGCGCCACCGCGTCGATTTCCGAGCCGCGCGTGCCGGCGGGAAAGCGCAGCGTCGAAATGCCGATCATGCCCTTCAGCACCAGCGTAAAGCGCTCGCGCATCTCCTCGGTCGGCTGGCCGATCGGCACCGTGCGGGTGATGTCGGTGGTGCCGTCCTGATACTGGGCGCCGGAATCGAGCAGGAACAGCTCGCCGTTTGCCAGCTCGCGGTTGGTGGCGCGCGAGACGCGGTAGTGCATGATGGCGCCGTTCGGACCGCTGCCGGAAATGGTGTCGAAGGAGACATCGCGCAGCGGCATCTGCGTTTCCTCGCCGGTCTGCCGGCGCACCTCCTCCAGCTTGGTGACAACGGTTATTTCGTCGAGCGTGCCCGGCTTCTGCCGTTCCAGCCAGCACAGCAGTTTCGCCACCGCCGCCCCGTCTCGGCGGTGCGCGGCGCGGCTGCCGGCGATTTCCGCCTGGTTCTTGGTGGCGCGCGGAATGCGGGCGGGATCGGCCGCTGAAACAAATGCGCCGCCATTGTCCTCGACCAGCATTCTCAGCTTCTCCGCCGCCAGCACCGGGTCGAGCGCGATCTTGGCGCCGCCCTTGGCAAGGGTAACGACCGCCGCCTCGAATTCGCCGGGCTCGTGCAGATCGGCGAGTTGGGTGAGATAGGCGGCGACCGTGCGCGAAAACTTGCGCTGGTCCATGAACAGCTGGTGCTTGCCGTCGGCGGCAGGGATCGCGAAGCCGAGCGCCAGCGGCGTGTGCGGCACGTCACCGCCACGGATGTTGAAGGCCCAGGCGATCGAGGAGGGGTCGGTGAGCACGGCGTGCGTCGCGCCCTCCTTGCCGATTGCCGCCACCAGCCGCGCCAGCTTGTCCTTCGCCAGTTCCCCGGCAAAGCCGATCGGGTGGATTTCGACCGGCGCCACGGGCGGCGCCGGCTGATCCTTCCAGATGATGTCGATCGGGTTCCTGTCGAGCGGCACCAGCGTCGCGCCGGATTGCTCGGCCGAGTTTTTCAGCGCCTTGACCTCAGCGATTGTGTGCAGCCACGGGTCGAAGCCAAGCCTGGCGCCCTTGCCGAGATTGTCCTTGATCCAGGAGGCCGGCGGGTTGTCGACGAGACTCTCGATCGCAAAAATGTCGAGATCGACCTCGTGGCGCACTTGCAAGGTATAGCGGCCATCGACGAACATGAAGGCGCGGTCACGCTGCACAAGTGCTACGCCGGCCGAGCCGCTGAAGCCAGTCAACCATTTCAGCCGCGCCGAGCGATCGGCGACATATTCGCCCTGGTGCTCGTCGGCGCGCGGCACCAGGAAACCGTCGAGGCCATTATCCGCCAGCCATCGCCGCAGCAACGTCACGCGCGGCTTGCCGACGCTGGGGTCGCCTGCGGAATCGAAGGTCTGGAACATGGTATGCCTCCTGTATCGGGCGCGACCGTAGCGCATGACCCGGAAAACCGGAATCGATTTTCGCCAATCGCAACAGGCTCGGATTGGTCCAAAGCGCGTTGCGTCTCAGTGCTTCAGGTGGATCGTCACCCAGCCTTCGCGATGCAAGGTCCTGACATGCCGGAAATTCTGGCCGACATAGGCCGAGATCACCGCATTGCATTGGCGCTCGAGGATGCCGGACAGCACGATCGAGCCGCCGAGGCTGATGTGCCTGGCCATCTCAGGCGCCAGCCGCATCAGCGGCCGCGCCAATATGTTGGCGACGATGAGGTCGAAAGGCGCGCGCTTGCCGAAGATCGGGTGGTGGAAGCCGGGCGCCGTCACCGTTTCGACCAGTGCCTTGACGTGGTTGAGGCGGGCGTTGGCGGCGGCGACCCTGACGGCGATCGGATCGATGTCGGTCGCCAGCACCGGAATATGCGCCAGTTTGGCGACGGCGATCGCCAGCACCGCGCTGCCGGTGCCGAGGTCGAGGGCATTCCTGGGACGTTCGCGGCGCACGACCCGTTCCAGCATTTCGAGGCAGCCGGCAGTGGTCCCGTGATGGCCGGTGCCGAAGGCAAGGCCGGCCTCGATCTCGATGGCGAGTTCGCCGCTGTGGCGCTTCCGGCGGTCATGCGCGCCATGGACGAAGAAACGTCCGGCGCGCACCGGTTTCAGTCCCTCCAGCGAGCGCGCCACCCAGTCGATGTCGGGCAGAACCTCGCGCTCGATCGGCTTCGACAGGGACAGTCCGGCAAGGCTGTCCCTTAGCCGCGCCTCAACCGCGTCGACATTGCCGTCGGTGTAGAGCGAAACCTCGTAGATGTCGCGGTCTTCATCGACTTCGAGCACGGCGATCGGCAGGCCTTCATCCTCGAAAGCTGGCTCGAGCGCGGCAAAGATGCGGTCGGCCTCGATCTTCCCAGCGATGAAGTGGAGCCTGGTCTGACCCATCAGCTGTTCTCTTGCTTGAGCATGATCTCTGGACAACACTTTTCTGTCCGAGAAAACCGGATTCCACATTTCGGGATCATGCCTAGCCTGCCGCCAGCCGCTTCAGCTTGGCGATCGCGGTATCGGCGCTTTCGCCATAGGCTATGGTGCCCGAAAACTCGCCCTTGGCGTTGAGCAGCAGCGCGGAGGCGGTGTGGTCCATCGTGTAATCGCCGTCGCCGGTGTCGACCTTCTTCCAGTAGATGTTGAAGGACTTCGCCATGGCGTGCACCTTGTCGGGATCGCCCGATATGCCGACGATGCGGTCGGAGAAATTGCTGACGTAAGTGTTCATCACCGGCGGCGTGTCGCGCTCTGGATCGACGGTAACGAAGTAGGCGTTGAGGTTCTTGCCGTCGTCGCCCAGCGCCTTCAGCCAGCCGGCCATTTCGAACAAAGTGGTCGGGCAGACTTCCGGGCAATGGGTGAAGCCGAAGAAGACGATGCTGGGTTTTCCCCTGAAGGCGGCTTCGGTGATTGGCGCGCCTTTCTGGTCGACCAGCGTGAATGGCGCACCATACGGCTCGCCACCATAATGGCCGCGATAGAAGTCAAAGGTGAGCCAGCCGATGCCCGCCGCCATCAGAACCAGAATGCCGACCAGAATTGAACGCATCATCAGGAAGTGTCCGTCGCAGAAATCGAGCGCCGGATCGGCGCTCCTGTTGGCGAGCAGTCTTAGCCGGTCGCAGGGAGCAAGGCAAAGATGCCGCGTTGCCGCAACCGGGCTGGACGCTACCTTGCAAACAGCTGGCCCTTATCCCACCTGAGAGCGGCAAACCGAACCTGAGGAGGCTCCCTTGCAAAGACGGACTGGGCAGAGACGGATTGGGCAGAAACTGATCGGCGGCGCGCTGGCCGCATGCATTGCCCTTGGCGCCGGTGCCGCCGCGGCAGAGGAGGTCGGCAAGGTCGGCGTCGATTGGGTCGGCAACGACATCATCGTCGAGGCGATCAAGGACCCCAAGATCGACGGCGTGACCTGCCATGTCTCCTATTTCGACCGCAGCGTCATCGACCGGCTGCACAAGGGCAACTGGTTCGAGGATCCGTCTGATTCCTCGATCTCCTGCCGCCAGACCGGGCCGATCACCATCGGCGACATCGACATGAGCGAGGGCGGCGAAGAGGTGTTCAAGCAAGGCATCAGCCTGATCTGGAAGAAGCAGGTGGTGAACCGCATCTACGACAAGAAGAACGAGACGCTGATCTATCTCTCGCATTCGCGCCAGGTGCAGGACGGCTCGGCGAAAATGTCGGTGACGACCGTGCCGCTGTTCGGCCAGAACGTGGTGTGGACCGGCGGCAAGCCGAAATAGCCGGTCGGAGCCGACGCAAGATCGACCCGCCTGCGGGCCCGACGGCGACGCGACAATTGCTTCCGCAATTGCGCGGGGGTAAATCCGCCAGATGGACCGTACCGAAAACCTCGTCCTGAAAGATCCGGAGCCGCGCATCCATCCGACCGCGGAGCTGAAAGCGTGCAAGCTTGGCCGCTATGCCTCGATCGGCGAACGGGTGGTGCTGCGCGAGGTCAATGTCGGCGATTTCTCCTATTTCGAGCGCCACGCCGAGGCGATCTACACGACGATCGGAAAATTCTGCTCGATCGCCGCCAACAGCCGCATCAATGCCTTGGAGCATCCGATCGAGCGGATCACGCAGCACAAGCTCAGCTACCGGCCGAACGAGTATTTCCGCTGGCTGGGCGTCGACGCGGCGTTCCGCGCGCGGCGGCAGGCCAAGGCGGTCGGCATCGGCAACGATGTCTGGATCGGCCATGGCGCCGTCATCATGCCCGGCATCAGCATCGGGAATGGCGCGATCGTCGGCGCCAATTCGGTGGTGACGCGGAATGTACCGGCCTACACAATCGTCGCCGGCGTACCGGCGAAGCCGTTGCGCATGCGCTTTCCCTCCGAGATCGCGGCGCGGATCGAAAGCCTCGCCTGGTGGGACTGGCCGCCGGAGAAACTCGCCAAAGCGGTTCCCGACATGCAGGCCTTGCCGATTGAGGATTTCCTCGATCGCTGGGAGCAAGAGCATTCCTGAGAGCTCGCCGCGCGTGCGCGGTTTCATCGACTGGCTGGCCGAAATCCTGGCGCCAAAATTCTGAACGGCACGTGTCGGGAAGAGTTCCGCCGGTCTGCGGCAACGCAACGAACCCCTTCCGCCATGCGGGGGTGGCGCAGCGGAAGGGGCTTGGAGACAAATCCGCGTGAAGCGGAACGAACAGGTTTTGGCCTGCATGGCGACTATGGCAACAAACCGATAAGGCGGCTTTTCACGGCGCTGCGCCTTTGGCGTGCATTCAATTGCATCAAGGATGCCATCTGCGACAGGGAACCGGAAGCGGCTGCCGGTTGTTTATTGTTGGAGCGATGAATGCGGCCTTGGTCAGTTTATCGCGCTTGAGCCGTCGAGGATGTGAATGATCGAAAAGCTGTTTACCAGAATCGCCAACACCGTTTCGCACTTGGCGGGCCTGCCGCCGACTTTCATCGCCTGCTGCGCCATCGTTATCGTCTGGGCGGTAAGCGGGCCATTCTTCGGCTTTTCCGATACGTGGCAGCTCGTCATCAACACGGGAACGACGATCATCACCTTTCTGATGGTGTTCCTGATCCAGAACACCCAGAACCGCGACGGCGCCGCGGTTCAGGCCAAGCTCGACGAACTGATCCGCGTCAGCGAGGGCCACAATCATTTCATCGGCATCGAGCACCTGACCGAATCCGAGGTCGAGGAGATCAGAGACAAATGCGAGCGGGCGGCAAAACGCCATGACCACGAGCTCGCCGAACTCGCGGCCAAGAAGGCCGTCGCGCAAAAGCGCACCGCGAAAAAACGCGCGGCCGCCTGACTCTCGGCTTTGCCTGAGTTCGACGATCAGTTTCCCATAAAGGCCGCGAAAGCGTCCTTATGGTCGGGGTGCCAGCGCGAGAGAGCAGGCCGGTTCTCGATGATGTCGCCGATCGCCCAGGCCATGCGCTTTTCATCGGTCGGCCGCATCACCTCATTGTCGGGGCACAGGATGTAGAAGTCCCCACGCGCCAGCGAAGCCAGCATGAAGTCGACCACCTGCTCGCCGGTCCAGGCGCCAGCGGGTTTTTCGACCGCTCCTTCGGTGAGGCCGGTGAAGGTGAAGCCGGGAATGAGAAGATGCGCCGCGACCTTCGCGCCCGGCTCGTTGCGCAATGCGTGCGCCAGCCCTTCGGTGAACGTCTTCAATGCCGATTTGGAGACGTTGTAGGCGAGATTGCCGGGTGGCGTGGTGATGCCTTGCTTGGAGCCGGTGTTGATGATCAGGCCAGGCTCTCCGGAGGCCAGCATGGCCGGAGCGAAGGCATCGACGCCATGTACGACACCCCAGAAATTGATGTCGATCAGCCGCTTCCAGGCGTCGCCGTTCTCCCACGGTTTTCCCGGATTGTTGCCGACGCCGGCATTGTTCATCAGCAGCGATACGGCGCCGAAAGCGGCATGCGTCTTTTCCGCCAGCCGGCCGAGTTCGTCGGCCTTCGACACGTCGGTGGCGACGGCAAGCACGGCATTCTCGCCGGTGATCGCGGCGACTGCCTGGCGGGCCGCATCGAGGCGCGCGCCGCCAATGTCGGCCAGCACCAGTCTCATGCCCATAGCCGCCAGCCTTTTGGCGGCGGCAAGCCCGATGCCGCTGGCGCCCCCGGTGACGACGGCGACGTTGCCTCGGCTGAGGGCGGGCAAAGCGGATTGGATTTCGGCGTCGGAGGTCATGATCTTTTTCCTAGGGTTCGGGTGGCACCGAACTTAGCGCGGGACGCGCATCGTGCAAGGCCGTCCCGCGTGTTCGGGTTGACCGCATCAACGGCGGCTGTGCATGCTGCGGCCGAACAGGGAGACTGCCGATTGACCGACTGGGTTGCGATCCTGAAGGAGCAGACCGCCACCGGCGACCAGATGGGCCGCGAGGTGCCGCAGATGCTTGCCAATCCGGACATAAGCGAAGCGCAGGTGAAGACCTTGTTTTCGGCACTCGAAAAACAGGCCGAGTTCGTCGAGAAATTGCGCATGGCGCTGGAAAAATTCGGCCATGATTTTTCGATCATCAAGGCGGCCGAGCGGCTGGAGGAGCGCTATGCCGACCTTGCGGCGTCGGTTGCCGAAAAGCTGAAGGCGATGCGCAAGTAGAGACGTCCTACGCTACTTTTCCAGCACCCGCGAAAAACGCGTGTCCGGCACGAACCAGACGGCGGCCACCAGCACGAAGATCGCAACGCCGATCCATTGGTTGACGAAGGCAAGCGGGACGGCTGCGGCGTAGAGGGCCACCGAGATCTTGCCCTTGCGGTCATTGCCCAGCGCCTTGGCGAAGGCGGTGTCGTTGCCGTGCAAATGGTGCAGCTTGGTGGCGAGAAAGGTGTAGGCGACCGCGCACAGCACCAGGTCGATGCCATAGACCGCGACGGGGACGGGCGCGAAATGGTTCTCGCCCATGAAGGCCGTCGTTGCCGGCATCAGCGACAACCAGAACAGAAGGTTGAGGTTGGCCCACAGCACGCGGCCGTCGACCCTTTGGACGGTGTGGAACATGTTGTGCAGATTGTTCCAGTAGATGCCGACATTGATGAACGACAAGACATAGCTGAAAAAGATCGGCCACAGCGGCAGAAGCGCTGAAAAATCCTGGCCATGCGGCACTTTCAGCTCCAGCACCATGATGGTGATGATGATGGCGACCACCCCATCGGTGAATGCCTCGACTCTGCCTTTTCCCATGGATTCTCCCTCTCGATGGAAAGACGTTAAGCGAGGACTTCGGGCAAGACCATCCTGACAAGGTTGTCAGGATGAAGTTCGGCGCGTGGAACGGCCATCCTTACATGGACGTTGGGGCGCAATTGGGCGTTGGGCGATTGGCCGGAGGTTGCCATGACCAGCTATGCCGAGACCACGACGCGCGACAACGGACTCGATGGCCGGCCCGCGATGGCCGCGGTTGCCGCCATGATCGCCGCGCTGTTCGCCGGCAGCACGGTGCTGACGCCGCTTTACGTCATCTACAAGCAGGCCTTCGGTTTCTCGCAGATCACGCTGACGCTGGTCTACGCCGTCTATGTCGTCGGCAATCTCGGCGCATTGCTGATGTTCGGGCGCTTGTCCGACGGCATTGGCCGCCGTCCTGCGGCGCTGGCGTCGATGGCCATAGCGGTGGTCAGCGCGGTGGTGTTCCTGCTGGCCGAGAATGTAGCATGGCTCGATGTCGCCCGCATATTGAGCGGCCTTGGCATCGGCGTCGGCGCGGGAACCGGCACGGCCTGGCTTGCCGAATTGATCGAAGGTAAGGACAAATCGCGCGCGGCAATCATCGCCACCAGCACCAACTTCGTTGGCCTTGGCCTCGGCGCGCTGGCATCGGGCCTGCTCGCCGAATATGCGCCCTGGCCGTTGAGACTAACGTTTGCGGTCTATCTTGCCTTGCTGGTGGTGGTGACGCTGCTGATCTGGCGTACCCGCGAAACCGTGTCCCGGCCGGGCAGGCTGACCGACGTTTCGTTGCGGCCACGGCTATCGGTGCCGAGCGATATCCGCGCTGCCTTCGTGGCGCCGGCGGTCACCGGTTTCGGCGCCATGGCGCTGGTCGGCTTCTATGCAGCCCTGGCGCCGAGCATCCTGGCGCAGCAGCTGCATGTGGCCAACCATGCCGAGGCCGGCGCGCTGTTCTTCGAACTGTCGATCGTTGCGGCCGCGACCATTCTGGCCACGACCCGACTGTCCAGTCGCGCCGGCATGCTGGCCGCGCTGGCGCTGATGATCCCTGCGGTGGGGCTGGTGGTTGCGGCGCAGTTTTTCGCCTCGATGTCGCTGATGATTGCCGCCACCGCTCTGTGCGGCGTGGCGGCTGCGCTCGGCTATCGCGGCGGCCTGCAGGTGGTGAACCAGATCGCACCTGCCGAGCGTCGCGCCGAATTGGTGTCGGCATTCTTCATCTGCTGCTTCTGCGGCAATGCGCTGCCGGTGATCGGCATTGGGCTGCTGTCGAGTTGGGCCACTCCGACGACGGCAAGCCTGGCCTTCGCCGGCATGATCACGCTGTTCTCGGTCGTAGCGTTGGGGTTCGGCGTCAAATACGCGCGCTGAGCCTCACCCGTTTGGCGTCTCGGGCGCCATGTTTGCCCGTCCGCGCGGGATGCCGAGGCCGGTGTCGGGCGGCTCGCCGGCGGCCGGCCGGTCCTCGATTATGTGCATGGTGCGCCAGCGGCCGAAGCGATAATAGGCGGCGGCCAGCACCAGCGAGGTGATCGATCCCGCCGGAAAACTCCACCACAGCGCTTCCTCGCCGATGTAGCTCCTGAAGAAGTAGGCAAAGCCGGTACGCACGACCAGCACCGAGATCACCAGAATGATCAGCGGCGGCATCACGGCACCGGTGGCGCGCACGGTGGCGAACAGCACGATGGTGACGCCGAACAGGATGAACGACCAGGACGCCACCTTGTTGATGTGGGCTGCAATGTCGATTGCGGTGCTGTCGCGGCTAAGGAACAGGCCGAGCACCGGCCTGTCGAAGAGGAACAGCAGCGCCACCAGGGCGCCGGTGAGCACCAGGTTGAAGCCGACGCCGGACGCCGCGATGCGACCGATGCGGTCCCAGCGCCCGGCGCCGACATTCTGGGCCGCCATCGACGAGACTGCGGCTCCGATCGCCAGTGCAGGCATCTGGATATAGGTCCACAGCTGCGCCGCGATGCCGTAGGCGGCGGCGACCTGCGAGCCGTAGGAGTTGACGATGCCCATGACGGTCAGCGCCGCCGCCGAAATGACGATCATCTGCAGGCCCATCGGCACGCCCTTGAAGACGACGATCCTGAGCAGCGCCGGATCCGGCCGCAGCAGAGCGAGGTTGGCGCCGGCGAGCCGCAGCGGATGCTTTCTGGCATAAAGCACGACGAGGATGGCGATCACGCTCACCGTCTGGCCGATCAGCGTCGAGGTGGCGGAGCCGGCGATGCCGAGCTCGGGGAAGGGGCCGATGCCGCGAATGAGCAACGGATTGAGGATGATGTCGAGCACGACCGCGAGCGCCATGAAGAAGAATGGCGTGCGCGAATCACCCGCACCGCGCAGCACCGTCATGACGAAGGACAGAAGGTTCATCATCGGCACGGCGACGAAGATGATACGCAGATAGGAGCGCGCCAGCGGCAGCGCATCGGGCGGGGTGCCCAGTGTGTTGAGGATGGCGTCGACCCAGATCCAGCCGCAGACGGCGAAGATAGCCGAGACGAGGAAGAAGAAGCTGGCGCTGGTGCCGACGATGCGCCGCGCCTCGGGCAGGTCGCGGGCGCCGACATATTGCGCCACCAGGATGGTGGCGGCCATGCCGATGCCGAACACGGTGCCAAGAATCAGGAACAGCACCAGATTGGCGTTTGAGGTCGCCGTCAGCGCCGATTCACCGAGGAAGCGGCCGACCCAGACGGCGTTGATCGAACCGTTGAGCGACTGCAGCACATTGGAACCGAGCACCGGAAGCGCGAACAACAGCAGCGTGCGAGGGATTGGGCCGCTGGTGAGATCGCCGGTGCGCCGGCGCGGTGGTATTTTTTCGTCCATGGGCTGTTCGGCGAAGGTTCATCTCAAAGTCCGCCCGGCAATGATCGCCGATTTAACGGACAAGGTCGATGCGGCATTGGAACATGCCACCTGGCGGCTTCAAGCTAATCAGTTCTCAAAACATTCGGAATGGGATATGGGTCGTCGCCGCGTGGGGTCGCATATCCTGTTGGATATGATGAATAGGCTGGGGGGGATCATGTCCGACAATCCGCTTTTTTCCGAGCGCCTGAACCGGCGCGCGTTTCTTGGAATATCCGCTTTGGGTGCCGCTTCCATGGCGCTTTCAGCCTGCACCACGACCGACGTCGTGGTGCCGCCAACGCCCGCTCCGGCGCCCGAACCGGCTCTGGGCGATGCCGCCACCATGTATTCGGCGCGCGTCGATGAGGTCTTTTCATTGCCGGCAATCCCCGTGGCCAAGCTCGATCCGAAGTTCGTGCGCCAGATCGTGGACGATCCGACCGGCGAAAAACCCGGCACGATCGTCGTCGATACATCCGAGCATTTTCTCTATCTGGTGCGCGACGGCGGCAAGGCAATGCGCTATGGCGTCAGCCTCGGCAAGGCCGGGTTTGGCTGGACCGGCAGCGCCGTGATCCAGGCGCGCAAGAAATGGCCGGTGTGGACGCCGCCGCCCGAAATGATCCAGCGCCGGCCGGAACTGGCGAAATATAAGGACGGCATGCCGCCGGGACCGCAGAGCCCGCTCGGCGCGCGCGCGCTCTATCTGTTCCGCGACGGCAAGGACACGATGTACCGGCTGCACGGCACGCCGGAATGGGATTCCATCGGCAAGAATGCGTCGTCGGGCTGCGTGCGCTTCATGAACCAGGACATCATCGACCTCTACAGCCGGGTCAACGGCGTAGCCCAGGTCTATGTGCGCCCGAACCTTTCGGCCGCGGGCAAGATCATGGCCGTGTCGAGCCGGACCGCCGAGGCGATCGATGCCGGCGTGCCAAGGGATGCGGAGATTTTGAAATAGGTGCCTTCACGGCATCGCTGATCACCGACAAACGGTTAGAGGCGGACGCGCCGGGCGCGTCCGCCTCTCCGTATACGGCTACTTCTTGGCGAGGCCCGGAAGCGTGACCTGATAGACCAGGAACATGGTATCGACATCGGCGCCGTCTTCGGCCTTGTAGGGCGCGCCGACTTGAAAACCGTCCTGGGTGAGAAAGTCGTTATCGTTGCCGACGAACAGGAAATAGTCGTCGGGCAGCGCCGGATCGAGCACGCTGACCACCGACATCGCTTCCCACTTCTCCGAGAGGTTGTTCTTGTCGTTCGGCTTGCCGTCATGCAGGCCGAAGCGGCCGAGTTCCTTGTTGTCGTTGATGTCTATGAACGGCGTCAGCTTGGCCGGCGTCACCGAGGGGTCGAGCACCCCCTTGGGCGCCACCGGCTTGTCGGCCGCATCGAAGGCGCCGCCGGCAATGTCGGTGGCGCCAGAGACGTCGACGACGAAAATCTGGCGCAGCAGCGAAGTATCGCCCTTCACCCCCTGGCCGTTTCCGCTGTCGCGCGCCAGCATCAGGAAGGTCTTCTCGGACAGCGCCACGATTTCGCTCTGCGCGGCGACCTTGGTCTTGTCCTTGGCGTCTTTGAACACCGGCAGCGGCACGGCATATTCATGCACCAGCTTGAGATGGGCCGGGTCGGAGGCGTCGTAGACCAGCGCGCGGGTGTTCTGGCGCGTCGCGGGCGAATCGCCGCCATCCTGGCGGGGCGCCGACTGCAGCACAGCGATCAGCGACTTGCCGTCCGGCGTCAGCGCCATGCCTTCGAGGCCTTGATTGTTCTGGCGGCCGGTTTCGGGATCCTTCGGATCGGGTTCGACTGCACCGGGGCCTGGATTGTCGGAGGCGAAGTTCGGCCCGCCCTTGCGCATCGGCACCAAAGCGGCCGGCGGCTGCGTTGCCGACAACAGATGGCCGTCGGCCGAGAAGCGGTAGATGTTGGGGCCGTATTCGTCAGAGATGAACATGGTGCCGTCGGGCAGCCGCGCGATCGCCTCATTGTCGAGCGCCAGCTTGCCATTGGCCTCGGGCAGGATCGGCAGGTCGCCATTGGCCGCGCGCTCGCCGTTGAGCGGATCGAGACCGGTGGCGTCTGCGCCCTTGTCGTCGGTGAGCAGCAGGGAATCGGCTAGCGTCGCCTTGACGCCTGTCTGTTCCTGGCCGGCAGTGGGCGTGGCGCCCAGTGCGGTCGGCGTGAATTCGATATGAATAGTGTTGAGGCGCGGCCGGTAATCGGTGGTGCCGACGACATTGTAGCCACGGTCCGGCAGCAACCAGAGCGAGCCCTTGTAGCCGTCCGCGCCACGGGTCCAGCTTGCGGCGTCGATCGACATGCCGGAGCCGGAGCCGAAGGTCTCGCCGAACTTGTCCTTCTGATCGGCCGGAATGCGGCCGACGCCGACCAGGCCCTTGTTGACGAAGCCGCCAACGGTGGCGGTGCTGTCGGCAAGGGCAGGGGTCAGGGCGGTAAACAGCGCCAATGCGGCGCCGAGCGACACGGTTCGGTGCAGATTTTTCATGGAGATCCTTCTTGTGACGGAACGGGCCGGAACGGCCGGATGACGAAGCCGCCGCAATCGACGATGCCGCGCCCACCGATGAGCGGTCTAGGACGCGAAGATGATAGTTGCGTGACAGACCGTGTCGCACGCGCTCCGGAACCATTTTCCAGCCTGATCCGTTGCACGCGAGCCCAAGCGTCGCCTGCGATGGCCGGTCGAGCCCCGGGCCTAGGAGGGATAAATGGGTTTCGATCAGTATCACGAGCCACCGGAAGAACTGACGCAGGAGGTGCGGACCTTTGCCCGCATGATCACCTCGTTGATCGAAGAGGCCGAGGCGATCAGCTGGTACGAACAGCGCATGTCGGTCGAGAAAGACCCTCAGGCCAAGGCGATCATGAAGAACGCGCAAGGCGAGGAGTTCAAGCATTTCGGCATGGATCTGGAATTCCTGCTGCGCCAGAAGAAAGACTGGCGCACGGAACTGAAGGAAATCCTGTTCACCACCGGCGACATCGTTAAGGCCGGCGAGCGGGGCGAGAAGAAGGTGGATTGAGGCCCGCCGGCCTTCCTCCGCGGCGGATCAATCGCTGTCGCGGGCGATCAGCTCCAGCGGCCAGACTTCGCGGATGATGCGCGGACCTTCCGGGCCGGCAAAGGCGGGAAGCGAGGCCAGCAACATTTCGGCCAGCCGCCGGCCCATCGGCTCCAGCGACGGACGGAAGGCGGTCAGCGCCGGCGAGAAATAACGGCAGAGCGGCGTGTCGACGATGACGATCACCGCGATGTCGTGGCCGGGCCTGATGCCCATTTCGGCCAGTGCCTTGCAGCCGCCGAGCGCCATTGCGTCATTGTTGAAGATGATGGCTGTGGGCCGGTCCTTGGACAGCATCACGCGCGGCGTCACCTGGTAGCCGCCTGCCTCGTTGATGAACCCGTCGGCGATCAGGCCGGGGTCGACTTCGATGCCATGCCGCTCCAGCGCCTTGCGGTAGCCGTCGAGGAACAGGTAGCCGAAGTTGAGATCAAGCGAAGGGCGGATGGCGGCAATGCGGTGGTGGCCGCGCGCGACCAGCCGGTCGACGGCTTCATCACCCGCCCTCTCGAAATCTATATCGAGCGAAGGATAGGTGTCGTCGCCGGATTGACTTCGGCCAAGCGTGGCGAAGGGAAAGCCGGCCTTGCTGAGATAGTCGATTCGATCGTCTTCCCGCCGTGTATTGGCCAACACGACCGCGTCGGCCCGGCGCGTCTCAACCACGCGGCGCAGCCTCTCCTGCTGATATTGGCCGGGCTCGCCCATGACGACCATCAGATCCAGGTCATCCTCGGCCAGTCGGCCCTGCAGACCGATCAGGAACGGGATGAAGAACGGTTCGCCATATTGCTGGTCGCCCGGATGCGGCTGCAGCATGAAGGCGATCGAATGGGTGGTGCCTTGCCGCAGACTGCGGCCGGACTGGTTGGGCGAATAGTTCAATTGCTTGGCGGCGGCGAGCACGCGCTGGCGGGTGTCGGCATTGACGTCGGCGCGGCCGTTCAGCGCCCGCGACACGGTGCCGATCGAAATGTTCAGGTGACGCGCAAGGTCATGGATGCTGGACGCCAAGGACAGTTCTCCCCCTGTCTTGGCTAGCACCGGCTGCCGCCCAGGCCAAGGCTTCGGGATGATTTTCGCTGGCAGCCGATTGACATTCTACGCCATCGGGTGTGTTCTCGTAAACGTTTACGGAGAAACGTTTACGGTGATGCCGGAAATGCCGTGACATTCGGTCTGGAGGGACCGGACGGGAGGAATGCCGGATGATGAATGCCGTCCTCGTCGGCTGTGGTGCGATGAGCAAGGCCTGGCTCGATGCCGCGAGGCAGATCGACGGGCTCGCCATTGTCGGCCTTGTCGATCTCGACGCCGAACGGGCGCGGGCGAGGGCACGCGAATACGGGCTCGATAGCGTCGTCATCGGCACCAGCCTCGACGCGGTGCTCGACCAGACCAGGCCCGACGCGGTGTTCGATGTCGTGGTTCCAGCCGCCCGGCGTGATGTCGCCTTTGCCGCCTTTGCCCATAATTGCCATCTGCTGACGGAAAAGCCGCTGGCCGATACTCCGGAAAATGCGCGCGCCATCGTCGATGCGGCGCGTAACGCGGGGCGCGTCCATGCGGTCGTGCAGAACCGCCGCTACGTCGCCAATGCCCGGCGCATCAGGCGCTTTCTCGACTCCGGCGCCATCGGCAAGCCAACCAGCATCCATGCCGATTTCTTCGTCGCGCCGCATTTCGGCGGCTTTCGCGAGGAGATGGCGCATGTGCTTTTGCTCGACATGGCGATCCACACATTCGACGCCGCCCGCTACATGGTCGCAGGCGATCCCGCCGGCGTCTTTTGCCAGGAATGGGAGCCGGCGAATTCCTGGTACCGGCAGGGATCGTCGGCCAGCGCTATCTTCGATCTCGGCGGCGGCAAGGTGTTCACCTATGCAGGCTCTTGGTGCGCGGCGGGCTTCCGCACCAGCTGGGAGAGCACGTGGCGCATCGTCGCCGAGCACGGCAGCCTGGTCTGGGACGGCGAGGACGGACTGAAGGCCGAAGTTGTGTTGTCGGTCCGCGACGGCCTGTTCGACCTGACCCAGCCCATCACAGTACCGCCGCTCGATTCCGCCGACCGCGTCGGCGGTCATCTCGGCATCATCAAGGATTTCATCCACGCCATCGAGACCGGCAGCGAGCCGGAAACCCGTGGCAGCGACAACATCAAAAGCCTGGCCATGGTTTTTGGCGCCATCGAAAGCGCCGAGACCGGACGGCGCGTCGCAATCACACAGGAAGCATCATGATGCCAAACCCGCTTCTCGACATCCGCATCGGCACCATGGTGCGGGCCAATCTCGAAGACCCGGCCGCCTACATCAAAGAGATTCTGCCGCTCGGCTTCGAGAGCATCCAGCCCTTCTTCTGGCAGACGCTGGGCGGCAAGGATTTGGCGCGGCTCGCCGGTGAGATTGGCGAGGCGATCGGCGATGCCGATGTCGCCGTGTCGTCGATCGGCGTGTTCGGCAATCCGCTGGAGGATGGCGAGGTCGATCGCGGCGTGCTCGCGGCCTGGGAAACCGTCATCGACAATGCGCATCTGTTCGGCGCTTCGATCGTCAGCGGCTTCACCGGACGTCTGCGTGGCAAGAAGCTGACAGACAGCCTGCCGCGCTTCCGTGAGGTTTGGGGTCCGCTGGCCAGGCGCGCCGCAGACAAGGGCGTGCGCATCGCCTTCGAAAATTGCGCCATGGATGGCAACTGGGCGGCCGGCGACTGGAACATCGCCCACAATCCCGATGCCTGGGAGTTGATGTTCAACGAATTGCCCGACGACAATCTCGGCCTCGAATGGGAGCCCTGCCACCAGCTTGTCTACCTCATCGACCCGATGCCGCAGATCCGCAAATGGGCGCCGCGCATTTTCCATGTCCACGGCAAGGACGCGACGGTGCGCTGGGATGTGATCCGCGAGCACGGCGTGTTCGGCAAGCTGCCCTTCGTGCAGATGCGCACGCCCGGGTTTGGCGACAGCGACTGGACGCGGGTGATCAGCGAATTGCGGCTGGCCGGTTACAAGGGCGCCATCGACATCGAGGGCTGGCACGACCCGGTCTATCGCGGCGACCTCGAAATCACAGGCCAGGTGCGCGGGCTGGAATACCTCAAGCAATGCCGGGGAGGAGCGACCTACCTGCCGAACCCGGCGTGACCGAGGGCCGGTGGGAGGAGCCGGCCTGACAGATTGCCAAGCACTGCCGACAAGCACTGCCGACAGGCGAACGACGAAACCCCTCGGCTCACCGAGGACAAAAGGGAGGAACGTGCATGAGCATCGCAATGAGAACGACACTTCTGCGCTCGACCGTCGTGGCCGCCGCCACGGCGCTGTGCGCTGCCATCTCCACTCTGCCGGCGCAGGCGCTCGACGCCCAGTGGTGCAAGGATGTCCACATCCGCTTTTTCGTCGGCGGCGCCGAGGGCGACGCTTTCGGCACCATCGTCTACAATGGCGCCAAGCAGGCGGCGTCCGATCTCGGGCCGAAGGTCGACTACATCTTCTCGCAGTGGGACGTCGAGAAGATGGTTCAGCAATTGCGCGAGGCCGTCGCCGTGAAGCCCAACGGCATTGCCATGATGGGCCATCCCGGCGACGCCGCGATCATGCCGCTGGCCGAACAGGCGCACAAGGACGGCATCAAGATGATGTACCAGAACGTGCCGGTGCCGACGGTGGTGGCTGCGTTCGGCGGCGGCTATGTCGGCGCCCAGCAGGAGCAGCAGGGCCGCGCGCTCGGCGTCGAAGCGTTCAAGCTCGGCAATCTCAAGTCCGGCGACAAGGCGATCATGATCGGCCCGTTCGAGAACGAGGCCCGCGGCGCGCGCGAGCGCGGCACCGTGGCAGCACTCAAGGAAGCCGGCGTCGAGGTCATCCAGCTGTCGTCGCCGCCGAGCGGCGAATGGGCGTCCGACCCCAATCTGGCGATACCGGTGATCACCGCGGCCCTGCTCAACAATCCCGACGTCAAGGCGGTCGGCTATCCCGGCGGCCAGATGCTGGGCAACGTCGCCACCTACATGCAGGCGGCGGGGCGCAAGCCGGGCGACATCTTCAATTTCGGCTTCGACACCAGCCCGCAGATCGTCGAGGCGTTCAAGGGCGGCTGGGTGCAACTGACGGCCGATCAGCAGCCGTTTCTGCAAGGCTATCTGCCGATCCTCAGCCTTTGCCAGCAGGTGGTGCTGGGCCTGGCGCCGATGAATGTCGACACTGGCGCCGGCTTCGTCACGCCGCAGAATTACGAGATCGTCGCCGAGCTCGCCAAGCAGGCGCTGCGCTGACCTCCCAAACTGCCGGCTGGGCGCAAGCCCGGCCGGCAGGACCGCCGGCACCAGGCCGGGATGATACCACAGGAGCGAGGATCGCCATGGCCGAACGCATCATCGAACTGCGCGACATCAGCAAATCCTATGGCCAGGTCTATGCGCTGGGCGGGGTCAATCTCTCGGTCGACCGCGGCGAGGTGGTTGGCCTGATCGGCGACAATGGCGCCGGCAAATCGACGCTGATCAAGATCCTGTCCGGCGTCGTCAAGCCGACCAGCGGCGAGATCCTGGTGCGCGGCAAGCCGGTGACCGGCTGGAGTGCGGCACGCTCGCGCGACGCCGGCATCGAGACGGTCTTCCAGGATCGGGCGCTGGCCGTGCAGCAGACCATTGTGCGCAACATCTTCATGGGCCGCGAACTCACCGGCTTCATGGGCTTTCTGAAGGTCAATAAAGAGATAGAGGAGGCGAGCCGGCTGATGCGCGAGATCGGCTTCACCTCGAAGGTGTTCACGCCGCACTCGATCGTCGGCCAGCTCTCGGGCGGCGAGCGCCAGGGCGTGGCGATCGCGCGCGCCATCTACAAGCAGGCCGAGCTGATCATCCTCGACGAGCCGACGACGGCGCTGTCGCTGACCGAGACCGCCAAGGTCTTCCATTTCGTGCGCCAGGTGCGGGCGAGCGGCCGTTCGATCCTGTTCATCGGCCACAACATCCACCACGTCTTCGACATCGCCGACCGCTTCGTGGTGATTGACCGCGGCAAGGTGGCGCTGACCGCCGATCGCACTGAGGTCAAGTCGGCCGAAGAGCTGATCAATTTCATGGAAGACGTTGCGCATCCCGGAGGATTGCCGGGGCTGCACGAGGCCGGCGACGCGGAGAGGGCAGCACGATGAGCAAGACCATGGAACCCGATCTGCAGAGCCCGCTCGGCGGCAAGGCGGCCCGGCCTGAATGGAAGCACCCGTCCGACCATTGGCTGCGCGGTTTCGTCATCGACAACCGCGCAGCGCTCGGCACGCTCGCCGTGTTCATCATCATGATGGCGGCGTTCCTGATCGCCAACCCGACCGTGTTCACCACCTGGTATCTCTACAGATCCGTGCTGACCACGCTGCCGGTTGCCCTGTTCGTGGTGGTGCCGCTGGTCTTCGTCGTCACCTGCGGCGAGATCGACCTGTCGTTTCCCGCAACCATGGGCTTTGCCTCCTGGGTGTTCGCGCTGGTGGTGCAGGCCGGCTATGATCCGTTCCTCGGCATTGCTGCCGCACTCATCACCGGCACGCTGCTTGGCTTTCTCGTCGGATCGCTGGTCGTTTATGGCGGGCTGTCGTCGCTGATTGCCACGCTCGGCATGAATTTCCTGCTGCGGGGACTGATCCAGATCATCAACGAGGGCAGATCGACGGCACTGACCGGTCTCAGCGACAGCTGGGCGTACACCATCTTCTCCAGTCAGGTGTGGGGCTTTCCGGTACAGGTCTTCTGGGCACTCGCCTTCGTCATTTTGTCGGCAATGCTCTACAATCGCCACCGCTTCGGCGCGCAGGTGCGGGTAGTCGGCGACAACCCCGACAGCGCCCAGCAGATGGGCATAGACGTCAAGCGCGTGCGGGTGAAAGTGTTCATCTTCACCGGCATCGGCGCGGCGATCGCCGGCACGTTTTCGGTGATGATCAACTTCACCTGGTGGCCGACCGCGGGCGACGGCTATCTCCTGCCGGTGCTGGCGTCAGTGTTCGTCGGCGGCACGCCGACCTGGGGCGGCATCGGCACGGTCGCCGGCGGCGCGATCGGCGCGGTCACCGTATCCTTCATCCAGACCGGCGTCGTGGCGGCGGGCTTGAGCGGCTTCTACGTGCAGTTCTTCAACGGGCTGATCATCATCCTGTCGCTGCTGGGGCATAAGTGGAACCAGGCAAGGTATAGGTGAGAGGCTAATTGACGGGGACGCTCATGTTGCGGACCGCATGCCCCGACGATTGGGCAGACGCCCGTCGCTTCGTCATTCTAGGGCGGAGCAGGAGCGAAGCTCCGTCGCGTAGACCCTGGAATCCATTCCGTGACCTTGGAGTGCAGCTGCGCAGGATTCCGCACCGTGGCAACGCGTTGAAGACGCGGGATGGATCCTCGAGTCTACGCTGCGTCGCCACGCTCCTTGCTCCGCCCGTGGATGACGAGGCGGGGAGGGCTCCGCCAGACTACAACAATGTGGTCGCTTGTAGGACAACAGCACAAGCGGCGCTCACACCGCCGCCACAAACCCGTCCAGCACGCGTTTCTGGCCGGCCTTGTCGAAGTCGATGGTCAGCTTGTTGCCTTCGATGTTGGAGATGTTGCCGTTGCCGAATTTCTGGTGGAAGACGCGGTCGCCGACGCTGAAGGGCGACGGCGTGTCGGCGACGGATTTGGCGACCAGTTCGCCGTCAATGGTGCGGCCTTTGACGCTGGTTCGGCCGGCGCCGTAGCCGGAGTCGGTCTCGCCATAGCCGATGCGCTCGACCTGGTGGCCGGAGCGCGAACCCCAGTTGCGGTCGGTGGCCTCGGTGCGGTTGGCCTGCGCGCGCTGCCAGCCGGGCGTCGCATAGGTGTTGGAGAAGGCGCCGGATTTTTCCGCGCCGACATTGTCGAAGCGCGAGGCGCCGTAGGGGTTCTGCCGTCCTGCGCCCTGGCCGCCACGGCCCGACGCGAACGAACCGCCGCCATAGGAATTGCCGTAGCCGCCATAGGAGTTGCCGCTTTCGGCAACCTCGACATGGGCTTCCGGCAGTTCGTCCAGGAAGCGCGACGGAATGGTCGACTGCCACAGGCCGTGGATGCGGCGGTTGGAGACGAACCACAGATGCAGGTTCTTCTTGGCCCGGGTCAGGCCGACATAGGCGAGACGGCGCTCTTCCTCCAGGCCGGAGCGGCCGCCTTCGTCCAGCGCGCGCTGATGCGGGAACAGGCCTTCCTCCCAGCCGGGGAGAAAAACCGTCTCGAATTCGAGGCCCTTGGCCGAATGCAGGGTCATGATGTTGACGGCATCTAACTCGGCATTCTGCTCGGCGTCCATGACCAGCGCGACATGCTCGAGGAAGGAGCGCAGCGATTCGTACTCCTCCATCGAGCGGATCAGCTCTTTCAGGTTTTCCAGCCGGCCCGGCGCCTCGACCGAACGGTCGTTCTTCCACATGTCGGTGTAGCCGCTCTCCTCCAGAATGGTCTCGGCGAGTTCGGTGTGCGGCGTGGTTTCAAGCGCCTTCTGCCAGCGCTCGAAATTGGCCGCCACTTCGCGCAAGGCCGCGCGCGGTTTCGGCTTCAGCTCGTCGCTTTCCGCAAGCTTGGCGGCTGCCTCCAGCATCGGGATGCGCAAGCTCCGCGCCGTGTCGTGGATCTGGCGGATGGTGGCTTCACCCAGGCCGCGCTTGGGGACATTGACGATGCGCTCGAAGGCGAGGTCGTCGGCGCCCTGCGCGACGACGCGGAAGAAGGCCAGCGCATCGCGGATTTCCATGCGCTCATAAAAACGCGGGCCGCCGATGACGCGGTAATTGAGGCCGAGCGTGACGAAGCGGTCTTCGAATTCGCGCATCTGGAAGGAGGCGCGGACCAGGATGGCCATGTCGTTCAGCTTGTGCTTGGCACGCTGGTAGGTCTCGATGGTTTCGCCGACGGCGCGCGCCTCCTCCTCGGAATCCCAGGCGGCGTGGACATGCACCTTCTCGTCGTCCTCGGCCACTTTTTCGGTGAACAGCGTCTTGCCGAAGCGGCCCTCATTGTGGGCGATGAGGTGCGAGGCGGTCCCGAGGATGTGCGCGGTCGAGCGATAGTTGCGCTCCAGCCGGATGATGGTGGCGCCCGGGAAATCCTTGTCGAAGCGCAGGATGTTGTCGACCTCGGCGCCACGCCAGCCATAGATCGATTGGTCGTCGTCGCCGACGCAGCAGATGTTGACTTTGTTTTCGCTCACGGGCCGTTCCGCGCCTGCCGGCGCAGGCCCTCCGCCCCCTCTTTTCTGCGCGCCTTCGGCGTCGCGGGAGTCGCCTCGCAACGGCTCGGACGCCCGGTCGGGCTTGCGGCCTTCGGCCGATCGCGCTTTACCCTCCCCTGGATGGGGAGGGTCGCCGCGAAGCGGCGGGGAGGGGNGGCGCGACCTCCCCCATCGAGGGGGAGGTAGGTCTTTGCGCCAGCAGCCGCAGCCACATGTATTGCGCGGTGTTGGTGTCCTGGTACTCGTCGACGAGGATGTATTTGAAGCGCTTGTGGTAGTCCTTCAGCACGTCCGGATTGGCGCGGAAGATGCGGATCGGGTGGCAGAGCAGATCGCCGAAGTCGCAGGCGTTCAGCGTCTTCAGCCGCTCCTGATAGGCCTTGTAGAGTTCCCGGCCCTTGCCGTTGGCGAAGCTGCGCGCGTCGCCCTCGGCAATGTCGGCGGGGCCTTGGCCCTTGTTCTTCCAGCCGTCGATCATCTGCGCGAACTGCTTGGCCGGCCAGCGCTTGTCGTCGAGGCCTTCGGCCTGGATCAGCTGCTTGATCAGCCGTACGACGTCGTCGGTGTCGAGGATGGTGAAATCGGATTTGAGCCCGGCCAGCTCGGCGTGGCGGCGCAAGAGCTTGACGCCGATGGAGTGGAAGGTGCCGAGCCACGGCATGCCCTCGACGGCTTCGCCGACGAGATGGCCGATGCGCTGCTTCATCTCGCGCGCGGCCTTGTTGGTGAAGGTCACCGCCAGGATCTGCGAGGGGAAAGCCCTGCCGGTGGCCAGGATATGGGCGATGCGGGTGGTCAGCACGCGGGTCTTGCCGGTGCCGGCGCCGGCCAGCACCAGGACCGGGCCTTCGGTGGTTTCCACCGCCAGCCGCTGCTCGGGGTTGAGGCCGTTGAGATAATCGGGCCCGCTGTTGGGGCCGCTGCGGGCCGCCATGGCGCGCGCGGCTATGCCCGACGGGGCCGCGGGCCGCGCATTGGGTTCGTCAAAAAAGGGCATGTCTTCCGCAAAGCCGGACATCTCCCCCGAATGTAGTGATTCGGGAGCGAAAGACCAGAAGTGTCTACGTTTTGTTCTGCTAAAGTGCCTGATACTGCGGCTCAGGCCTTTCGGTAACCGAGCGCGACGAACAATCGATGTCCGAACGAGCGCGCTTCCTCTGTCATCACCATGCCAAAGGCCGTCAGCATCTGGTCGTAATAGCGGCTGCCCGCGGGTGACTCCAGGAATGTCGGGTACAGTCTGAGATCGCCGAGCGGGAGATCCCGGTACGTATAAGCGCTACCCTGCATGGCATTCTGTTCGATGTTCTGGCGAATTTTCACGGATTGCTGACGCACCAGCGCCATGATCTGTTCGTCCGACAGAGGCTTTCCGGCTGCGCCCAGCATCCCCGTAACCATCGCGTAGCTCATGTTCAGCGCTATCGCCTCGCCGGTGTCGACAGCGCTGATATCGTCGATGATCTTGCGGTACAATTCGAGCCGGGCAGGATCCTTGGTCGGAAGCTCGGCGAGGATTTGCTTGCCCTCTGTCTTCTTGCTTTGCCTGCCTTCCGGGCCAGACGACTGAATTTCCAAAGCGGTGACGTGCTTGCCCAACGGGGAAGCGTAAAACGCTGCGAGGTCGGACAGATCGGTGGCCGACAGCCTGTCCGCCATCCGCGATTCGATGGCAGTCTCCATTTTGACTGCGTCGAAGGCGCCTTCCAGCGCGACCGACAAGGCGTCCTGGAAATTTGCCGGTAACGGTTCGGGTATGGATTTCGTGGCTGCGGCGATGCCGGGACCGATGCCCATCAGCATCTCGTGAAAGCCGTTTGCCTTGTTGATCTCGCTAAGCGTCTGTGCCGGCGCGGCCACCGTGCCGGCCGTGAGCGCGACGAAGCTACAGAGGACAAGGACTACGCGCGTCAGAGGCGAGGCGAATGACGTCACTCTGGTTGCTCCTGATGGTTGGTCCAAAGCAGACTGCTGGAAAACCCGGATGCCGGCAAGGCGGGGATTGCCACCTTGGCGTGTGGCCTCGAAAAACGCCCTGTTACGCAAGAGAGCCTGCGGCATGGCCTTTTGGTTTCGCCATGGATCGCTCCCCGGCGGCTTGACAGGCACGGCGGCCGGGAGAAGGTTGTACCGCCGGGGGCAGGATTGGCATACCTTTGCCCATGGCCGCGTCGCGGAATGCGCATCAGTCGAAGGAGTATCGTCTTGGCTGTCGTCATCACCTCCCTCATCCTGTTCCTCATCGGCCTCGCACTTGGCGGCGGCGGCGTCTGGCTCGCGATGCTGGGCGGCAGCTGGTACTATGTCATCACCGGTCTCGCCTTCCTGATCGCCGCATGGCTGCTCTTCCGGCGCAAATCGACGGCGCTCTGGCTCTACGCGGCGATCGTGCTCGGCACGCTGGCCTGGGCGGTGTGGGAAATCGGCTTCGACTGGTGGGAACTCGGACCGCGCGGCGGCATCATCGTGCTTCTGGCGCTGTGGCTGCTGACGCCATGGGCAAGACGGGGCCTGACCGGCCCCGACGCGCGCGCGCCGCTCATTCTGGCCGTGCTGGCTTCGCTCGCCGTCGCCGGTTATTCGATGACGGCCGATCCCAAGGACATCGCCGGCGACCTCAGCGCCGACAAGGTGACGCCGACTGCCGATCTCGGCGGCAATGTGCCTCCGGGCGAATGGCATTTCTACGGCCGTACGCAATTTGGCCAGCGCTATTCGCCGCTCGACCAGATCACGCCCGACAATGTCGCCAAATTGCAGCCGGCCTGGACCTACCAGACCGGCGACGTGAAAGGGCCGGACGATGTCGGCGAAACCACCTACCAGGTGACGCCGCTGAAGGTGGGCGACTCGCTCTATATCTGCACGCCGCACAATTTCGCCATCGCCATCGATGCCGCCACCGGCAAGGAGAAATGGCGTTTCGATCCCAAGATCAAGCTCGACAAGGACCGCCAGCACCAGACCTGCCGCGGCGTGTCCTATTATGCCGATGCCAAGATCGCCGCCGGCCAGCCTTGCGCGACGCGCGTCTATCTGCCGACCTCGGATGCGCGGCTGATCGCGCTCGACGCCGCCAACGGCCAGGTCTGCCCGTCCTTCGCAGAGGCCGGCACGCTCAATCTGTTGACCAACATGCCGTATCCGAAGTCGGGCTATTATTACTCGACCTCGGCGCCGCTGATTGCCGGCGGCAAGATCATCATCGGCGGCGCGGTCAACGACAATTATTCGACGCAAGAGCCGTCCGGCGTCATCCGGGCCTTCGACGTCGACACCGGCGCCCTGGTGTGGAACTGGGATTCCGGCAATCCGGACCAGACAACGCCGCTGGCGGCAGGCCAGACCTACACCCACAACTCGCCCAACATGTGGTCGACGGCAAGCGCCGACGAGAAGCTCGGCCTGCTCTATGTGCCGCTCGGCAACCAGACGCCGGACCAGCTCGGGATGGGCCGCAGCGCCAATGTCGAGAAGTTTTCCTCCTCGATCACCGCGCTCGATCTGGCCACCGGACAAGTGCGCTGGGTGCGGCAGACCGTGCATCACGACCTCTGGGACATGGATGTGCCGGCACAGCCGACCCTGGTCGACATCACCACCGCTGCCGGCGTCGTTCCGGGCCTGGTTGGACCGACCAAGCAGGGCGACCTCTACGTGCTCGACCGGCGCAGCGGCGAGCCGATCATCCCGATCAAGGAAGTGCCGGCGCCGGGCGGCGCTGTCGAGGGCGATCACACGTCGCCGACGCAGCCGGTCTCGGATCTCTCCTTCAATCCGAGGCCGCTGACCGGCGCCGACATGTGGGGCATCACCATGTTCGACCAGCTGGCCTGCCGGATCGAATTCCAGGGTCTGCGCTACGAGGGCCGCTATACCCCGCCATCGGTGCAGGGCTCGCTGGTCTATCCCGGTAATTTCGGCACCTTCAACTGGGGCGGTGTCGCCGTCGATCCGGTGCGGCAGGTGATGTTCGGCATGCCGACCTATCTGGCGTTCAAATCGCAGCTCATTCCGCGCGACCAGGTGCCGCCGCCGGATGAGGGGCGCGGCAGCGAGCAGGGGCTGAACCGCAATGAGGGCGCACCCTATGCGGTGGTGATGGGGCCGTTCCTGTCGCCGCTCGGCGTGCCCTGCCAGGCGCCGCCATGGGGCTATGTGGCGGGAGCGGACCTCAGAACCGGTAAGATCGCCTACAAGCACCGCAACGGCACCGTCTACGACATGACGCCGTTGCCCTTGCCGCTGAAGGTCGGTGTTCCCGGCATTGGCGGGCCGATGATCACCGCCGGCGGCGTCGTCTTCCTGGGCGCGGCGGTCGACGACTATCTGCGCGCCTATGACCTGACATCGGGCAAGCAGCTTTGGCAGGCCAGGCTGCCGGCCGGTGGGCAGTCGACGCCGATGACCTACACCGTCGCCGACGGCCGCCAGTTCGTGGTCATCGTCGCCGGCGGCCATGGCTCGGTCGGCACCAAGCCCGGCGACTATGTGATGGCCTATAAGCTGCCGAAGTAGCAGCGATGTGACTTAGGTAGGTGATCGGCCCGGCAGATATGCAATTCTGGCAATGTCGCGCCGCCCCTCATCTGCCTGCCGGCATCTATACGGGGAGAAGTGCCCGGCAGGGCGATGAGGGCAGCAGCAGCCTTGGTCAGCTTGCGTAAGAGATGGCCTTTGAGGCTGGGCACGGAGCCCAGTACTTCATTGGTTAGCTGCGGCCCTGCACGGAGCCCAGTACTTCATTGGTTAGCTGCGGCCCTGTTTCGGCCTGCTGGATCAGCGTGGTGCCGGCCGACGCCGGTCGACGCGGACCTTCACCATCCGAGCGGCGGCTGCGGCAGCAGCGGAGCGCATTGCCAGCAAGGCAGCAACAGCAAGCACGAGCGCGCTTGCAAGGATCGGAGTGGACAAGGTCATGGCGTTGTTCCTTCTCGTCGGGCTCGCCGCTACGAGCGAGACCATCATCAGCTTCCTTCCATATTGTGGCGGCACCATCGACATTCTCTGAAATGACCAAAATGTGATGGGCGCGTTCGGCGGGGCGGCCGCATCGTTCGATGGCGCAAGCGTCACCCATCCGAGACTGGACCGTGCGAGCTTGCACCCTATCTTGATCCGCGAGTCATCCCGGAGTGACCGCGAGGTCATCCCGGAGTGACCATGAGGTCATCCCGGAGTGACCGTGAGATCATCTCCTAACGAGGAGCACGCCATGACGAAACCCACCGCCGAAGCCGTCAAACCTGCCAAACCTGCCATCACCCAGGCGATGATCGATGCCTATGACGAATACACGCATCTGACGCTCGACCGCCGCCGCTTCATGGAACAGCTGACCAGGCTTGCCGGATCGGGCGCGGCGGCGGCCGCGATCGCGCCGCTGCTTGCGGCGAATTCGGCGCAGGCGGCAATCGTCGCCGACAACGATCCGCGCGTGAAGGCTGAAGATATCACCTATTCCGGCAGCAGCGGTGAGATGAAGGGCTATCTGGTCAGGCCGGCGGACCAGTCCGGCAAGCTCGGCACCGTCATCGTGGTGCATGAGAACAGGGGGCTCAACCCGCATATCAAGGATGTTGCGCGGCGCGTTGCGCTGGAAGGGTTCGTGGCGCTGGCGCCGGATTTCCTGTCGCCGCTCGGCGGCACGCCCGCTGACGAAGACAAGGCGCGCGACATGTTCACCAAGCTCGACGCCAGCCAGGTCACCGCCGATGGCCTGGCGACCATCGCCTATCTCAAGGGCGAGAAGGACGGCAACGGCAAGGTCGGTGCTGTCGGCTTCTGCTGGGGCGGCGGCACGGTCAACAATCTGGCGGTCAACGCGCCCGATCTCGCCGTCGGCGTCGCCTATTACGGCATGCAGCCGAAGGCCGAGGATGTGGCGAAGATCAAGGCGGCGCTGTTGCTGCACTATGCCGGGCTCGACGAGCGCATCGACGCCGGCATCGATGCCTACAAGAAAGCGCTCGACGCCGCCCATGTCGAATACACGCTCTATGTCTATGACGGCGTCAACCATGCCTTCAACAACGACACCTCGGCCGCGCGCTACGACAAGAAGGCAGCCGATCTCGCCTGGGGACGGACGATCGCTTTCCTCAAGGAGAAGCTGGCGTAGGCTTCAGGCCGCCGACGACGCCCATACGCTTTCATAGGCCGGCGACAGCGTAAAACCGGCCGGCAGCACCGAGACCGGGGGCGGGCGCCGCACGCCCTCCTGCAGATAGCGCAACGCCGACACCAGTCCGTTCATCGTGTAGGGCTTGGCGATGACGCCGATCGCGCCGGCGAAATGGTCGGGGATGCGTTTTGGATTGGCGGTCATGAACACCACCATGGAACGGTTACCCTCGCGGATATGCTCGGCAACCTCGACCCCGGTTGGTCCGTCGGCGAGGTGGATATCGACAAAGGCAATATCGGCATCGGCGGTATCAATCATACCTCTTGCTTCGGCCAAGGATGTCGCCCAACCCACAACGCTGTGGCCGGCTTCCTCGACGAGGCTTTCCAGTTCCATCGCCAGCAACGCCTCGTCCTCGACGATCAGGACCTTGAGCGGTTCGTTCATGACAGCTTCCCTTTCTGCTGCGGTTCGTTCGGCATCGAGATGACGACCTTTGTGCCCGGGCCGGCGTCGCGCCATTCGATGTCGGCATGCAACTGCCGGGCAAGCGACTTGATCAGCCGCATGCCGAAGGAAGCATCGCCACTGGCCTCGGCCATGCCGACGCCGTCATCGGAAACCTCGATGTTGAAGTGGCCGTCGGGCTGGCTCATCTTGATGCCGATGCGCCCCGCGGTGGTGCCGTCCGGCTTTGCCTTGAAGGCGTGCTTCAGCGCGTTGGTGACAAGCTCATTGACCATCAAGGCAACAGGCGTGGCTTTTTCGGCCGGAATGACGATGGGTTCGAGGTCCAGCGTCGGCTTGATCTCGGCGCGTCCGGATGCGGTCAGCAGGTCGGTGACCAGATCCCTGGCGAAATCCGAGACATCGAAGCGGCTGACATCCTTTGACTGGTAGAGACGGCGATGCACCGTGCTCAGCGCCTCGATGCGCTCCAGCATGGTGGCCAGCGATCGCTTTGTCGCTTCATCCTTGATTGCCCGGCTTTGCATGATGATCAGCGAGGAGATCATCTGCAGGTTGTTTTTCACCCGATGGTCGACCTCGTGCAGCAGCGTGGTCTGCGCCTCAAGGGCGGCCTCAAGCTCGCGCGTGCGTTCCTTGACAGCCTTTTCAAAGCGGTTCTTGTCGGCGGTGATGCGATCCTCCGAGCGCTTGCGATCGGAGACATCGAGCTGTGAGGCAAAGAAGAACAGGAGTTCGCCTTTGTCGTTGGAAACCGGGCTGATGTAGAGCGCATTCCAGAATGTCGAGCCGTCCTTGCGGTAGTTCAACAGATCGATGGCGATATCGGTTCCCGCTGCTATCGCGTCGCGCACGCTAGCCACAGCTGCCTTGTCTGTCTCTGGCCCCTGCAGGAAGCGGCAGTTCTTGCCCATGACCTCGTCGCGCTCGTAGCCGGTCAGGCGCAGGAACGCGTCATTGGCAAAGACGATCGGATTGTCCGCCTGACGGGGATCGGTGATGACCATCGACATGCGGGTGGCGCGGATGGCGGCCGCGAACGGATCGCCCTTGCCGTGCTCGGCATGCAGATTGTCCGTCATGTGCCATGCGTCGGCCGGTTCCCTGGTCCTTTTCCAGTCCATGCTTTCACTCCAAGCCGTTTTTCAGGGGTCACAACGGCTTAGACGTGGAATTGGTTCAATCTTGATCTTCTTGTCGCAGGCAGCCGTTTGCGAAACCGAATCGCCGGTTGCGCAAACTGTCGAAATGAACGGTTTTTGAAGGTTGTCGGATGCAGCCGATTCGCTGAAAGCGGGGCTGGCGCAGACCTTTGGAAATGATCAGGTCGCAATGGTCCGTGGCGGCGCTCGCCGGTGGCGGCTTTCTCAGAACAGCGGAAACATCAGGCGTGGCCACGCTTCATGCGCGCCTGCTTCAGGATGGCGCGCCAGCGGATCATGTCGAAGGGGATAGGCTCGTTGTTGTTGGCGATGTGGAAGATCTCGTTGTTGACGTTCTTCAACGAGCGCCAGAAATCATAGTCGGTGATGCGCGGATCGGCAGCCAGCCTGTCCACCTCGACCTTGATGTCGGTTTTCATGCACGTTCCTCGAACCGCCTGTTGCCCGCCGCCCGCGTCACAACTCGCATGGCACCGTTCTCAAACGGTCAGCTGAGTCGTTCAATGGCCCAAATGGCTTGTTCACGTTAAAACCTTGGTAAGGTTAACGCGGGCGCGGCAGCGCTTCAAGCGGTCCTGCGGCGAATACCGATCGAACGGCCGGCGCGCTCGGGCATCGGCAGTGCAGAATGGGCGGCGCGCATGGCTTCCACCTTGGCCTGCACATCGGCGGGGAAGGGCGCGACTTTCGGCCCGGACATGTCGACATGCAGCGACAGGGTTTCGGAGGTGGCGGCAAGCCAGCCATCGACATGGCGGATTTCCTGGTAGGCCCTCAGCCGCTTGTCGTCGTGATCGATCAGCTGGAAGGATACGACGACCTTGTGTTCGAGGTGCAGTTCCTGGACATAGCAAACATGGACTTCGGCCGTGTAGATGGTCAGGCGCCGCTCTTCGACATAGTCCAGCCCCATGCCCATCGCCTCGAACGCCTCATCCGAGCAGCGGTCGAACAACACGTTGTAATAGGCCATGTTGAGATGGCCGTTGTAGTCGATCCAGTCCTTCTCGATGTCCATCGGTTTGGAAACTAAGGGGGCGGGAACAGGCATGGAAAGTTCCTTGTTCTGGTGCTGGACAGAGCGCGGCAGTCGAGACTACGCATCCATAATCGCATAACAAGCGTGGACGCTGGTCCATTCGCGGAGGAATTCATGGCTCTGAGCGACCTCAATCCGGTCGAACGCAACGAGGAAGGCATCGCCGCCGTGCTCGGCATTCTCAAGCAGCAGCTCGGCGAACGCTTCCAGACAGGCGCGGCGATCCGCTCGCAGCATGCGCATACCACCACCTATATTCCGACGCAGGCGCCTGACGGTGTCGCGTTCTCGGAGACGACAGAAGAGGTGCAGGAGATCGTACGTGCCTGCGCCGCGCACCGCGTGCCGGTCATCGCCTTCGGCGTCGGTTCCTCGCTGGAGGGCCACACCAACGCGCCGGGTGGCGGCATCTCGGTCGACACCTCGCGCATGAACCGCATCCTGTCGGTCAACCCCGAGGATCTCGACTGCACGGTCGAGCCTGGCGTAACGCGCGAGGATTTGAATCGGCACCTGCGCGATACCGGCCTGTTCTTCCCCATCGATCCCGGCGCCAATGCTTCGCTCGGCGGCATGGCGGCAACGCGGGCCTCCGGCACCAATGCGGTGCGCTACGGCACGATGCGTGAAAACGTGCTGTCGCTGACGGCCGTCATGGCCGATGGCGAGACGGTGACGACCGGCAAGCGGGCGAAAAAGAGTTCGGCCGGCTACGATCTGACGCGGCTTCTGGTCGGCTCGGAAGGCACGCTCGGCATCATCACCTCGCTGACCTTGAAGCTGCAAGGCATTCCGCAGGCGATCTCCGGCGGCGTCTGCCCGTTTCCAAACCTCGAGGCGGCCTGCAACGCGGTCATCGCGACCATCCAGATGGGCATTCCGGTGGCGCGGATCGAACTGGTCAATGGACTGCAGATGCGGGCGATGAAGAATTACTCGAAGCTCGATTATCCCGAGAGCCCGTGCCTGTTCGTCGAGTTCCACGGCAGCGATGCCGGCGTCGCCGAACAGGCCGAGACCTTCGGTGCCATTGCTGAAGACAATGGCGGCGGGCCATTCCTTTGGACCAGCGTCGCCGAGGAGCGCACGAAACTCTGGAAAGCCAGGCACGATGCTTATTGGGCGTCGCTGACGCTACGGCCGGGCGCCAAGGGCCTTTCGACCGATGTCTGCGTGCCGATCTCGCGGCTGGCCGAATGCGTTGCCGAAACCGAGGCCGACATTGCCGAGATGGGCCTGGTTGCGCCGATCGTCGGCCATGCCGGCGACGGCAATTTCCATGTGCTGGTGCTGATGGACGTCAACGACCCCAAAGAGATCGCGCTGGCGGAGAAATTCGTCTCGCGGCTGAACATGCGGGCGATCGCCATGGACGGCACCTGCACCGGCGAACACGGCATCGGCCAGGGCAAGATCGGCTTCCTGCGCCATGAGCTCGGCCATGGTGTCGACATCATGCGCTCCATAAAAAAAGCGCTCGACCCGCAAGACATCATGAACCCGGGCAAGATATTACCTGCATAGCCGAAATGTGAGGAGCGGCAATGGATACCCTGATTATAAGGGCATCGCTTGGCAAGACACTGTTACTGCTGTCGGCCAGCCTCTTCTTTGTCCTGGCCTGCGCTTTCCTGATTTATGTCTCCGAGGACGGCGACACCGCCGGCCTTTGGTGGTGCGTGGCCTTTTTCGGGCTGGTCGCGTTGGTGTTTGCCTGGCAGCTTGTGCGGCCGCAGATTCTGGTGCTGAACGGACAAGGTTTCAGTCTCGGCGGAGGCCTTGTTCGATCGCCCAACCTGGTCCCCTGGAAGAATATCGAAAGCTTCTTCGTCGTCCATCGCCGGCGCAGGATAGGCGATATGATCGGGTACAATTTCGCACCGGGGGTCAAGAAAAGCTCCGTCATGGGCAGCGTGACCAAAAGCCTCGGCGCCGAAGCCGCATTACCGCAGGGCTGGACATTGTCGCCCGAGGAGATGGTGGTGCTGCTGAACGAATATCGCCGACGGGCCATGGCAGGATAGTCTCTTGCGCACAGGCCGGACCGCGGTCAAAGGCGTCCAAAAATCTCTGCTCTTCCAGATACATCAGAGATCAAGCAACTCTGGATGAATTGCCTCTTTATCGACACGCTGATGCGGGTAGAGTGCGGCTGACTTTCAATCAACCCGTTCGGAGCTGATGCTCGCACGCCTGTTCGTGATCTTCGGTGGCTTGTTTGTGCTGGTGCTGGTTGCGGCGCTGGTGGTGCCGTATTTTGTCGACTGGACCGGGTACCGCGCCCAATTCGAGCGCGAGGCGAGCGCCATTCTCGGCCGCAAGGTGACGGTGCAAGGCGACGCCACGGCGCGCCTGTTGCCGTTCCCCTCGGTGACCTTCTCAAACGTCACGGTCGCCGGCGGCCCCGGCGGCCAGCCGGCAATGACCGTCGAGACCTTTTCGATGGACGCGGAACTGGCGCCGTTCCTGCGCGGCGAAGTGCTGATTTTCGACATGCGGCTGGTGCATCCGAAGGCGACGATCGACATCGCCGATAACGGCACGGTCGACTGGGCGATACGGCCGTCCTCGCCCTTCGATCTCAACCAGATCTCGATCGAGAAGCTCACGGTGACGGAGGGAGAAATTGCGCTCCGCCATGCCGCAGGCGGGCGCAGCCATCTGATTTCCGAGATCAATTCGACCATCTCTGCCAAGTCGCTGGCCGGGCCGTGGCGCATGGACGGAACGTTGCTGCTCGACGGACTGCGTTCGACGGTTGCGGCTTCGACCGGCAAGGCCGAAGGCAGCGGCCAGATGCGGCTGAGGCTCAAGGTCGATCCCGATGCCTATCCACTGGTCATCGAAACCGACGGCAATGCCGGCATCGTCAATGGGGCTGCCGTCTATTCCGGCCAGTTCAAGATTTCCGGCAACGACAAAAACAGCGCCGAACTGCGCGGCGGCGATGGCGAGAGCGTCAAAATCAGAGCCGGCAAACCCGATCCGGGGTTCAGGCTGAACGGCAAGTTCTCGCTCGACCACCAGAAGCTTGGCGTCGACGAATTCCGCTTCGAGACCGGGCCGCTCGACAATCCCTACACAGCCGACGGCAAGGCTTCGGTCGATCTCGGCCTTAGGCCGAACTTCGCCATCGAGGCCAATGGCGCGCAGGTGCAACTGGACGAGGCGGTGGGCGCTGAGAAGGGCGCCGGCCTGACGCTGGACCAGCGCATTGCCGGAATCGAGCAGGCGCTGCTCGTCCTGCCGAAGCCGAGCATCCCCGGCACTGTCGAGGTCAAGCTGCCGGCGGTGGTGGCTGGCGACACCACGGTGCGCGACGTGCATCTCTCGGCCGAGCCGGTCGAGGGCGGCTGGTCGGTGAAATCGCTGGCCGCGACCTTGCCCGGGCGCACGACGCTGGAAGCCAGCGGCATGCTCAGCGTCGAAGATCATTTCCGTTTCAGCGGCTCCATGCTGCTGGCGGTGGCGCAGCCTTCCGGCTTTGCTGCCTGGTTGTCGAAAGATGTCGACGAGGCGATCCGCCGGCTGCCGGCCGCCGGCTTCAAGGCCAAGGTGGACCTGTCGGAGAAGCGCCAGGCGTTCAGCGATCTCGAACTGATCCTCGGCAAGTCGAAGTTCACCGGCCGCATCGATTCCAACCAGCCCGACGACGCCAAGTCCTCGGTGCTGATGCGGCTCGAGGGCGGCGAACTCGATGTCGACGGGCTGACGGCCTTCGCCTCGATCTTCGTCAGCGACAAGGGCGCCAACCGCTTTTCCGACCGTGACCTCGATTTTCAGATCAAGGCAGGGCCGGTCAATGCCGGCGGGCTCACCGCCGACACGGTCGATACCGCGCTCCGGCTCCGCGACGGGCTGCTCGAAATCGACCGGCTGTCGATTGGCGGCCTTGCCGGCGCCTCGATCAGCGCCACCGGCCGGATCAAGGATTTTCCGGCAAGCCCGACCGGCAAGCTCGATGCCTCGGTGGTCGCCGTCGATCTGAAGCCGCTGATCGACATTGCCGCGCAACACTATCCCGACAATCTGATGCTGAAGGGACTGGCTGGCCGCACGGCCGCCTATCCTGAACTGTTCCAGGACGCGCGCGTCGATCTGGTGGCGAGCGCCGCCGACAATGGCGACGGCACGACCGGGCTGGCGGTGAGCGGACAAGGCAAGGCCGGCGGTTCGGCCTTTTCGGCGTCGCTGTCGGGCAAGGGTGCCGTCGGCCAGTTGCTCGACGCGCCGGTGACGCTGACCTTCAACGCCAAAAATCCCGACGCCACCGTGCTGCTGGCGCTCTACGGCCTGCCGGCGCTGCCGCTCGGCATGCTCGGCCAGGCAAGCACCGATATTTCGGCCAAAGGCACGCTCGGCGGCGGCCTGGCGACGAGCTTCAATTTCGCCGCCGATGACTTCAAGGCGACGTTCGACGGCACCGTCGCTCAGACGCCGCAAGGCGCCACCGCCAAGGGCAAGATCGGCCTCGACGCTTCCGACATCGAGCCCTGGCTGATGACGACCGGCGCCGGCCTGCCGGGTATGGGAACGGGCACCTCGACCTCGCTCAGCGCGGATGCCGATTTCGGCAACGGCCTGCTGGTGTTGAGCGGCCTCAGCGGATCCATCAACGAGTCGGAGATTTCGGGCGACGTCAACATCGATGCGAAGCAGGGGCTGCCGCATTTTGCCGGTGCGCTGGCGCTCGACGAACTGGACCTCGACCCGATTGCGGTTGCGCTGTTCGGTGACCAGTCGTTCCTCAGCAGCAACGCGAACTGGCCGACGGCGCCATTCAGCCAGAAATCCAGCCTGCCGTTCAGCGCCGATCTCGACCTGGCGACGGCGACGCTTGCCGCCGGACCGCTGGCGACAGCCTATGACGCGTCGCTGTCGTTGAAACTGGACCAGGAAGGCATCCGCGTTTCGGACCTGAAGGCAAAACTGCTCGGCGGCGCGCTCACCGGATTGTTCGAGTTGAAGAACACGGACGGCACGGGGCTGTTCTCCGGCCAGATGAGGCTTGCCGGCGCCGACCTGGCGACTGTGCTGCCGGCTGCCGGCTTGAGTGGCAGCGGCGACTTCTCGACAGGGCTGTCGACCAGCGGCAAATCGGTCGACGCGATGATTGCCGCACTCTCCGGCTCGGGCACGGCGGCGCTGAAAGGCCTCACCATTGCCGGCGTCAATCCCGATGCCTTCGGCGCGTTGATTGCCAAGGCCGATGCGATCGGGCGCGACATCGACGTGGCCAAGACTGCGGGCTTTGCACCTGAGATCGCTGGCGACGGCAGCTTTGCTGCCGGCGATGCCGACATCGCCTTCACGGTCGCCGGCGGCACGTTGCGGGCACCACCGATCAAATTCGAAAACCAGGCGGCGACGCTGTCTGCCGACATCACGGCCGACCTCAACACCGGCACCGTCGCCACCAAGGGCGCGGTCACCTACAAGCCTGGCGACGAGGCGCTGGTCGGCTCCGATCCGACGGTCAATTTCAGCGTCGATGGGCCGTTCGGGGCGCTGAAAAAGCAGTTCGACAGCGAGCCGCTGGCGCAATTTTTGACCCAGCGCGCGCTGGAAAAGGAGCAGCAGCGGGTCGAGGCGATGCAGGCCGCACTGCTCGAGAAGCAGCGGCTGCGGCGCGAGGTGCGCTATTACGCCGCCTTGCAGACCGAGCGCGACAACGCCGCCGAGGAATTGCGCAAGCAGGAGGAAGCGGCACGGCTCAAAGCCGAGGCCGACGCCAAGGCGAAAGTGCAGGCAGATGCGAAGGCACAGGCCGAAGCGGATGCCAAGGCCAAGGCGGATGCCAAAGCAAAGGCCGATGCCGATGCGAAAGCGCAGGCAGAGGCTGACGCCAAGGCCAAGGCGGATGCGGACGCGAAAGCGCAGGCCGAAGAGCAGGCTGCCGAAGACGCCGCCAAGGCCGAGGACGAACGGAAGAAGGCCGAACAGGCTCGGATCGCTTCGCAGGAAAAAGCCAGGCTGGAGGCCGAGCGCAAGGCTCAGGAGCAGGCGCCGAAGGTCGACCGCTCACTTCCCGGCGTCAGTGACGGTTCGGCCCCGGCGCCGCCGAAGCCCAGGACAAATCCGTTCTCGGTCGACAATTTGCTGAAGTCGCTGGGCAATTAAGAACCATTCAGACGGCGTCGCGCTTGGCCCAGTCCAGCACGTGGAGCCTGAGCGCCGAGGACAGATTGGCATCGCGCGGTCTTGTCTCGTCGATCTCCGCGACCAGGGCAGCAAGGGTCAGCTTGCGCGCGGCGGCGATGGCGACGAGATCGTCATAAAAGGGTTTTTCGAGGGAATAGCTGGTGCGATGGCCGCGGATGGTCACGGAGCGTTTTTCGACCGGGCTCACCGCAGGCGGTCCATCAATCGCCCTGGTCTTCCGGGCGTTCGCGGCGGTGGCCGGCGACGAATTTTTCGGCCTTGTCCGATGTCAGACGGTCACGAGTTCTTTCGGCTTTGCAACGGCCGTGCAGAGCGCGGTTCTCGCCGGCGAGCTTTTCCTTTTCGGTGCGCGCCTTCTGCTTGCGGACCTGGCGAAGGTTGACGATTTCGCCCATGTCGCGCCGACCGTCCCGCTACTTCTTGCGGAAGGCGTCGAGCGACACGACGTCGGCGCCCTTGCCGGCGGCGGCATCGGCCACGGCGGGCTTTTTCTCCGCCTCAGTGGCAGCTGCCTTCTTCTCGGCCTTCGGCTTTTTCTCGGAGACGATAGCCAAAGGCTCGGCAGCCGGCTGGGCGGCTGCATCGTCTTCCGCCGGGACGTCGGTCTTGACGTCGAATTCGAGTTCGAAATTGACCGATGGGTCGTAGAAGCCGCGTACGGCCGAGAACGGGATTTCCAGCTTCTCCGGCACGTCGGAGAAGGACAGCCCGACCTCGAAGCCGGTATCGGTCACCTTGAGGTCCCAATACTGGAACTGGATGACGATGGTCATCTGTTCGGGATAGCGCTCGCGCAGCCTGGAGGACACCCGCACGCCCGGCGCGCCGGTCAGGAATGTGATGAAGAAATGATGATTGCCGGGAAGGCCGGTGCGCGCGACTTCGGCCAGGACCTTGCGCATGACGCCGCGCAATGCCTCCTGGGCCAGGATGTCGTAGCGGATGTGGTCGTCGGCCATGTGCTGGTCGGGTTCCGTTGAATCGTCCGCATAGCTGTAATCAAGCTTGAGCGCGGCGTAAACCGGATATAGATCGCTGATGCGCCGAAGCGAAGCCCGTAACGGACGATTTGATCGCCTGCTTTGGCGTTCAGGCGCTGGCCAGCTGTTTTTCCACCGCTGCCGCTGATCTGCGCTTGCCGAAGGCGCGCAGGAATGTGCGCACGCCGTGGGTCGCGGATTGCAGCACTTCATCTTCCGACGGCATGCCGCCGAGCATGAAGGTGGTCTGCAGTTCGGCGTTGGCTAGCGCCAGGAACTGGCGTGCGGCGACATCGGGATCGTCGACCGCGAGATGGCCGGCATGGGCGAGGCGGGCAAAACGGGCGGCAAGTGCCGGCCAGGTCCGGCCCGGCCCCTGGTCGCGCCATTCGGCGAAGAGCTCGGGATAGCGCTCGCCTTCGGTCTGGATCAGCTTGCGCAGGAAGCGTCCGTCGCGGTTGCAGATGCAGTTCTGATTCATGCGCACGGCAAAGCCGATCAGGTCGGCTTCCAGATCCTTCGGCTGGTCTGGGAAAGAGGCGAAGGTGGCGAAGATGCCGGCATTGCAGCGCTCCGTCAGATCGCGCACCACAGCCATGAAGAGCTTTTCCTTGTCGCGGTGGTGATTATAGATGGTCTGGCGCGACACGCCGGCCTCCACCGCGATCAGGTCGATATTGGCGCCGGCAAAGCCTTCCCGGCAAAAGACCGAAGCCGCCGCATCGATAATCGACATACGCTTGGCCTCGTGGCCGCGTGGCGGGAAAATGTCAGGAGAAACGGCAAGCTTCATAGAAATCTATATAGAGGTGATTGACGAATTAGACAAGGCTGTCTAAATTTGTGGACACAAAAAATGGTGAATTCGCTCCGTAGAGACGAATAATCTCGCTCTGAGCCGTCGGATTTCAACGGGATGGAACGTCCTAGGGTTAGTCGTCGCGTTGGCGGCGCCAACCAGACTTGAAAGAAGCCTTTATCATGAGTCCCAAATTCCTCCGCATCGCGGTCGTGCTCGGCCTGTTGTCCGCTATCGGCCCCTTCGCCATCGACATGTATCTGCCGGCGTTGCCTTCGATCGGCGAGGATCTGCATGCCGGCACCGCCGCCGTTCAGATGAGCCTTTTGATCTTCTTCCTGTCGATGGGCTTCGGCCAGATCGTCGTCGGACCGATCTCCGACATGGTCGGCCGCAAGCTGCCGCTTTACGGCGGCCTTGCGCTGTTCATGGTCGGCGGTATCGGTTCGGCCATGAGCCCGACCATCGAATGGCTGATCGCCTTCCGCTTCCTGCAGGGGCTGGGCGCCAGCGCCGGCATGGCGGTGCCGCGCGCCATCGTGCGCGACCTGCACACCGGCACCGAAGCCGCCAAGCTGATGTCGCTGCTGATGCTGGTGTTTTCGGTGTCGCCGATCCTGGCGCCGCTGACCGGCAGCCAGATCATCGAGAATTTTGGCTGGCGCGCCGTGTTCTGGACGGTGACGGGCGCGGCCCTTCTGGCCACCATTCTGCTGGCGACCTCGCTGAAGGAGACGCGGCCGGCGGAAGAACGCGTCGGTTCGTCCTTCGGAACCGCACTCGCCGGCTATCGCTTCCTCATGGGTGACCGCAATTTCCTCGGCCTGGTGGCGATCGCCGGCTTCGGCATCGCCAGCTTCTTCGTATACCTCTCGAGTTCGTCCTTCATCCTGATCGACCATTACGGGCTGTCGCCTTCCGTCTACAGCGTGTTCTTCTCGATCAATGCGGTGGCCTTCATCGGCATGTCGCAACTGACGGGGATGCTGTCGGAGCGCTTCGGGCTGAAGCGCGTCGTCTGGGTGGCGGTAACCGGCTATGCCACGACGATGGTTGTGCTGTTCGCAGTCATGGCGACCGGCGTCGACCGGCTCGATGTTATGGCGGCACTGCTGTTCGTCGGCTACGGCTTCCTCGGCCTGGTCATCCCGACGACGTCGGTGCTGGCCATGGAAGAGCATGGCGAGATCGCCGGCACGGCCTCGGCGCTGATGGGCACCCTGCACTTCGCCATCGGTGCGCTGGCGATGGGCGTCGCCGGCATCTTCTTCGACGGCACCCCGCTGCCCATGGTGGCCGGCATCACGCTCTGCGCGGTGATCTCGTTCACGCTGGCCAAACTGACGCTTGGCCGCTCGCGCGAAGCCGTTGAAGCGCCGGCCGAGTAAGCTGACCGCAATCGACCGGAAAGGCCGGGTCATCCCGGCCTTTTTCACGTCTGGGGTAATCCGGCCCCGGCCAGAACCACGGCCTTCGACCGACGCCAGCGGCAAATTGCACCAGCTCATGGCTCAATTTGGTGTAGGCTTCGCGGCCCATCGTCATGCGAAATCCGGCCAGCGGCAGCCGGCATTGAGCCTACGATATCGAGGAGGGGAGAAGTGGAGGTTTCTGTTGCCAGGTACCTCCGAACCCCGCCTAGAAGTGCGAACCTCTAGGGCTTGATTTGAAGCTATCGCACCGCTTACGCGGCGAGACGTGCTTCCGCATAGTTGTCATTTGCAACTACAGGTTTAGCCCGATGACGGTGGTACCATGCCGGGCAAAAGTACGATCTTTACACCTTCGTCGATCCTATTTCGCCCCCAGCAACAGCCGCTCTGATCACAGAACGGTTCTTGGTGGAGGCGCCGGGTACCGCCCCCGGGTCCGAACGGCTTATTACATCGCCCATTTATCGCCATAGTCGGTCAAGCCGACAAAACGAATATAGGGGGCGGGCGCACAAAATGAAAGGCCGCAATGACACTTCTTGGCCGCACCAAACTGCGGCGCCGAGGGTTGACTCGCGGGCGGTCTCAACCGAAGCTTTGCGATGGTGAGGAGTATCGACCGAGCGCACAAGTTGCGGCAGCGCGCCACAGCCCTCATCGATCGGATCCCGTGGCGCCGACATGGGGAAATTTGATGGCCGATTATCTCGCAGACGTGAAGAAATACGACGCCGCCGCAAATGCCGATGTGGTTGCCAAGATTGTGAAACATCTGGGCATCGCGCTGCGCAACCGCGATTCCTCGCTGGTATCCTGCACCGACCCCAAGGAATTGGAGCGCGTCAAGACCAACTGGGTTGCCAAGAAACTTGGCGTGACCGACGGGGCGAAAGCCGACTCAGCGATCGAGAAGACCTGCAAGGCGTTGGCCGCCGACAGCTCCAAGAGCCGCGTGACTTTCTACTATCTGGTCGCCAAGGATCTGGGCAAGCTCGGCTCTTTGTAGAGATTATTGCCGATAGGCAGAGCGCGCGTTTGATTTTGCTCCTCACCGGAGGTCAGCACCGCCCCTCATTGCCCTGCCGGGCATTTCTCCCCGTATAGTGACGGGGAGAAAGGGCTGACCGCAGCCTTGGCTCTCTCTCTCGAACGCTTGTGATTGGCGAAACCGCTGATCACAGCGCCCCTCTCCCCGTCCCTATACGGGGAGAGGATGCCGGCAGGCAGGTGAGGGGCAGCGCTAACCCTTGAAGAGTGATGGGGCAAGCCGCGTTCTGGTCCTTTTGCTGTGTTCGGCCGGCGGCCAGTCGGTTATGATGGCGGTAACCCCGAATCGAGGCGAAGCCGATGCGCCAGTATCTCGACCTTTTGCAGCATGTGCTGGACAATGGCGCCGACCGTGGCGACCGCACGGGCACCGGCACGCGTGGGGTGTTCGGGTACCAGATGCGCTTCGACCTGTCGCGCGGCTTTCCCGTCACCACCACCAAGAAGCTGCATCTGAAGTCGATCATCCATGAACTCCTGTGGTTCCTGGCCGGCGACACCAACATCAAATACCTTAGAGATCATGGCGTTTCGATCTGGGACGAATGGGCCGACGAGAATGGCGATCTCGGCCCGGTCTATGGCAAGCAGTGGCGCTCTTGGCCGGATGGCCATGGCGGGTCGATCGACCAGATTGCCAATGTTCTGAAGGAGATACGCAGGAATCCGAATTCACGCCGGCTGATCGTTTCGGCGTGGAACCCGGCCGAAGTGGAGGCGATGGCGCTGCCGCCCTGCCACTGCCTGTTCCAGTTCTACGTCTCGGACGGCAAGCTGTCCTGCCAGCTCTACCAGCGCTCGGCCGACATTTTTCTCGGCGTACCCTTCAACATCGCTTCCTACGCGCTGCTGACCCTGATGGTGGCGCAGGTGACCGGGCTGAAGCCCGGCGAGTTCGTCCATACGCTGGGCGATGCGCATCTCTATTCCAACCATTTCGAGCAGGCGCGCGAGCAATTGCGGCGCACACCCAAGGCGCTGCCGACGCTGTGGATCAATCCGGAGGTGAAGGACCTGTTCGCCTTCCGCTTCGAGGATTTCCGGCTGGAAAACTATTTTGCCGACGCGTCGATCAAGGCGCCGATCGCGGTCTGATCCGTCCACCGTCAATCAATTCCGACCCTCAATCGATGTCGACCATGACGTCGGTTGCCTTGATCATGGCATAGGCTGCTTGCCTTTTTCGAGCTTGAGATCGGCAACGGCCTCGTTGGTGATCGAAGCGTGACGACGGAGCCGGCGACATCACCGCGGACAGGCGAGGTGCTTTGACGATCTCGACGATCGTTCCCTTGAGGGATGTTGCGGGCGCTGATCTTCATCGGAGTTCCTTTCCGGGTTTCGGTGCACGTCCAACCAGAACAATCGATGCCGAACATACGCTTTCGCAGGAGGCGGCCTTCCCTTGTTATATTCATCCAGATATATCGGTCGGCAGGAGTCGAGCCAGCAGATTTCAAGCCCAGGGAGAGTTTTCATGTTGGGGCACAAAGGTTTTGGTTTGAGGGCGATCGCGATTGGCGGCTTTGCCGTAGCTCTGATGGCCGTGATGCCGGCGGCTCACGCGGGAGACAAGGTGATCGTGTTTGCCGCAGCCAGCCTCAAGGACGGGCTCGACGCCGTCACCAAGGCCTGCGAAGCCGATGTCGGTGAAGCGGCGACCGTCTCCTACGCCGCGAGCTCGGCGCTGGCCAAGCAGATCGAAAGCGGGGCGCCCGCCGATGTGTTCATCTCGGCCGACCTCGACTGGATGAAATATCTCTCCGACAAGAAACTGACCAAGCCGGACACCGAGGTGAAACTGCTCGGCAACCAGATCGTGCTGGTGGCGCCGAAGGATTCCAAGGTCGAAACCAGGATCGAGAAAGGCTTCGACCTCGCCAAGCTGATCAGCGACGGCAAGCTCGCCATGGGCGACGTCAAGGCGGTGCCGGCCGGCAAGTATGGCAAGGCGGCACTTGAATCGCTCGGCGTCTGGTCGTCGGTCGAAGGCAAGGTGGCGCAGGCCGAGAATGTGCGCGCCGCGCTGAAGCTGGTTTCAACGGGCGAGGCCGCGCTCGGCATCGTCTATGCCACCGACGCGCATGCCGACAAGGGAGTCAAGGTGGTCGGCACCTTCCCGGAGGATTCGCACCCGCCGATCATCTATCCGGTTGCCCAGACCACCGATTCGAAGGACAAGGATACCCCGGCTTTCCTGAAGTGCCTGCAGTCCTCCAAGGCGGTGGAGCTGTTTAGGGATCAGGGTTTCACCGTGCTCACGCCGAGCAATTAAGGTAGCGGCTGACGCATGAACTGGCTGCTGGACCTCACTCCCGACGAATGGAATGCGGTCCGGCTGTCGATCAAGGTGGCAACGGTGGCGATGCTGTTCAGCCTGCCGCCGGGCATCTTGATGGCGCTTTTGCTGGCCCGCGGAAAATTCTGGGGCAAGACGCTGCTCAACGGTGTGGTTCACCTGCCATTGATCCTGCCGCCGGTGGTGACAGGTTATCTCTTGCTGCTTACCTTCGGCCGGCGCGGGCCGGCGGGAGCGTTCCTGGCCGAGCATTTCGGCATCGTCTTCTCGTTTCGCTGGACCGGCGCCGCACTGGCCTGCGGTATCATGGGCTTTCCCCTGATGGTGCGGGCGATCCGGCTGTCGATCGAGGCGGTCGACCGCAAAATGGAGGCAGCGGCGGGAACGCTCGGCGCCAACCCGATTTGGGTCTTCGCCACCATCACGCTGCCGCTGATCCTGCCCGGGCTGATCGCCGGCTCGATCCTGTCCTTCGCCAAGGCGATGGGCGAGTTCGGCGCCACGATCACCTTCGTCTCCAACATTCCCAACGAGACGCAGACGCTGCCTTCGGCGATCTACACCTTCACGCAGGTGCCTGGCGGCGATGACGGGGCGCTCAGGCTGACGCTGATCTCCATCGTCATCTCGATGGCCGCATTGGTCGCCTCGGAAGTGCTGGCGCGGCGCGTCGGCCGGCGGATGGACATCGAATGAGCGTGCTGGTGGACATCAGCCATCGGCTCGGCGGTTTCGCCGTCGACGCGCGTTTCGAAAGCGCCGGGCGGCTGACGGCGCTGTTCGGGCCATCGGGCTCCGGCAAGACGACGCTGATCAACGTGATCGCCGGCCTGATCCGACCGGACAAAGGGCGTATCGCGGTCGATGGCCGCGTGCTGGTCGACACCGATGCCGGCATTTTCGTGCCGAAGCACAAGCGCCGGATCGGCATGGTGTTCCAGGACGCGCGGCTGTTTCCGCATATGAGCGTGGCCGGCAATCTGCGCTATGGCCGCTGGTTCACGCCACCGGCGGAGCGCTATGCGGATATCGACGCGGTCGTCGAACTGCTCGGCATCGGTCCTCTGCTCGACCGGCGACCGGCAAAGCTCTCGGGCGGCGAAAAGCAGCGCGTGGCGATCGGCCGGGCGCTGCTTGCCAGCCCGAAACTGCTGTTGATGGACGAGCCGCTGGCCTCGCTCGACGATGCGCGCAAAGCCGAGATCCTGCCCTATATCGAGCGGCTGCGCGACGAGACCAAGCTGCCCATCGTATATGTCAGCCACTCCGTCGCCGAGGTGGCGCGGCTGGCCAGCGACGTGGTGGTGATGGCGCAAGGCAAGGTCGCTGCCTCAGGCCCGACCGGCGCGATCATGCAACGGCTCGAATTGCTGCCGGCGGAGGAACGCGGCGAGGGCGGCGCGGTTCTCGACACCAAGGTGCTGCGCCATGATGAGATCTTCGGGATGACCGTGCTCGGCTCGGCGGCGGGCGAAATCCGGGTGCCGCTTCTGGCGGTCTCGGTCGGCGCGCCTGTGCGCATCCGAATCCGCGCCCGCGACGTGATGATCGCCACCGAACAGCCGAAAGGTCTCAGTGCGCTCAACATCCTGCCGGGCGCCATCGTCACAATCGGCTCGGGCGAGGGGCCGACGGTCGAAATCGGCATCGACTGCAATGGCGCAACCGTGCTTGCGCGCATTACCGAACAATCCAGGCAGGTACTGAACCTTCAACTCGGCGGCAAGGTCTTCGCGGTGATCAAGACGGTCAGTTTCGACCGTGCCAACACCGGCGCCGGGCTGCCGGCCGAAGCGGATGGCTGATAACCGCTATATCGTTTTGGAATAGCGCTATGGGTCGAGAGGGGCTAGTGTGACTGTGGAGGACAAGAGATGCCGTCGCTGAGCCTGCGGATAAATCTCGATCCGGACGGGCGCATAGGTCCGGGCAAGATCGAATTGCTGGAGCAGATCGCCACTTTCGGCTCGATCTCGGCTGCGGCACGCGGCATGGAGATGTCCTACAAGCACGCCTGGGATCTGGTGGAAGATATGAACCGTGTGTTCGGCAAGCCACTGGTCGCGGCGCAGACCGGCGGCAAAAAGGGCGGCGGCGCACAGCTGACCTCAGTTGGCCTTGCAGTTGTCAGCCGTTTTCGCGCTATCGAGCGCGCTGCGGCGGCAGCGGCGGCCACGCATATGGACGCCTTGCAGGCGGAGATCGATGCTGGGTGAGGGTTGAAGCTTGCGATCCGTCACACCCCCCTCTGTCCTGCCGGACATCTCCCCCGCAAGGGGGGAGATCAGCTAGCCCGTAGACGGGCGCTAATCTGTTAGGCGATTGGCGAAATCCTCCGTGACGGCCAATCTCCCCACTAGAGGGGGAGATGTCCGGCAGGACAGAGGGGGGCGCGAAGGAACTCGACCTTTGAGCGCGCTATTCCTCGGGCTCTCCTGCTTTACGCAGCAGATAGGTGTCCATGATCCAGCCCTTTCTTTTCCGGGCTTCTTCTCTCGTCCTCTCAATCTCCTCGCCGACATCACCCAGGCGACCGAAAACGATGATCTCGTCCGGTGTGCCGAGATAGGCGCCCCAATGGATGATCAGATCCTTGTCTGCCAGCGTGTTGAAGGCGCATTTGCCGTCGAGCATGACCACGGCGCTGCCGGCATAGTGCGGCATGCCTTGTTCGGCGAGGCGGCGGCCGGTGGTGATCAGCACGGGGTCGCCGATGCGGTTCAGCGCCATCTTGTGGCCGGCGGCGAGCGCCTGGACGGCGGTGATGCCGGGAATGACCTCCAATTCGAATGCGACATTGCCTCTGAGCCGTACGCGCTTGAGAATGCGCAGCGCGCTGTCATAGAGCGAGGGGTCGCCCCAGATCAGGAAGGCGCCGCAGCCGTCCTCGGCAAGTTCGTCGCGGACCAGGCTCTCATAGATCTGGGCGATGGCCTCGTGCCAGTCATCGACGGTCGAGCGATAGGAAGGCGCCGGCTCGGCGCGCACCGGCACGTCGAACTCGACGCGGCGCGATTTCGGATTGCTGACGAAACGGTCGCAGATATGGCGGCGCAATTCGGCAAGGTCGTTCTTCTTCGCCCCCTTGTCGGGGATAAACAGGACGTCCGCCCGGTTTAGGCCTGATATGGCCTGCACGGTCATATGGTCGGGATTGCCGGCGCCGATGCCGATGACGAGAAGCTTGCGCATGACGCGAACTCCTGCCCGATCGAAACCTGTTAGTCCAGACCGCCGATTGGCGTGTCCAGACACTGTGGCGTCCTGCTGGGAGACGGAAGGCTTTGAAACGCCACATTGAAACGGCTAGGGTCGCGGCATTCTTGGCGAGGGGCTTCGATGTTGCAATATGTTCTGTCCGTAGCGCTGGCGCTTTTAGCCGTGCCCGCGCTGGCCAATGATACGACCGCCGAACTCGGCACAGGTGGCCTGATCCTGTCGCGTAGCGACGCGGTGTCGATGCAAAGCGAGGATCTCTATATCTCGCCGGAAAAGATCACGGTCGACTACGTCTTCCACAACAACACCGACAATGATGTAAATGCCATCGTCGCTTTTCCGCTGCCGGACATCGAAGGCAATCCGGAGGAAATGCCGGCCATCCCGGAAAACCAGAGCGACAATTTCCTTGGCTTCGAGGTGACGATCGACGGAGCGCCGGCAAAGCCGCAGCTCGAGCAGAAAGTGTTCGCTGTCGGCATCGATATCGGCGCCGATCTGAAGGCGCAGAACGTGCCGTTCAATCCGTTCGGCGATGCGGCCAAGGCGGCCCTGGCGAAGCTGCCGAAAACGGTTGCCGAGGATTGGGAAAACCGCGGCATCATCATCGAGGATACGGGCAGCGACGGTACCGAGGCGAACAAGGTCTATACGCCGTGGTGGCAGTTGCGCTCGACCTATTGGTGGCGCTCGACATTTCCGGCCAACAAGGATGTCCATGTCTCGCACCGCTACAAACCGAGCGTCGGCGGCACGTCATCGGTCAGTTTCTTCTATGACGGCAAGTTCTCCGAGGGCAGCCAATATACAAGCTACAAGACCCGGTTCTGCATGGACGACGCGTTCGAGGATGCGGTGCGCAAGGCGGCCAAGGACGATCCGGACGGTTATCCCAAGTTTTACGAGAACCGTATCGCTTATATCCTGACCACCGGCGGCAACTGGGCCAATGGCAGCATCGGCAAGTTCAAGCTAACCGTCGACAAGGGAAATCCGAAAGCGCTGATCTCGTTTTGCGGCGACAATGTCAAGAAGGTCGGGCCGACGACCTTCGAGACGGCGGCGCAGGATCTCTATCCCGAGCACAACATCGACATATTGCTTTTGGAGCCGTCGGATGACGGCGCCGGGGGAGCCAACTGATGGACGTCGCGATCTATGTCGCCATTGCGCAGAACGGCGTCATCGGGCGCGACGGCGGCTTACCGTGGCGGCTGTCCACCGATCTCAAGCGCTTCAAGGCCGATACGATGGGCAAGCCCGTCATCATGGGCCGCAAGACTTATGAAGGCATCGGCCGGCCGCTGCCGGGCCGATTAAACATCGTGGTGACCCGCGACAAGGCCTGGCGCGCCGAGGGCATAGAGGTGGCGCACTCGCTGGAGGCAGCGATCCAGCTGGCCACGGTGCGCGGGCGTTGCATGGCCGGCGTCGACGAAATCTGCATCATCGGCGGCGGCGAGATCTATGCGCAGGCGCTGCCGCTGGCAGACCGGCTGCACGTCACCCATGTGCTGGCGGCGGTCGATGGCGACGCGCATTTTCCCGACATCGATCCGGATTTGTGGCGCCTTGTCAGCGCTCAGGACGTTCCGGCCGGTGAAAAGGACAGCCATGCGACGCGCTATTCGGTTTACGAGCGACGCCGCGGCGTGCATTGAGACGATAAAAGGGTCGCGAACGTCCAAAACGGACATGCTCGGCAGCGGATCGCGTTGAAAGCGCATCGCTGCGTCCCTATAGAAGAACAACTGGATTTTGCGCCGCAACGTCGGCGCTGAGGGAATCCCAAGCGAAAGGACATTCATGCCCTGGAACGACAAGAGCGGCGGCGGCGGCCCATGGGGCGGCGGCGGCAACAATCAGGGACCCTGGGGGCAGGGACCGAAGGGGCCTAGCGGCCCGCCGGGGTCACCTCCCGATCTCGAAGACATCATCCGCCGCGGCCAGGACCGGCTGCGGCGCGCGCTGCCCGGTGGCGGCGGCGCCAGCCCGGCCGTCTTTGCGCTGATCGCAGCGGCTCTGATCGTGCTGTGGGCGTTCAAGGCGGTCTACACCGTGCAGCCCGACGAGGTTGCGGTCGAGCTGCGCTTCGGCAAGCCGAAGGCGGAGCTGTCGCAGCCGGGTCTGCATTTCCATTGGTGGCCGGTCGAAACCGTCGAGACGGCCAACATCGCCGAACAACTCGTCGATATCGGTGGTGGCGGCGCGACGAGCGGCAACTCGTCGGGGCTGATGCTTACCGGCGACCAGAACATCGTCAACGTGCAGTTTTCGGTGGCCTATCAGGTCTCCGATCCCCGGGCCTATCTGTTCGACGTCTCCGATCCCGAAGGCATGCTGCAGCAGGTCGCAGAGAGCGCCATGCGCGAAGCGGTCGGCCGGCGACCGGCCCAGGACATCTTCCGCGACGACCGTCAGGGCATCGCCGCGTCGGTGCGTGAAATCATCCAGACGACGCTGGACGGCTACAAGGCCGGCCTGAATGTCAACGCGGTTTCGATCGAGGACGCGGCGCCGCCGCGTGAAGTGGCCGACGCGTTCGACGAAGTGCAGCGCGCCGAGCAGGACGAAGACAAGTTCGTCGAGCAGGCCAACCAGTATTCCAACCAGAAGCTTGGCCAGGCGCGTGGCGCCGCGGCGCAGATCCGCGAGGACGCGGCAGCCTACAAGAACCGTGTCGTCCAGGAAGCCGAAGGTGAGGCGCAGCGCTTCATCTCGGTCTATGACGAATACGCCAAGGCGCCCGACGTGACGCGCCGGCGGCTTTATCTGGAAACGATGGAGAAGGTGCTGAAGGATTCCAACAAGGTCATCGTCGAACAGGGCAATGGGCAAGGGGTCGTTCCCTATCTGCCGCTGCCGGCACTGCAGCCGAAGGCGCCGCCGCCTGCGACCACGGGAGGAGCCCAGTGATGGCCAATCGTCTTCCCATCATCGCGGTCATCGCGGCCGTGCTTCTGTTCCTGCTCTACTCCTCGGTCTTCGTGGTCAACGCGCGCCAGCAGGCGCTCGTGCTGCGGTTCGGCGAGATCGTCGACGTGAAGAATGAACCCGGCATCTATTTCAAGGCGCCTTTCGCCTTCTTCGACGCCGACAGCGTGCAATTGATCGAAAACAGGGTGCTGCGCTTCGATCTCGATAACATCCGCGTCCAGGTTTCGGGCGGCAAGTTCTATGAGGTCGACGCTTTCATCGCGTACCGCATCTCGGATCCGCGGGTGTTCCGCTCCGCGGTGTCCGGTCAGATCACACTGGCCGAAGCACGACTGAGGACGCGTCTCGATGCGGCGCTGCGCCGTGTCTACGGTCTGCGCGACTTCGAGGCGGCGCTCTCGGAAGAGCGGGCCGTGATGATGCGCGAAGTGCGCGATCAGCTGCGGCCCGACGCCACCTCGCTCGGCCTGCAGATCGAGGATGTGCGCATCCGCCGAACCGATCTGACGGCTGAGGTTTCGCAGCAGACCTTCGACCGCATGAAGGCCGAACGTTTGGCCGAGGCCGAACGGCTGAGAGCGCGCGGCAAGGAGGCCGCGCAGCGCATCACCGCCCGCGCCGACCGCGAAGTGGTGGAAATCGTCGCCGAGGCGCGCAAGGAATCGGAAATCCTGCGTGGTGAAGGTGAAGCCCAGCGCAGTGCGACCTTTGCCGACGCCTACAAACGCGATCCGGCGTTCTTCGACTTCTACCGGTCGATGAATGCCTATGGCACGGCGCTGGACAACTCCGGGACGACGATGGTGCTTTCGCCGAACTCGGAGTTCTTCCGCTTCTTCCGCAATCCGGACGGTACGGACGCGAAGCCGGCGACACCTGCGGCTCCGGCGACGGCACCTGCCGCGCCGGCGACGGCACCTGCCGCGCCGGCTGCACAACCTGCACCCGCCCAGTAGGGCGGTGCAGGATTTCCTTGCGGCCATAGGCCTGGTCCTCGTCGTCGAGGGTCTGGTCTATGGCGGCTTTCCCGGCCTTGCCAAACGTCTTGCCGGCGAAGTGCTGTCGACGCCGGAAATTGCGCTGCGCATCGTCGGGCTAGTGGCGATCGCCATCGGCGTCGGCATCGTCTGGTTGGTGCGTGGCTGAGGACCGCTGATCTGCAATTCCAGGAAAGTGTGAGCGGTTTTCCGTCCGGAATTGCGTAAAAGCAAAGGGATCGAACGGTTCGCCGTTTCCGCGAAACGGCGAACCGTTCTAAGGTGTAACGGAGGATTTATCCTCCTGATGTGGCCATAGCCGCAAACGTGCCGTATTTCTTGCCAACATGACGCGACGCGGCGTTTTGCCGAAGCGCTTTTTCTTTTCAGATTCCGGGAGGCTTTCGATGACATCCAACACCCTTCTGCGCGCGGCGCGGCGGACGTTCATCGCAGGTGCTGCGGCACTTATGGTCGGCGCGCTTGCCGTTCCCGCTTTCGTGACGCCGACGGTGGCCGCGGACGGACCGGCTTCGGTTGCCGACCTCGCCGAAGGCCTGCTCGGTGCGGTGGTCAACATCTCGACCTCGCAGACCGTGAAGGGCACGGAAGGTCCGGGCGCGGTGCCGATGCCGCAGCTGCCCGAGGGTTCGCCGTTCCAGGATTTCTTCGACGACTTCTTCAAGAACCGTGGCGGCGACAAGGATGGCGGCGCGCAAAAAGTGCAGTCGCTGGGCTCCGGCTTCGTAGTCGACGCCGAGCAAGGCATTGTCGTCACCAACAACCACGTCATCGCCGATGCAGACGATATCGAGGTGAATTTCTCCGACGGCGTGACGCTCAAGGCGACGCTGGTCGGCACCGACACCAAGACCGACGTGGCGGTGCTCAAGGTCGACCCGAAGGGCCACAAGCTGACGGCGGTGAAGTTCGGCGATTCCAACAAGATGCGCGTCGGCGACTGGGTGATGGCGATCGGCAATCCGTTCGGCCTTGGCGGCACGGTGACGGTCGGCATCGTCTCGGCCCGCAACCGCGACATCAATTCCGGCCCCTACGACGACTTCATCCAGACCGACGCCGCCATCAACCGCGGCAATTCCGGCGGGCCGCTGTTCAACAGCCTGGGCGAGGTCATCGGTATCAACACGGCGATCATCTCGCCGTCGGGCGGCTCGATCGGCATCGGTTTCTCTATCCCCTCGCAGCTTGCCTCGGGCGTCGTCGACCAGCTGCGCCAGTTCGGCGAGACCCGTCGCGGCTGGCTCGGCGTGCGCATCCAGCCGGTGACCGACGACATCGCCGAGAGCCTCGGCATGGCGACCGCCAAGGGCGCGCTGGTGGCCGGCGTCATCAAGGGCGGACCGGTCGACAACGGCACAATTCTCGCCGGCGACGTCATCATCAAGTTCGATGGCAAGGACATCCATGAAATGCGCGACCTGCCGCGCGTCGTGGCGGAAAGCCCGGTCGGCAAGGCGGTCGACGTGATCATCGTGCGCAAGGGCGTCGAGCAGACGGTGAAGGTGACGCTCGGCCGGCTTGAGGACGGCGAGAAGGTCGCTGCCGGTGAGGACGGCACTACCGATGAGGACAAGGGCGGCGACAAGGCGCCCGCGGTCTCCACGGCCTCGGTGCTCGGCATGACCGTCGGCGAGCTCAATGACGACACACGGAAAAAATTCGGCATCGCGGCCGACGTCTCCGGCGTCGTCATCACCGACGTCACCAAGGATTCGGCCGCCGCCGAGCGCGGCATCCAGGCCGGCGAGGTGATCACCGAAATCGCCCAGGAATCGGTCGCGACCCCGAAGGACGTGATGGACCGGATCGGCGCGCTGAAGGAGCAGGGCCGCAAGAATGCGCTCTTGATGCTGGCGTCCAAGACAGGCGAGTTGCGCTTCGTGACGATCCGGATGGATTGAGTCCGGAAAGCCCCATAACCGATTGTCTTCAGGGAAAGGGCGGCTAGCGAGCCGCCCTTTGTCGTGCCTGCCAGTCCGTGCGCGACAGTTTGTAGAGGACATGCCGCTTGAGGTGCGGGTGGCTGTCAGGGATGGATGGGTGGTCGAAATCGCGAGCCGGGTCAGGGGTCATGCCAAGACGCTCCATGACGGCCGTCGAGCGGCGGTTGGCCGCGACGGCGAAGGAGACGATCTCGTCGCGGTCAAGCGTTTCGAAGCCAAAGGCGAGCCAGGCTTCGGAGGCCTCCGTGACATAGCCCTTGCGCCAGAATTCCGGCGCCAACCGCCAGCCGATCTCGATCGTATCGGAAGGCAGGGACGGCACGTGATCGGTCTTTAAGAGACCGACGAAGCCGATGCATTCCCCAGTCGCGGCGATCTCGGCGGCGGCAAAACCAAAGCCGTCCTCGGCGATCCAGCCCCGAAACTCGTCCATCTTGGCATCCGTCTCGGCGCGGTCGCGGCGGAACAGAAAGAATTCCATCACCCGCTCGTCCGAATTGATGCGGTGGAAGAGTTCGCGATCGCGGTCTTCCCAGTTGCGCAGGATGAGGCGCTCGGTGCGCATCGGTTTCATTGGGCGAACTCTTCCTGGCGGTAGCCCTGGAGATAAAGCAGCGCGGTGAGATCGCCATGGTCGATGCGGACCTTGGCTTCGGCAGCAACGGCCGGCTTGGCGTGGAGCGCGACACCGGTGCCGGCCAGGCGGATCATGTCGAGGTCGTTGGCGCCGTCGCCGACCGCAATCGCATCGAATGGCGTCAGGCCGAGGCGGGCCGAGATATCGTTCAGCGCATCGGCCTTGGCGGCGCGGCCGAGGATCGGCTCGGCGACCAGGCCGGCAAAGCGCCCGTTCTCCTCGATCAGGCGGTTGGCACGGTTTTCCTCGAAGCCGAGCATGGCGGCGACACGGCTGGTGAAGACGTCGAAGCCGCCGGAGACAAGCGCCGTCCAGGCGCCATTGGCGCGCATCGTCTGCACCAGAGCGCGGCCGCCCGACGCCAGCGTCAGGCGGTTCGCGATGATGCGGTCGACGACGGCGGCATCGAGGCCTTTCAGCAGCGCCACGCGTTCACGCAGCGCCGGCTCGAAAGCGATCTCGCCGTTCATCGAGCGTGCCGTGATGGCGGCAACGCGGTCCTTGACGCCGATCTCGTCGGCGAGTTCGTCGATGCATTCCTGGTCGATCATGGTTGAATCCATATCGGCAAGCAGGATTGTCTTGCGGCGGCTTTCGGCCTGCTGAACGATCACGTCGACCGGCTCTGAACCAAGTGCTGTGCGCAAGGCCGCACTTGCCTCAGCGGCTTCTGCCCCCTCGGGCAACACCAGATCGCAGGCGACGCCTTCGCCCAGCCAGCGAACAGCGCTTGCGCCGACCGACCGTGAGGCCATATTCGCAAGCGAGGCCGACATCGCGCGGCGGACGGGGTGAGACACAAGCGTGGCAATGAGCGGCATCGAGACTTCCAAGCAGCTAGGCGAGGGCGGGCAGGCGGGCGAGGGCCGCGTGAAGAACGCGATCCTGATAGCCGGGCCGACCGCCAGCGGCAAGTCGGCGCTGGCGCTCGATCTCGCCGAACGCAAGGGCGGTGTCATCGTCAACACCGATTCCATGCAAGGCTACTCGGTGCTCGACGTGCTGACGGCGCGGCCGAATGCCGCCGATCTCGCCCGCGCGCCGCACTTTCTCTATGGCCACGTGCATCCCTCGACCGCCTATTCCACCGGCGCCTGGCTGCGCGACGTGATAAAGCTGATCGATGACGGCACGCTTGCACGGCGACCCGATGGCGCCGGCTTCGAACGTCCGGTGATTTTCGTCGGGGGCACCGGGCTCTATTTTCGCGCACTTGCCGAGGGCATTTCGGAAATGCCCGACATTCCGCAGCAGGTACGCGACCGCTGGCGCTACGAGTTAAAGGAGCAAGGCGCAGCCAAGCTGCACCGCATCCTGATGCATGAAGATTCGGCGGTCGCCATGCAGCTGAAGCCGACCGACGGCCAGCGCATCGTGCGGGCGCTGGAGGTGCTCGACGCATCCGGCCGCTCCATCCTAGAATGGCAGGCAGCGCGCGGCCGGCCGCTGATCGACCGCGACAGCGCTCGGTTCTTCGTTATCGAGCCGGACCGCGCCCCCCTTGTCGAGCGGATCGAAACAAGGTTCGACCGCATGCTCGATCTCGGCGCGCTCGATGAGGTCAAACGGCTTGCGGCGCTTGGCCTCGATCCCGACCTGCCGGCGATGAAGGCGATCGGCGTTCGCGAACTTTCGGCTGCCATGGCGGGTGACATCAGCTTTCCTCAGGCCATCGAGCGCTGCAAGGCAGCGACGCGGCAATATGCCAAACGGCAAACGACGTGGTTTCGCCATCAGCTGGGGCCGGAATGGCTGAGATTGCAGCCCGGCGGCCGCTTGCAAACCGCGATTTGATTTTCGTGCTGCCAATACAATTAAAGAAACAGAAGTAGGAATGAACATTCCCGCTCCGGTTGTCTGGATTAACCGTCCGTAAGGCGCCGGCATGCCATAGATCCGGCGGGTACTTTGCAACGGGAAGCAGATGCGTTTCCACAAGGCGGAATCCGCATTTTTCGTCTTTATTTTCGTGATCCTGGCCGCAGGCCTGGTGACGCTTTATGCCTATGGTCAATTGCAGTTCATCGCGGTCGGTCACGATACGACTTCCCGGGTCGAGAGGATCGCCTATCTCAACACGCTGCTGTTTGTCACCGGGGTGCTGCTGGCGACAGCGCTGTTCTTCGGCGTGTTCTTCATCTACCCGCTGATCCGTAGGCAGGCCACGGAAGAGGGCAAGCTGCGCGCCATGACGGTTTCGCTCAGCGCCCGCTCGGAAACGCTGCAGCATGCGGCATTGACCGACGGCCTTACCGGCATGCAGAATCGGCGCTATTTCGACGATGCGCTGAAGGAATATCTCGAGGAATTCCGCCGCATCGAAAAGCCCGTCGGGCTCATGATCCTCGACCTCGATCATTTCAAGCAGGTCAACGACACGCATGGCCACGATGTCGGCGACGAGGTGCTTAGGGCAGTCGCCAATTGCCTCAAAGGCATGACGCGCTACCACGATGTGGTGGCGCGGCTTGGGGGCGAGGAGTTCGCCGTCGTCACGCCCAACATGGATGCGGAGTTGTTGGGGAAGTTCGCCGAACGCATCCGCAAAGCGATTGCCAACATGTCGGTGCTGTCGGGCAATGTCCGCCTCAAGATCACCACCAGCGTCGGACTCGCCGTCTGGGATCGGAAGGAAACCGCCGAGGAATTCTACCGCCGCGCCGACCGCCAGCTCTACGAGGCGAAGAGGCAAGGCCGCAACCGCGTCTGCGCCTAAAATCCCGAAGAAGAATCCATGAGGCCGGTTGCCTGACGTGGCTTTCTCGACTTCCGGTGCTCACGGACTAAATGTCCGCTCCGGTCCGGCTTCTCGAAAGCCACGCCATTCAATCCGGCCTGATGAATTCCCTTTCGGGATTTGCCCAAGCGGGCCAACGAAGCCGAGCCCTGGCGCCCCGGCGGCTTCTCAATTGGCCGGCAAAAAAGTCGCTACGCTGAAGGTCAATCGTTCTGCGGGCGCATGCCGAAGGTTGTGGGCTTGAGGCCGTAGCGCAGGTCGAAATCGTCGTCGGGCTGGACGCGCTGGGCGGTCGCCGGCTTTCGGTAATCGGGATCGCCGGCCTGGCGGCCGGAATCCACTGCTTCGGCGAAGGCCATCTGCTGCTGCGGAGATCGGAAGAGCACACGTCTNGCTCGACGATGGCGGCGAGATCGACGTCGTTGCCGTCCTGCGAGAACTCGTCCTGCTCTCGCTTGGCGGTGCCGGGGATCAGGTTCTCCGCCAGTTTTTCGAACTTCAGCCGCATGGTCGTCGCCACGCCTTCACCGAAGGCGATGGCTTCGCGCTGGCCCATGGAGGACAGGAAGGCCAGCGTCGAGGCGGAGGAATCGGCGATCGCCGAGCGGATGATTGCCTGGTCCTGCTCGTTGGCCAGCCGCATGGCGAAGAAGGTCGAGCATTGCGACAGGATGGTCGGATCGAGTTCACCCGGGCGCTGGGTGACGACGCCGAGATAGCAGCCATATTTGCGGCCTTCCTTGGCGATGCGCGACAATGCATGCCTTGTCGGGGCGAAGCCGAGGCGCGGATCGGCCGGCATATAGCGGTGCGCTTCCTCGCACAGCAGCAAAAGCTTCAGCCGGCCCTCGCTCCACAGCGCAAGGTCGAAGGCCAGGCGCGCCAGCACCGAACAGACGGAGTTGACCACTTCGGACGGCATGCCGGCCATCTCGAAACAGGTCACCGGGCGGCCATGATGCGGCACACGGAAAATATTGCCGATCGTCTCGTGGATCGTGTCCTCGATCAGCCGCGAATTGAACATGAAGCGATAGCGCGGGTCGGACGCGGCGGACTCGATGCGCGTCTTCAGCGATTTCAGCGTCGGGCGGTCGTTCTTGCTTTCCAGGAGGCCCATGCGCTCGTCGATCTGCTTGATGAGATCGACCATTCGGTAGGGCACCGGCGTGTCGGCGGTCAGCGCATCGCTGCCGCGGCGCACGTAAGAGCCTGAATTGGGATTGCGATAGAGGTTCTTGGCGGCGGGGATCAGGTCGCGCAGGACATCGACTTCTTCCGGCACGACCTCTCGGCCGCGAAACAGCACTTCGGCGAATTCTTCGAGCCTGAACATCCAGAACGGCAGGTCAAGCGTCTTGGAATCGACCCGGACGCAGAACTCAGGCAGCGACGCCGCGAATTCATTGTGCGGATCGAGGATGAGGATTCGCAGATCGGGCCGGGCCGCGATCGATTTGCGCAGCAGCAGCGAGACGGCGGTGGATTTGCCGACGCCGGTTGTGCCGACAACGGCAAAATGGCGCGCCAGCGTGTCGTCGATAGCGATGTTGGCGTCGATCGACTCATCCTGCGACAGCGTGCCGATGGTGATCGAATGACGCCCGGCGAGATCGTAGACCGCCTGCAGGTCACGGGTACGGATGCGGTGCGCTATGGCGCCGATATGCGGATAGGTGGTGATGCCGCGGTCGAACACCGGTTTGGCGCCGGGCTCCGCGCCGTCGCGCACTTCGCCGATTAGTTCGACGCTGACCTCGATGGGATTTTGTCCCTCATTGCTCCAGGCGCGATCCGACTTGCCGATTTCGTAGACCAGACCAACGGTGCGCGATGTCCCGAGATTGATGGAGATCATCTTGCCGACGGTCCACAGGCCGGTGACCGCTCCTTCGATGTCGTCGGCATAGGCGCTGATGGTGGCGCGCGCACCGTCGCACTGCACGACGTTGCCGAGAATGCGCTTGTCGCTCTGCTCTGCGCGGCGGCGCTCCTGCGAGGTTGGTTCGCCGACGGAGGCTTCGCGCTCGACAAACATACGATCCGATCCCCATTCCCGTGGAGCCTCGATCCTACACAGACGGGGTTAAGGTGGCGTGATGCGGGATGGTGTAGCAGGGGTTAACCCGTCAGCGAAAATTCAACCGGCCGTCCTCTTCCCCCAATCCGAAGATTCGATATATTGGACGAATGACTGATAAAGCGAATGACATGTCGGCCACGATAGGCAGACGAATCCACGCCGAAAGAGCCTTGCGGGACTGGTCGTTGGCCGACCTGGCGAACCGCTCCGGCGTCTCCAAAGCCATGCTCAGCACTATCGAGCGCGGCATGACCAGCCCGACGGCCGCGCTGCTGGTGCGCATCGCCGCTGCTTTCGGCATGACGCTGTCGACGCTGATTGCACGCGCCGAGCAGCAAGGTGGCGGCCTGCTGCGCGAGAGTGAGCAGCCGGTTTGGCGCGACCCCGGTACGGGCTATGGCCGGCGGCATCTGTCGCCGGTCTCCGACATGCCGCTCGAATTGATCCGGGTGCAGTTGCCGGCGGGCGCCAGTGTGAGTTTCCCGGCGGCGTCCTATGCCTTCATCAAGCAGCAGATGTGGCTGATCTCCGGGCGACTTGAGTTCACCGAGGGCGATGTCGTGCACAGGCTCGAGCCCGGCGACTGCCTGGCGCTCGGCGCGCCGTCGGACTGCACGTTCCATGCCGTCGGGCAGCTGCCCGCCGACTATCTGGTCGCGCTGGTCAGGGGCTGAAATCGTGGCAAGACGTCCCAAGCGCTCCGACAATGGCGGACCGCCGCTCGATGATTACAAGGGCCCGCCATGGGGCAAGGGCGATCCCTACATCTTCCTGGCCTGGCAGGCAGCGCATGCCAAGGCGTGGAAGGCGCCAAGCCGTGAGGTGATGCTGATGCGCATGGAAAAGGCCGAGCGGCTTGGCCTGACCTATGAGGAATACACGCTCGAAATCCTCGAACGCGGGCTGCATCTGCAGCCGAAAGACACCGATCGCATCGCCGCGATCAAGGCGAGACGAAAACGGCGCCGCGTCGCGCGTCTGGATTAGCAAGGGAAGGTGCCGGCATGAGTTCCATCGAAATCAGGTCGCTGACTGCTGAAACGCGCGGCATGCTGGCCGACCTCCTGATCGAGACGGTCGCGGCCGGCGGCTCCGTCAGCTTCATGCATCCCTTATCCAGGCAAGCGGCGGAGACCTTCTGGAGCAACTCGTTGATGGCAGCAGAGAGAGGCGAAAGAGCGGTGCTGGGCGCTTGGTATGGCGACGCGTTGGTCGGCACCGTCACCTTGCTGCTCGACTTTCCGGGCAATCAGCAGCACCGGGCCGAGATCGCCAAGCTGATGACCCGCGTCGAACACCGCGGCAAAGGCATAGCGAGCCGGCTGATGCGGGCGGCCGAAACGCTCGCCGTCGAGAAAGGCCGCACGCTTCTGGTGCTGGACACCGCAACCGAGGAGGGCGCTTCCGGCCTTTACGAAAAACTCGGCTTCACGCTCACTGGCGAAATACCGGACTTTGCCTTGAAACCGCATGGCGGGCTGACCGGCACGCTCATCTACTGGAAGCGCATCGGCGGCGCTGCCTAACCCATGTGATGAACCTGTTGCAGCGCGTAGACCGGCGTCGCGATGCCTTCCATGCGCGCCTTCAGCTGCAGCGCCAGGAACTGCGAATAGTGGCGTGACTGGTGCAAATTGCCGCCATGAAACCACAGCGCCTCCTGCTGCGTCGGCTTCCACATGTTGCGCAGCTCGCCTTCCCAGGGGCCGGGGTCCTTCGTGGTGTTGGAGCCGAGGCCCCAGCATTTGCCGACCTTGTCGGCGACCTCCCGTGAGATCAAATCGGCCGCCCAGCCGTTCATCGAACCATAGCCGGTGGCGTAGACGATGAGATCGGCCGGCAGTTCCGATCCATCGCTGAGCAGGACCGAATGCTCCTTGATCTCCTTCACGTCGACACCGCTTTTCAGCTTGATCGACCCGTCGATGATCAGGTCGGATGCGCCGACATCGATGTAGTAGCCCGAGCCGCGCCGCAGATATTTCATGAACAGGCCGGAGCCGTCATCGCCCCAGTCAAGCATGAAGCCGGCCTTCTCCAGGCCCTTGTAGAATTTGTCGTCGCGCTTCTTCATCTCGGCATAAGCCGGGATCTGGAATTCGTGCAGGATCTTGTAGGGCAGGGAGGCAAAGACGAGGTCGGCCTTGGCTGTGGTCATACCGCTCGCGACCGCCTTTTCCGAATAGAGCGAGCCCAGGCCGATCTCCATCAGCGTGTCCGACTTGACGATGTGCGTGGTCGAGCGCTGCACCATGGTGACGTCGGCGCCGGCCTCCCAAAGGGCTGCTGCAATGTCGTGGGCGGAGTTGTTCGAGCCGAGGACGACAGCTTGTCTGCCGACATAGGCATCGGGTCCCGGATGCTTCGAGGAGTGATGCTGGTCGCCCTTGAATGTGTCCATGCCCTTGAAGTTCGGCATGTTGGCCTTGCCGGATTGCCCCGTGGCCAGCACCAATTGTTTCGGCTTCAGCGTGATGTCCTTGCCGTCGCGGCGCACCACCACCGTCCATTCCTTCTTGCTGTCGTCATAGTCAGCGCTCATGGCCTCGGTCGACGACCAGTAGTTCAGCTCCATTACCTTGGCGTACATTTCCAGCCAGTCGCCGATCTTGTCCTTGGGCGCGAAGACCGGCCAGTTCCTGGGAAAGTCGATATAGGGCAGATGGTCGTACCAGACCGGATCGTGCAGGCAGAGCGATTTGTAGCGCTTGCGCCAGCTGTCGCCGGCCCGTTCGTTCTTCTCGACGATGATGGTCGGCACGCCGAGCTGCCGCAGCCGCGCGCCGAGCGCGATGCCGCCCTGGCCGCCGCCAATGATGAGCGTATAGGGCTGCGTCTTGAAGCCGAGCTCGGCGGCCTCCTTCTCGCGCTCCTCCTTCCAGGTCGGGCGGTTCTTGCCATGGCCGTGCTTGGCGCCGAGCGGGCGGTCGAAGCCGGCCGGCTCCTCATGGCCCTTGAGCTCGACCATGGTGGTGAGCAGCGTCCAGATCTTGCCGTCCTTCAGCCGGATGTGGCCGAAGCCGCGCGCGACAGACGTTTCGAAACTGATCCAGCCGTCGAGCAGGCCATCGTTTTCAGTGGCGTCCTCGCCCTTGGCGATCGCCCAGTTCGATGGGTTGGTTTTGGCCAGCTGGCTCACCAGCATGTCGCGCACCTGGTCACGGCCTTCCATGGTCTTGATGTTCCAGGTGAAGCTGACGAGATCGCGCCAAAAACAATCCTCCTGAAAGCAGGCGACCGCCTTGTCGATGTCGCCGGCGGCGAGTGCCGCGCCGAAGCGATCGAGCAGGTCGGAAAGCTTCTTGTTGGGGGCCTTGTCGAGCATTGAATTTCCTCCGCGATTTTTCTGGCCGCCTTGTAGCGAGCGGAACCCTGCCGAAGCTTGACGTCCGGCCTGGCGCAGTATCGCGACAAATTATGCGCCGCGTCACGTCGTCCAATAGTTTGCCGCGTATTCAGGGGCTTATCGGGAAACCGGGACGCCGAAGACCGTCGCGAACCAGCGGCGGACCGCTTCTTCGGCAGGGCTCAGATGCGCGCCCGAGGGTGCGGTTAGATAGTGGCCGGCACCGCTCGACAGAGCGAAGCCGGAAAGGGTGACAAGCGATCCGTCGCGCAGTGCCGCGTCGGCCAACGGTCGCGATCCCAGCACCATGCCGGCGCCGTGCTTCGCCGCCTCCAACGCGGTAACGAAACTGTCGAATTTGTGCGTCGGCCCCAGCGCCGGCTTCATCCGGGCGACGGCGAACCACTCGCCCCACATTTCCCGCGCGCCGACCACTGTAAGTCTCGGCAATCCTGTCCAATCCTTGGCCTTGGCGACATTTGGCGACGCCATCGGCGTCAAGGTTTCGCGGGTGAGGCGGTCGGCCTGCCGTCCGGCAAAGGAGCCGGAGCCAATGCCGAATCGGATGTCGAGACCCACAAAGCGCTCGCCATAATCGGCCGGTGTGTGGATGGTCTCGATCTGCAACTGGACGAAGGGCAGGTCCTTGGCCATTTGCGGCAGCTTCGGCGCGATCATCAGCACGGCAAACGAGATCGGCGAGCGTATCGTCACGCTCTGGACGGTCTTGGGTTCAAACAACTCGCGCGTGCTGTTGGCGATCACCGCGAAGGCCGATTGCAGATGCGGCAGGTAGGCGGCACCCTCCGGCGTCAGTTCGACGCCGCGCGCCAAGCGGATGAACAGCGGCTGCTTCAACCGCTCTTCGAGAGAACGGATGTGCTGGCTGACCGCAGCCTGGGTAAGGCCAAGCTCGGCCGCGGCGGCGGTGAAATTCGACAGCCGAGCGGCGGCCTCGAAACTGCGCAGCCAGTCGAGCGGGGGCAAGGGCAGGGTTGTTTGAGGCATAAACCGTTTATGGCCTTTGGCCGCAAAATGATAATTTGAGTTATGCCTTCAACATCATCACGATGCAACCGGAAACCCTGCGGAGTTGGCTGCGGGGCGCAGCGGACAGGAACGGATCCCCATGCTTACCCAGGCGCTGATCGGCGACGAAGGAAGAACGATCGACCTCGGTTGGAAGGACGGCGCGCGCACTCGCTTTCACGCCATGTGGTTGCGCGACAATGCGCTCGACGACAAGACGCGCAGCGCCGGCAACGGCCAGCGGCTGATCACCATTCTCGACATTCCGGCGCAAACGCGGATCGGCGCAGCCGCGATCAAGGGCGATGCGCTTGAAGTCAGTTTCGAACCGGAGGGAAAGACGGTGCGCTTTCCTGCGGCATGGCTGAGCGCCAATGCCTATGACCGCGATGCCGCCCGACAGCCCGGCTGGACAGGCGAGGGCACCGTGCGATGGACCAGGGCCTCTATGCAGAATTTGGTGCCGCGCGCCGGCTATGTCGCGGCCAGCCGCGACCGCGCCGTCTTGCGGCAATGGCTGTCGGCGGTGAAGACCTACGGCTTCGCGGTGATGGACGATCTGCCGGCCGAATCCGGGGCGCTGTGCAAAGTGTCCGATCTGTTCGGCTATATCAGGGAGACCAATTACGGCCGCTGGTTCGAGGTGCGCGCCGAGGTCAATCCAACCAATCTGGCCTACACCAATCTTGGCCTGCAGGCGCACACCGACAACCCCTATCGTGATCCGGTGCCGACCTTGCAGATCCTGTCCTGCATCGAAAACACGGTGGAGGGCGGCGAATCCAGCGTCGTCGATGGTTTTGCCGTGGCGGCCGCGCTGCAGGCCGAAAACCCCGAAGGCTTCCGGCTGTTAAGTTCATACCCGGCGCGTTTCGAATATGCCGGTTCGTCGGGCGTGCGGCTGCAGGCCAAGCGGCCGATGATCGAGCTGGGGCCTGATGGCGAACTCATCGCCATCCGCTTCAACAACCGCTCGCTGGCGCCGACGGTCGATGTGCCGTTCGCGGAGATGGAGGCCTACTACGCCGCCTATCGCCGGTTTGCCGAACTGATCGAGGATCCGTCCTTCGAAGTGACCTTCAAGCTCGAGGCAGGCCAGGCCTTCATCGTCGATAACACCCGCGTCATGCATGCCCGCAAGCAATTCTCCGGCGCCGGCAAGCGCTGGCTGCAGGGCTGCTACGCCGACAAGGATGGCCTTTTGTCGACGCTGTCGGCGATCGAACACGAGTTCAAGGAAGCCGCGGAATGAGCAGCCAGGATTTGAACGCGGACACCATCGTCGAATTCATCGCCGATATTTTCGAACGCCGAGGGGCGGAATCCTATCTCGGCGAACCCGTCACCATGTCGGAGCACATGTTGCAGGGCGCCTGGTTCGCCGAAAAGGACGGCGCGCCCGATGTGCTGGTGGCGGCAGCACTGCTGCACGATATCGGCCACTACACCAGCGAGTTCGGCACCTATTCGCCCGACGATGTCGAGGACAAGCATCATGACGAAGCCGGCGGCGAGGTGCTGGCGCCGTTCTTTCCACCCGTGATCGTCGAATGCGTCAGGCTGCACGTCGCGGCCAAGCGCTACCTCTGCGCTACCGACCCAACCTATTTCGGCAGGCTGTCGCAGGCCTCGGTCCACACGCTGTCGCTGCAAGGCGGGCCGATGAACGCCGAAGAGGTGGCCGAGTTCCGCAAGAACCCGTTCCACGAGGAAGCGGTTCGGGTCCGCATCTGGGACGAGGCCGGCAAGATCGCCAACATGAAGACCCGGGCATTTCGCGACTACATGCCGCTGCTGCAACGGGTTGTCCGCGACTTCGCCAATCGCGCCTGATCATAATCCGGAGAAGGACCGGCATGTGCTACCGCTTCGACGGCGAGCATGCGCTAACCGTATGCCGGAGACCTGCCGCAAGCGTCTGCGTGCCGCAGGCGCTCGCGCCTCGCTGCCGATCCCTACCGGTGACGAGCCTTGTCACCGCGGATTTTATTGCGACATCCGTCGGCGCGGCCAAGATCAGGAGGTCAGACTTCGGTGTATATTTGACTCAGACGAAGGTCTGAGAATCGAGCTGAAAGCACGAAAGGAGAGTTTCCTCAGCGTTTGTAAGCCGCAATTTTGGGCTGTTCATTCTTGAATACCGTGACACATCATGATGTGATGGTGGCATGAATGGAGAAAGGCAGCCCCTGTTTTCATCCGTGCGTCGCTGGGCGTACTTTAGCTTGCGCGTATTCGCGGCGGTTGCGGTGACGATGCCGGTGCTTGGTCTGCGGTTGAGCCATGTCGACGGCTACAAGATCGAATTCGCCGCTGCCAGCGCCAAGAGCGGAAACAATGGCAATGGTAACGGTGGTGGTAATGGTAATGGCTCAGGCGGCAACGCCGGGAATGGCAACGCCAACGGAAAGGGAAAAAATGGTGCCGGCGACAACGCCCCCGGTAGCCAAGCTCCGAGTAGCCAAGTCAATGCCGCTGGCGACACGGTGACGGTACAGGGCGCCAAAATCCAGGTCGTGCATCGCGATGGATTCAGCGAAAGCATCGAGGCCGGCCGCTTCACTATGAAGGATCCGCTTGGAAGGACAATTGTCGAACGCGCCGTAAGGGCCTCCGACATTGCTCGTCTGAAAGGGCTGTGACTGCTGGTTCGCCAACCAGCATCCGACCTTCAGACAAGCCCCGATCTCCCTATACAAGACCCGTTTTGGGCGCGTGCATAAGAATGGCTGCTTCGGTGCGGTTTCGCACCTTTAGCTTTTGAAATATCCGAGTCATGTGGTGTTTTACCGTTTTCTCCTGCAGGTTGAGACGTTTGGCGACTTCTTTATTGCTCAGTCCTTCGCCTACCAAGGAGATTATCCCAAGCTCGCGTCCCGAGAGATTGGCAACGAGATCGGTGGTGCGCTTTTCCGGCCGTATCAGTTCATTCAAAAGCTGCGCTGACAGGGTCGGCGAAACATATTTTTTTCCTGCGGCTATATAAGTCAGCACCTCGGCCAGCGATGCCGCCCCAATCCCTTTCAGCACATATCCGCGTACGCCCAGCCTGAGCGCCGTCGCCAAATCGGCGTTCGCCTCCGAGACGGTGAGCATGACGATCTTGCAGTCAGGCTGAGTTGCAAGAATATTTTCCGCTGCCGCTAGGCCCCCTCCCGGCAAACTGATGTCTAGCAGCAATATGTCGGGATTTGCCAAGGCCGCAAGCTGTTCGGCATCCGTCGCGGTTTCGCCCGCACCAACGACTTCGAAGCCGCCGATTTCGGCGAGGCTGCGAGCCACACCCTCGCGAAACAGCGGATGATCATCAACAATGGCAATCCTTATGGGAGCGGTCATTTCTGGTCCTCGATGTTGAGCGTTATGGTCAGCCGGGTCCCCCTGGGGCTCGAAAAGGTCTCGAAGTGACCTCCGATACTTTCGATACGTTCCCTCATACCGGCGAGTCCAAGTCCTTCACACGATCCCGACTGGAATCCAGGGCCGTGATCAAGCACTTGAATGAGGAGCTTGCCCTGCGTCACTCTCGCCTTGACAGCCTGCCCCTTGCCCAGACCGTGTCGCCAGGCATTGTTCAGCCCCTCCTGCGCGAAGCGAAAGATGCTTATTTTCTCGGACGTCCCCAGGTCGGGCAGGCGAGATGGCAGTGAAAGCGATACGGAGGAGGCCGTCCGGCGTTCATGTTCGGCAACCGCAAGCCGCAATATCTCCGCGACTGTCGAAGCTTCGATCTGTGGCAGCACGAGGCCGGTGCAGATGGCGCGGATCTCCCGCATCGCCTCGTCCAACGTATGATGGATATCGGCGATCTCGGTCTTCCGGTGGCTTGGGGATGCGGCGGGATCGAGCAGCAGAGGGCTGTCCATGCGCAGCGCAGCCAGTGCGACCAGCTGAGCTGGACCGTCATGCAAATCAGACCCGATGCGACGCAAGTAACGCTCGTTGATTGCCGTTGCGCGGCGCGACGCCTGCTGGACGCGCTCCCGCAAAGCGGAATTCTGCTCCAAAAGCAACTGAAGTTCGGCCACTTGTGTCTCAAGCGCTGAACGCTGCGTTTCGATAGTGCTGCTGCCGCGAAGCACGATTCCCGAGAGCATCGCCAAGGCGACCGCGGTCGCGCCAGCCACGAGCAGCCAGCTCGACCATAGTGCCGAGTTTAAAGTGCCCTGAAGATCGTCGGCTATCTCGTAGAACTCGGAAACGGCCACAACATCGCCCGACCACGGCTCTCGAACCGGATTGTAGATCTCGAGCAGCGAGGCGGTGGGGCTCTTCCGTTCCTTCCTTTCATTTTCGTCCAGATCATTGAATTGCGCCACCACGTTTCCACCGAACGCATGCAGCAAGTTCGCATTTGGCTCGAAGGTCTGGCCGATAAGAGCCGCGTCTTTGGCGTACAGCACCTTGCCATCACGCCGCCAAAGCACGAACGACGCCAGTTTTTTGCCGAGAGCACCCTGGTCCAGGGTTTCATCGAGCGCCCGTTTAACGGTGTCGCTGAGCTGCTGGCTTTTGCGCATATCCGGCAGGATTGGCGCGATGACACTGTCGACGTAAAGCGCGGTCGTGCTTGCAGAGTTGCGGATCACTCCATCTCGTATTTGCGAGGTGACCCATAGGCCGACGACCAGCATCAGCGACAGCAGCCCAATGCTTCCGACTATGATGAACTGCCAAGCCAACGATAGCCTGTTCCAGTTTTGATAGAGACTATCAATGTAGCGCACGTCTCAACCGACCCCGCGACTTTGGCCGCGCCAAAATGCCTAAGCCATCCTACATCTAGAACGGTCGATGGTGCGAGCAAGCGCTAGGTTGAATTGCCGGGGAAACCGCAATTTCAGGGCATGATCCCACCGCCACCCGCGGGGAACGGCGGTGGGATCAGCGTTACTGTATGATCTTGACGATCTTCCGCGTGCCGGGGTCGACCAGCACGGTTCGCCCGTCGACCACAACGTAGCGATACTTGACGCTCGGCACTTCATGCAGTTCCACCGTGTCGGGAATGGCGGTCCCCACGTTCAATTCGACACCTGGAATCTTCACCGACGCAAGGGGCTGCTTTTTCACGTATTCGCGCACAACCGTTTCCTGCTCCGGCGCGATGATGACGTCTTGAGCGGCAACTACGCCCGCGCTCGCGAGCAGCAAGAATCCGGCAATTGCGGTCGACTGGTACATGGTCGTCATGATTCTCTCCTTCATCAACGCTCATGCATCTTGCGCGAGCTCGATTCCGATACGGTGGTTGTTGGTGAGGTTGATGCACACCGCAAGCCGAACGGGCTTTTCGCGGCTGCGTTCCCGCGTGGGGCTTCGGTCCGGGCGTCATCGGGCCAATGGACTATAGGGAGAGGGACCAAAGTCTGGTGCCAGGCTGTAGAGGTCCTAGAGCCTCCTCAGGGCGGAACACAGGGTTCTCGGCATCGTTGAGATCAGCACTTGTGGGAGGCGTTANGGAGGCGTTAATGGACAACAGCGTCCATCAGGCACGATGGTTGCTCTTGCCTGTTTTCGGGGTAGCCATCCTGGTCATGACGACGGGAGTACTTCTAAGCTTGTGAGGCTGGTGTCATCGCTATGGGATCACAAGCTCAGAAAAAAGCAAAAATCTTGCGTTGCATTAATTTTTTGATGCAATTTGTAGCTGATTGTTGGCAAAACTACTGCCTACATTTATTGGTCTTCTTAGAAGCCCGATTTTATTCGCAAAATGCGGAACAAAGTATTTTTGACAGAGTTGGCTAGGCTGAGGGACCGACTCTTTAAGGAGAAAGCAGATGAAACATGTGTTGATCACGAGCATGATTGCGCTTGGCGTCGGGTGCGGCGCCGCGATCGCCCAGACCCAGGCTGTGCAGCCGAGCGGCGGCGACAACTGCGCCGCTGGCGCGGCCGATTGCCAGAAGGGCGGCAAGGCCGGCGAACAGGCGCAAGGCAAGATGAAGTCACAGACCGATCAGAATGCACAGGGCCAGGCTGGCGCCACGACCGATCAGCAGGCTCAGGGCAAAGCCAAGCTCAAGACGGATGAACAGGCACAGGGCAAGGCCGGGACCAGTACCGAGCAGAATGCTCAGGGTCAGGCCGGCGCCACGACCGATCAGCAGGCTCAGGGCAAGGCCAAGCTCAAGACGGATGAACAGGCCCAGGGCAAGGCCGGGACCAGCACCGAGCAGAATGCTCAGGGCCAGACCGGCACCAGCACCGAGAAGCAGGCTCAGGGCAAGGCCAAGCTCAAGACGGATGAACAGGCCCAAGGCAAGGCCGGGACCAGCACCGAGCAGAACGCTCAGGGCCAGACCGGCACCAGCACCGAGAAGCAGGCTCAGGGCAAAGCCGGGACCAGCACCGAGCAGAACGCTCAGGGCCAGACCGGCACCAGCACGGACCAGCAGGCCCAGGGCAAGGCCGGGACCACCACCGAGCAGAACGCTCAGGGCAACACAAACGTCCAGACCGACCAGGGCAATACGGCCTCGATCAACAACGTGACAGTCGAGCAGAAGACGCAGGTCACGCAGATCATCCACGAGACCAGGGTTGAGCCGGTGAAGAACGTCGACTTCGACATTTCGGTCGGCATCGAGGTGCCGCGGCACAAAGTGCGCCTGCACCGTCTGCCGGCGCGCATTGTCAAGATCGTCCCGGCTTACGAATCCTATGAGTACTTCGTGCTGGCCGACGGGCGCATCGTCATCGTCGACCCGGATACGTACAAGATCGTGCTGATCCTGACGTGACACGGCAGTGGCCCTTGTTCCCGGCGCGGTGCGATTGAGGGGTATCGTATGCGCCGCGGTGGCCCGCCGACCAGAGGCGGCGGGCCACTTGCTTTGTCTTTCGCATCGCGCGTTTTTCCCGTTGACACCTTGCCTTTCACCCTCGTAGTGTCCGCCACGATGAAAAAGGCACTCATTCTCGTAGGAAAGCGCGTGGGCAAGGCGGTGTAACCGCCGGGCGAAAACCTCCCATGCGCAACACACAGGCTCCCATCGGGGGCCTTTTTTATTGCCCGAAACACGACTAAACGACCAGCAATCGCCTCATGGCTAGAAGTACGGGACCAGACCGATGAGCAACGGACAGAACGAACGGCGCGAAATGCCAAACAGGGAAATGACTGGCGCCGAAATGGTGGTGCAGGCGCTGAAGGACAATGGCGTCAAGCATGTCTTCGGCTATCCCGGCGGCGCGGTGCTTCCGATCTATGACGAAATCTTCCAGCAGGACGAGGTCGAGCACATCCTCGTCCGCCACGAGCAAGGCGCAGGGCATGCGGCCGAAGGCTATGCCCGCTCGACCGGCAAGGCCGGCGTCATGCTGGTGACCTCCGGCCCGGGCGCCACCAATGCGGTGACGCCGCTGCAGGATGCGCTGATGGATTCGATCCCGCTGGTCTGCCTGACCGGGCAGGTGCCGACTTCGCTGATCGGCTCCGACGCGTTCCAGGAGTGCGACACGGTCGGCATCACGCGCCCCTGCACCAAGCACAACTGGCTGGTGAAGGACGTCAACGAATTGGCCGCCACCATCCATGAGGCCTTCCATGTCGCGACGACCGGCCGCCCCGGCCCGGTGGTGGTCGACATTCCGAAGGATGTGCAGTTCGCCAAAGGCATCTATGTGCCGCCGCAGGCGGCGCCGCGCACCAGCTACCAGCCGAAGGTCCAGGGCGACCTGGAAAAGATCAAGGCCGCCGTCGAACTGATGGCCAGCGCCAAGAAGCCGATCATCTATTCGGGCGGCGGCGTCATCAACTCCGGTCCGGAGGCCAGCCATCTTCTGCGCGAACTGGTCGACCTCACCGGCTTCCCGATCACCTCGACGCTGATGGGCCTCGGCGCGTATCCGGCATCGGGCAAGAACTGGATGGGCATGCTGGGCATGCACGGCACTTATGAAGCCAATATGGCGATGCATGATTGCGACGTGATGATCTGCATCGGCGCGCGCTTCGACGACCGCATCACCGGACGGCTGACCGCCTTCTCGCCCAACTCGAAGAAGATCCACATCGACATCGATCCATCGTCGATCAACAAGAACGTGCACACGGAAGTGCCCATCATCGGCGATGTCGGCCGGGTGCTGGAGGACATGGTGCGGCTGTGGCGGGCGAGCGCCAAGGCCGACAAGAAGGCGCTCCATCCCTGGTGGGAGCAGATCGCCAAATGGCGCGCGCGTGACTCGCTCGCGTTCAAGATGAACCACGATGTGATCATGCCGCAATATGCCATCCAGCGGCTCTACGAACTGACCAAGGACATGGACACCTACATCACCACCGAGGTCGGCCAGCACCAGATGTGGGCGGCGCAGCACTATCATTTCGAGAAGCCGAACCGCTGGATGACGTCGGGCGGGTTGGGCACGATGGGCTACGGTCTGCCGGCTGCGCTCGGCGTGCAGATCGCGCACCCGGATGCGCTGGTCATCGACATCGCAGGCGATGCCTCGGTGCAGATGACGATGCAGGAGATGAGCGCGGCGGTGCAGCACAATGCGCCGATCAAGATCTTCATCCTCAACAACCAGTATATGGGCATGGTGCGCCAGTGGCAGCAGCTGCTGCACGGCAACCGTCTGTCGCATTCCTACACCGAAGCGATGCCCGACTTCGTCAAGCTGGCCGACGCATATGGCGGCCATGGCATTCGCTGCGAGAAGCCGGACGAGCTGGACGATGCGATCAAGGAGATGATCGCGGTGAAGAAGCCGGTGCTGTTCGATTGCCGGGTGGCGACGCTCGCCAACTGCTTCCCGATGATCCCGTCGGGCAAGGCGCATAATGAAATGCTCCTGCCCGACGAGGCGACCGACGAAGCCGTGGCCAACGCCATCGACGCCAAGGGCAGGGAACTGGTCTAGGTCCAAGCCGGGGCAGGGCTGTCGCGAGAAGCCGTGCGCAAACAGAGAATTAGCTCAAAGTCTGAAATCGAGATTCATGTCATGAACGCACAGCTTCAACCGACCGGCTCCGCCTATTTCATCGCCAAGGAAACGGAAAAGCCGGAGAACCACACGCTCTCCGTGCTGGTCGACAATGAGCCCGGTGTGCTTGCCCGGGTCATCGGCCTCTTTTCCGGCCGCGGTTATAACATCGAGAGCCTCACCGTCTCCGAGACCGAACACGAGAAGCACCTGTCGCGCATCACCATCGTGACGCGCGGCACGCCGCATGTGCTGGAGCAGATCAAGCACCAGCTCGAACGCATCGTACCGGTGCATCGCGTCGTCGATCTCACCGTGCGCTCGCACGAGTTCGGCCAGGAGCGGCCGCTGGAACGCGAGTTGGCGCTGGTCAAGGTCGCCGGCACCGGCGAAGCCCGCGTCGAGGCGCTGCGTCTGGCGGACGCTTTTCGCGCTTCGGTCATCGACGCCAACACCGAGCACTTCATCTTCGAGATTACCGGCAAGGGTTCGAAGCTCGACCAGTTCATCGCCATCATGAAGCCGCTCGGCCTGGTCGAGATCTGCCGCACCGGCGTGGCGGCGATGAACCGCGGCCCGCAAGGGATGTAGTCTCAGTCCAACTATTTTACCGGCTTGGGATCGACCTTGCCGCTCGCCAGATTCTTACTCTCCCTTTTGATCGGGCGCGATACCGGACAGACGTCCTGGACGAAGCCGTTCAGCGTGTTAACCAGATTGTTCTGGACCAGCGAGTAGCGGATGAATTGTCCCTGCCGCTCCCTGGCGATGAGGCCGGCCGTCTCCAGGATGCTCAGATGCTGCGAGATCGACGGCTTCGACATGTCGAAGCGCGCCGCGATCTCGCCCGCGGTCAGCGAGGAGTGGGCGAGATAGGCGAGGATCTTGCGCCTCGGCTGCGATGACAGCGCCTCGAACACGCGCTGTATGGCGCTGCTTGCCCCGATAGCCGTGTCGCCATCCGCTGCATTGTCTTCGATCACCGCCTGCCTCTGTCGTTTCGCTTCCGGTATTTAGTCTATTGCCTAAATACCTAAATCGGAATAGTAGATAGTTAGCTTATTGCCTAAATAAGCGCCGGCGCGCCGGAAGGCAAGGCTCTTTGGTCCGGAAATGTTTCCTGCAGAGGAGGGGTACCGATGAAGACCATATCCACAGGCAGAATGATCTCGCAGCCCTTGAGCGATGCCGAAGATGGCGAGGTCGTCTGGATGCCGGCCAAGTCGATCTGGGTCGGTGCGATGACGCTGATTGCGTTGGTGTTCGGGCCGCTGACCTTCAGCTGGAGCGCTTTCGCCCTGTTCGTAGCGACGACGGCGGTGACGATCTGCGCCGGACACTCGGTCGGCATGCATCGCCTGCTCATCCATCGCTCGTTCAAGGTTCACATCTGGCTCAAACACGCGCTGGTCTATCTCGGCACGCTCGTCGGCATGGCCGGTCCGTTCGGCATGATCTATGCGCATGACATACGAGACTGGGCGCAGCGCCAGACGGCTTGTCACGACCTGCACGCCCACCGCCGGCCTTTCTTCACCGACGCTTTCTGGCAAATGCATTGCGCCGTAGCGTTGCGCAATCCGCCTGACTTCGTCATCGAGCCGTCGATCAGAAACGACCGCTTCTACAAATTCGTCGAGCGGACCTGGATGCTGCAGCAACTGCCGTGGGCGATCCTTTTCTTGCTCCTCGGCGGGTGGAGCTGGGTGGTCTGGGGCATTGCGGTGCGTATCTCCGTGTCGCTGACCGGGCATTGGCTGGTCGGGCATTTCGCACATCGCAGCGGGCAGCAGGGCTGGCGCGTCGATGGCGTTGCCGTGCAGGGCTACAACCTGCCGCGTTTCGGCCTGGTGACCTTTGGCGAGAGTTTCCACGGCAATCACCATGCGTTTCCCGAATCCGCAAAGCTCGGCCTGGAACGCGGGCAGATCGATCTCGGCTGGCTCTTCATCCGCATCCTGGCTGCCCTCGGCCTCGCGCATGGCGTGAAGCTTCCCGGGAACACGCCGAGGCGCAAAGGCCTGCGGCGTGTGGCTGGCCGTCAGGAGGCCGCCGCCGCTCCCAGCCTGTTGTCGGCGCGGGCCCACGGCAGGTAGACTGTGCCGGCCTGGCTGGCTCGGGATAGGCGGATCACGGCGGAGCGCTTTGGACCAATGGAATGAGGTTGCGTCCAGCGCTCTGTCGATTTAAGTCAGCATTGCTGACCTTTGTGAGCCGTCATGACCCTCGACGCTTTCCTTGCCCTTTTGGTCTACGCCTTCGTGACCTCGATCACGCCGGGGCCGAACAACCTCATGCTCTTGGCGTCGGGCGTGAATTTCGGCCTGGTCAGAACCATCCCGCATATGCTGGGCATCAGCATGGGTTTCCTGGTGCTGTTGCTTGCTGTCGGCTTTGGCCTGGGCGCGGTGCTTACGGCGTTTCCGGCCTTGCACACCGGATTGAAGATCGCCGGCGCTGCCTATCTGCTCTATCTCGCCTGGAAGATCGCCATGTCGCGCTCGCTGTCCAGCAAGGGTGAGACGGAGGCACGGCCGATGCGGTTCATCGAGGCAGCCGCATTCCAGTGGGTCAATGCGAAAGCCTGGGTGATGGCGATCACCGCCATGGCCGTCTACTCCAATCCGGACCACCCGTTCCTGTCGGTGGCGCTGATCGCGATCGCCTTCACCGTCGTCAACCTGCCGAGCGTCTCGATGTGGGCCGGTTTCGGCACAGCGCTGCGCGGGTTCCTGTCGGATCCGGTGCGGCTGAAATGGTTCAACATCGCCATGGGCGTGCTCTTGGCGGCGACGCTCTGGCCGATGCTGAAATAGACGCATCCCGCCTGAGATCTCAACCGCATCCTGGCTGGTTTTCCGACTGCTGAGCCGGCTGCATAGTCATTGTGCAGTGCACATTAAATCTTCGTAATGCCGTGTTTTGGCCCTTTTCCGACAAATGTGCGTCCTATCTACTTCGGCGAGATCGCGGCAAGGCGCCGTGATTGCGTAGAATGAGACCACCGGGTTCGGCGTGTCGGATCATAGGGCTTTTAGTCGATGCGCGGTAAAGTCGTTCTGGCGGTGGTGGTGGCAGCGGCCTGTGTCGCCGCGGCATGGGTCTATTTTTCGCCGGCGGCGATGAGCAGTCTGCAGCAGATGCTGCCGGGCGCCAGGCAGACGGCAGCGGCGGACAAGCCGGCTGGATCGGACAAGGCTTCGGCCGACAAGGCAGGGGGCAAATCCGGCGCCGGCGGCAATGCCGCCCGTTCGGCCTCGATCGTCTCGGCCACCGCGACAACCGCCGATTTTCCGATCCGCCGTTACGCCATCGGCTTCGTGTCGTCGCCGGCCGTGGTCAACATCAACGCCCGCGTGTCCAGCCAGATCGTATCGATCGACGTCAAGGACGGCCAGATGGTGAAGGCCGGCGACCTGCTGTTCTCGCTCGACGACAGGGCGCTCAAGGCGCAGCTTGCCAAGGATCAGGCGACGCTCGCCAAGGACCAGGCGCTGCTAACCAGTTCGGGCTCCGACCTTCAGCGCGCCAAGGATCTCGTCGCCAAGCAGGCCGGCACGCAGCAGACTTACGATCAGGCGGTGGCGGCGCAAAAGGCTGCCGCGGCGACGGTCGATGCCGACAAGGCGACGATCGACGCCGACAATGTCCAGCTCGGCTTTGCCAGCATCAAGGCGCCGATTGCCGGCCGGCTGGGCGCGGTCAACGTTTCGGTCGGTGACCTCGTCACCTTGAGCAACGGCAACTCGAGCACGGCCACGCCGCTGGTGACGATCACCGAGATGGATCCGCTGCAAGTCAACTTCAACCTGCCGGAGAGCAACCTGGCGCTGCTGCACAAGGCGCTGGCCAACCCGCAGCAAGGCGCGGTGACGCTGACCAAGGATGGCGATCCGACGCCGATCGGCAACGGCACGCTCGACTTCGTCGATTCCAGCGTCGACACCGCGTCCGGCACCATCGCGACACGGGCGAGCATTCCCAACGCCGATCTTTCACTGTGGCCCGGCCAATATGTGAATGTCGTGCTCGACGCTGGCATCATGCCGCAGATGACATCCATCCCGACCGTTGCCGTGCAGCCCAGCCAAAAGGGACCGTTCGTCTATGTCGTCAAGCCCGACAACACGGTCGAGATGCGACCGGTGCAGGTGGCGCTGACCGAAGGCGAAAACAGCGCCATCAGCGAGGGCGTCAAATCAGGCGAGAAGGTGGTGGTCGAGGGCCAGACCAGGCTGAAGGACGGCGCCGCCATTCACGAAGGCAAGGCGGCCGGCGGTGATCAAGCTGCTCCCAAGGTCGCCGAGGCCGGCAAGGCGGCTGCCCAATGATTTCCGAATTCTGCATACGCAGGCCTGTCGCCACGCTGCTGATGTCGTTCGCCCTCGTGCTGGGCGGGCTGTTCGCCTACAAGTTCCTGCCGGTGGCGGCGCTGCCGAGCGCCGAATTCCCGGTCGTCAACGTCTCGGCCACCCTGGCCGGCGCTTCGCCCGAAACCATGGCCACTTCGGTGGCGACGCCGCTGATCAAGCAGTTCGCCACCATCGCCGGCATCGATTCGATCTCGACCAGCAATTCGCTGGGACGCACGTCCATTGCCATCCAGTTCGTGCTCAACCGGGATATCGACGCGGCGGCCGCCGACGTGCAGGCGGCGATCGCGCGCACGCAGCGGCAGTTGCCGCCGGAGATGACGTCGCCGCCGAGCTATCGCAAGGTCAATCCGGCCGACGCGCCGATCCTTCTGATGTCGCTGGTCAGCGACACGGTTCCGCTCACCGACCTCGACGCCTTCGCCGAAAACGTCATCTCGCCCTCGCTGTCGACCATCGACGGCGTGGCGCAGGTGTCGATCTTCGGCCAGCAGAAATATGCGGTGCGCGTGCAGATCGACCCGACGGCGCTGGCGGCGCGCGGCATTTCGATCGACCAGCTGCAGACGGCGATCGCCTCGGCCAATTCCAACACGCCGCTCGGGGTCTTGCAGAACGACAAGCAGCAGCTGACCATCACGGCCAACACGCAGCTCACCAATGCCGCCGGGTTCTCCAACCTCATCATCGCCACCAAGAACGGCCATCCGGTGCGGCTGGGCGAGGTGACGCGCGTCATCGACTCGGTCGAGACCACGACGACCGCAAGCTGGTACGACGGCACGCGCGCCATCATCCTGGCGGTGCAGCGCCAGCCCGACGCCAACACGGTCGACGTCGTCGACAAGGTCAAGGCGATGCTGCCGTCGTTCAAGGACCAAATGCCGGCCGCCGCCGACATCAAGCTGCTCAACGACCGTTCGACCTCGATCCGCCAGGCCGTCGACGACGTCCAGTTCACGCTGCTTCTGACGATCGCTTTGGTGGTGACGGTGATCTTCGTCTTCCTGCGCCGGGTGACCGCAACCATCATTCCGGCCGTGGCGGTGCCGATCTCGCTGATCGCGACGCTCGGCGCCATGTTCCTGTTCGGCTTTTCCATCGACAACATCTCGCTGATGGGCCTGACGCTCGCAGTCGGCCTCGTCGTCGACGACGCCATCGTCATGCTGGAAAACATCTTTCGCCACATGGAGGAGGACGGTCTCTCGGCCTTCGATGCCTCGCTGAAAGGCGCGCGCGAGATCGGCTTCACCCTCATCTCGATCTCGATCTCGCTGGTGGCGGTGTTCATCCCCGTGCTTTTGATGGGCGGCGTCATAGGCCGCATCTTCAACGAATTCGCCGTCGTGGTGACGGTCGCCATCCTGGCTTCGATGTTCGTGTCGCTGACACTGACGCCGATGCTGTGTTCGCGCTTGCTGTCGGTGACCAAGGCCGATCGCGACAAGCATGCCCCCGGCCACAAGCACGATATCGTCACCCGCGGCTATGACCGGCTTTTGACCTTCTGCCTGCGCCACACTTTTCTGGTGTTCCTCGTCTTCGTCGGCACGGCGGCAGGGTCGGTCTGGCTGATCGAGGTCTCGCCGAAAGGCTTTTTCCCGCAAGAGGATATCGGCCAGATCTCGGTGACGACGATCGCCAGGCAGGACATCTCCTACGACGCCATGGTCAAGCTGCAGAACCAGGCGGCAAGTGTCTTCTCGCGTTCGCCCTATGTCTCGCATGTGGCCTGGTCAGCCGGCGGCGGCAACAATGCGCTGAACCAGGGCCAGCTCTATGTGCAGCTGAAGGACAAGAGCCAGCGCCCCGACATCGATAAGGTGCTGTCGGATCTGCGGCGGCAGCTGGCCGTCGTGCCGGGGATCGATGCCTATATGCAGCCGGTGCAGAACCTGCGACTTGGCGCGCGTTCTTCCGCCAGCGCCTACCAGCTCGTCGTTCAGGGCCTCGATACCGGCCTGACCGACACATGGGCGCAAAAGCTCAACGATGCGATGGCGGCCGATCATGCGAATTTCACCGACGTCACCAGCGATCTGCAGAACAATTCATTGCAGGCGACGCTGGTGGTCGATCGCGACAAGGCGGCGTCGCTCGGCATCGACACCGACACGCTGCGCTCCAGTCTCTATGGCGGCTTCGGCACGGAGCAGGTCTCGACGATCTTCGGCTCGGCCGACAGCTACGAAGTCATCATGGAGCTCGATCCCAACATCGAATGGTCGCCCGAGCGCATGCTGGCCATCCAGGTCAGGACGGCAAGCGGCAGCCTGGTGCCGCTCGGCGCCTTTGCCCGCGTCGACCGCACCGCCGGCGCGCTGACGGTCAACCAGCTCGGCCAGCTGCCCGCGGTGACCATCTCCTACAACCTGCCGCAAGGCGTGGCGCTGGGCGACAGCACGGCCCGCATCGCCGCGCTGAAGGAGCAGATCGGCATGCCGCCGGCGATTTCGACCAGCTTTGCCGGCACCGCCAAGACCTTCCAGGACTCGCTGGCCAATCAGGGCCTGCTGATCGGCGGCGCCATTCTGACCATCTATATCGTACTCGGCATCCTCTATGAGAGCTTCATCCATCCGCTGACCATTCTGACCGGCCTGCCTTCGGCGGTGCTGGGCGCCGTGGTCGCGCTGCGCTTTGCCGGCATGGACCTGTCGGTGATCGCGGTGATCGGCATCCTGATGCTGATCGGCATCGTCAAGAAGAACGGCATCATGATGGTCGACGTCGCGCTGGAGCTGCGACGAGAAGGCATGTCGGCCAAGGAGTCCATACACAAGGCGTGCCTGATGCGTTTCAGGCCGATCATGATGACGACGTTGGCGGCGCTGATGGGCACGTTCCCGATCGCGCTCGGCACCGGCGCCAGTGCTGAGCTGCGCCAGCCGCTCGGTGTCGCGGTCGTCGGCGGGCTGCTCGCTTCCCAGGCGCTGACGCTGTTCGTCACCCCTGTCATCTATGTCTATTTCGAGAATTTCTCCGGGTGGCTGGTGAGCTTCTTCTCTTCGAAGAAGAACAAGCCGGCGCTGCATGCGGTCGAGAGCGGCGAGCAGGCGTCGCTGTTCGGCCCCGAGGACCGGCTCATCGAACCCCAGAAGGCCGCCGCCGAATAGGGGATAGCCCGTGGCCCAAGCTGTCATGCTTGCGGCCATGGGCCGCCGATCCTAATCTGAGATCATGTCCCATGATCATGACCACGACAATGAGCTCGACCCGTTTGCGGCGCGCGTGCGCGCGCTGGAGACCATCCTCACCGAAAAAGGCCTGATCGATCCGGCCGCAATCGACGTCATCGTCGACACCTATGAGACCAAGATCGGACCGCGCAACGGCGCCAGGGTGGTGGCGAAAGCCTGGAGCGATCCGGCCTTTGCCGAGTGGCTGAAGCGCGACGCGACTGCGGCGATCACCTCGCTGGGCTACACCGGCCGCCAGGGCGAGCACATGCAGGCGGTGTTCAACACGGACGAGACGCACAACCTCGTCGTCTGCACGCTGTGCTCCTGCTATCCGTGGTCGGTGCTCGGCCTGCCGCCGGTCTGGTACAAGGCGCCGCCCTATCGCTCACGCGCCGTGATCGATCCGCGCGGCGTGCTGGAGGAGTTCGGGCTGACCTTGCCGGCGGAGAAAAACATCCGCGTCTGGGATTCGACTGCCGAACTGCGCTATCTCGTGGTGCCGATGCGGCCTGGCGGTACCGAAGGCTGGAGTGAGGACCAGCTCGCCGAACTGGTCAGCCGCGATGCGATGATCGGCACGGCGGTGGCCAAAGAACCCGGGACAAAGAAGGTACCGGCATGAACGGGCCGCAGGATCTCGGTGGGCAGATGGGTTTCGGGCCGGTCGCGCCCGAAAAGGACGAACCGTATTTTCATGCGGATTGGGAGAGGCGGGCGCTCGGCGTCACGCTGACTGCCGGCGCCATGGGCGCGTGGAACATCGACGAGAGCCGGCACGCCAGGGAATCGCTGCATCCGGCCGTCTATTATTCCTCGAGCTACTACCAGATCTGGATCAAAGCGCTCGAGGTGCTGCTGAAGCGCCATGGCTTCGTCAGCGAGCGCGATCTGACGGAGGGTAAGGCGGTCGATCCGGCGGCGACGCCCAAAAGGGTGTTGAAGGCCGAAAACGTGCCGGCGGTACTGGCCAAGGGCAGTCCCTGCGACCGGCCGGTCGAGACGGCGCCGCGCTTCAAGGCCGGCGACCCGGTGCGGACAAGGAATTTCAATCCCACCGCCCACACGAGGCTGCCGCGTTATGCGCGCGGCAAGCACGGAGTTATCGAGGCCGTGCGTGACGGTTTTGTGTTCCCCGACAGCAACGCGCATGGCAACGGTGAAAACCCGCAATGGGTCTATACCGTGGTCTTCGATGGCTCGGAAATCTGGGGCGAGGGCGCCGACCCGACGCTGACCGTCTCGATCGATGCCTGGGAGAGCTATCTTGAGCCGGCCTGAAGGTGCATTGCCGGCGGGTCTGGACGAACCGGTATTCGCCGAACCCTGGCAGGCCGAAGCCTTCGCCATGACGGTGGCGCTGCATGACAAGGGCCTGTTTTCGTGGAGCGAATGGGCCGATGCGCTGTCGGCGCAAGTGAAGAAGCCGGGCGCCGCAAGCGACGGCCACGACTACTACGAGCATTGGCTGGCTGCGCTGGAGACGCTGCTGGCGGCCAAGGGCGTCGCGGGAAAAAGTGACGTCGACACGCTCGCCGCCGCCTGGGAACGCGCCGCGCATGCAACCCCGCACGGCAAGCCGATTTTGTTGGAGAACGATCCGGGGCCGACCAGAGGTAGCGGCGGCGGCGCGAACATATAGTCCGCCTGTGGTTGGTGTTTGAAATCTGGCGGCCGATGCAACTAATTTTCGACGACCATGCCTTCGTCGTCCCCATAGACAAACGCCTCAACGACGGCGAAGCGGCCACGGTTTTTGGAAATGGCGACGAAGTCGTTGTCACCCAAGTGGAGGATCACTTGCTCGTCGCTGATGGTAACACGTTCTATGGTTCTGGCATTTTCGTCACTCAGACAGGCCGTGACCTCGGTATATATCGCGAACCCTGCGTCATCCGACAAGGAGACAACGATGCCATAACCAGGTTCGCCGATTTCGATCTTCTTTATCGACTTTCCGATCAGCCTGTCTGCGAACGACCTCATCAATATCCTCGCTTATAGGTGTCTGCGCCGATCTGCATCTCGATCATGTCCGTGATAGTGGCATTGCCCGACTAGGTTCAAGTGCCTGAACTCAAATCGTTCGTTATCCGCTTGCATGTTCACTTTACGTTCGCATTTGCGCCTGCTAGTTTGTCCCGTTGAAGGTGAGGCAATCCCATCGTTTTAAGCGGTGGTTGGCACCAAGCTTGTCTTTCTCTCGCGAATCCGGTCTGTCGAACCGATGGAATTCTCTCCCCAACAGGATGAGGCGTTGAAGGCGGTGGCGCGCTGGCTGAAAGAGGGCCGGCCGCAGGTCTTCCGGCTGTTCGGCTATGCCGGCACCGGCAAGACCACGCTGGCGCGCTATTTTGCCGAGCATGTCGACGGGCAGGTGCAGTTCGCCGCCTTCACCGGCAAGGCGGCGCAGGTGCTGCGTTCCAAGGGCGCGGTCAATGCCCGCACCATCCATTCGTTGATCTACCGGCCGAAGGGCGAGGAATCGGTGTCGGACGAGGTGACCGGCAAGACCTCGATGTCGCCGACCTTCTCGCTCAATCGCCAAAGCCCTATTTCACGGGCGAAGCTGGTGGTCATCGACGAATGCTCGATGGTCGACGAGCAGCTTGGCCGCGACCTTCTGAGTTTTGGCACGCCGATCCTGGTGCTTGGCGATCCGGCGCAGCTACCGCCGATCTCGGGCGGCGGCTTTTTCACCGAGCATGAGCCGGATGTGCTCTTGACCGAAATCCACCGCCAGGCGCGCGACAATCCGATCATCCAGCTGGCGCTCGACGTGCGCGAGGGCCGCGAGTTCATGCGCGGCGACTACGGCAGCGCGCAGGTCATCGGCAAGGAGGACGTCACCCAGGAGCTGGTGCTGAAGGCGGACCAGGTGTTGGTCGGCACCAACCGCACACGCCGCCGCTACAATCAGCGCCTGCGCGAGCTGAAGGGTTTCAATGCCGATTATCCGCAGGCCGGCGACAAGCTGGTCTGCCTGCGCAACGACCCCGCCAAGGGCCTGCTCAACGGTTCGCTGTGGAAGGTGATGACCTCGTCGCGCGAGACGGTGAAGCCGGGCATCAACCTTCTGGTCTCGCCCGAGGAGGACGATCCCGACCGCGGCGTCGCCAAGATCAAGCTGCTCAAGTCGGCTTTCGAGGATCCGGACGCCGATATCCCCTGGCAGCAGAAGAAGCGCTTTGACGATTTCGACTATGGCTACGCGCTGACCGTGCACAAGGCGCAGGGTTCGCAGTGGAACGATGTCGTGCTGTTCGACGAGAGCTGGGCGTTCAAGGAAACCCGCCAGCGCTGGCTCTATACTGCCATCACGCGGGCGGCAGAGCGGCTGACGATTGTTAGATAGCTGGCGTTAGATAGCCGGCGTCAGGTAGCAGCCGGCGCAGCAGGGCTGAGTGGCGTCGCACCCAGCCATTGCCAGGCATCCGCTTCATCCTCGGCCGCGAAGTGCCTGAACTCGATGGGTGGCGAAGCCGGAAGGAAGTTCCGCGCATCCGCTATCCAGTCGGGCTCACCGATCGTCGCGCACCGGGCGATATGCTCCAGGGCGTGCACCGTGCCCTGTTTCAGCGTCTCGTCGTCCATATCGATCCAGTCGACGCCCTCATGATCAACCAGCCGCACCAAGACATCGATCCTCGGGTGCAGCGCGTAGGCAGCCTCCAGCAATCCGAACAGATTTTCGCCGTCGGCGGCCGATACATGGCCGACGACGTCGATGGCGAAAAGGTCCTCACGGTCGGTTTCGAGGCGGCGGATCGCGGGCACGGATTGGAGAAAATTCATTGGCTGGGTTCCCCCTTGCGAGCAGATGTCATCACTGGAACACCCGAAAGCCCCTGTCTGTTCCCATCAAAGGCAGTATAGATGCGCTGCACAAACAGCCGGACCTCACGCCATGCCCGCGAAACTCTCGGTCAATCTCAACGCCATCGCCATGCTGCGCAACCGCCGCGACCTGCCGTGGCCGAGCGTCACCGGGCTCGGCCGCCTGGCGCTGGCGGCCGGCGCGCACGGGCTGACGGTTCATCCGCGGCCCGACGAGCGCCACACCAGGCATTCCGACCTGCCGGAGATCCGGGCGCTGATCGACGACGAGTTTCCCAAGGCGGAATTCAACATCGAGGGCTACCCGACCGAGGATTTTCTGGCGCTTGTGGAAAGGCACCAGCCGGAGCAGGTGACGCTGGTGCCCGACGATCCGGCGCAGGCGACATCGGACCATGGCTGGAACTTTGCCGCCGAGGCGGCGTTCCTTATCCCGATCGTCAAGCGTCTGAAAAAAGGGGGCTTCCGCGTGTCGCTGTTTTCCGATCCGGATCCCACCGGCGTCAATGCCGCGCGCGACACCGGCGCCGACCGCATCGAGCTCTATACCGGGCCCTACGGCAGCTACCATTCCGATTCCGCCAAGGCGCGGAAGGAGCTGGAAAGATTGGGAAAAACCGCGGATGCCGCACTCGCCGCCGGGCTCCAGGTCAATGCCGGGCACGATCTGGTGGTGAACAACCTTCCGGCATTGGCAAAGCGCATTCCGGCATTGGCCGAAGTGTCTATCGGACACGGGTTGACAGCCGATGCGTTGGAGTATGGCATGGCCGGCACGGTGGGGCGGTTTCTGAAGGCTTGCGGTTGGTAGCGGTGGAAGGCTCGTGTCGAAGGTGATATCGCATGACAGCAAGCAAGGCGCACCGCGCGGTGATCGGGGAGTAGTCGATGGCTCTTTCCAGCATCGGTAGCGAGGCTGAACCCGTCGAACAACCGAACCACTCCCACACTGAACAGCACAGCACCAAAGTTCTGATGCTGGGCGCGCTTGGCGTCGTCTATGGCGATATCGGCACCAGCCCGATCTATGCCTTCCGCGAGGCGCTTCACGCTTCGCCTGGTACCGACACGCGTATAGATGTCCTGGGCGTGCTGTCGCTGATCGTCTGGGCGCTGACGATTATCGTCACCATAAAATACGTCGCTTTCGTGCTTCGCGCCGACAACAAGGGCGAGGGCGGCACGCTGTCCCTGATGGCGCTGGCGCGCAGCGCCTATCCAAAAGGCGCCAAGCTTATCCTCGGCATCGGACTTTGCGGGGCGTCGCTTTTTTTCGGAGACGCTATCATAACTCCGGCCATTTCCGTGCTGTCGGCAGTTGAGGGCCTGGAAGTGGTGACACCGACGCTGGAGGCCTATGTCGTTCCGATCACCTTGGTCATCCTGGCATTTCTGTTCTCCGTGCAGCGCTTCGGCACGGGGAAGGTGGCGGCAGTATTCGGGCCGGTGACGGCGCTATGGTTCCTGGCCATCGGCGTTTCCGGGCTCTACCACCTGATGGACGATCCTTCGGTGCTGTTGGCGATCAACCCGTATTATGCGATCGCCTACTTAGCCGGCACGCCGACCGCCGCTTTCGTGACCGTTGGTGCAGTGTTCCTGGCGGTAACGGGGGCCGAGGCGCTTTATGTCGACCTTGGACATTTCGGGCGCAAGCCGATCGTGCTCGCGTGGTTTTCCGTGGTGTTTCCTTGCCTGCTGCTCAACTACTTCGGCCAGGGCGCCTTTGTATTGGCGAATGGCGGCAGGCCGACCAATCCATTCTTCGAGATGTTGCCGGATTGGGCGCTGATGCCAATGGTCGGCTTGGCAACGGCCGCCACCGTGATCGCCAGTCAGGCGGTGATCTCGGGTGCTTTTTCGCTGGCACGCCAGGCAGTGCAACTCAACCTGCTGCCCCGCATCGAGGTGCAGCACACGTCCGAAATGCAGAGCGGCCAGATTTATATGCCGCGCGTCAACCTGCTCATCGCCCTGGGAGTGATGCTGCTGGTTGTCGGCTTCGGCAGCTCGAGTTCGCTGGCTTCCGCTTACGGAATTTCGGTGACCGGCGAGATGCTGATGACAACCATTCTGCTGTTCGTTGTCATGCGCAATTTGTGGAAATGGCAGCTTGGGCTCGCCCTGGCATTGGCGCTGCTGTTCGGCACCATCGACATGGGTTTCTTCCTGGCGAATGTCGTCAAGATCGTGGAAGGCGGATGGGTGTCAATATCCGTTGCCTGCCTCATGGGGCTGATCATGACCACCTGGATACGCGGCAGCCGCTATCTCTTCGACAAGACCCGGCGCAACGAAATCCCGCTCGATTTCCTCGCCGGCAATCTGTTGAAGAAGAAGCCGCAGCTGGTGTCCGGCCCCGCCGTGTTCCTGACCAGCGATCCGCAAAGCGCGCCGACAGCGCTGATGCACAGCCTGAAGCACTACAAGGTGCTGCACGAGCAGAACGTCATTCTGTCGGTGGTCACCGCCCCGCAGCCGCTGGTGCCCGACAGCGAGCGGGTCAAGATGGAGACAGTCAACGAGTTGTTCATGCGGGTGACGCTGACCTTCGGCTATATGGAGCAGCCCAACATTCCGCGCGCGCTGGCGATCTGCCGCAAGCAGGGCTGGAAGTTCGACATCATGACGACTTCGTTCTTCCTGTCGCGGCGCTCGCTCAA